>CAYYFQ010000016.1:0-41111 GCA_964471475.1 uncultured Gammaproteobacteria bacterium
ACTTTACTGGGTGTCACAAGCTTAGAGTAAGCTACGAATAATTATCTGAAAAAGTATATTTGCTAAATTAGTTGCTGTAATTCCGAAAAACTGATGTTTCCACCACAGAGTAAAAGAACGACATGATCATCTTTTGTAAAAGTTTGACGTAAATGATAAGCTGCTGCCAACGTGCAAGCAGCCGCAGGCTCTGTCAGCAGTTTTATTTCTTCCAATAAAAATTTTAGTGCTGAGATAGTTTCTTCATCGTTGACAAGCTCTACTTTTTCAATGAACGTTTGAGCTACCTCAAAATTCATTTGACCCACTATCGGTGCACAGAGCGTTTTAGCCACGGTGTGCATATGATCTAAATGCACTAATCGATTCTCTTGAAGCGAACGAAACATCGTAGGTGCGCCCACAGTTTCGACCCCCCAGATTCGCACTTCACTTTTTAATTGTTTCATTGCAGAAGCAATACCTGCAATGAGACCACCGCCTCCGATACTCACCAGCACATCCGTAACTTGCGGCAAAGACTCTAAAATTTCTAATCCAATAGTTCCCTGGCCTGCCACGATCTCTTTGTCATCATAGGGAGGGATGAATGCCATTCCTGTTTTTTCATGATGCTTCGCCTCATCGAGCGCCGTTTGTAAATCCTTACATAGAACCACTTCGGCTCCATAACTCTTAATTGCTTGGATTGCGCTTTCCAAAGTATCCGTAGGCATCAAAATACGCGATTGTATTTTTAGTTTTTGCGCGGCATAAGCCACTGCCCGACCGTGATTACCTGCACTGACAGCAATAATTCCCCGCGCTTTTTCAGTGTCTGTGAGATTAAGGAGTTTATTAAAAGCACCGCGCACTTTAAAAGCCCCTGTATTTTGTAAATTTTCTAGCTTCAAATAAATATTGGTTTGTAACTTCTCACTTAAAAGAGGGCTATAAATTAAAGGCGTCTTTTGAACCCAAGGCTCAATCAAAGTAGCGGCGGATTTTATTTTATCAAGTGGTATGTGAATTTTTTTTGTCATTTTTCCCTCATACTCATTAGTGTTCGTTTATAATTCGCTCTATTGTGAGTGCCAACTAATATAACAAACACTTTCGTGCCCCACAACTTCCCAGTGAATGTTTTGTACACCATTCAAAATAGCAGGATCCGTAAACGCTGAATAAGCCAAGGGCCCTAAAATTTTAGGGCAATAATAAAGCATTGCCTCACATAAAAATCCTGAGAGCGCTAGACGCTCAAAGCAATAACGACCTGCCTCTATCCAGAGAAAATAACGACCATCTGCACCAATATTTTTAAAAATTTCAGACCAGGATAACAAATGATTAACTACTTTAATCGGAATATAACGCACATTAGCTTGAGAGATTTTTTTAACATCATCACGACCCGCTAATTGTTCATCAAAAAATAAAGTAATCTCTTTGGCTGTGCGAAAAATTTTTGCTTTCTCCGTAAGCGTTAACTTCCGGTCCAGAATATAAATAGATTTGGCCATTGAAATGCCCTCTAAACGGATATTCAATTGAGGGTCATCACTTAAAATTGTTTTCGCCGTCGTTAAAATAGCACAAGCTTCTTTACGTTTTTGGTGTGTCAACGGGCTTAATGCTAGACTCGAAATTTGCGTAGGAGCATCATGTTGCAACGCGATTTTGCCATCCAATGACAACGCGAGCTTTGCCACTACCCAAGGTAATTGAGTATGGTGCCAATACGCATACGCTTGATACAAAGCATCAATTTCAGGAAGTGGTAAATGTTCGCACTCTATTCCTGCTTGAGTTAATGCCTGAATTCCTTTACCAGCCACATTAGGGTTAGGATCTTGGTAAGCAAAATAAAGCTTTTTGATCCCGCGCTTAATTAATAAATCTGTACAAGGAGGTGTACGGCCATGCGTACAACAAGGTTCAAGCGTGACATAAATCGAAGCACCACTTGCTTCGTTGCCTAATTGATTTAAGGCAGCCGCTTCGGCGTGGGGGGTACCCGGACCCAAGTGATAACCTTGCGCCAAAATTTTTCCATCTTTCACAACCACAGCGCCCACTGAAGGATTAGGAGCACAGCTACCTAACTTTATTTTGGCAAGTGCATAAGCTTGATGCATTATTTGAGTGCTGAACATGAAATACTCTCACTACAATGCTAAAATAACACAATGATGACATAATTCATCAACAAACTGAAGCAAAAAATTTCTTAGACCCTATTATGACTTCATTATATTTCATCTGCTTTATTGTGGGAGTGGCTTTTATTTTTGATTTTGTCAACGGTTTTCATGATGCTTCCAATTCGATTGCCACCGTAGTTTCCACAGGGGTTTTAAAGCCACGAGTCGCTGTCCTGTGGGCCGCTTTTTTTAATTTTATTGCTTTTTTATTTTTTCACCTCAATGTAGCAACCACTTTTGGAGTCGGGCTTGTCAGCCCCGCTATTATCACCCCCTATGTCATCTTAGCTACCTTACTGGGTGCTATTTCATTTAATTTAATCACATGGTACTTAGGGTTGCCTTCAAGCTCATCACACGCCTTGATTGGCGCCCTTGTGGGCGCGGCGCTTGCCAAAAACGGAACTCATAGCATGGAATGGTTAGGGTTGAGTAAAACCCTTCTTGCCATTTTTATTTCGCCTGTTCTAGGCATGATTGTGAGTTTCTTCATATTACGCATGATCAAAAAAATCTTACGTGATCACCATACACACTTTAATCGAAGCTTCCAATTGATTTCAGCCGCTTTGTTAAGTCTTGGTCATGGAGGAAACGATGCACAAAAAACAATGGGGATTATTGCTCTTTTACTTTTTTCAGCGAATTTAATCGGTCCGCATTTTCATATACCTTTTTGGGTTATCATTAGCTGTAATTTAGTCATGGGCTTAGGAACATTTGCTGGCGGTTGGCGTATTGTAAAAACAATGGGAGAAAAAATCACCCCTTTAACACCGCAACGTGGGGCGGCTGCCGAAACAGGCTCGGCTTTAGTCTTGTTCTTAGCAACCCAACTAGGTATTCCTGTGTCTACTACTCATATTGTGACGGGATCTATCATTGGTGTAGGCCTAAAAAATACGTATTACTCACCTAATTGGATTCTTATCAAAAGAATCTGTTTTGCATGGCTATTAACACTACCTTGTTCAGCACTCCTTGCTGCAACTTTTGTTTATATTTTTAGATTTTAAAAAAGAAGAGATATAACACTACCTACTTAGCTTTATACTGTTTTGCACGCTCGCTCGTCTTCAGTCATGTACGTCTATGTACATTCCTTCGACTCGCTCACTTGCGTCTTGCCTAAAACTAAGTGCCTAGCACTATACTATAGCGAGATCACATAAAAATCAGCAGCCTCACCAGAAAGTGAGGCTGCTGATTTTGGAAAAGGAAAAAATTATTTCTTAACTGCGTCTTTAAGTGCTTTACCAGCTTTGAATACAGGCACTTTTGTTGCTTTGATTTTGATGGTAGCTCCGGTTTGCGGGTTACGACCTGTGCGAGCAGCACGACCACGAACTTTAAAATTACCAAAACCAATTAAAGTCACTTCTTCACCTTTTTTAAGTGCTTTAGTAACAGTTGCTACAAAAGCATCAATAGCACCACCAGCGGCAGCTTTAGTTAATCCTGCGACTTTAGCAACTTGATCAATTAATTCAGACTTGTTCATAAAACTTACTCTCCTATAAAATTGTAGTGAACACCAGGGCGTAGTTTAGCACGTTCTTTGCAAATGTGTAATCCTGTATGCCTATAAATCGCGCTCGCTCGACGACCTCTCTTACCTATTGTGCTTAGCACACAACGGAAGCTCACAATGTACATCTACTGATAGGGGTTTGTAAAGAGGGACGCCCTTAATTGCTGACCTCTTTAATACGACAAAATGCTTGCAACCCACATAATTTGCAAGTATTTTCGCCATCACGGGGATTTAATTTTGCTTGACTGTGCACAAAATCATGCGTAAGTTCTAAAAGTTTTTTTTGCCATTGATTTTGCAAATCCTCCCAATTTTCTATGGGTGCGAGCGCCCCAAAGCCCCCTAAAGTCAAAGCTTCTTTTGCAAATCCTGTGAAACGAATTGTTTTTGCCGAAACCTCAGCAAAAGCAATCCCATCAATTTTATGAGATTCGGTGACCACATAAAAAGGAAGTTGAGGCTCAGTAAGTTGTGCAGGTAAACAACTTTTTGCAGAGGCAATACCTGTTTTATAATCAATTAATAATAATTTTCCATCGGCTAATTGATCAATTCGATCAACGCGTACACGCCATTTATAATCGCCAAACAAAATCTGTGCGTCTTTTTCAAGCGCATAAATCTGAAAAGGTGGGCGTGTTTTTTCAGCACTCATCCACTTTGATAACAATTCTTCAAGATAATTTTGCTCTAATACAAATAACGCTTTAGGTAATTGTTTTTTTCTCTCCCACGGAATAAGCTGAAAACCAAGATAAATAGAACGTTTCAGAAGCTCCCTTAATGCTTCATTGGGAAGGCGAATTAAATTCTCTTGGGTTTGTATATTTTGCCAAACAAGTTGTAAAGCACGATGAACGACAAGCCCTTTTTCAATCGGCGTTAATCCAAATTGATTAAGCGGTAAAGGCTTAACACGCAAACGATATTTAGCAAAAGCTTGCATAGGACAAAGGACTTGAGATTTTAACGCACTAGTACTTCCCAGAATGGTTGTTTTATTCCAAGCAAAAAGTGGAGAGGCTTGGTCATGTGTGCTACTACTGTCCCTCTCTTGCATAATTGCGTCATAAAAATTTTCTTCCCTTGCACCAAAAAGGTTTACATATTTTACTGCAGTTAACTTCTCACAAAAGCTTGATAACTGCTGCACTTTATCCGCAAGGATGGTAGGATGCAATAAATACAACTCTTTGGTATGCCTTTGAAAAGTATCGAAACAAGCCTCTGTACATTGGCGATTAAAAGCAACGTCGCTACCCCACACGCCATATTCTTTTTGTACTTGCATTGGAATAAAAGGAGTAGATCGCGTGGGCAAGACTTTCGTTTCCGCCGTCACCCCCCACCAGATCATATAATCAAAGTGTTGGGTAAGCGCATCTAATGGCGATAAAATTTTAATTTTCGCATGCAAATTATTTTTATCGTTTACTTCCCTTCCACCTTCTTCCAACGGTGCCACTGAATGATTTTGACAAATCTGCTCAAATATCTCCAATGCTTCTCGCTCTGTAAAAACTTGTTGCCATAAAAAATATTTTTCAAGCAGGGATGGCAATTTATCCCACGCGGTAATCATGGGTTGTATAATCGCCCATTTAGATGTATAGTGTGTGCTCAAGTGTTCGTTTTCAGAAAAACTTATTTCAATTAATAGTTTTTTCCAATCCACAAACCATAGAGATAAAATTTTTTTCTCTTTACTTTTTTTAGGCAATAAGTGAAAAAATAATTTTTCTAATTCAGAAAAATCTTTAGCCAAAGCCAAGACAGCCTCAGGCTTGTAATCGGTAAATAACCATTGACGCAAACGAAATAAAAACTTAGCACGTAAAATCATTTGCTGTGGCATATTTCCCCAGTAAGGCGACTCAAGAAGCGCTTCTACATCTGCCAATCGCCATTCCATTTGATTTTTAAATCGTAATAAATTGATCGCTGTTTTGATCAACGGCACATCTGCCAAAGCTTGAGATACAAAAACACTCCAAGAAGTAAGATCTTTAAATTCACAGCAGAGTGCATTGCGCCATCTTCCTTCCCACGCTCGAAGATCATTCACTACTACTGCAATTTTATATTGAGAATTTTGCTCATGCCAAAGTTTTATTTGTTTGACAGTAGGCAATAGTGCCTCCTCTAAATTCTCTGTGGTTACTAATTGAACCTCCGATGGTGATCGTTTTTCTTCAGATGACATTTCTTTGATTTCGATACCGCTATGCTTAAATTCGCTCAACGCTTTTTTTTGCAATGGTGTTTGCAAAAAAAAGCCATAAAAAATGAGCTTTGATGGCAAATGGTTATAGCAACGTGTTAAAACAAAATCTTGAAACGCGGACAGCAAAACCACTAATTTTTTTTGCGCACAAATTTTTTTAAAGTGCATGACTAAAGAAGAAAAAACATGCGCCGCTGGGGAATGATGCGCCGTTAATTTTGATAAAGGAATATCAAACTGACATATCAATTGAAAAGTTGGTTGAAATGTTTTTACAAAGGGAAGTAAAGATTTTTGTTCACTTTGAGAACATTGTCTAATTGCTTCTTGCCAAATGAACCTCTCTTCGATTGAATTCAACAAATAGACATCTTTCGGGAGAGTTTTAGTAACACAAAGATGAATAAATTCTTGCCATGTATAAATTAAACCATGACGCCCAGCACTTATCATTTGTTTTTTTTGCAATTCAGTTGCTGTGATGATCCACATAGTAGAATCTAAGTTTTAGTACGCTTATCTAATTCCTGCAAATAGCGTAATTTTTCAGAAATTTGTTTTTCAAGCCCATGAGAAGTTGGCGCATAATATTGCCTTTTAGGCATCGATTCTGGAAAATAGTTTTCATTAGGCACATAGCCTTCTGGAAAATCATGAGCATAGCGATATTGCTTCCCATAACCAAGTTCTTTCATTAATTTTGTAGGGGCGTTACGTAAATAGATTGGGACCTCAGCGCTCCCATAACGAGCCAAATCTTTTAATACTGCATTATAAGCGTTATAGACTGCGTTGCTTTTAGCCGCACAGCTTAAATAGACAATAGCCTGTGCAATAGCTAACTCGCCCTCAGGAGAACCTAAACGCTCAAACACATCTGCTGCATTTAAAGCTAACTGTAACGCGCGAGGATCGGCATTCCCAATATCTTCGGTGGCTGCCCTAATCACTCTTCTTGCGATATAACGCGGATCACATCCTCCGTGAATCATTCGCGCATACCAATACAAAGCGGCATCAGGATCTGAACCACGAATAGATTTATGCAAAGCAGAAATTAAATCATAAAAATATTCACCTTGCTTATCAAATCGCAAATGAGAAGTAGCCAATACTTCTTTCAAAATATCTTCCGTAACCGTTTCATCGTCTTCAACAAATTCAGCCAAGGCCTCAAGTAAATTTAAAGCCTTACGTGCATCACCATCTGCCGCTAATGCTAATTTTTCCTTGAGCACTTCTGGAAACTCAAAATGCCGCATGCCTAAACCATTTTTTTTATCAACCAAAGCACGATCAATGATAGTCAGCAGCTGAGGAAGCTCAAGATTTTTGAGCACATAAACTTTCAAGCGAGACAATAAAGCGTTATTGATTTCAAAGGAAGGGTTTTCTGTAGTAGCACCAATAAGGATAAAAGTTCCTTGTTCCACATCAGCCAGCAAAGCATCTTGCTGTGCTTTATTAAAACGGTGGATCTCATCAATGAACAGCACCATTTTACGGCCTTCTGCCATAAGGCGTCGAGCTTGCTCAACATATTGACGCAAATCTTTAACGCCTGCAGTGACTGCAGAAATCGCCACAAATTCGGCATCCATCATCGTGGCTAACAATTTAGCTAAGGTAGTTTTCCCAACCCCCGGAGGACCCCAAAAAATTAACGAATGCAAATTCTTTTTGTGCACAATTTGATACAACGCTTTTCCTGGTTGTAGCAAATGCTCCTGCCCCACAAAATTGGTTAATTTTTCAGGACGAAGCCTTGCTGCTAGTGGTTGCATTTGCCTTCGTTATACCCAAGCTTTAATGTGACTTGATAATATAAAATCTTATCCCCATCAACATGCCCACGCTTTTCGATAATCTCAAACCAACGCACATGGTGACCTGCTTTGTGCGCTGCTGTAATTCCGTTTTGAATAGCATCGTGCATACTTTTTGTAGAAGTCCCTACCACTTCCATGATTAAATACGTTTTGGTATCAGTCATAACTACTCCTTAAAATGATTTAAATTAACCCCTTAAGTGTATCATGAATATACTCAGAAGTTGATTGTGTCTCCTACACTCTTTCAGATAATTATCCGTGAAATCTGAATATAGCTTGTGACGCCCAGTAAAGTCTCGCGGGACGCTACAAGTACGATGGGTATAGAACCACGAGAAGGCCCTAGAGAATTCTGTACAGATCGTCTATTATATACCCCTTCTGGTATTACAATTTAAGAGTATTCAGCCTATGACTTTGCGACGTTTTATATTGTTAATTTTAATGAGCTTCAGTGTAGCAGCTTGCTCTTGGTCTAATTTTCCTTTTTTATATAAGCAAGATATTCAACAAGGCAATGACATCACCGATGGCCAATTAGCCCAAGTCAAAATAGGCATGAACCGTGATGACGTGAACTATCTTCTAGGTAATCCCGTGCTCATCAATGTCATAGACACCAACAATATTCAATACGTTTATACCCTTAAAAAAGGCAAAGGTAAAATGACGGAGAAAACCGTGCGGTTAATTTTTATGCAAGATAAGTTGAAAGAGATTGTGCGATAACTTTTAGAACACCCTAAGAGGATCTTCGATCACTTGAACTTGGGAATCAGGAGACTCCTGATATTCCAGTCCTCTTCTTCATTTTTAGTCGCTTTAGAGGCCGTTATTCGTTATTGTTTGCGCGGGCGTTTACGGGGTGGTGCGTCCTCATCATCATCTGACTCATCTGCGCTATCGGTTTCATCGGTTCCCTTAGATTCTGCACCTTGATCTTCGCGCGGTTCTGATAATACAGATGAATAGGTACTTGCGGCGACAATGGGTTGAGGCGGTGGAATAGGCGCGCTTGATTCATCTTCCGTTTCATTTTCCAAATCGCTTGAAGCACTTTGTTTTTCACCCCACCACGTTCGAAATTCCTCATTACTTAACAGTAAAGGCCAGATTTGTTCTTCGAACGGCGATAATAAGTCGGCTAACTTTCCTTCGCTGTCTTCTTCATATTCCATCAGAAGAGGGATGATTTGAGGGTCTGTCAGTAATCGAATGAGTCTATTCAGCTTATTTGGGTTGGCGAGTGCGGAGCAATGAAAAAAACTATCAAGAAATCGGTGAGAAATTCCGTCGGCTTGAATAAGCTTAATGAAACGTTGCCAATGGGCCGGATCCGTATCAAATTCAGGTGCATTGAATAAATAAGCCTGCAGTGTGTAAGTAAACGCCTCCTCAAAAAAAGAATGATTATCTTCATTGTTGGGGACAATCCTTTTTCCGAAAAGATAAAGCCAGTACTCAAAAGAATAATGATTCGTGGTATCAAGGCCAACGTCATGGGTCAATAGGGCTTGAATGAGTGGTTGTGCATAAATACCTATAATTTCAAATCTTGCTTTATTTAAATGCGCCTCAGAAGATGAGTAGTGAGGAGGATGGCCAGGAACGCTCAGAAAAATCAGCAATAAAATATGGCCTACCAAAAAAGCCGCGTGACGCGTATCTAATGCAGAATAATGGTTAACAATGAGCCAATGAGTAGAGTCAAGTGTGAGCTTGTCCAGTGCTTGAAAATCAATCGTATTGAGGTCTATGGTGTCAGCACTCCTCATTATTTTTTGAGCTATACCCTCAGAGCGTGGTGGATTACTTGCGCATTCGACTAAATGATGCTGAGCATTGTATTGAAAGAAGCTTAGCACGTCTGTTAATAATTGTAATAAAGAATCGCGCGTTTCTCTTTCAGCTGAGCCGTTAATGTGTGTGACTAAAGAAGATAACGTGGCTTCTTTGTTCACTGTTTCTATTGGTGTGCTTTGAAGAGATAATGCTTTTTTTCGGCTTTCAATAAAAGCTTGCCACGGTTGAATCTCATCAGTAATCGGCGTGAAAAGAAGTCCTCGGACGCTTAGAGGAATTCGATCAAGAGCACGATGGTCTGGCAAAATAATTTGGGTCGCAGTCTCATTCTGACAGCACATAAGATTTAAGAGAAATAAAGCGCCAGGATGTATAAATATCACTTGCCAATCCTTTGGTAGATGCGGGTAGGTGATTTGATTCCATACGGTGGGAGAGGAAAAAAATAATTGAGCTAATCCTGGTACAGACAACTGACAAAAAAGATCGGTCAAAGATATTTTCTTATTTGCTTCACGATTGAAGAGAGATAAATCATGCGAATAAATGTCTTCAAACACCACGAGAAGTTGATCAGTTAAAACCTCTACATCAGCAGCTATGTTACAACTGAGAGGTTCGTTCTCGTTAATAGTTATCTGTCGTGTCTCGTAATTTATCACTAAGGACAGGGGGAGATTAAAAACCTCTGCAAGGTCGAGCAGTTGAAAAAACGCTCGCGCACTTTCTGCTTCGTTGAAAACAAAGAGCATGTCGATTAAACGACCGATCTCTTCATCAAGCAGTTGACGACATTGCGCAAGAAATCCCCAATAGCTCCACTGCATTAAATAATTAGTTTGATCAGGAAGTTGCTGTGGCTCGCCATAAGAATAGCGATTTTCTGCAGGCGTTAGATTAAATTCTGCGGGCATATGATGATCAAACCAGATTCGCCAAGCAGGAGGACGGGGAGGTTGAGAATCTGTCATGGGAGGAGAGTGGGGTTGGTGGACAACAAGGATGTTACTCGGGTCAACGTGCTGCGTTAATTGAGCAACAATATTATCTCGTGCTTGGTCGCGCAAGCCTTGTAGAAGAGGGTATGCCGATGTAAAAAATTTGGTCAGTCTTAGCATGTTGTTTAATTTTAGATTTAATTATGGTTGAGTGCGCTAAAAATATTTCTGAGAGGAGGTGTGCCGGACATTTTTTGTTCCGTACAAAGATTTAGCTTCATAGAGTGTTATAAACTCATTCGTCAACATCGCGCGAATTGTCAACCCACCCTCACCTCTTAAAACGCGATTTCTTCTAATTCTTTCGCTTGGCTTAGCAATTTTGCTAAAGCGCTTTTTGGCATCACACCGGATTGGTAGAATATCATTACTTTATTGCGGATAATTGCAAAAGTAGGAACCGATTTCACACTAAAATCTTGTGCTAGTTTTTTTTCGGTATCCACATCCACCGTGGCGAAACAAAAATCAGGATGCTCGGAGGCCAACTCCGTAAAAATACGGCTGAAATCTTTACAAGGCTCACACCAACTTGCCCAAAAATCAATGGCCAAGAAGGTTTTTTGCTCCACATAATGATCAAAATTTTGATCAGTTAATGCAATAACTTTGGTTTCCATAGGCGTTATCCTAATACCTGAAAGAGCTCTTGCGTTACTTGTGACACTGGCAAGTTACCATTAATTTGACTAAAGGTGGGAGCATCGGGCAAATGGTTGCTTGCTAGTTGCGTATAAAAATCGATCAAAGGAATTGTTTGTTGATAATAGATTTTTAAGCGCTCACGAACTGTTGCTTCCTTATCATCCTCACGTTGCACCAAAGGTTCCCCTGTCACATCATCTATTCCAGGGTGCTTAGGAGGGTTAAACGCTGGATGATAAACACGCCCCGAAGCTAAATGTACCATTCTTCCACTCAACCGCTGAATCACATCTTCATCATCCACATAAATTTCAACCACATGATCAATAAAAATATGTGCATCATACAAAGCTTGTGCTTGAGGCAATGTGCGCGGAAAACCATCCAGTAAAAATCCACACTCGCAATCAGGTTTTTTAATACGATCTTTGACGAGTTGAATCACGATATCATCAGAAACCAGTGCACCACTATCCATAATGGCTTTAGCTTGTTGCCCTAAAGGACTACCGCTCGCTACCGCTGCTCGCAACATATCTCCCGTAGAAATTTGCGGAATATTATAATGCGCGCAAATAATTTTGGCTTGTGTGCCTTTACCAGCTCCCGGACATCCTAAGAGTATCACTCTCATCATCATTTTCCCGCTAAAAATTTAATGATCGCTGAGAAATCTTTCTCTCCCAGCCCCTGTTGATACAGTATTTGATATAAAGACGTTGCTAATGCCCCCATTGGGGTCGCGGTTGCATTTTGCTCTGCCGCCATCTGACTTAATTTTAAATCTTTTAACATCATGGCTCCAGTAAATCCTGGCTCATAATCACGATTGGCAGGTGAAGTAGGCACCAATCCAGGCTCAGGTGCATATTGTGTGAGCGACCAACAATTTCCAGAGGAGACCGAACAAATATCAAAAAACGCTTGAGGCGTTAACCCTAAATTTTTAGCAAGATTAAAAGCTTCGCTCACCGCAATCATCGAAGTTCCTAACAACATATTATTACAAATTTTAGCTGCTTGGCCATTACCATTTTGACCTGCGTATAAAATATTTTTCCCCATCCACGCTAAAATCGGCTTAGCGCGTTCGAAAGCTTCCTCACTGCCCCCTACCATAAATGTTAAGGTGCCACTTTTAGCGCCAGACATACCTCCTGAGACAGGGGCATCAATCATTTCAAGCTGTTGATGCTTTGCTGCTTGCGCTAACTTACGTGAGGTATGTACATCAATAGAAGAACAATCAATAATTAAACTCCCTGCGACGGCTTGCGCAAAGATCCCTTCGTCGCCTAAACAGACCGATTCCACGTGTGGCCCGGCGGGCAACATCGTAATAATCACTTCCGACTCTTGAGCAAGCTCCCCTACACTTTTAACCTCGATTCCACCCGCTGCTTTAAAGGCTGCCATACTATGCGAGGATAAGTCAAAACCCAACACCGTTGGGATGTGTTTAAGTAAATTGTGAGCCATGGGACCACCCATGTGCCCTAGACCTATGATGCCAATTTGTTGCATTCGTTTCTCCTGATTACCAACCTTAATCATGCGTCGGCATCATAAAAACCGACTGCTCACGTAAGCTTTTGGGCCATCTGGCCGTCACTGTTTTTAAACGGGTATAAAATTCAATGCTTTCACTTCCATGCATCTGTATATCGGCAAAACTGGAGTTCTTCCAACCCCCAAAAGTATGAAAAGCAGCTGGCACCGGAATAGGAACATTCACACCCACCATCCCCACTTGCACATGGCTTGCAAAATATCGCGCAACATCACCATCTTGTGTAAAGATACACGTGCCATTGCCATACTGATGCGCATTAATAAGCTCCAAAGCTTCATCAAGCGTATTAACACGGACAATACACAGCACTGGCCCAAAAATTTCGTCACGATAAATTTTCATCGTGGGCTTAACTTCATCAAACAAACTTGCCCCCAAGAAAAAACCCTCAGGATGTGCCTTACAATGTACTTCTCGACCATCCACCAGTAACGTAGCTCCCTCAGCAATACCACTATCAATATAATGAATAATATTTTTTTTATGGTCCGCGCTAATAACAGGGCCCATTTCAGCACCCTTCTCGTTCATGGCTCCTAAAACCACGTGCTGCGCTAATGGAATTAATTTTTTGACTAATGCATTAGCGAGTTCATCACCCACTACTACGGCCACCGACAATGCCATACAGCGCTCTCCTGCAGACCCATACGCTGCTCCCACTAAAGATTTAGCCGTCTGATCAAGATCTACATCCGGCATAATAACCGCATGGTTTTTAGCTCCTCCAAAAGCTTGGACGCGTTTTCCATGGGCAATTCCCACCTGCTGAATACTTTTAGCCACATGACTTGAACCCACAAAACTAATCGCACTCACCTCAGGATGTTTAAGCAAATGATCCACCGCCACTTTATCTCCTTGCACACAATTTAAAACACCCGAAGGAACTCCTGCTTCATGCGCCAATTCAACTAAACGCAAAGGGCAAGATGGATCTTTTTCTGAAGGTTTTAAAATAAAAGTATTTCCCGAAACAATCGCCATGGGAAACATCCATAAAGGAATCATTGCTGGAAAATTAAAAGGGGTAATGCCAACACATACTCCAAGCGGTTGGCGCATGGTATAAGTATCAATATCACGGGCGATATTTTCAGAAAACCATCCACGCATAAGTGTCGGTGCGCCACAAGCCACATCGACAACCTCAATACCACGCTGAACTGATCCACGCGCATCGTCAACCAATTTTCCATGCTCTTCCGAAACTAAATGTGCTAATTCGTCGATGTGCGCTTCAAGTAATGCTTTAAACCTAAATAAAATTTTAGCTCGCTGTGCAACAGGCGTAGAAGCCCACGCGGGAAAAGCATTTTTAGCACTTTGCACAGCTTCATCAACTAGCGTCGTATCGGCTACTAAAACTTCACGAATGGCTTTGCTTGTCACTGGATTATAAACCGCTAACGTTTGACTTCCTACTGGTATTTTTATTTGACCGTTAATCCAATGGGGAATAATTTTTGTCATAAGAAATTTCTCTTGTTATTTACTTGAGCCACTCGGGGTCGTTAACGCCGAAAAAAATGGGGTATGCGTACTAAAAACTAATACATCTTGTTTATTATTTAATAGTTTTTTATAAAGCTGCAAATGATGAAAGTATTCATAAAATTCAGGGTTTTGATGATACGCATCTGCATAAATTTGTGTCGCAGCTAAATCTCCATTACTTTTAATTTTTGCAGCTTGCTCTGCGCCTGTTTTGAGCATTTGCAAAATTTTACTATCCACTGCATTGTGTAAATCTTGACTTAACGTAGCCGTTTGTTTTTGGACAAGCTCTAGCTGCGCTGTTTGCTGACGTTCCATTTGAGCGGCCCAAGCAGCTCGCTCAGATTCTGCCACCCCGATGCTGATCACATTAAGATCAAGCACGTTTACACCCAGCGAGGTTAATAAAACATTAGTATTTTGTAGAAGTTGATTAAGCGTAGCTCCATCTGTCAGTTGTACAATCAATTGCGGGACCGTTAAGGTTGCCACCACATTTTTTAAGGTTTGGTCAGAGGCCGCAATCATTAAATCATCAATCTTTTGCTTTCCAAAAGCGGCTAAAAATTTGGGCTTATCACTAATTTGCCAAAGCAGGTTATAGGTCAGTAGTAGTTGATGTCCATCAAAAGTAGTTACCGCCACGGTAAGTGGAAGACCTTGAGGAGTGGTTTGTAACACTTGAGGAGCAAGATCAAGCCATTTAATTTTTTGCCAAGGCCAATGGGCATGAAGCCCTGAAGATAACACTTCAGATTGAGAAACTATAGCAAGCTTATTTTGTGGCACAATGATGAGTGAAAAATAAACTAAGATAACGAACGCAATTCCTATTGCTATGCTGATAATTTTTTTCATGATCCATAGCCCCCTTTCGTATTATATGAACTAGTCGTTATATCGCCACCATACGTTGTATTGGCGGAGGTACTACCCGTACTATCGCCGTCCGTCGTCGCAGGCACATTGGCAGCTTCTGAAGGGTGGGTAACTTGCGGGACAACAGGTGGGAGAACAACACTCGTTGCTGGTGCTTTTTCATCAAGCACTACTTTAGTGGTTTTTGATAAAATTTCTGCCATAGTTTGATCATAGACGCGGTGACGCGTTAGCTCGGGTTCTTTATCAAAAGAAGGTAAAATACTTAAAAACGCGCTAACTTCTTGAGTAGCATTGAGTTTTACTTGCTGAGCGTAGTTACGAGCCTCCAAAAGCATTTGATCCACTTTGGTTTGCGCTTCTGGTAAATGTTGTTTTTCATACTCTTGCGCTTGATGCTTTTGTTTTAGTTGTTCTTGATAAAGAGCATCAAGCTTGTCAAACGTTTCTTTTACTTTCTCAGGAACCGTAATGGAGAGAAAACTAACTTCTTCAATTTGTATCCCCACTTGTTTTTGCCCAACTAGTTGGTTTAAACCACGAACCATTTGGCTAGACAACACACTAGATTTAGGATCAGAAAACAAAGCATCCAAATTATTACTCGCAACCAATCGTAAGATCGCCATCTTTGTTAACGACTGAATGACTGCCCGCGAATTGCGATAAGACAATGCATATAATTTTGGCTGAGAAATTTTATAAGTTACTTGCAAATTTAAGTGTGCTAAATTGGCGTCTTGAGTAATCGCATCAACACTTACTGATTCTGTATATATTTGATCGCTATCAAAAAGTTGCACATCTTCTACACCAACCGGGATCCAATACCATCCAGGCGTCAAGTCATATTGATAAACGCCTAAGCGATACAATAAAGCAGATTGCCCATCCAAAACATGTGTAATTCCTAACAAAGCCCATATCAATATAATTAAGAGACTCCCTATCCCAAAGCTTGCTTTTTTAGAAAATCTAAACTTTGATTTAAATGATTGGCCAGCTGCCCCTTTTTTACAAAACTCATGAATACGTTTCAATGCTTTTCTGCATAGATCGTCCAGCATGGGAGGATTTTTGTCCGCACCTGAAGGTTTGGCTGCTTTCGGTTTACCTGTCCATGGATCCTTATCTTGTTGATCATTGTCTTTCGGGGTTTTATCACTCGGGGAATTCCAAGCCATGCATTTTCTCGCTTTAAAAATTTGTTGCGCAAGGTAGGGCGTGTTTTCAATTCGCGAGGTCGAGAGAGAACGCTTTTATTTTTGAGGACCGTAGCAGAGCATACGTTGTTGGGTATGTGAGCAACGGACTGTAAAAAATCAAGGCGTTATGACCGACATAGTGAGAATTGGAAACACGTCCTAGTTTACATTACAATAACCGGTACAAAATTCGGCCACCATTATAACAGGTTATCTGCCCATGTTAAGTTTTCAAGAAATTCTACTTACCCTACAACAATATTGGTCTAAACAAGGGTGTGTCATTTTGCAACCTATGGATTTAGAAATGGGAGCTGGTACTTTTCATCCAGCCAGTTTTTTAAAGGCTATTGGACCCGAACCTTGGAATACCGCTTATGTGCAACCATGCCGAAGACCCACTGATGGCCGGTATGGAGACAACCCCAATCGCTTACAATATTATTATCAATATCAAGTGATTTTAAAACCTTCCCCGGAAAATATTGTAGAGTTGTATCTTAATTCACTCAAAGCCTTAGGAGTGGATGAAAAAACGCACGACATTCGTTTAGTAGAAGACAATTGGGAATCTCCCACCCTAGGAGCTTGGGGACTCGGATGGGAAATTTGGTTAGATGGGATGGAAATCACCCAATTTACTTATTTTCAACAAATTGGCGGCTTGGCGTGCTCTCCTATCACTGGTGAAATTACTTACGGTTTAGAACGCTTAGCGATGAGTATTCAAGGAGTAGAAAATGTTTATGATTTAGTCTGGGTCGACAACCCACAAGGAACTGTCACTTATGGAGATGTTTTTCATCAAAATGAAGTAGAAATGTCCAAATACAATTTTGAGCAAGCAGACACAGAATTCCTATTAAAAATTTTTGATCACGCGGAGCTAGAGTGCCAACGCTTATTAAGCTTACACTTAACCCTTCCTGCTTATGAAATGGTCTTAAAAGCTTCCCACGCCTTTAATCTCTTGGATGCTCGCCGTGTCATTTCGGTGACAGAGCGCCAACGTTACATCTTGCGTGTGCGCACCTTAGCCAAAGCAGTTGCTGAGGCTTATTACGCTAGCCGTGAAACTTTAGGTTTCCCTTTATTAAAAAATAACCGAGAATAGATCTGTATGCGATTTCCTTTTGCATTTTTTGTTGGCCTTCGTTACACACGCGCTAAACGGCGTAACCATTTTATTTCCTTTATGTCATTTACCTCCATGGCAGGAATTGCCTTAGGCGTCATGGTATTAATTACAGTACTATCCGTCATGAATGGTTTTGATGATGAAGTAAAAAATCGAATCTTTGGTATGGCAAGGCAAATCACTATCAGCAATTTTGTGGGCAATTTAACACAGTGGCCATCAATTCAACGTGCTTTAAAAAACAATCCAGAAGTCTTAGAAAGCGCCCCCTTTATACTGCAACAAGGATTATTAACTAATCGTGGACAAGTAAGTCCTGTCGCCATTTTCGGCGTAGATCCTAAGCAAGAAGCCAAAGTTTCTATTCTCACTCAAAAAATTGTGGAAGGAAATTTTAATCGTTTAACGCCAGGTAGCTTTGGGGTTGCTCTCGGCCAAAAATTAGCTGACAACTTGGGATTAAGCTTGGGTGATAAAGTCAATGTAGTAACGCCCACCGTAAATTTTACACCCGCCGGTTTGATGCCTCGCTTCAAACGCTTTACTATTGTAGCCATTTTTAAAGTAGGAAATGGTTTTGATTTTGATTCATCACTGGCCTATATCAACCTCCATGATGCACAAGTATTTTTCCAAATGGATGACAGTGTCTCAGGAGTGCGGTTGAAAATAAAAAATCTTTACAATGCACCAGCACTTTCCGCACAAATATCACATGAATTAGGAGATAATTATTTAATAAGTAACTGGACACGAGAGTTTGGCCCTTTCTTTTCCGCCATTAAAATGGAAAAATCCATGATGTTTTTAGTGTTGCTATTAATCATCGCCATTGCTGCTTTTAATTTAGTATCTTCGTTAGTGATGGTGGTCAATGATAAACGCGCTGATATTGCCATTTTGCGAACACTAGGCGCTTCGCGCAAAACAATTTTACGTATCTTTATTATCCAAGGCTCCTTGATTGGATTTTCTGGGACGCTAATTGGTGTTGTCGGCGGGATAATTCTCGCGCATAATGTCACAGGTGTTGTGAATTTTATTCAGGATGTGTTTCATGTACAATTAATTTCTCAAGGGGTGTATTACCTTGATTTTCTTCCCTCAAAAATTGATTGGTTTGATGTATTAAAAATTTGTATAGCTGCCTTAGGCATGTCGTTTTTAGCAACCATTTATCCCGCGTGGAATGCTTCAAGAACAGAGCCAGCAGCAGCATTACGCTATGAATAGCTTTATTCTGCATCTCTTTCAGACAGACCCTTCAGATTTTTCCTTACTTACAATGATCTTTTGCGCGCTTTTGCAACTCTTCAAATGGCACATCTTCCACTCGCGTTGCAATCCACCATTGATTACCAAAAGCATCTTCTACAGCAGCATTTCGATCACCATAAAATTGATTCATAGGAGCTAATATGGAAATACCCCCCGCAGCTACCGCTTTGTGATACACGGCATCGGTATCTTTTACATATAAATACAACATCACGTTACTTTTTGGAGCATCCTTCTTACCACCTAACATCACCATTGAATCTCCTATTTTAACTTCCGCATGCAGTATGTCGCCTGCACCATCACACATCTTTTCCATCTCTTTGGCATCAAAAGCCGCTTCCAAAAAAGTAAGTAGCTTATTAGCATCTCCCACCACTAAATAAGGGGTAACCGTGTGATAGCCTTCCGGTTTAAAATTAACACTCATGAAAATCTCCTATTTGTAAATTAAAAAATCTTTCTGTCTTGGCAGAACGAATTGTCAAAACGCCCTACTGGTACCTCAAATTTAGATTTAAAAAAACCTCCATTTCCTTGTCACTGGTTAAATTTCTTAAGGCACCTTGCTTAATCAGGTAATTTTCTATGTCCCCATGCTGACGCCTACTCGATAAATCTAAAGCCGTGTAGCCTCGTTTTGTCTGCGCATTAATATCAGCTCCCTGTTGCACTAAATATTTTACAATATCCCTATGACCCAACAAAGATGCCAAAATTAATGGGGTGCAGCAATACAGATGATCAAACCATGCCGTAGGTAATTTTAACGAGAGCAATTGTAAAAAGCCCCGAATTCGAGCTGGGCGAAACAGACGCGCCGCATAAGCCATGCGACTATTCACATCAACCCCAAGCTCTATGCCAATCGCGACCCCCATACAATTTCCAGCCACGAGATATTTTTGTAATAAATGGGCTTTATAGCGAGCTTCCTGAGAATGTTTTACATATCTTAGTAGTATCTCATAAACAGGCTGGATTTTAGCTTGAATTTCAAGTGGGGTTTGCGAAATCGCGTGGTCAATAACCGCTTGATGCTTCTTTAACACTTCAATCATAGGATACCCTTGAGCTTCCTTATTCTGTACTTGTTTTTGAATCTCTAACAAATTATCTTGAAAGAAAGGAGTTTGTGAAAGTGTTTCCAAAAAATTGTGAATGTACATAAGAACCTCCTCATTAAATTAGCATTACACCGATTGGCACAATATGGTTTGACGAGAAAAAGAGGATAATCACGGCGCTTTTTGCAATTATCCGAGGCGAATATTAGACCTCTATTGAACATCTTGACCGAAGATAATCACAAAAATTGACCGAGTTCGCTTCTTTTGCTGCCAAATAATACTTGCGGAACACGCGCTAAACATTTACTTGAAGTTCAAACTAAACCAGAAGTCGAGTTACAATTTTTTATTGGTATTGTTAAGTTGCACTAGAAACTGAAAATAAGAATTATTTCAGCAAGCATTCCATGCTTTCTGTCATTCTGAATGATTAACCCACTAATTGTCAAATATGAGGAAGACGAGAACATAAATAAGATGGATTATTGCTTATTTTTAATTCGTTTTACTAACTTCGTAAGTACGTTTCCTGGCCCCACCTCCACAAATTCTTCTTCGCCGCGTGCCATCGCATACTCAATGGATTCTGTAAAGCGAACGGCATGTGTCATTTGTTGAATTAAATTAACTTGAATATCATTAGCTGCGTAAGGCTTGGCATTCACATTGGCAATCACAGGAATTTTTGGCGCACTAAAAGAAAAAGACGTGATGAATACCGCAAATTGTTGTTGCGCTTCCAGCATTAATGGTGAGTGAAAAGCACCACTTGTTTTGAGAACTACTAGCATTTTAGCCCCGGCAATTTCCAAAACGGGAATAGCTTTTTCCATTTGCGTTTTCTCACCTGAAATAACTAATTGCAAATAGGAGTTATCATTAGCAAGACTTATCTGATCTAATTGGTTTTCTTTCAAAACCTCCGTGATTTTTTCTTTAGAGAGCCCAATCACCGCCGCCATCGCACCGTTGATCGCTTGACTCATCAATTCTCCACGTTTTTGTACTAAACGCAAACCTGTTTCAAAATCAAAAACTTCAGCCGCTAATAAAGCATTATATTCACCCAAACTATGGCCAATTAAAAAACAAGGTTGCTGCGCCATAGTAGCCTGCCGATAGAAATAACTCAACGCGTTCACCACATACAGCGCCGGCTGTGTATATTGTGTTTGACCCAATAAATCATGAGGATCTTCCATGCACAATTCCTCTACCGAATACCCTAAGATAGCATCAGCTTTTGTAATCAAGTCTTTAAAGTGGATAAAAAGTGGAGCTCCCATGCCTTTTACTTGAGAACCTTGCCCAGGAAAGAGATAAGTAACCATAACGAATCAAATAATAATTTTAGTAATAGCAATTATTGTCAAGATAAAATAAAATGCATTGTATCAAATTTCATTGACCTTCACTTCGGATACATTTATGTTCGCCATTGTTGCCGCTTACAAAGCCAAATTATTTCAACGAAATAATATATTTCCCAATATCGTTGCAGGTTTAATCGTTGGTGTTGTTGCTTTACCACTAGCAATGGCTTTTGCTATTGCTTCGGGCGCAACTCCTGTTCAAGGGTTATATACTTCTATCGTGGCGGGTTTTTTTGTCAGTATTTTTGGTGGAAGTCGAGTGCAAATTGCAGGCCCGACAGGTGCTTTTATTGTAATTTTGGCCAGCATCACCGCACGTTATGGTATTGCAGGTTTACAAGTAGCCACTTTAATGGCAGGGGTTATTTTGATTCTTATGGGGATCATGCGTTTAGGGAATGTTATTAAGTTTATTCCCGACCCAGTCATTGTAGGGTTTACGAGTGGCATCGGAGTAATTATTTTTGTAGGAGAATGGAAAGATTTTTTAGGTTTGCAAGTTCATATTCCTCTAGACGCTAACTTTTATCAAAAAAGTGTTTTACTCATAAAAAACTTCTCCACTTTAAACTTAAGCACAAGTCTTTTAGGAATACTGAGCATTGCATTCATCTTAATTACTCCTAAAATTTTTAAACGCCTCCCCGGCCCTTTAGTTGCCATGGTTGTTGTCACACTTATTCAATCAATTTTTCATTTTAAAAATGTCGCCACTTTAGGATCAACTTTTGGAGCCATTCCACAACACTTACCTGTGTTCCAATGGCCGCACTTAACAAGCAGCGAATGTCTCATCTTAATACAACCGGCATTTACTATTGCTTTATTAGGCGCCATAGAATCTTTGTTATCTGCCGCAGCTGCAGACGGGATGAAGGGCACCCGACATAATTCTAATCAAGAATTAATTGGCCAAGGATTAGCAAATATTTTTTCACCCTTATTTGGCGGCTTTGCTGCCACGGGCGCCATTGCACGCACTGCAACTAATATACGCAATGGTGGAAATTCCCCTCTTGCTGGAATTGTGCATTCTTGTTTATTGCTTGCCATCTTAGTATTGTTAGCGCCTCTTGCTAGCAATATTCCTCTTTGCTCATTAGCTGCCATCCTGTTTGTAGTAGCTTATAATATGAGTGATATCCCACATTTCATTCATACCTTAAAATTTGCTCCTCGCTACGATGCCGTCGTGTTGCTAATCACTTTTTTCTTAACAATATTTGTCAATTTAGTGGTAGCAGTAAATATCGGCGTTATTTTAGCAATGCTATTTTTTATGCGTCGTATGACTCAATCAGTCAAACTGGAAAGCCTTCCTCAACATATTGCAGACAGCCATCTTCCTTCTGATACGATCGCTTATCGGATTCAAGGTCCTTTGTTTTTTGGGGTGGCCGAAAAAATGGAACATGCTTTAGAGGTAACACATACGGATGCAAAAAATATTATTTTTTGTTTAGAGGAAGTTCCTTTTATTGATATGACAGGGCTAGAAACTTTTTTAGAAATTCTGGAAAAGTTTCATAAACGCCAAGTAAACATTTATCTTTGTGGTGCAAATCCACGTGTTACATATAAGTTAACTCGAATAGGAGCACTCCGATGGATTAGTCAAGAAAAAATATTTTCCAGCATTTCTGAGATATTGGCGCTGTGAGGTAGAAAAATTTCCTCAGAATCGCCTCTTTCCTTGCGGGAGAGGTGGTAAGACGCCGCAGGCGTCGAAGCGGTGAGGAGTGTAAAAATGCGCGAAGCGCATACAAACACAATAGACCTCTTTCGAAACTCGCTCCTGCGAGAAAAGTTGAAGGAGGCTCAGAGTGCAGAACCGGAGTGTACATGCGAGTAGATGAGGATTCAAGCACCGAACCGACGCACAAATTTTCCGCAGGAGTAGAGTTTCAAAAGAGGTCTAATAAACTCTCATCAATAATAGCCGCTATTGCAGCGCTTTCTTCAGTATAGATGGAAGCATGAGTACCATTCAAAGGATAAAGATAAACGTCTTTATCAAAAAAAGATTTCCAATTGTTGAATGTTAATTCTGGCGTATTTTCGTCCGAAGAAAGTAACAAATGAAGTTCACTTTGAAGCCATACGGGGTCTCCTGAATATAATAAGCGATAATATTTTTCAGATTTGGCTAAGACGCCATGATAAATTTCAAGATAACCTCTTTTAAATATATATTTCACTTTACTGAAAAAAGTTGCTTTCGACGTCAAATG
This sequence comes from uncultured Gammaproteobacteria bacterium, assembly GCA_964471475.1. Taxonomy (GTDB): domain Bacteria; phylum Pseudomonadota; class Gammaproteobacteria; order CAISUE01; family CAISUE01; genus JAJNBD01. The sequence continues at coordinate 23,464 of CAYYFQ010000016.1, forward strand.
AAACTCTTTTAAACGATAATAATAATTTTTAACTTTCACTAAAATAGTTTCTGAAGTCAGATCAAACGGCTGGTTAAAGAGTGGGCGGCTATTGATTAAAAAAACAACCCCGGGAGTTTCCCGCGCTTCTTCTGCTAATTGCTGGAGCTGAACAGCTAACGAGCCTCCAATGCATGCACCCAAAAAATAATAAGGACCCTTTGGCTGTATCTTTCTAATGGATTTAAATACAGCTTCCGCTTGCTCACGCAATGTTTTTGGTATTGTCCAATGCGGGTCAAACACGCGAGAGCGAATACCATAAATGGACCCGTCAAATTTCAACGAGTCCACTATCGGCATAAAAGATATAAAACCTTCACCATGACCCCCAGAAATAATAAACAAAGGATGTTTCGGGTCAGCTTCTCGAAGCGGAACAATAAAATTTTCTATTTCCAAAGGAAAGGATATTTTTTGTAATGACTTCGCTAACTTTTCAATAGTTCTACTTCGAAAAATTTCAGTAATGGAAAAATCTTGACCAACGCATTGACTCAAACGTGAAGCCAGCTGCATAGCCAAAACAGAATTTCCACCTAATTGGAAAAAATCAGCACACACATTGATGGAGTCCATTGATAAAGCAAGTATTTCTGAAAAAACACGGCCTATTTTTCTCTCAAATTCATCGCGCGGCGCAACACACACAACCTCCGCTTTATTAGGGAACCTATCAACTGAAGAATGCTGTTTTATTTGGTCCCACCCACTTATTACTTGATAAGCATCTAATGATTGATTGGGCACATTCAGCATTTGGGTAAGAATATGAATGTAATGCTGCAACAATTGCTGCATAACCGATTCATCAAAAAGATGAGTAGCATAAGAGATTAATCCTTTGAATGTAGATTTAGCCGTGCTGATAAAACACGATATATCAAACCGAGTAATAGGATGAATATCGGTTATGTCAACAGATTCCAAATAGTGTGCAAATTTTTCCTCTTTCAAACCAAAACTTTGCACAGAAAACATGACTTGAAATAAAGGGTGACGACTAATATCACGCTCTACGTTTAATTTTTGTATCAGTTGTTCAAAAGGAATATCTTGATAGCGTTGAGCATCAATAAGGTGTTGATGAACTTGGGTCATTAAATAAATTATCGACTTTTCGACATCCAAGTGCTCTCGTTGAGCTATGACATTAACACACGAACCTATTAAATCTTTCAGCGATTCATAATGCCGATTAGCAACAGGAGTGCCAAGCATAATATCTTTTTGACCACTGCATTGATGCATAAGCAGATAAAAGCCAGACAAAAGAACAACATATAAGGAAAACTCATGCTTTTGAGCAAATGCACGAAGCTGTGAAGATAATTCTTCTGTGAAATAAAAAAAGAAAGTATTACCCTCATAACTCAACCGAGCAGGTCTTGGTTTACTCATCGGTAGCTGTAACATTTCATAGTTAGCCAATCGATTTTGCCAATAAGTCAGCTGCTTCTCAAATTTATCCCCCGACAAACGTCTTTTTTGCCACACAGCAAAATCTTTATATTGAATGAACAAATTTGGCAAGCTCAGTGGCTTATTAAAATGATAATGCTCATAATAAGCCACCACTTCTTTTTGAAAAATATCAATAGACCATCCATCGCTTGCAATGTGGTGCATATTGACGAGTAGATACCTCTCATTGAGCTCCAACACGTTATACAGACATATTCGTATCGGATATTCACTTCTTAAATCAAACGGCGTATTCACATCATCTTTGAGATACTGTTGATATTCATCAAATGTTTTACAAGATCGAATATGAATATTGAGTGGTTCGTCTCGAACCCATTGGTAATCTTTTCCTAACACATCTTGAACAAATAAAGTACGCAAAACTTCATGGCGCGCCACAATAGACTTCAGTGCTTGCGTTAAAGCCTCCAAAGATACACCTTCAGTTAATTTTGCAAGCCTGGGCATATGATAAGCTGCTGTTCCTTGCTCATATTGCTCAATAAACCACAGACGTTCTTGAGAAAAAGATAAAGGATAATAAGCCAACTCTTCTGCACGAGGGATAATGATATTTTTTGTTGTTAGGGTTTCAATCGATTTTGCTAATTGCGCTATCGTTTTTGTACGAAAAATTTCAGCAATAGGGAAATGCACATCAAAGCGTCGACTTAAACGATGAGCCACTTGAATAGCCAGAAGCGAATTCCCACCTAGTCGAAAAAAATTTTCTTGGACGCTGATGCTATCTGCAGGAAGGGAAAACATTTCTGCATAAATATCACAAATATATTCTTCTATGACATTTCGAGGCGCCAAATAATCGCCCATGTTTTTCCACGCAGGTTGAGGGAGTGCTTGTCTATCAAGCTTACCATTGATGTTTAAAGGGAGTTTTTCTAAAGGCACTAAGGTGTTAGGTATCATGTATTCGGGCAAATGGCGTGATAAGTAATCTAAAATGTCGTCTTCATCTAACGCTATATCTGCCACATAATAACCAACCAAATATTGATGAATACTACTTTTTTTCTGATGCTGTTGAACTAAAACAGAAGCTTGCTTAATCCGAGGGTATTGAAGTAATTGATGCTCGATTTCTCCAAGCTCCACACGAAAACCACGTATCTTTACTTGAAAATCTTTACGCCCAACATACTCAATATTTCCATCGGGTAAATAGCGAACTAAATCACCCGTTTTATAAAGATACGCATTTTTTTGAAATGGATTTACAATGAATTTTTCCGCCGTTAATTCAGAGTGATTTAAATAACCACGTGCCAACCCTACGCCAGCAATATGCAATTCTCCAATAACACCCAAGGGAACTGGGTTTAAATCATTATCTAAGACATATACACGCATGTTAGCAATAGGCTTACCAATTAAATGAACATCGCCTTGGATCACTTGTTTTCCTAATGCGTAAATACTGGTTTCTGTTGGTCCATAATAGTTAAATAGTTTGCATGCACGAGACCAATAACTTCCTGTCGATACATCACATACTTCTCCAGCATAGATAATGCCTCGTAAATATTTATAATCTATTTTAGGTAATAAAGATAATAATGCTGGAGGCAAATATACATAGTGAATACTCTGAGATTGAAGATAGGCACTCAATAACCCCACATCTTTTCTTGTTGCTTCACTCAATAAATGCAGCTCTCCTCCATTCAATAAAGCGCTAAAAAATTCCGATACGGAAACATCAAAAACATAATGAGTAAAAGCAGCAGATTTTTCACTCGCTTTAAAATCATAGACTTTTTTTAAAGCGAATAATGTATTGATAACACTTCGATGCTCTACCATTACACCTTTTGGCTTTCCAGTAGTACCACTTGTATAAATAACATAAGCAAGCTGTTGAGCGTTCCCCACAGAATGGACATTAGCAAAATTTTGTTGCTTAAGTAGCTGACATGTTTCTTCAGAATCTATGATGAGTGTAGAAAAATCACATTTAAATTTCTCGCTAATCGCAAGACAATTTTGCTGAGTAATAACCACTTTTGCTTGGGCGTCATGAAGAATATAACAAATACGTTCTTCAGGATATGCCGGATCAATAGGTACATAAGCTGCACCAGACTTCAAAACGCCTAGAATGGTAATAATCATGTCGCAAGAACGCTCTATACACAAAGCAATTAAATCATCGCCTTCAATAGCATATCTCTTACGCAAATAGTGTGCCAGTTGATTCGCTCTTTCATTCAGTTTTTTGTAAGTAAGTTTTACATCTTGATAGACAAGTGCAATATGATTTGGTGTGCGCTGAGCTTGCTCTTCAAACAACTGATGAATCATTTTTTGCTGCGGGTAGTTTTGCTCTGTGTGATTCCAATCATAAATCAATTGCTGATACTCCATCGCGCTAAGCACTTGATACATACTTAATCGCTTGGAAGACTCTTCCATCATCTGAGTCAAAATATTTTTATAATGCTCTACCCATCGTCGCATCGTGGATTCATAAAAAAGATTTGTCGCATAAGTAACCATCCCTTGAAAATTCGATGAAGAATCATCAATTGAAAATTCTAAATCAAAACGTGTTACAGCATGGAGCTTTGTAATATCCACCACATCGTAGTAGCGTGCATATTGTCCTTCTTTTTGTCCAAAGCTTTGCACGGCAAACATAACCTGAAACAAAGGATGACGGCTAATATCACGCACGACATTTAATTCTTGTATCAATCTTTCAAAAGGAATATCTTGATGCTGGTGTGCTTCAATAAGATGTTGGTGGATTTGATCCATTAAATGTGTAACAGACAGATCTGTATTCAATTGCTCTCGATGAAGCAACATGTTGACAAAAAATCCTATTGAATCTTTAGTTATTTCATAATGTCGATTAGCAATTGGGCTCCCCAAAATAATATCTTTTTGTCCACTATATTTATTAAGCAATACATAAAATCCAGCTAAAAGAACAGTGTATATGCTATACCCATGCATTTTTGCAAAAGTTCGCAATTGTGTTGATAGCTGCGATGTAAAATGAAAAGTAAGATTAGCTCCCGCATAACCAACTTCCGTTGTTCTTGGTTTGTCTGTCGCTAAATGTAGCGGTTCATATCCTGATAATCGTTTACTCCAATAAGTTAATTGTTTCTCAAGCTCTGTGCCTGATAAATATTCCCTTTGCCACATAGCAAAATCTTTATATTGAATGGGCAAATTGGGCAAGCTCAGTGGCTTATTAAAATGATAATGCTCATAATAGGAAATCAATTCTTGCTGAAAAATATCAGTCGACCACCCATCACTTGCAATATGGTGCATATTGACAAGCAAATAATTTTCTTTGGCATCCCGTACGGTATATACGCAGATACGTATCGGAAACTCGCTTCTTAAATCAAAGGGCTTATTTATATCATCTGTGAGGTATTGTTTACACTCATTCCATGTCTTGCAAGATCGTATTTGAATGTTTAGCAGCGTTTTTTGAATCAACTGGTACTCTTTACCCGTTTCATCTTGAGAAAACAAGCTGCGCAAAATCTCATGGCGAGCAACAATAGATTGAAACGCTTGCATTACAGCATCTAAAGAAACGTCTTTTTTTAATTTCACGAGCCTTGGTAAATGGTAAGCCGATGTACCTTCCTCATATTGCTCAATAAACCATAGACGCTCTTGAGCAAAAGACAATGGGTAATGGGTGAGCTCGTTAGCAGGAGGGATGATGATATTTTTTGTGGTGATGGTTTCAATTGATTTTGCTAATTGCGATATCGTTTTTGAGCGAAAAATTTCGGACACCTGAAAATGAATATTAAATCGCCGACTTAAGCGATGCGCCATTTGGATAGCCAACAAAGAATTTCCACCAAGTTGAAAAAAATTACTCTGCGCACCGATGCTATTGACAGAAAACATTTCCGCATACATATCGCAAATCTGCTGCTCTATTATGTTGCATGGCGGAACATAGATATCAATTTTTTCTCGTCTCGCTTGAGGAAGTGCTTTTCTATTGAGTTTACCATTCACGTTCAAAGGAAATTTTTCTAAATAAACTAAGACGGCGGGAATCATATAGTCGGGCAAATAACGTGACAAATAATTCAAGATATCAGCCTCATCTAAAATGGTATCTGCCACATAATAACCAACCAAATATTGATAAATGCTATTTTTCTGATGCTGTTGAGCTAAAACTACCGCTTGTTTAATTCCCGGGTATTGCAGCAATCGATGCTCGATTTCTCCAAGCTCCACTCGAAAACCTCGCACCTTTACTTGAAAGTCTTTACGCCCTATGTATTCAATATTGCCATCAGTAAAATATCGAGCCAGATCTCCTGTTTTATAAAGATAAGTTTCTTTATCAAAAGGATTGGGAATAAATCTCTCCGCCATCAATTCCGGTCGATTTAAATAACCATGAGCTAACCCTATACCCCCAACATATAATTCTCCAATAACGCCAATGGGTACAGGTTGTCGCATTGAGTTTAAAATATACACCTTGGCATCGACCGCCCTTCCAATTAAACTCATTATTTCAGGCTTGTCATATTTTCTATAAGTTGTGTACGGGGCTTCTGCTAAGCCATAAAAATTATACAAATAAGCAGACAACCGAGAAAAAAATTGATTTTGCAATTCGACCGACAAAAATTCTCCTGCACAAAAAACATGTTTCAAATCAACATTTTCTTCAAGCCCGATATGACCGAGTAATACATGTAAAAAAGACGGCGTAAAATTAGCAACAGTAATTTTGTTTTTTAGAATGGTACGAACAAATAAAGCAGGATCTATTTCAGCATTAGGGGGCGCAATGACCAAAGAAGCACCAATAAAGAGTGGAAATAAAAACTCTTCAGGAGCACGAATTGATTTGAAAAGAAATTTATCTGTTGAAGTAAAACAAAAAACATCTTTTGCCCAATATTCACATCTAGAAAAAGTACGATGAGATAACATCACACCCTTAGGGACACCAGTAGACCCTGATGTGTAAACTAAAAAAGCAAGATAGTTAATATTGTGATGACGGGTAATATTCTGCGTTGGTTCTAAAAATTTTTGTGTTACATCACAAAAAATAAGATCTGAAGAAAGATCAACCAATCGGTTTGATTTTTCATCAACCAGTATGATAGATAGTTTTGTATCATCCAAGATAGCTAACAACCGCTCATGCGGTTCTGCTATATCCAAAGGCACGCAGGCGCCCCCCGCTTTTAAAACCCCTAAAATACCAATAATCATATCTACTGAACGCTCCATAAAAATACCCACTGGCGTTTCAATACTGACATGAAATCTTTTTAAATAATGCGCTAATTGATTGGCTCTTTGATTTAATTCGTTATAAGTGAGAGAGTTATTTTCATAAACAATAGCAATATTGTCCGGCGTTCGCTCAACTTGTGCTTCAAAAATTTCGCTAATGCTTTTATCTATTGTGTAGCTATTGTCGGGTAAATTCCAGCCATAAACTATTTCCTGATATTCTTCAAGCGCCAATATGTCATACGCTTTTAATGGTTTATCAGTATCATTAACCATTTGCGACAGAATCGCCATATAATTATTTGCGAAGCGTTCAAGCGTCGATTCGGTAAAAAGATTTTCATCATAAAGCATCATGCCGCGAAGCGTTGATTGAGAATCATCGATAAGACATCCAAGATCACACGCCGTCATTGGTTGTACGATGTTTATCTGATGAAAATACTGCGCAAATGCTTCATTTTTTTGACCAAAATTTTGAACCGCAAAGGTGACTTGAAATAAAGCATGTCGACTTGTATCACGCTCCTCCCCGATAGCTTGGACTAAGTGCTCAAAAGGAATATCTTGATTTTGCTGTGCTTCAATCAGATGCTGATGAATCTGCGCCATTAACTGCACAATAGATTGATGCACATCAAGCTGTTCGCGCTGCACCCACATGTTCACAAAAAAACCAATTAAATCTTGGGTAGCTTCGTGGGATCGGTTCGTCATTGGTGTGCCAAGCATAATATCTTCTTGTCCACTATATTGATTGAGCAACACGTAAAACCCTGCAAGAAGAATAGTATATAAAGTATATCCGTGCGATTGAGCAAAACCTCTTAATTGGATAGAAAGCTCAGACGATAAAACAAAGGGAAATGTGGTTGCGGCGTAGCTTAGCTGAGAGGGTCTAGGTTTATCTATTGCAAGATACAATGTTTCACAATCTGCCAAACGTGCGCGCCAATAATTCAATTGTTTTTCAAATCGATCCGCGGAAAAATCATTTCGTTGCCATACCGCAAAATCTTTATATTGAATCAAAAGCGTTGGTAAGAAAAACAATTTATTCAGATGATAATATTCATAATAAGCTAGCAATTCTTTTTGAAAAATATCGATAGACCAGCCGTCACTCGCGATGTGATGCATGTTCACCAATAAATAATGCGCTTTATTTTCTACCACTTCATACAAACACACACGTACTGGATACTCAGTGCTTAAATTAAATCGTCTATTTACATCCTCATTAAGATATTGCTGATATTCATCCCATGTTTTACATGATAGAGTAGAAATTGTCAGTGGTGTTTTTTGAATGCATTGAAAATACTTTCCCGTATCATCTTGGATAAAGAAAGTGCGTAAAATTTCATGACGTTCCACAATAGATTGTAGCGCTTGCGTTAAGGCTGAAAGAGAAATGTCTTCGCTTAATCTCAGGACGTTTGGGATATGATAAGCTCCTTCGCCATGCTCATATTGCTCGATAAAACAAAGACTTTCTTGGGCAAAAGATAATGGATAATTCATTGATGCTTCGGCAGCAGGAATGATCATCTTTTTTGTCGTGATCGTCTCAATAAATTTCGCTAATGCTTCAATCGTTTTTGCGCGAAAAATTTCAGCTATCGGCAAATAAACATCCAACATTCGACTTAAACGATGCGCCAATTGAATCGCAAGAATGGAATTTCCACCTAAAGCAAAAAAATTTGCGCGTATACTTATGCACTCATATGGAAGCGAAAAAATTTCCGCATAAATACCACAAAGCTGTTTTTCTATGGCATTGCGTGGCGCTACAAAGTTATCAGCATCTGACCACGCTGGTTGCGGCAATACTTTGATATTCAATTTTCCATTTGTTGTCAGAGGAAAACTCTTCACATGGACTAAGATCGATGGCACCATATAGTCAGGCAACGACTTTTCAAGTGTGACAACTATGGCATTATGATCTAGCGCATGATCAGCTACATAATAGCCAACAAGATATTTGCTGTAAGATGTTTTTTGCTCAAAAGCCAGAACCACTGCTTGCTTGATTTCAGGGTAATCCAATAATTTTTTTTCTATCTCCGTCAGTTCAACTCGGTAACCTCGAATTTTAACTTGGCCATCATTGCGCCCTATATATTCAATATTGCCACCAGGCAAGTACCGAGCTAGATCACCTGTGTTATAAAGGCGATCATTTTCTTGAAAAGGATTGGCGATGAATTTTTCGTCAGTTAATTGAGGTTGCTTCAGATAGCCGCGAGCTAAACCAGCACCACCCACGTATAATTCCCCAATAGCACCTATTGGAAGGAGATTCAGATGTCGATCTAAAATATAACCCGTTCTACCGCAAATAGCTTTTCCAATCGGAATACTTCGCAGATTGATGATATCGTCTTCACTCACTGGATAAACAGTACTAAATGTTGTACTTTCTGTGGGGCCATAGCCATTCAAAAGATGCTTAGGTTTATCTGGTGACTTCAATAAAGCTTGTACTAACGCATAATTTAATGGCTCCCCACCAATGAGCAAATACTCTATGGTATTAAAAATATTTTTTGAAGAAAGATACAACTGATCAAAAAGTGTTTTTGTTAACCAGAGGATATTAATTTTATTTTCTACTAAATAATTTTTAAAGTGCTCTGGATAAGCAAACAAACTCAATGTATCTTTAGGTATAAATAATGTCGCCCCATTGAGCAAAGCAGTATAAATTTCAAAAGTGGCCGCATCAAAAGCAATATCAGCTAACTGTACGATGGCATGTTCACGGCAGACAGTGAGGTAACCCGGTTTTTTTGTTAATGAAACAACATTTCGGTGTTCAATCATCACCCCTTTGGGTTTTGCTGTTGTACCACTGGTATAAATCACATACGCAAGATGATGATTGGCACTCCTCGAGTGATCGAGATTAATGACAGGTTGCATACTCAGCAATTTTTGTGTTTCTTGAGTCTCCAAAAAAAGCGCGCTGACTTCATTAGTAAATTTATTTTTATGCGCTTGATGCGTAATGATCATTTTTATTGAAGACTCGTCAAACAGATAACAATTGTGATCATCAAGATGACGTGAAGAAATGGGTACGTAAGCCCCGCCAGATTTTAATATTGCAAGAAACGAGATAACCATTTGTTCTGAACGTTCTAAACATACCGCGATTAAATTATCTGCTTTTATGGTATATGTTTTTTTCAAATAATGCGCCAATTGATTCGCTTTTTCATTCAGCTCACGATAGGTGAGCTTTCTCTCTTCACAAACAAGCGCAATTTGATCTGGCATCTTTGCCGATTGTTCTTCAAATAATTCATGAATGGTTTTATTCGTCGGATAACGAGGCTCTGTTTTATTCCATCTGGACGTTATGGTGTTATGCTCTTCATCGCTCAGGCACGAAAGTGTTTTCAAGGAAAGCGTCGGTTCAGTTAATACTTTTTCTAACAATATGTCAAAATGTTGATGCATTTGTTTTAACAAAGCCTCATCCACCCATTCAGGAAAGCCAATTAATCCGTAGTGCAATACATTTTCTTTTTCTTGATAAAAAAACCCAAGCTTGGCTCCCCCAAGCCCCCCCACTAATCGATGCGACATTGATTCAGGCGTAGCATCAAGCACCGGACCATAAATAAATAAGTCCGACTGAGCAAAAGACACCGCAAAATCATGTGATTTTTCTTTTAAAGCAGAAATAATATCGATTCTACTGACAGCCCAATGATTTCTTAAATCACTATTTTCTTTTTCTGTCATTACATACTCAAGAAAAGTTCCTACACGTTCAAAAAAATAAAACGGCGTATTCACAAAAGCACCTTTCAACTGAATATATTTCTTACCTCGCATATTCACCGGAAAAGAAATCACAAGCTCTTCTTGATTAGCATACATACTAATTAAAATAGCCCATACCGCTTTTAATATATGAAAGAGTGAAACCTTATTTTGCAGACTAAAATGCTTTAAGCGAACATAAAGTTCTTGCTCTAACAGATATAATTGATGAACTGCTTCAGCTTTGTTGCGAGCCCCATAACAGCTCGGTGGGAAGTGAATTTGTAACGGATATTGATTTAAGTTATCTATCCAAAATTGAACATTGCTTTTTTTTATTAACTCTTTTTCTTCAAGTAAATATTCTTTGAGAATATTAAGCTCAGCTGTATCTCTACTATCCAAATCAATGGGATGATGATAATAACACCCAATCCGATCCATTAAGGCATCAAATTGGGTCCCATCCAAAATGATGTGGTGAAAAATTGGCAAAAAGGTAGTTATTTGCGTTTGCTCATGGAAAATTAAAACAAAGCGAAATAAGGGACCTTGAGCAAGATCAAAAGGCTGAGAAATCGCTTGTTTCAATATCGTGTGAAACTGCTCGTCATGATTGACTGAGTAATAAGTGAGCTCCGCCACCTGATCATGTTTAATGATTTGCCGCAATGCCTCATTCTGTTCAACAAACGTTGTACGCAAATGATAATTCGTATTCACCAAAATCTGCAGCGCCATTTCTAAGCGCAAAAAATCAGGTGGCGTAGAATAATGAAAAATGCCGTAAACGTGATAACGAAATTGTTCTTCCGGCGGCAACCGCAAAGCTTCAATCCAGAATATTTTACTGTAAGCGCTGGCGGTAAAATTATTTATCAGTGTGTCTCCGCTGTCGAGCACAAGCAAATCCTTAATATGTATTTTTTTTTGCATCTTTTCGAATTTTTCATTCCGTATCAAACTTGAAATATTCGACGTTTTTTAATGCGAAATGATAACATAACTTTTCTTTGAAATTGAATTTACAAGCATCCTGAAAAATAGTCAAAGCGCTTTAAAAAAACTCTTTTAAGAACCTAGTGACCTGGGAAAAAAGATTATCTCAATGACGAGAAGAGATTGTGCGTATATGGCGACTTATAAAAAACAATGGGATTACAGAAGGCGTTCATCGCAAGATGAAATTTAATATGCGCTTGCCCTGGTACGGAGGTTAAAGTCCAAAAACAAATAATATTATCTAAGCAAAAATTGCGTTAAAATAGTCTTCCCATTAGCTCGAGGAAAAAAAATGAAAAGAGTTTTGCATTTTTTGTTAGGCACGTCAGCATTATTAGCCTTGAATGCCTATGCCGCGGCACCAGATGTGCGATTATATACCCTAAACTGTGGCTATATTAATGTCCACGACAATGCGTCTTTTTCTGATACAGATTATTATTCTCACACACCTACCAAACTTGCTGATCCGTGTTTTTTAGTGAAGCATAATAATGATTGGTTATTATGGGATTTAGGCTTGGGAGATCAATATGTCGGCCATGTAACTGAGAGTAGTCAATATGGGGTAAGCTTGATTGTGCCTGTTTCCTTGGCGGATCAATTGAAAGCCTTAAAATTAGCGCCTAATGACATTAAATATGTTGCCGTATCGCATGCGCATTTTGATCACACCGGCAATATTAGCTTGTTTCCGCATAGCACCTTACTTATGCAACGTAAAGAATATGCTTCAATCCAAAATAACCCACCCCCTATGGCTGTGAAAGATTCACTCTATTCTTATTTAGAAACTATGCCCAAAAAATTATTAGACCATGATTATGATGTATTTGGTGACGGTAGCGTTTTGATTATACGCACACCAGGACATACACCTGGGCATCAATCCTTGCAACTTCAACTAGCAAAATCAGGTGTGGTTGTTTTATCAGGAGATGTCTATCACTCACGCGCCGCTTATCGGTATAAGTTAGTCCCAGTTTTCAATGCAAACCGAGCGGACACACTTGCTTCGATGGAGCGGATTGATGGGATCTTGAAAAATACAAAAGGTCGATTAATTATTCAACATGATATAGGTGATTTTGCAAGCTTGCCGAAGTCTCCAGAGTATTTGCAGTAGCCTTATCCTATCACTAGCAGGCAAAACTTAATATGCCATGGGGTTTCTGAAAATAATCGATTATCTATTTTTCGACAGTTTGATCCATCACATCCATCGTGACAATCGCTCCTTTCAGCGCTCATGATCAAATTGAAAATTATTATATCTTATTTTAAGTTACACTATTACATAAAAATTCTACAAGCATTACTACGATGACGCAGCAACCACATAAATTAAACGTACAGATTAAACCGAACGCGAAAGAAAATAAAATCATCGGTTGGCACAATGGACATCTCAAAATTGCCATTAAAGCCACGCCCGTTGATGGAAAAGCTAACCAAACATTGGTAAAATTTTTAGCTGAATATTTTGACGTTCCCAAAAGTAGTATAAATATTCTTCGCGGAAAATCATCGTCCGTGAAAAAAATTGAAATCACAAACAGTAATGCTACTATCTTAAAATTACTTCCAAGCAATAATCATGAAAAATAACATTACTATTGAATCCACACCTTGTCCGCAGGCATAATGCGGAATCACAACGGCTGACGAGAGGGTTTTCTATGCAGATATATACGGGCTGTTCTGGTTGGTCATATCCTGAATGGCGAGGGGAATTTTACCCACCGGAACTTCTTCAAGGAAAATGGTTTGATTTTTATGCTCAACGCTTCAATTCTGTAGAAGTGAACAACACTTTTTATCGCTTTCCAACTGAAGCCTTATTAATGCGCTGGAAAGAACAAACGCCGCAAAATTTTCGACTAAGCTTGAAAGCCAATCGCGCTATCACACACTTTAACAAATTTCACCAAACAGAATCTTTACTGACCGATTTTTATCAACGCGCTGATGCCCTAGAAGATAAATTAGGCTATATTTTATTTCAACTGCCCAAACAGGTGAAATATAATCCTGAGTTATTGAACATCATAGTAAAACAATTGTCATCTGAAAAAATGAATGCAATTGAGTTTCGAGATAAAAGTTGGTGGCGCGATGAGGTAATAGAAACACTGCTAAAAAAAAATATTATCTTTGTAAATGTCAATGCACCAAACTTACATTTTCCATTTATTGATACAGGAAAAACTTGTTATTTTCGTTTTCACGGATTTTCTCGGTGGTACAAAGGTCATTATGAAAAAGCGTTTTTGGAATCATACATTTCTGCTATCAAAGCATCCAAAGCGAAGTCTGTCTGGTGTTATTTTGACAACACCATGGACATATCTGCGCCTGCAGATGCTTTATTGTGGAACCATTTATTCAGCCATTTTTAGTAAAAGTATTAATGCGTTTGCACCACCGAACGTTCAACATTACTGCGATTGAATGTTATCGAGGTATTTGGGCGCTTGGAAGAGAAGAGAATTGATCGCACAAATAACACAAGCACTGAGGCGAACTCCCATCAGGCGAAGCTTCAGAGCAAACAGCCCATCTGGCGAGAGAATCAGGTATTCATTTTATTGGTGCAGAGCATCATGCGACAGAACGCTATGGTGTGCAAGCATTAGCCAAACATCTGGCGGACGTTTTTAATCTCACGCATGCGTATTTTTTATCCCGTGTTCGCCAATAATAAAACTGATAACCTAGATTAAAATAATCATTATAGGCTTTGGCTTCTTGTAAGAATAAAGTTTCTAGAGCGGCGCCATCAATCTCAGCAGTAACGTCTAAAGGACCTTGAGGCCGAATAGTACGATAAACACCCGCATCGAAATAATAAAATTTAGGGCTATTGACGAGTTCACGTTTCGCACGTTTAGTAAAGATCGGAAGACGATAAGCAATTAAGAGATCCTCTAAAATATCAAAAAAATTACTGACCGTATGGCGGTTACTCGCTATTTCACGGCTTATGGCTGTATAGTTTAATATTTTTCCTTGAGAAAAACTCGCGGTTTCCAAGAAACGTGTAAACAAAGCAATATTTCTTGTTAGGCCTTCTTGAAAAACTTCTTCTTTAAGATAAGTAGCAACATAGCTTGACAAATATTTTTCAACCTCATGGCTTAAAACAGCCATGGGAAATTGGCCAAATATTAACGCACGAGAGAAATCAAATTGATCACCTAGTTCTAATGCGGTTAAGGGGTACATATGGTAGGTCAGTGCTTTACCAGCAAGTAAGTTTATGCCATGCTGACGTAATTTTCTTGCACTAGAACCCGTTAATATAAAACGTAAACCACGCGATTCAATTAATCGATGCACCTCATTTAAAATGGCAGGGATTTTTTGCACTTCATCAATAATGACCCAATCTTGATAATAATGAGAATTTTATCAAAAATCGAGATCGCAAATCTCGGTTTTTGTATAAAATAGAGATCAATGATCTCGTAATCGACTGTGGAGACCTCTTCATCCGTGAAACTTAGATCAGCGTAATTCGTCATCCGTTCACAATAACGCGTTTTGCATAGCAAAAGAGTCTTTTAAAAAATTTCGCTAATGCTTATCAGGTATGGTGAGATAGCGACGGGAGTTGTGCCTGCTCGACTTCGGTGATTCTTCCAGCCAAGTTGGGATTTTGCCCTACTATATCTAAACAAGAAAGGACAAGCCCTTCTATCGCTGGTTGTGCCTCGGATTGCGCTTTAGTCAGTGGGCGTTGTGAAAAAATACTGCTGATGAGAAGTGGCCCAATGCGCCTGACTTGTTCTTTTTCATCGCATAACTTAAAAAAATTACGTAGTTTTTCTTTATCATATTGTAGAGATACCTTATGAGGAGGCGAAATTCTTACATCAAGCTTCCCTAGTAAAATTTCTAAAAACTGAGAAACAACCTCTCTATACCTCTTCTCTGAAAGACAACCTAACAATCGAATAACATCCTTAGCCTGCAATAAAATCTTTCTTGCTTCAAGCTCATCGGCTAAGCTTAATAAAAAATAGGATATGAAAGGCTTAACGTTGCTTTTAGAGTTGGGTAAAAAATAAAATCGATTCTTGTTCTGTTTTTCTTTATCAAACGCCTTTATAAGCAAAGCTAACGGTGTTTTTTGGTCCTTATTTTCCCTGCCTAGGAGCGAAGGGTTACAGTCAACAACCATCTCAATTCGAGCGGCTAGATCCTCGGTCCTGGCAGAGGTGTAGCAGTATAATAATTTCTTGACTAAGCAGTGAAGGATAGAATTTCCTTTTTTATTTTGATAGTCGATCGCCCGAGGTTTTTTTTCGAGGAGATAGCGAAAAGTATTAAATTCGGGGGCCTTGCTCTCAGCAATGGCTACTTGTAATACTCGACCATAGGAAACCGGGTTTTGTAACTCAACTCGCTGTACCAACATATCCAAAGCCAAGTAAGTCCTGCGCCGAGCAGCCGCCTTAAACAGGTCTTCTCGATAAGTATCCCCCTCTTCCCCTACTGCATCCAAAGATTCGGCATCGCCCGTGATTAATAGAGAGAGAATTTCTTCCATTTCAGGAGGTTCATTCTCTCTACCACAATGTTCAACGGCAGAAAGCAAAAGAGAAGAGGTGCTATTTGGGCTTGCGACTTTGTACTGCGCAACGCGAGGGTTTATCTTTAACATCGTTAGCACAAGCGAGCCCAACTCATACTCAAACACCCACTGTAAAGGAGAAGCATATTGTAAAGGAGAAGCATATAACGTAGTTGCGTATCGTCTATAAGAAAAAGTGGTTTCAAGGCTGTCTGGATTGAGCTTCATCAGTTCAATCAAAAATTGGTGTAATTCTTGTTGAGGCCGCGTCCACTTTGGATTAACTAAAGACACATCACCTAAATGCTCTAATTTTATTAACGCCGTATGCAACGGCAAGCACCCCTCTGCATTAACTCTTTTCAGTAGATCAGGGTATTTTCTGATAAAAGGGCGCGCCATTCTCAAAAAACCATGATTGATTGCAACGTGCAGCCAATCCGAATCCACGATTAAGACTTCTGGGTTTTTTTCAAGAAGGTATTGGACAAGCGGAAAGTTTATTGGCGTGGTTGTGCGAGGGGAAGAATAGAAAGCATGCGTTAGAGGCGTATATGAACGGGAGCCGCTAGACTTTATCACCAGCGTTTTTGGCTCGAAATCGCCAAAATACCGTACTAATGCTAAATTTCTACGCATGGCAGCAAAATGGATCGGTAGGCGCCCATATTCATCTGCCTGCATTAAAGCGGCTGGATAAGCTACATATAATAATTCAGCGATTTCGAGTGATTGTGCATCTTGCAAAGGCCATGTGCCATCGCTATAGTCTTGAGGTTCTCGGGGAGTTTGCACGGCTTTCGGATCCATAACCAGCAATAAACGAACCATATTGAGATTATCAGCCAAGACGTGTTTATGCAACGAAGATAACCCGGACTTTTCTTTTTCAAGTCGTACAAATTCAAGTCGTACAAATAGAGTAGGATCGATAATATAATAATAGCAAAGGGCTTTCCAGTCGCCCTCATTAATCGCCGCGATGATTTTATTTTCATGATCTATCTCATTTTGAGGGTAAGGCATCTCTAAGATCGCTGCTCTTGCTTCAGGAGTGTCTAAAGATTGCAAAAAAAAATGGGCATCGAAAAACTTATCTAAGGCGGCGGGCATCTCAGGGATAGGTAAAGGCATAAATAAACTCGATTAGTATTTTTATATAAAGACATGTTGACAATTCGCTAGGCTGCGACAGAAAACATTGATTTTAGAACAACGGAGCGCATCAATATTTATAGGCAGCATTAGTAGAATTGTCACGACGCCCAAGCATTAAGTAACGCCTATTATAAAATATCAACCCTTAAGAATTCCTTATATAACCTAATCACAACGTTGGTTTTCTCTGCACTGGGCAAAAATCGATCATAAGCAAAACGGGTGGCGCGTAGGGAGGGCTCCCAGCGATGCGAAGCATCGATGGGATACCGCAGCAACAGGACCCGCTTAGCCTCGATGTAAATTTTTTGTCCAGTGCAGCTACTTAATTTGCGTTGCAAAAAAATCATAGAAAAGA
>CAYYFQ010000017.1:0-20099 GCA_964471475.1 uncultured Gammaproteobacteria bacterium
AAATTATAGTGGACAGCTACAGGTAGTTATAACATAAATTAAATGGGTTGGTTGATACTTTCGGAAAAAGTATCGATTTTTTGATATCAACGTCCATATCTCATTACTAAATAGCAATTGAGGTTAAGCGAATTCCGGTGTTGCCGCTACAGCATCTTATCGATACTATGCGATGCTGAGAGCGCTACCCTCATTTAAGAGCATCCCACATGAATCTTCGTGTGATGCTCTTTTATTTAGAAATGGTATTTTTTCAAAAGTGGCGTATAATGTTCCTGGGTTAAGTGAATAACCCTATGGTGGTGAGGTATAAATGGTTTACCACACCCATTACATTTTATTTCAAGGAGAAAATGCTATGTCGATTGACCCTATAGTAATAGCTGCACAACGCGCTGTGGCTGCTCAAACAGCAAAAGTACAAATAAGCCTACAAACTCTTGCGAACAAAGATCCTATTTTTAAATCGTTGCCTGAATTTTTTGCAAGGGCTTATCAAAATCCTATCTTGACGACTGCCGTCGTATTACAAGATTCTCCGGTGCAAGTATATGCTGGTACGGGAGGGTGGGGGCTTTGGGGGCCACCTGCGCATGCACTTCCCTTAGATCCCAATCATACTGGATATCCTGATTCATTAAGCGATATGTGGATTCGCGATGCTTGTGCGCAATATCATAGTTATTTAGGGATTTTTATTGAGAACCCAGCGCCTAATTCAGATATTTTGGCGCTTGGGCAAGTCATTGAAGGGATTGTACGCACTTGTGCCACTTATCTCTCGCAAGCTTGTGTGACGAATTGTTCAAATAATTGTCCTATCCCCGCAAATTGGCCGCTCGATAAAATTCCTTCCAATATTCTTCGGCATGCGTTTGATTGGAATGGCTGTGTGCCTAGTGCAGGCTGTGATTATGAGCCAGATTCTTTGGGGTATCTAATTTTTTTGGCTGCTGACTATAAGGATGTTTCTGGAGTGACTCGTCATTTAGATGATACTTTTTGGAGTGCGATGCAAGCAGCGGTGAATGTATTAAGTTACTACGCCACTTCACTTGGTTCCAATGGCGCTCAACTGACACTGACCCCATATCGTCCTAGTGATGATCCTTGTCAACGAAAATTTAACATTCCAGTCAATGCATTTTTGGCGGCGATGTTACACCGACTTGCCCAATTGCCTCCTCCACCAAATAATTCTACGATTATTCCTCAAGCGCTTGCTTTAGCCACGGCTTTAAAAAACGGCGTTTATCAATATGGGACAATGCCTCATCCTGAGACGAAACAACCCATTTTTGCTTATGAAACGGATGCAGGTTTAACCGCAAATCCACCCCTGGCTATGGATGATGCTAATGTGCCAAGCTTGTTATCATTAGCTTATTTGAACTTTTGTGACCCTACGGATAGCTTGTATTTAGCAACGCGAAATAATTATGTGCTTACTACGGCTAATCAATATTTTTATAGCGGGAATTATAAGTCGATTGCTTTTCAAGGTGTGGGCAGTCCTCATACTCCAGATGGAAATATATGGCCGTTAGCATTAACCATGCAAGGATTGACAGCAGAAGCTGCCTCAAATCCTGTCACTGAGCGGTATGAGGCGTTGCGAATGCTTGTGCAAGCGATTGACAATGTGGCGTATCCCGATCCTAATAATCCTGATCTTCCTAACGGGCTCTTTCCCGCTGAAGGTTATCAGCATGAAAGCTTTAATCCCAATGATTTAACTTTTATTACACGCGGTTGGTTTGCTTGGGCAAATGCTTTATTTGGCGAATGGGTGGATCAGATGGTGCGTGATCAGACATTGCCTACCACTTAGGGCATCTTGCCAACTCTAACTATTCCGGCCAGAAAACGTTGATTTTTTGCGCTTCGTTGCTCACATACCAACCCACGTATGCTCCGCTACGATGTTCTCAAATCAACGTTTTCTGTCTCGGCATAGCGCATTGTCATCACGCCCTAATAAAACCTTCTTGGACTCCGCACACGCTAATTAGAATATCGTAATGCTTGCTGCACCCAGCTAGTTGCTAAGGTTGAAAACTCTGCTGCTGTATTACTTTGATTGCGAAATTCTTCTCCACTAATTTGCGTCAATACGGCTTTTAACAAAGAACCGGTTTGACTATCTACGGCTTTAATTTCAATGACTAAAATTGGTTTTTTACTATCCGTTCCTGTTGCCATTGAAGCGAGTTTAAGCGCGGCGGAAACGGGAATCACGTTCCAAGGTTTGAAACCATCTGCTTCCACACGTGCGCCCGTGATAGCGACTTGCAAGCGTAATACACCGGGACCAGGCGTCGTGGTGAGTGGGAGTCTTCGGCTTACAATCTTTTGAATACCTTGATTAATATCTGCTTGTGCTTGTTGAATTTTTGCCTTGGCGACTCCGTTATCGGAAGCAGTTTGATAAAGTAATACAGGTTCTACAATCGCGGCATGATAATTTGATCGAAGGGCGTTGGGATTTTTGTACACATAAATTTTAGTGCCTTCCGGACTTGCCACAGGCTTCAGTAAATTATAGTTAGGTAAAAATCCAGAGGGAGATTGTATTGACGTGGTTGAAGATGAGGGAGGAGTATTGTTAGTGCTGCATCCTGCAATTAATCCGATGGTAACACTTAAGATAAAAGGTTGAGTAATATTTTTTCGCATAACAATTCCTTGTAGATTGAGGTGAGAATAATTTATCATGTTCCTTAAGGCTTGTATACTCCACTACCCACTTAGCTTTATACGGCGTTGCAAGCTCGCTCGTCTTCGGAATAGCTTTAAGTAAAGCTATTCTTCTTCTCTTTAAACTGTGATATGATGTCTCGTTAATTTTATTCGATAAAATTAACGAGATACCCATGCTAAAAATTCTACAGCAAGCCCTCACTTTTGATGATGTATTACTAGTGCCTGCCGAATCTTCTGTGTTGCCGAAAGATACCTCCCTTAAAACGAAGTTTAGTCAGCAGTTGCAATTAAATATCCCCTTGATAAGTGCGGCAATGGATACGGTGACGGAGTATCGGATGGCGATTAGCATGGCACAAGAAGGAGGAATGGGCGTGATCCATAAGAACCTGTCCATTCCTGAGCAAGCAGCACAGGTGCGTATGGTCAAACGTTTTGAAAGCGGTATTGTGCGTGATCCTTTGACAGTTCTTCCTCATACCACCGTAGAGGCTTTGCAAAGTTTAATGTCTCAACATAATTTTTCTGGTATCCCGGTTGTCGATGAAAAACAAAATTTGGTGGGTATTGTGACACGCCGTGATATTCGTTTCGTCGATAATTCGCATGCTACCATCGATACCGTGATGACGCCAAAATCACGTTTGGTTACGGTAAAAGAAGAAACGCCTCGCGCAGAAATTTTAGCGCTGCTTCACCAGCATCGAATTGAGCGAGTTTTAATTGTGGATAAAAATGCTAAATTGGCTGGCATGATTACAGTCACCGATATGATGAAAGCTAAAAGTTATCCTTTTGCTATTAAAGATGAGCAACAGCGTTTGGTGGTTGCTGCTGCCATTGGTGTTTCACCTGAGGAGCAACAACGCGCACTAGCTTTAGTAGAGGCTGGTGTCGATGCGATTATTGTAGACACAGCACATGGCCATTCTAAAGGTGTGATTGACCAGGTGCGTTGGGTAAAACGACAGTTCCCTCATCTCCAAGTGGTGGGGGGGAATATTGCAACGGCTGATGCGGCGAAAGCCTTAGTAGATGTGGGAGCAGATGCCGTTAAAGTAGGAATTGGGCCCGGTTCTATTTGTACGACGCGAATTATTACGGGTGTTGGGGTTCCACAAATTACCGCTATTGCCAATGTTGCTGACGCTTTAAAAAATACGGAAGTAGCATTAATTGCTGATGGGGGTATTCGTTTTTCTGGCGATATTTGTAAAGCGATTGCGGCGGGGGCTCATGCGGTGATGCTAGGAGGGCTGTTTGCTGGAACAGACGAAGCTCCCGGTGATATTGAGCTTTACCAGGGACGCTCTTATAAAACTTACCGAGGGATGGGGTCATTAGGCGCTATGTCAGCAGGCTCAAAAGATCGTTATTTTCAAGGTCATTTAGCTGCCGACAAATTGGTCCCAGAAGGGATTGAAGGAATGGTGCCCTACAAAGGCAGCGTCCTTGGGGTGATTCAACAATTATTGGGTGGACTTCGCTCTTGCATGGGTTATACTGGGAACGCGACGATCGAAGCATTACGTACTCGTGCACAATTTATGGAGATATCTCCGGCTGCTATGCGTGAAAGTCATGCCCACGATGTTCACATTACCAAAGATGCTCCCAACTATGGTCGGGGAGCTTAGTCATGACAACAGATATTCATAGCGATAAAATTATTGTTTTAGATTTTGGATCTCAATATTCACAATTGATTGCAAGACGTGTGCGAGAACTTGGAGTTTATTGTTTATTATTTCCTTATACTTTACCGCTCACAGAAATTAAAAAATTAAAACCCAAAGGGATTATTTTATCAGGGGGACCCGAAACCGTATTGGTGGAGAATGCTCCCACAGTGCCTCTTGAGATTTTTGACTTGGGCATTCCTGTGCTTGGAATTTGTTATGGTATGCAACTGATGGCTGTACGTCTCGGGGGACGAGTGACTGCGGGAAAACAACGAGAATTTGGGTATACAGAAGTAAAGCTCCTCGCTTCTTCGGGTTTATTTGAAGGCATCAGTGAAACGTCCACTTTAGACGTGTGGATGAGCCATGGAGATCATGTGGCTGAGCTCCCGGCACATTTTGTTCCCATTGCTTCTACTGATAATGTAGAAATTGTGGCAATGGCCGATGAAAAGCGCAAATTTTATGGATTACAATTTCATCCTGAAGTGACACACACCAAACAAGGAATACAAATTTTATCGGCATTTGTAAAACAAATTTGTGGCTGTCAATCACAATGGAGTACTCAAAATATTATTGAACAAACTATTCATGAAGTGCGCGAAAAAGTTGGTAATGCGCAAGTTCTGATGGCTTTGTCAGGAGGGGTGGATTCTTCCGTGGTGGCAGCATTATTGCATAAAGCGATAGGGGAGCAATTGATTTGTGTGTTTGTAGATACAGGGCTGTTGCGTTATCAAGAAGCAGAGCAGGTCATGGAAACTTTTGTGCAGCATATGCACTTACAGATTATTAAAGTGGATGCTAAAGAAATTTTTTACAAAGCTCTGGCTGGTATAGTGGATCCGGAACAAAAACGAAAAGTAATTGGTAAATTGTTCATTGAAATTTTTGAAGAAGAAGCGAAAAAATTACAGGGTATTGGATGGCTCGCTCAAGGAACTATTTATTCTGATGTAATTGAATCCGCAGGGGCAGGCTATGGAGCTGCGCATGTGATTAAATCGCATCACAATGTTGGTGGCTTACCAGAGAACATGCAATTTAAATTATTAGAGCCCATTCGTGAATTATTCAAAGACGAGGTGCGTCAGCTTGGCTTAGCGTTGGGTTTATCTTGTGAGATGCTCTATCGGCATCCTTTTCCAGGTGCGGGTTTAGGAATCCGTATCGTGGGTGAAGTTAAAGCAGAACATATTGCGATTTTACAAAAAGCAGATGCGATTTTTATTGAAGAGTTAAGAAAGGCGGATTACTATCAAAAAGTCAGCCAAGCATTCGCTGTATTTTTGCCAATTAAAACAGTGGCTGTGATGGGAGATCAACGTCGTTATGAATATGTTATCGCGTTGCGAGCGGTAGAAACTATTGATTTTATGACTGCAACCTGGGCAAATTTACCTTATGAGCTTCTTGCTAAAGTTTCTTCAAGAATTTGCAATGAAGTCCCTCATATTTCTCGTGTGGTTTACGATATTACCGGCAAACCGCCTGCCACTATAGAATGGGAGTAAGGCGTCTGGTATAATCCGCAGGCGTTATTTTATTGAAATGACAACAAAAATATATAGCGCTAGTCACTTAGTTTTGGGGTGTGTTGACACCGGAAGGCTAAGCGGGTAGGGCGATACTTCTAAGAGGACAATTATGGCAGAACGTACTTTATCTATTATTAAACCTGACGCAGTAGCTAAAAATGTGGTGGGTGCTATTTGTGATCGATTTGAAAAATCAGGGTTACGCATTGTAGCGGCTAAGCGTATTCACCTTACCAAAGCTCAAGCAGAAGAGTTTTATGATATTCATCGCAGCCGACCATTTTTTAATGATCTAGTGAGCTTTATGATTTCAGGGCCTGTGCATGTGCAAGTATTAGAAGGTGAGAATGCAGTTGCAAAAAATCGCGAAATCATGGGGGCAACTGACCCAAAACAAGCAGCATCTGGTACGATTCGTGCTGATTTTGCTGATAGCATTGATGCCAATGCAGTTCATGGTTCCGACAGCTTAGAAAATGCACAGCGCGAGATCGCTTTCTTTTTTAAAGATAGCGAAATTTTAGCTTGATTACTCATGATTGATTCTTTAGCCAAAATAAATCTCCTTGATTTTAATCGACCAGCACTGACTGAGTTTGTGAAAAATTTAGGAGAACGTACGTTTCATGGCGATCAAATTTTTAAATGGATCCATCAACATGGTATCCATCACTTTGAAAAAATGAGCAATCTTAGCAAAAAATTGCGAGAGTATTTGCTGCAATATGCTGAGATTCGAGCGCCAGAAATTGTTGAGCAGCAATTGGCAAAAGATGGTACACGCAAGTGGAAAATGAAGTTGCAAGATAATAATGCCATCGAATGCGTTTATATTCCCGAAAAAGAGCGTGGGACTTTGTGCGTTTCATCCCAAGTAGGTTGTTCTTTGAACTGTAGTTTTTGCTCTACCGCGCGCCAAGGGTTTAATCGCAACTTAAGCGTGAGTGAAATTATCGGCCAAGTGTGGGCTGCTACACAAAAATTAAAGGCAGAAGCGCCGGATGCAAAAATTACAAACGTGGTGATGATGGGGATGGGGGAGCCACTTCTGAATTTTGACGCAGTGGTAAGGGCGATGGATATCATGATGGATGATTTTGCTTACGGATTATCAAAACGCCGCGTCACGCTGAGCACATCGGGCGTTATCCCTATGATGCATCGTTTAAAAGAGATCTCAGATGTAGCACTCGCCGTTTCTTTACACGCTCCTACAAATGATTTAAGAAATATTTTAGTGCCAATCAATAAAAAATATCCGATAGAAGAATTAATGGCAGTCTGCCGTGATTATTTCAAAAAAGATGGTAAGCGCAAAGTAACTTTTGAATATGTGATGTTAGAAGGTGTGAATGATCACGTAGAACACGCGAAAGCATTGGTGGAATTATTACGTGACATGAATTGCATGGTAAATTTGATTCCCTTTAATACTTTTCCTGAAACTATTTACAAGCGCTCTAGCAATAATCGCATCCATGCATTTCAAAAAATTTTAGAGGAAGCTAAAGTCACTTGCATTACGCGTCGCACTCGCGGTGATGATATTGATGCGGCGTGCGGGCAACTCGTTGGCAAGGTGAAGGACCGGACGAGTCGCTCACGATTGATGAAAAAAAGTAAACATCCTAATCAATTAAATAAGTAACTAGTCACTTAAATAAAGCGTCCACAAAAGCTTCGGGATCAAAGGGCTGAAGGTCTTCTAAACCTTCACCGATACCAATGTAATCGATAGGGATACCAAAGTTTTCAGCGATGGCAAATAAGATGCCGCCTTTAGCGGTGCCATCTAGTTTGGTGATAATTAAGGAAGTAACACCAAGAGCTTCATGAAACTCTTTCACTTGGTTGAGTGCATTTTGACCAATGCTGGCATCTAACACTAACATAATTTCGTGAGGAGCAGTATTATCCGCTTTGGCGATGACGCGTTTGATTTTTTTAAGTTCTTCCATCAAGTGGCTTTTATTATGTAAACGTCCGGCGGTATCGGCTAGCAACACATCGATATCTTTGGCTTTGGCAGCTTGTACAGCATCGTACAGCACGCTTGCACTATCTGCGCCCGTGCTTTGAGCAATGACAGAAACATTATTTCGCTCTCCCCATTGTTGCAGTTGCTCAACGGCGGCAGCTCGAAAAGTATCTCCCGCAGCAAGCATGAGCTTTAAACCTTGCGATTGAAAGCGATGGGCTAACTTACCAATGCTGGTGGTTTTTCCAGCACCATTGATGCCCACCATGAGAATAACATGGGGTTTAGCGATGGGAGATGGATCTTTAGGTCGACTTATTTTTAAAATATCGACTAATTCTTTTTTTAACGCGGCAAATAAAACTTCTGAGTCATTTAATTGTTTGCGAGCTATTTTTTGGGTCAAGGTATCGATAATTTTATGTGCAGTCTTTACTCCTAAATCGGCACTAATGAGTAAAGTTTCTAATTCTTCCATAAAATCTTGATCTAAAGCTTTTTTGCCTAAAAATAAATTACCCAGTTGACCGCCTAATTTTTGACGTGTTTTGGAGAGTGATTGGGTGAGTGCCTCTATCCAACTTGTGTGAGGGACAGTAGTGTCTTGTGGAGATTTGTCTTTTTTGCGAAATATGTTTAGCATAACGAGTAGTGGCTTACAGGAAATTTTATACTATACCATGACTCGACAAATAATTCTTGATACAGAAACTACCGGTTTGGATCCCAAGCAAGGCCATCGACTGATTGAAATTGGCGGTATTGAATTAGTGAATCGTCGCTTTACACAAAAAAACTTTCATTTTTATTTAAACCCTGAGCGCCCGGTAGACCAAGAAGCCCTTTCTGTGCATGGTTTAAATGATGCTTTTTTGGCGGATAAGCCTAAGTTTCACGAAGTTATTGAAAAGTTACTGGGTTATTTGCATGGTGCCGAGTTAATTATTCACAATGCCTCATTTGATATTGGTTTTTTGAATCATGAGCTACAACTGGCGACGGCAAAAATCCAAGACTTAAGAAAAATTTGTACGGTCACAGACACCCTATTAATGGCGCGCCAAATGCACCCAGGGCAAAAAAATTCTTTAGATGCTTTATCTAAGCGTTATAAAATTAATGTGCAACGTACGTTGCATGGCGCTTTATTAGATGCAGAAATTTTAGCGCGTGTTTATTTGGCAATGACGGGAGGACAAAGTTCGTTGCTTGATGATGATGGGATGGGGCAAGCAAAAGCACAGGAAATAGAGAGCCAAAAAGCTACTTCGGTTAATGCTGATCTTGAATTTATGGTGTATTTAGCGCAACCCGAAGAGCTGGCTGCCCATGAAATTTTTTTGGAATTCCTCGATAAAAAATCTCAAAACGCCTGTATTTGGCGGCGTGAGTAGCGTTGAGGGCTTCCCCCTCCCAGGCAACGCAGGCTTCGATTTTTCATTTTTTATGAAAAACCGAAGCCTGATCCCGAATGGCCCCCGAGTTGACTAATCTCCTCATTCTGAATATGATGGCTCTCTTCTCAATTCTAAGAATTTAAATACTAATATGTTGCAAAATCTCAGAGATAAGACGCAAGGGTTGATAACCCGTGTCATTATTGGGTTGGTTTGTGTGGCTTTTGTACTTTGGGGGGTCCACAATTTTATGTTATCTTCAGGCCCTGCGGCGGGTTATTTGGCGCGCGTTAATGGCCAAGATATTAGTGCTGCCGAATTTGGAGAAACTTATCAGCGATTATTGCAACAAAGGCAAGCTCAGTTAGGTTCCAACTTTCTTTTAACACCAGCGATGGAAAATAAAATTAAAGCGGTAGCTTTAGAGCAGCTTGTTACCACCACGGCACTTGCACAAGCAGCGGAGAAAAAGAGCTTCCGTTTTACTCCTAAACAAGTCGGGGATGTGATAGGGGGCATCAGCGCATTTCAAGAAAATGGTCGGTTCTCAAAAATAAAATTTGCCCAAACATTAAGCGCCTTAGGATTTACAGAAGAAGCTTTTTTTGACAACGTGCGTCAAGCCATGTTGATTAATCAATTACGTTTTGGTTTGATCGAAAGCAGTTTTGCGCTTCCTCATGAAGTGAGCGAAATAAACACTTTAGTAAACCAAAAACGTGATTTTGATTATTTGGAAATCTCCCCCAATGCCTTTACCGATAAAGTAAAAATAGATGATGTTGAAGCGGAAGATTACTATAAAAAACATCCAGAACAATTTACTTCTGCGCCTACGGTGGTACTCCAATATCTTTTGTTGACAATGCCTAAAGGACTCTCACAAGATAAAGCTTCTCGTGTGTATGCTGACCAAGTAGAGCAACTTAATAATTTAACATATACGAATCCACAGAGTTTGGAGCCAGCAGCGAAGGCATTGAAATTAGCCGTCCAAACCAGCGATACGTTAACAGCAGATACGGCAGCTAAGGGTATTTTTGCGAATCCACAATTAAAGCAAGCGGCTTTTTCAAAAGATGTCATCGCAGGCAACAATAGCCTCCCGGTGAACTTAGATGATACCCATGTCGTGGTGATACGTGCTTTAAAATATCAACCCCAACAAGTTCAACCTTTTGATGCAGTTAAAGCTAAAATTATTCAACTATTACGCCAGCAAAAGATGCAAGAGTTGGCAAATACCGAGGCTCAAAATATTATTAATCAAGTGATGACGGGTACCCTCTTGCATACAGCTGCGGCTAAAGCTTCTATTCCTTTGGCAGTGATGAGTAAAAATGGCATGATGCAACATGCGGCTGTGACTAATCCTATCGATTGGGATGCTTTTCAGCTTCCCCGCCCTGGGCAACAGCCGTCGGTTGGGCTTTTTAAATTACCAAGCGGTAATATAGTCGTGATTCAAATCCGAAATATTACCGATACGAAACTTGATTCCACTCAAGAGGGTGTTCAAGCGAGAGTGATGAACCAACAAATTGCTAATGCTTATGCGCAGATGGACTATCAAATTTACGTCATGAGTGTATTAGCTAATAGCAAAATTAATGTCCCCTCACAAAATCACGAAGCTACAAACAATGAATAATAATTTTGAAGAGCTGACGCGAGGTTGCGCAGAAATTATTAGTGTTGACGAGTTGCGCAAAAAATTGAAGTTAAATCGACCGCTTATCATTAAAGCAGGAATTGATCCCACAGCCCCCGATCTTCACTTGGGTCATACCGTATTGATTAATAAATTACGTCAATTTCAAGAAATGGGACACGAGGTACATTTTTTGATTGGAGATTTTACAGCAATGATTGGCGATCCTTCGGGTCGTAATGTAACGCGTCAGCCTTTGTCAGAAGTGCAAATTCAAGCAAATGCCAAAACCTATACTGATCAAGTATTTAAAATTTTAGATCCACACAAAACTAAAATTAGATTTAATTCAGAATGGTTTAAACATAAAACAGCAGCGGACCTGATTGCCTTAGCGTCTACTCATACCGTTGCTCGTATGTTAGAAAGAGAAGATTTTACAAAGCGCTTTCAAGCAAATCAGTCGATTGCTATGCATGAGTTTTTATATCCTTTGTTACAAGGGTACGATTCAGTAGAAATGCAGGCTGACGTAGAACTTGGAGGCACAGATCAAAAATTTAATTTATTAATGGGACGTGAATTACAGCATCTTTATCATCAATCTCCTCAAGTGGTCATGATGATGCCTTTATTAGAAGGTTTAGATGGTGTTAAAAAAATGTCAAAATCTCTTGGGAACTACATTGCTATTACCGATTCTCCGCAAGAGATTTTTGGTAAAGTGATGTCAATTTCTGATCAAATGTTATGGCGTTATCTTGAATTGTTGAGTTTTCAATCCTTGGAACAAATTGAGCAACTGAAAATAGCCGTGTCACAAGGTAAAAATCCACGCGATATTAAAATGGATTTTGCTAAAGAAATTATTACTCGTTTTTATGACTTAGAAGACGCGAAAAAAGCGGAGCAAGATTTTATTAAGCGCTTTTCTAAAAATGAATTACCTGATGAAATTCCTGAAATAGCATTGCAAATAACAGCTGAAACTATTTCGTTAAAACAACTCTTAAAACAAGCAGGGTTATTGCCTAGCGTGACTGAAGGAGGGCGTATGATCAAACAACGTGCCGTTAAAATGGATGGGCAAGTGATAGAGGATGAAGAAAAGCGGGTTGAAGTACCTTCAAGTCATATTTATCAAGTAGGAAAACGTATTTTTGCGAAGATTGTTGTAAATCTTTAAGCTTGTTGCTAAAGATAGTTCTAGTTTTTTTAAGTTGACATGCATCAACCTATGCTGGCGTGACCAGCAAGTGGCGAATCAGTTGCAATTTCCTTCAAAAACAGTTACCTTTAACCTTTCTTTTTTTAACGAAATCAAAGAATAAATACAATTATGACTATTCCAAATACTACTATGGTTGATGCAGAAAAAGCCGTGCCAGAAATAACGTTTAAAGCTTTTGTGCTAGGTATTGTACTTGCTATTATCTTGGCGTCTGCTAATGCTTATTTAGGGTTAAAAGCAGGCACGACCATTTCAGCTTCTATTCCTGCGGCTATTATTTCGATGGGCATTTTACGTTTTTTTCGTCATCCTAATATGTTAGAAAATAATATTGTGCAAACGGCAGCCTCTGCTGGTGAAGCTTTAGTAGCAGGCATGATTTTTATTTTGCCAGCATTGCTAGTGCTCCATTATTGGAAAAATTTTCATTACTGGACTTGTGCTTTGTTAGCGCTCTCTGGAGGAGGTTTTGGAGTACTTTTCTCTATTCCCATTCGCCGCATTATGCTTAATGATAAAGTGCTTCCTTTCCCAGAAGGGGTAGCGATTGGAAATGTATTAAAAGTAAGCGATTCAGCATCAGCAGGAATGAAATATTTGGTATCGGGAGGGGCAGTAGGAGGTATTATTGGTTTTGCTCAAGATGGATTACAAATTCTTGCGGGAGATTTTTTAAAATTTTTTCAATCAGGAGATGCCATTATCGGTTATGGTTTAGGTTTTTCGCCTGCAGTATTTGCTGCAGGATATATCGTGGGAATTCGGGTAGGGGTAAGTGTATTGTTGGGAATTATTCTTGGATGGTTGGTTGTATTGCCTATCGATAGCCATCTTCTTAATATACATCATTTGATAGCGGCTGATTTTTATAAACAAACGGGTTCAACAGATATACGTTTCGTTGGTTTAGGAGTGATGTTAGTAGGTGGTTTTGCCACAATTTTTACGCTTATTAAGCCCTTAATAAAAGGTTTGCAACAAGTCTTGGCCGATCGCAAACAGCTCTTAGAAGGCGAAGGGGTAGTTGAGCGTACTGAAAAAGATATTCCCTTTAAATATGCGGTGCTGGCATTTTTCGTCTGTGTATTAATTGACTTTTTTGTATTAAGGCATGAAGTCTTAAGATCTTTGCAGTTATCTACTTTTTATGTGGCATTTTTGGTGGTAGCAATGGTGGTATTCATTGTGATAGCGAGCTTTATTTTTTCTGCGTTATGCTCTTATTTTTCGGGGCTAGTGGGCGCAACCAATAATCCTGCCTCTGCAATGACGTTGGCGTCGCTGATTTTGTGTTCTTTTGTAGCCATTATTGTTTTAGGGGCACAGTTGAAATTATTGGGAATTGCTCCCGCCGCTTTAGTTATTTTGACTTGTTCTGTAATTTCTACTAATGCTGCAATTGCGGCTGATAATATTCAAGACTTAAAAGCTGGGCAAATGATTGGAGCAACTCCCTGGAAGCAGCAATTAATGATTTTAATAGGTACGGTTGCTTCAGCATTAGTCATTCCTTTCGTATTGAGCTTATTATTTGACGCGTATGGAATGGGCGGCGTCTTTCCTCATCCTGGGATGGATCCAGCAGAATCACTAAGTTCTCCACAAAGCGTTATGATGGCAATTGTGGTGAAAGCAGTTTTTGCACACAATTTGCCATGGAATTTATTATTAGCCGGTTTAGTTATTGCTGTGTGTTGTATGCTCATTAATAATTTTTTGAAACGTTATGATTTAGGCATTTTGGTGATGGCCGTCGGATTGGGGATTTATATCCCACTTGCCGCTACAGCCCCTATCGTTTTAGGAGCATTTCTCTCTTACTTGGTGCAGCGTCGTTGGAATAAGCAAAAAGATTGCAGCCAAGAATTTGAAAAGAAAAAAGCCTCTTGTAATCAGCGAGGATTGATGTTAGCTTGCGGGATGGTTGCGGGGGCAGCGTTGATGGGGGTAATTTTAGCAGTACCTTTCGCTATCAGCCAATCGACTTCTGTATTATCCATTGCACCTAAAAACTTTGAAAGCATCAGTGTTGGACTCAGTATTATTGTGATGCTTTTTATTATGCGTTGGTTTTATCGTGTTGGTACAATTGATAAGACTTATTAGGGCGTGTTAACAATAAATACCACCATATCGCGATGTCCTAATTTATCGCGCAATACCACCTGAAGGTTTAGTTTTTCTTCCTCCGGTAATGTATCAAAGGTGCTTGCTTTTGTAAGATAGAGGCTATGCGGGAATTTTTGAGCATCGACGGATTCTACGAAAAAAACTGCGGGGGGTGTTTCTTTCATAAAGACTGACATGAACTGAATGGGTTCGGCATCTTTCCCTAAACGATAAAATACCAGAGGAGTATTGTCGGGATGTACATTCATCACTTTTTTCACAAAGGGCTGAATGTGATTGAAGTTGACTTCAATGGGTTTAATAATAAAAACGATCAGGATAATAAAACTCGCAAGTCCAATCCCAATAATACGTTTAGGATTGCGGCTAGCATAATAAAATGGTTGATGAAAGAAAATCCACACACAAAAAATAGCTAGTAAAGTCAGCGTACAATAACTAGAAAAAAAGTGAGCGGTGACATTATAGCCTTTTAAATTAACCACAATGGCTACCGCTAAAGTAAGTATTAACCCAATGAATGGAAGGCTCAAGCATAAAATATAAAAAACTTGAATAGCTTTTTTTGCACTTTTTTTCATGCTGATCCATAAATAAGCTCCTAAAATTGCCAGCGCTGGCGTCATAGGGAGGATATATCGAATCTTGCGTACCTCTGGGATGCTCATACCAACTAAAATGAATAGCGCCCAATAGATGCTGCTTTTCAATAAAGTAGCGGCAGGAGTTTTGCTTTTGAACTCTTCCCAGCAGAGGATAATCGTTGTTAAGGCGAGCTCAAAGCTAATGGCATAATTGGCAAAAGAATCGGTAAAATAAGCAAAAAAATTATGTGAGCGGTGGTCTTCTAAACGGCCAAAAATTTGCATAAATAGTACGTCTTTAACAAAAAAAGAACCTCCTTGATACCGAGCTGCCAGTAATAATACAACCAGTAAGGCACAGAGTAAGCCACACGCGCGTAAGCAAAAATTTTTTAAGGCGCTCCAATTTTTGTTAGCTATCAAATGCGCCACAACAGCTGCTCCAGGCATGATTAAACCAATAGGCCCTCGAATGGCAAAACCAAAAATTAGTGGTAAACAAAGCCATAAAAATCGACAGTGATTGTTGCGCACAATGAGAAAAAATGCCCACAGACTTGCAAATAAAATAAAAGGATCCATGGTTAAACTGCGGGCAGCATCAAAAAACTCATAGGTAAATAGCATTAATAAAACTGCTATGCGTGCCCATTGCCGGTTGAGGGGTACCATTAACTGGTAAAGTAAGACTAAACTAGCTGCCGAAATGCAAGCACTTGGTAAGATCGCAGCGAGAGTGGAAAACTTCCCAAACATTAACACAAAAAGTGCATTGATGCTGGGTAAACCAGCAGGGTAATCTGGGTAAGGTTCTCCATAAGTGGTCGGGAAAAAATGAGGGCCAAGTCGCAACAGCTCTTGCGTAAAAACAGCAAAACGAGTTTCAAAGCCAATTAACTCGCGTCCAAAAAGACCGTATAAAAATAGTGCTAAACTGCCAAAAAAAATAAACCAAGGCTCTAATTTAGAAATACGCATAAAAGTAAAGTTCAAAGCATTATTGAGTGGATGGAACTATACCACAGCCGCTCGTTGCTCGGCGAGCAAGGATGGTTTTTTCTTCGTACACGACATGATTTTTGTTGTGGACACAGTTCAAAAAAAGAAGTCATGAGACAAAAGTAATACAATCTGCTAAGCTTTCTATTTTGTTAATTAAGGAACTGTTTGTAATGTCATTACTACTTGCTAAACGTCTTGCTACCGTTAAGCCTTCAGCAACTTTTGCGGTGGCGGCAAAAGCGGCGAAGCTCAAGAGTGAAGGGAAAGATGTGATTAATTTAGGAGTAGGGGAACCTGATTTTGACACGCCACAGCCTATTAAAAATGCAGCTATCATGGCGATTAATGAAGGCTTTACAAAATATACTCCAGTGAGCGGCATTTTAGAATTGCGACAAGCCGTGGTGCAAAAATTAAAAAAAGATAATGCGCTTGATTATGATTCCAGTCAAATTATTATTTCAACAGGTTTGAAACAAGCGCTGTTCAATTTGATGATGGCGGTTTTAAATCCTCATGATGAAGTTATCATTCTTGCTCCTTATTGGGTTTCTTATCCTGAAATGGTGACTTTATTTGATGCGAAAGCGGTGATTGTGAAGTCAGAGTTAACGAGCAACTTAAAAGTCAATGCAAAAAGTTTGGAAGCAGCTATTACTTCTAAAACAAAAATGATTATTTTAAATAGTCCAAGCAATCCAAGCGGTGTGGTGTATGGCAAAAAAGATTTATTGGCGATTGCTGAAATTTTGCGCAAACACCCACAAATTATCATTGCCAGCGATGATATGTATGAGCAAATTTATTGGGCGAAAGAGCCTTTTGTCAATATTTTAAATGTAGCGCCTGATTTATATGATCGCACCTTTATTTTAAATGGGGTTTCTAAAACTTATGCAATGACAGGGTGGCGAATTGGTTATGCGGCGGGCCCTCAAGCCGTTATCAAAGGAATGGATTTAATTCAGTCGCAGAGTACTTCGGGTGCAAATTCTATTGCACAAAAAGCTGCCCTCGAAGCTTTACGGGGCTCACAGGAAGTAGTAAAAGAAATGGCGAATGCTTTTCATCATCGCTATAATTTTTTATTTCAAGAACTTTCTAAATTGCCTGGGGTGATTGTGCCACAAGCGGGGGGAGCTTTTTATATTTATCCTTACGTGCAAGCAGTAATGGATAAATTAGGAGTAGAAGATGATGTGGCTTTTTGCGACTATATTCTGGAAAAAACTTTTGTGGCGGTATTAGCAGGGAGCACATGTGGCACCCCCGGATTTATTCGTTTATCTTTTGCCACTGAAATGCCGGTATTAAAGGAAGCGATGCGTCGTTTAAAAAAACTTATCGAGGAAATAATGTATGGTACCTAATTTTAACGGAGAAAATGTCAGCACCATCAGTGTGTTTGGGGCTGGTTCGTGGGGAACCGCATTGGCTATTTACTTAGCTAAAAAAAATTATCGGGTATTGTTGTGGCATTTTGATCCTGCGCAAACGGCAAGAATGGAAAAGGTGCGTGAGAATGAGTTTTTCTTACCTGGAATCGCTTTTCCCGATACATTAACGTGTACTAATGATTTAAAGCGTGCTGTCACAGAGGCGAATATTTTATTAGTGGTTGTGCCAAGCCAGCCATTTCGTAGTGTGCTTTTGGAGATTCATAAATATAGCAACATTTCTCAGCCACTTCTTTGGGCAACGAAAGGCGTTGATGCGCAATCAACGGAATTGTTAGATAAGGTAGCGCGTGAAATTTTTGGAAGTGAACAAATTTTAGGTGTCATCTCCGGACCTAATTTTGCAGGCGAAGTGGCAAAAGGCTTGCCTTGGGCAACTACGATTGCGTGTAGTGACAAAAATGCTTTAAAGGAATTATGTTTAGTATTTAAAAGCCCAGTGATGGGAGTTTTGCCGAGTCTCGATTTAACGGGAGCTGAAGTGGGCGGAGTAGTAAAAAATGTGGTCGCTATTGCGGTGGGGATTGCAGATGGATTGTCATTAGGAGCAAATGCCCGCGCTTCTATTATCACTAAAGGGTTAGCTGAAATGATTGAACTCGGTCTGAAAATGGGAGCTTATGAAGAAACAATCGTGGGCCTTGCTGGGGTGGGTGATTTGATCTTAACTTGTACAGATAATCAATCTCGTAATAGACGTTTTGGTTTGCAATTAGGAGAAGGTATTTCTTCCGCTGACGCTTTAAAAAATATTGGGCAAGTCGTGGAAGGTTATAACAACGTGCAACAAGTATTGGCGCTTGCTAAAAAGTGGCAAGTGCGTATGCCAATTGCCGAACAGGTCTCCGCCATTTGCTTTGATGGCAAAGACCCTAAAACAGGAATAGTGGAGTTGATGCAGTGGTAAGAACATCATGGAACTAAAAGAAATTATTCACGCTAAAACCTCACTTACTAAAATTCTGCGTAGTTACGCAAAAAAATCTTTTCATGTGGAAGTTTTATTTGAAGGTTTTGTACGCATACAACCATCCGACCAGCTTGGTTATTTGGCGAAAGTGGGGCAGCTATGTTGGCATCGACAAGTAAAACTTTGGGTAGATGAAGTGTGTTGGGTTGTTGGAAAAAGTTGGATTCCACTCACTAGTTTACGAGGGCGCGCCAAACAGTTATTTTATTTAAAAAACCGTCCGCTTGGGGATATTTTATTTCGAGATCCTCATTTAAAACGTAGTGAGTTTATTTTTGGTGCGGATGGCCGCACAAGAAGTTCAGTATTTCATTTTTATGGTGAGCCTTTAGTTGTGCGCGAAATTTTTTGTTTTTTTATGTGATCCATGTTGTCAGTGTCAGCGGTTGTCATGCGAGCAAAAGCTGGCACGGAAGAGATCTACTGATTATAGCCTTTAACATTTAAGCTTCATACGGTGTTGCAAGTTCATTCGCCTTCGGTCAAGTACGATGGGTATATGTACACTCCCTCGACTCATTCACTTGCGCCTTGTCTGAAACTAAATCTTAAAGGCTATAATGTCCT
This sequence comes from uncultured Gammaproteobacteria bacterium, assembly GCA_964471475.1. Classification (GTDB taxonomy): domain Bacteria; phylum Pseudomonadota; class Gammaproteobacteria; order CAISUE01; family CAISUE01; genus JAJNBD01. The sequence continues at coordinate 18,894 of CAYYFQ010000017.1, forward strand.
AAACCTTCCCATACTTTCCAAAAAACTTCTTAATTTCCTCAATCAAAAATTTAAACGAAGGAATATAAAATACGGTATCTTGCATGTGCATGGTGTCATAAGGCCTTGAAATCACTTCTTCCATGACAAAAGGTTTGCGTGTGACTTTATCCGAAAAACAATATTCCATTTCACCAAATGAGGATAATAAGCCCGCCCCAAATACTTTCAGCTCATCATTTTCAATGATCAAGCCAAACTCAATGGCATACCAGTATAAATGTTGAATGGCACTCATCAATGAGTCATCAGCACGAATGGCGCAATGTCCAATGAGTTCCATTAACTGCGTGTATTCTTCATTCATCAGGGGTGGGATATGACCAATCACATCATGGACGATATCTGGTTCAGGGGTGTAAGCAACATTAGCTCCGTGGCGCAAAAATTGGGTGCTTGGCATAATACGCCGAGATAGATACGCTAAAAACTCTCGAGAATCTAGAAGGCCTTCTACGGGAACAATCCCCACGCCATGGGAACGCGTTAGGCGTTCTCCTAGCGTTTTTAATTGCGGTAATTGATGTGCTTCTAAATTTAAGGCACTTTTACCTTGTAAATAAATTTGGCAAGCTTTTTCCTGATGAATTTCTTCAAGCTCGCGAAAAATTTTTTGCCAAATCAGATGCTCTTCATCTTCATAGGTGACTAAAGGCGGTGCTTGATGATGTAAACGGTAATATTTTCCTAAGCGATAAAAGTCATTCCGACGAGCGACGTATTTTTCATCATGAATGCCTGGGTGGTCTGGTGGTAATTCGCAAGACTCATGGGCATAAGGGTTATCGATATTTTTCATAATTTCCTCTTAGGGCTTGGCGGTGCAAGTTTCAATGGCAATGGCAGAGATTTGGTAAGCTTCCAGCTGACCCGTATTGGTTTTATCAAAGCTTAAAGGAGCCAAAGCCGTGCAAACATGGGGGGTGATGGTCGTAGGATGAGGACTATTAGGGTCGGAGGTATCAATTACTAAGGGGTTAACAAAATTTACTGGTGCTGAAGGGGTGGGATTGTTCGGATTGGGTCGCTCTGCATCCGGGTTGCAACCGTCTACTCCGCTACTGTTAGAGATGCAAGGATTAATCGCGAGGTTGTTTTTACAAATTCCCGCTTTTACATAATGCCATGGGCTCCCCATGGGGTAGAAATTATCAGTTCTATTCAATT
>CAYYFQ010000017.1:20109-21980 GCA_964471475.1 uncultured Gammaproteobacteria bacterium
TCGTCGGCTCCTCCTAAGGCAAAGAAAACCGTTAAAATAGGTTTTTGCCCATGTAATCCTCCCGCCTGGCAGTTTAATACGGGAATAGGGGATCCAGGTGTAAAGGGGTAGAGAGCCACATCGGGCGCAGGGGGAGCAGGTTGTGCAAAAGGCGTGGGCACAGCAACCACAGTTGCTGTAGTGGGGGATACATAAGCAATGGGTAAACGAGCACTAATAGCTTTGGCAATATTGATGGCATTTGGTTGAGAGCTAGGGATAGTCAGCGTGATCCCAAAGGGTTGTGTAGCGGAGGCTGCCTGTATTTGATAACAAGTCGTGGTTGGAGGAGCAGTAAAGGGGTACCAAGGGCAATTTTCCATGACATTTTGATTGCCAAAATAATATTCAATTTGAGCTGCCGTCGTAGGCCATCCTGCCGTGGGATCTGTAGAGGAGTTTGTTAAATGATAAGTCTCCGCGGCTTCTAAAAGCGCTTGCATTTGCAAAGCTGTTTTTTCAATTTTTATTCGTTGAATATGCTGTTGATAAATAGAGATGCTGCTCACGGTAATTACTGCCGTTACTGCTAAGGCAAGGAGCAATTCGAGGAGTGAAAAAGCATGCTGATAAATAGGCTTGAAAGTCATAACGATCTCTTTATATCTGTAAATTATAATTTTTTTTTCTATATAATTGCAAGAAATTAGCATGATATTAATCTTATCTTAACCTTAAGCTATTATAATTCTCTTCAATTTATCCTCTGCACTGGACAAAAATTTAAAAGCTACTTGGAAAAGCTTGTTAAAAACGCTGTCGCCCCGCGATTTATTCGCGGGGCCCAAGGTTTCAACTTTTTGGATCCCGCGGACTTGTTCGCAGGATGACAGCTTCAGAGATTTTTTGTCCAGTACAGAGCAATTTATCCACGGTAAGGTACTATTTTTTGAATTTGCATTACCTCCCGCAAGGGCGATTCTGAGGAAATTTTCATACCTTACAGAGCAATTATCGATTCTAATAATTAAAGGAAAGTTATTCTTATGTTCAATCGGCTAAGACAATTAGTAGGGCTTGGAGGATCATCAGCTTCACCACCTTTATTTCCCAATGAAGAAGTAAGCGCACAATTTTTGCGCCAAGTAATAGAACTCCCTTTGGTGCCTGGAATAGATTCAAGATTGGGTGGTCTTTTTGCCTCTCATCCCGCAGCCCCTTTAAAATTAAAACATCGCGGCCGTGATCCAAAGACAGGTAGAGCTCGCTTTTTGCCGCCACTGGCATTGATATTCGGTGATCTAAAGAAATGTAACGAAGATATGGTGCTTTTGCAAGGAAAAATTGCCCAGCTTTCGGCAATTTCGTCTCATAATAGTTTTCAGGCGAGAGAATATGCACAGTTGTTAGCTCGTAAAACAGAATATAAAAAAGAACAAAAACACCTAAAGAAAATATTAGCAGAATGCCATAAGATTTTTACTAAATATGTAGATGAAATTAAAAAAATAGTAGATGCGCTTCCGATGGAAGATTTATGGACAAACTGGCAAACCAAAAACTGGGGGGAGCTGACTGAACTTGAACAAGCGGACTATCAGCGATATTTTAAAGAAATTGCATTTGACACGTTCAAAAGGTGGAGTGTAAATCAACAGAAAGCTTTTTTCTGGTGCCTTAAATTATGTCGAACCGATCCAGCCAGTGATGGGAGAGCAGTTGTTGAACTCCTCAATATAATGCCCTCTCGGCGCAAGATTCTGGGGGCGCTCAGCTGGTTTGTGGCAAATCAAGCGGTGGCACTTCAACCAGTGGGGGGGGCTGCTGCTCCGAATCGCGAAGAGGAGGCCCAGCTTTTGGATGTTGTTCCTCTGAATGAGAGCGATGCTCGT
>CAYYFQ010000017.1:22080-40399 GCA_964471475.1 uncultured Gammaproteobacteria bacterium
CGAAGAGGAGGCCCAGCTTTTGGATGTTGTTCCTCTGAATGAGAGCGATGCTCGTCATGTACCACCGCAGGCCGCAGATCGTTTAGCAGATCTGGGTGCACCATTTCACCGAAACATATTAAGCTATAAGGGTACAAGTGATTTCGCGTGGCCAATCAAGGACTCGCATCAGGAGATAATTGAAGGCATTGCCGCATTTTGTGCTTGTTATGGCAATAGATATGCGGAGGAACACAAGCCGGATTATCCTACTCAAGTAGATTTCTCTGCAATTTCTGCAGCGGAGCAGCAAATAGCTCAAGACAGACGAGAAAGAGATGAAGCGGGGGGGGGATTCCAGGGGGCGTCGGCGTCACAGGATTTTTCGCTTGTTGAATATGAATATGCGATCGATCAAGCATGGAAAATTTTTAGATCGCTTCGATACACTCCTACCTATCGCGGGAGCACTCATCAACAAGCGCGAACTGCTTATCGTCATAAGGCCGATGAAGCCTTAATCATGGCTATTTATCACCATCAAAAATTGGAAGGGGAGGTTGCTCCTCTTCATTTACCGACTATTCGTGCTCAGGTTGAAGGGCGCGAGATGGATGAATTGCAACGTTGGCCGGAAATGACACAGAGGATTACCGCTTGGTTAAGAGATAGATTTTCTGTAGCTCGTGATGAGCTAGAGGTTGATCGTGCGCTTTCTGCACTATCTTATCGTCATGTACCACGAGAAGAAGAGGGAGTCCCGGGAGCGCAGAGAGAGATAACACTGAGTGACCAAGAGAATAAAATAAAAAAATTGATAGCTTTGTATGGGCAAGCTCGTCATCTTTTACGGGGGTATACAGTTATTAATCGGGCGAAGAGTGGGGAGCCATTAGAATCAGAAGAGGTTTTACTGCATCACCCCAGTGAAATTAGAGATCGGGTAGTGGCAGTAGTAAAGTGCTATACCAAGGAAGCAGCGGCAATTAACTTAGACCTCGAAGAAGCTCGTTATTTTTCGAAAATAGCGCGAGCCTCACTCACTAGAAAAATTTTGGAGCAACAGCTAACTTCTCTTATGATCAAGCTAAGCGCTGAGCTTGAGGCGCTACAAAGCTTAGTTGACGACGAGGCTGCTGTTCAGCCAAATGTTGCAGCTCCGGAGGATGATGGCGCTGCTGCTGTTGCTGCGCTGAATGTCGTGGCTCCGGCAGATGTAGAGCTCAGTATCGTATCTGTCCAAAATAGGCGGCAAGCCATCGTCGACAAGTATGTAGAAATGATAAAGTTAGTCACCAAGGCCGTTGCTGTCGAAAGTGCTTTGCATAAGCATTGTCGCGAGCAACTTCAAAAAATTAATAAACAATTGAGCGTAGCTAGACCAGACGAATTAGAGGCGCGAGAACCCGAGGCACCAGCACCTAATGGTTTATTTGGGCTAATAAATTTGTTGCATCAAAACGCAAATTTTTTAATAAGTGAAATAGAGAAAGCAGAACAGGAGTGTCGGGTAGCAATGGAACAAGGGCAATCATATAATGTGGTTGCACCATTACAAAAAAACTTAGAAAAAATGCGTGCAGATTATAAAAAAATAACAGCATCTCTTAAAAACATTTATCTTTTGATGTGTGTTCAAATGGCTGAAAAAAAATATTTAGAACTTAGGGGTAACCAGCCGGTAAGCATAGCTGAGAGATGTGCTGGTCTTCTTCGGGCGCGTACCGACTATGATATTGCCGGGGAGAGCAATTGTATGGCTCGCAGGGATTTATGTCTTGCTGAAGCAAAGGCGATTAGTAGTTTTGTGTTTACATTATTGCCCAATTTGGCTAAGCGAGAATCTGAACAAGCAGAACAGAGTCTTGAACTTCATCAACAGGTCGATTCGAATGAATATAATCGCCTCGATATAGGGCGTATGATAGAAAATCTGCAACAGATTGCAATCGACTTTAGAAATTATGTAGCGGCAAAACATGAGGAGATAGGGAGACATTCCTCGAAAACTGTTATTGGGCAATGCGTTCAATTTTTGCGAGACATCAGTGCTGCCTTAAATCTTCTCTGTGAGTTATTTTGTTTATTTCCAGAATTTTATACCATCAGTAGTGAATTTCAACTACAAATTGCTACTAAAGAATTGGGGGAAATATTGAAAGACCTTGATGAACGGGGAGTGTTAAGCATGCTTTATGAATGTTGTGTGGAGGGTGAGGAGAGTGCAAGACTTGATGTTCCTTTGGCTAGTATCATTGTCACTTTAGCGATCATTGGCAGCATTAATAATGATAAGATTGTTTATGATGCCGCTTCTGTTATCCGTTATCTTCAAAAAATGGGAATTTTAGGAGACACGATGGCTCGAATGGAAGGTTGTATGGAAACTACCAACTGTATGGAATCTCTCCTTTTGCTTACTACTACTTCAGGAGCGCTTGGTTTTTACGTGACTCATCCAGATGCGCGACAGATCCTGTTTGCCTCGTTGGGATTAGGGGTTTGTGGTACAACCAATGCCTCTTGGGGCTGTCTTGCGCTGAGTGCAATATTTGTATGTGCTAATCTTACCAAGTGTATGCAATGGGGTCGTACGACTTATTATGAAACTGCTCCACGAAATTTATCACAAGTGGTTTCAACGATGGGTGTACCTGCGCAAATTAGCGCCCAATCTCAGAGGATGCCTAGACGCTTGTCAGCCTGGCAGGTTAGCCATGCTTCTGGTACTTATACAATTAACGTTCTTGAGCCTTCGCTTGCTGAGGATAAGCTTTCTCCGCTTTTGGATTTAGATGGTTTTTTAAGAGAAACGGAGGCGACGAGAGAAAATGTTCGTCGTCAAAGAGCGGAAGAAGTGGAAGAAGCGGATGGGGCACCTGCTGTTTTGTCACAAAGGAGTACTCTAGCTGCTGCGGATGATGTATTGTCCTCTCCGCGATCTGCTTGGGCGTCGCATAACTCACACACGCGTGCGATGCCCTCTGGAGGAGGTGCATGCGTGGATATGCCGGATGACTCAATGGGTGACGGAGTGGGAGCATCAGGCAGCGGTACTCATGAGTACACTGCCGTTTTTGCTGGGAGGTCTGTGATCTATCAACCCGTTGATCAGGTGGTCGTCAAGAATAAAAAGCTTGATACATGCACTCTTGCTGAGTTAAAAGAGTTTATAGCGCGGTTAGCGCCATAACGAATTTCAAGAGACGCCATTAAGTTTTTTTCCCGAATAAGCTACGGATTTTATATATGCCTAATAATTATAATGAATTATTTTTTGTTTTAACCGACGAGGTGCTAAATAGATTTGTTGAGGTGCTTGCTAATACGTATCCAGAAGACAGTTGTCTTGATGATGCTCTAACCTCTTTATCGAATATGACTAATGAAGCTTTCGACTCGCGGGAAGTGATGTCGTCGCCTCCTGCAATACCTGGTTCCATGAGCGCCGTGGGAGCTTCTACCTCTGCTGCTCTTTTAAATTCTAGTGGGTCTTTGAGCGGTTCTTCAGGAGGTTCTTCTTTGCTGAGTGCTAGTCAAGTTGCGCTAGGCAGTACTTCAGTAAGGGAGGTTTTATTAACACCAATTGCTTTGCCATCGATCGTTATCATTCACTATTCTCCCGAGGCTCATTCTGCTGCACTTGCTTTATGTGAAGCAGTTAATAGAAAACTTTTTTCTAGAGAAACAGCAAGTGCAGTAGACAGCACAGGGCACCATTTTGATAGTTTATCGCTCAAAACGAAACATGAATTAGAAGTAGCGAGAAAAAAAGTGTTGAGACCAAATGTGTCTTTTACTCAACAAACCCTTCGAGAGGTGATGCGTTCTTTTCTTGGAGAGTATACTTTTGAGCATCCTTTGACTGCTCAAACCATAAAACATTCTCATTTGCTTTTTTCTCCAGCTGCTTTTCGTTTTGTTACGCTATTAATGAAAATGTTAGACGGATTTGTTGCGCAATTTAAAACGATAAGCACGGATAAAAAATCTTGTATTAGTTATTTGGATGCGTTTGGTTATACCCTCACTTTTTTTATTGCACAAAAAATTTTTAGCGAATGTACGCAAAGTGATCCATGCGAGTTGGCTCAAGCGATTTGTAGATCTAGTCGAAAACTCGTCGATAACAATCCTGTGACTTTTGCATTTCTCGACATTATTACGAATCATCAGTTAGATACGATTTGTTTAGGAGGAGAGGAAGTTGCTTTATTGGCTCGTGATGTGCGAGGAGGTCGCTCCACGATGGTCAAAGAGCTTTTAACTCAACGGGAGGTTGTGGGGGCAAAGCGAGCACGACAGCTTCGGATCGAGGAGATAGAGATACCTCAGGACAGTCAGGTGGAAGAAGAGGGGGAAGCTAGCGGGAGTGCTCCTAGATCTTTTTCTCGATTAAGTACTGAAGAAGCTGATACAGTAGAAGAGGAAGGGGATCCTCTGCTTACTCAAATAGTAGGGTTAGAAAATATATTAACTGCTTTGAAAGAGTTGAGCTTTAGTGGTAAAGAGGTTTTGCCTCAAAGATTTCGTGAGGTGCTTAAGCTTGATACACCGTCTCCCGCTCAGATACCAAGAGCGCTTCAAACTTCTTGTGAGTACCAATTTAATGCCACTTCTTTTTTGCTCCCCCCTCCTGTAGATATCAATCCTTTAAGCGACTCATCAGAAGAGGTGTTTAATTTAATTCATCGGTTAGTACTTGCAGGTCAATTAAAAGCTGCATATAAATTCATACAAAATTTACCTATTGCTCGTTTGCAACCGATGATGGGGAGGATTGAAGAGGAAAAAACAAAAGCAAACGAGTCTTTAAAAGCTGAGGACATTCCTGAAGAAAAAGTACACGAACTTCAAAGTAATAAATCGAACTTTAGTTTTCGACTTTTTGCAGAGTTTTTTATGAAAGAGATGCTAGGTGCTCATCAGACGGGGGCCGTCGGAGGGCGGTCAGTCGGTCTGCTAGAACGAATTAAAAAATATCGAGAGAAACAACGCACAAGGACCAGTGAGTATGAAAAAGATTGTCGTTTTGGCTCAGTAGGTCATCGAAGTGAGCAAGCAGGTGCATTTTTGCTTAATTTGCAGGCTCTTCAAAATTTACCTCCAGAACTTCAAAACTTAAAGGGAGATTTCGAAAAAATCCAACCCACTTTAGAGGCGTACAAATATTATTGGAAATCTCTGGCTATCTGGTTTGTCTCAGCCATTTACCGCGCCGCGCTTGCTAAAAATCCTTGGGCTTCCTTAACTGAAGCTTATTGTGATGAAGTAAAAGAACGAGGAATTGCGGCTTTGGAAGAGGAGGAAGATCAAGGCGATCACGAAATATTGAAGCAGCTTGTTGCACAAGACGACCAATTAGCTGTGATAGATACGTTGTATGGATGGATGGCGGAATACCAGGTGGCTGATAATAAAGACATCAACTTGCTGACTATGGCTCAGATAGATACTGAAATCGCTAGTATAAGCTTGTTAAAAGGAAAGCTGTGCTCTTTTAAAACAAATGCTAGTGATAAGTTAGAAATTCCGGTGGATGCTGGGATTGGCCACAACATTATTTATGAAACATTGGCAAGCGAGGGTATTTTACATGCGTTGCTTCAACAAATGATCGATGAAGTAAGGCAAAACCTTTCAGAGATTAATTATCAAGGATATTTAAACTTAAAAGCGCAGTTGCGAGAAAAATGGCGCGTTTATAAGAGAACATTTGAACCTCCTGAACAAAAAGGTGGCAGAAGAGGGAGTATGCGTGTGCAGGCAGCAATAGTCGAAATACACCAAAAGTTTACTGAATTTGTCCCTCGTGTATTAGATGTATTACAGCAGTCACCTGATAAAATGAGCGTTACTGCTTATAAAGAAAATTTAGATCAAAAAATTTCTGCATTGTTAGAAAAACGAGTTCAACAGCGTACAGAGATTGCAGGCGCAGTAACATGCTTTCACTTAAATGTTGGGGAGAGTCAAAAAATAATTGACGTCTTAAGAGCGATATTGCCATCCGGTGATACAAATGCTAATCGAGATTTTCGAGCGAGAGATCTTACGCTGAGTGAATTATCAACATTCACAGTGGATGGGGAATCCTGTGCTCAGGTTATTTCCGAATGCTCGATTACAGAATTACCTCTGTGGATTATACAATTACAGTCTTGTTTGCCACAAAATAGAAACGATTTTTTTCAAGATAAAACTTTTGTCGCCTTATCTCAGCTTTCTGAAAACTCTTATGTTTTAAAAGATCTATGTCAATGCATCGTGCGAAGATTATACGAAAATAATCGCGCTGCACTTCGAGAGTTTGAAGAAAAACGCTCTCACTTAAAAGAAAATATAAAAAAAACATTCAGCTTGCTAGAGGCTAATGAAAGGCTAATTAAGAAAATGGAGGAGAGTAATCCATGGTATGACGATACAGTTACAGCATGCCAAAAACTTAGTGCTCAATTTTCATCCGAAGCAGCTTCCTCTTCTGACAGTGAAAAAAGCTTCCGTGATCACTTAGTGGAAGCTCATGCATTGTTGGAGAGAACAGTTGGCGGAAATTTGTATTCGAATTTACCAGCGATCATAAACAAGATAGAAGAAATAAAGCGCCAGTTCACGGCATGTGAAAGCCGAGAACATGAGTTAACCAGCACGATTGCCAGTACAATCGCTGCGGCAATAAAAAAAGAAGAAGAAATTGTAGAACAACTTCGTCACGAGAAAATTGAGCAGACTCAAAAACTCGTAGGGGAGACTGCAGAAATCTTCAGCTCCAACGAAAAAATATTAACGGAACTGCAGGGTGCCTGCGATCAATATTTAGCATCGGCAGATTTTGAGGCTGTTTTTTCTTTAGAGCATCCATTATCGCAAAACACAGCAGTAATCGATTTAAAAAAATGCTTCTGTCCCCATAATGTTGGTGCGAAACGTAGTTTTTTAGAGCGCTTGGTGGGTAAACACCGTGAAGACAGCAACAAAAAATTATTAGAGGAAGGAAATCGTGATTTAACTGATGATTTTTATATTAATGAAGTGAAAAATTTGCGCGAGTCTCTTCGCGCGAACACATTAGCTATTGGTGAGATAAAAAAGTTATTTGACACAGATTTTCACCAAATACAAGTAGCAGAGAGAGAAATGGATGCGCGTTACCCTTCGAATGCTTTTGATCAACGCCTTCTGGTTTTGCAGGAATTAGCAAGCACTCTAAACCCTCCTTTTGATTTTAGTATTATTGCTGGTGAAATTCTTAACCTTGAGAGATCGTTAGAAGCAGCAAATGCTTTACCTCCACTTAGTAAAGAGCAAATGCAAGCTAAATTAAATTATTTACACTCTTGGTTAACGCTTGAACAAAAATTATCGCCTACTGACGCAAATTCCTTAGAAAAAGAAATTCAGCAAAAAATTGCCGAGAGGGACGCGGTTATTGCCGAAGAAAATCGTCTCCGGGAGGCTGCTCGGGTTGCCGAAGAAGTTCGAAAGCGAGGAGTGATAGAAGAGCAGCTTAGGAAATTAAATGAAAACTGGTGTGATAATGGGGAAATATTGAATGGATGTTCTACGCACTTAGCTACTCTGCGAAAAACTGCCAGCGTAGAAAAAATGCAAAGTGATAGCAATGCGCCATATCTTTTTCTACATGGTCGCGAAAGCAATGATAGTGTGGCGCCAAATCTTTATGCAGTGGAATTAGCAAACGAAAAAGCCCAGCTCGAAAGAAAGATTAGCAACGAAGAAGGGTGCGGTGACAACTATGACCAGATGAATGGAAATATTCGAGCTTTTCACCAAAAAGTTTTAGAGCTAACTACATGGGTGGAGACACACCATGAAAATATTCGTCGCGAAGCTGAGCAGCAGCGGCAAAATTTAGCACAAACACAGGAGAAGATTAATAAACTCATAAACCCTCAACTAAGAGCTCCTATCTTTGGTATCTATGACCAAGTAGCGCAGTTGCTCAAAATTAATTTTGAAGATCTTGGTGAAAATATTGGAGTAGAAGAAGGCGTTGCTTCGAGGAGTGAAAATCGCTTTACGTATAAAGCTAAAATTAGCGCATTACAACAAGAGTTTGCGGATCATGGTTTTCTTGAGCGAGCATCTGCCTTAGCTCAAAAGTTCGAAACTGCTGAGAGAGACGTTAAGATTTTTGACGAGTGCACACAAGAGTTGGCGTCTCTAGAAAATGACATTAACATAGCAAATATGGCATTGCTGCGAGGTTGTAAAGAAGCTACACAAGATTTTTATCAAAGACACATACGTATTGCCATCGATGAGTTATTTCAATTTTATAAGAGCATGGCTAATTTTCAATTTGGTGGAAAACGTCATCAGCAGCAAGAGGGTTTGCATAAAAAAATGCATGACTATCGTCATAATACAGATATTGCTTTTTCTTCAACATCATTGAGCGATTTCTTTGACTTAGAAAATTTATCTGCTTGTTTAGTGGAAAAAAACGGACCAAAGCGCCAAGATGTGTGTAAGATTATTCGAAGTAAAGAGTATTTAGGTACTTTTTCTGAGCTTGAAATTCACCATTATAAAAACAATCCACGCAGCGTAGATTCTTTATCATTACAAATAAACGAGATCAAAAGTTTTTTAGAGCATTATCAGCGGGAATGGAATAGATTGAAGGCACTTACCATATCAGAAAGTGACGCGAGTGCTTGCCCTGTGTCGAGGAAAGCTGTTCACAAGTCAGTACGTAAGACGATGGATGAATATAAGAAGCGACAAGCACATCCTCCTCGTTCAGAACCAATTCCTCCACCTCCCCCTTTATTTTCTGAAGATCAAAAGGAAGTGTGGGAAATTCTTGGGTTACATGGGGGTGATATTCCTGATTGGAGACCCGATGCAATGAATTTGCATCAGCTTGGGACTGTCTTAAAAAAACGTGCCAAAAAATTTCGTGACAATCACGAAATGGAAGTATTAAGTGCTCGGTTTGTCACTCCCTTATTTGAGAAAGTTAACGCCTATGTAAAAGATAGAAATCATCGAAACTTAGAGGATCTACACAAAGTTTTTGAGTTTATTGCTTGTTTTTTTCTTGATGACAAACGTGCGAGTGGTTTAGGTGAGATGTTAGCCGAGGAAAATTTCAGTCAGTATTTGGAGTTGATTTTTAATACCGCCGAAGCTTATCGTACCTTAGCTTATACGTTGCCATACAGAAGTGCTGACGACAAAATGAATATTCTAACTTCTTTATTGCGTAGCGTAGCCCTTTATTATTTATTGGGATTGTATTTGCGGCAAGATCCGCTTCGCCTTGACACGGCGGCTAATCACTTAGCAAGCGTCGTGCACCTGTTATTTTCTCATGCCTTATTGGAGGCGAATAAGGTCGCTAGCAATACGGCCATTAATCCGAGTATTTTTGGGGGAGCACCTATTCTATTTTCAGCAGCCGCATGGATATCTATTTTGGACCAAGCGAGAGGATATCCAAGTGCTGCTCTTTCTTTATTTGAGCGGGAACATCGTTCTTCTAAAATTTATCTACTATCACAACGGCTTGTATGCTTGCCAACATTTACTCAGTTTATCTCATTTGCAGAGTGGTCAAATGGGCTTCAAAACTCCCATGATTTTTGGAAAATTTTAGTTAATGCATTCAAAGAACTTTATCAGAATTTTTCTCATAAATTTGTCAAAATATTAAGTAAGGAATTAGAAAAAAAGGTACTCAAGCATTTGCTAACGTATATTGTTATACTTTTTGATCCGACTTTTTCTATTGTGGAAGGTACAACAGGAGCAAAGGTATTGGGAAAAATTAGGAGCTTAGCAAAAAAGATAGTGCCATGGCGGGAATTCGCGCAAGCAGAAAGGGTCGGAAGTCAGAGTGCCAGTGGATCTGCATTACCTCTTTCTCGAACGATTATTTTTCCACAGTTGGTTGAGCCTTTAGTAGCAGCGCAAGGAAGTGGGCGTGCCCGCCCTATTGTACCGGTGTTTCGTAACCCTCCTGAGCTTCCTCCTCCTCCTCCACCTCTTTCTTCTCCAAGTTCTTTGGCGTCCAAAAATGCTAGAAAAGATGAGTCTTCACACTATGTCACCGCAGCATCTGCGGGAGGAGATCAGCAAGAACTAGCCCCCCTGTCGCCAAGAGTCTTAGCTGCGCTCAGGGGAAGGAGGGGTTCTCCTCAGAGTTTATTTTCTCCGAATGGGCAAGCGTTGAGCACACATGTTGACACTCTCAGAGCAGCTCATCCAGTACCGGGAGCGGCAGCGGCGTTACCCGGTGGTGTATGGGAGGATGGTGACCGATCTAACTCTTCCTCTTTCCCAGCAGAGATGAGTGGAGCAGATGGTAATATCCCGAGAAATGTTAGTGAGGATTATTCGGAGGCGCGTGGCGATGATGGTGCAGGTGCTGTGGGTCCGTGTCTGCCACCAGCACCTGTATAGTAGAGTTTCAAAAGAGGTCTAATAATTACACAGCTGCAAATTTTTGAATCAGCTGTGCTAAATAATTTTTGAGCTCACGCCTGTCGATGACATCATCAATAGCGCCTTTTTTTAATAAAAACTCACTGGTTTGAAAGCCATCAGGTAGTTTTTGACGAACCGTTTGCTCAATGACACGTGGGCCTGCAAAACCAATTAATGAACGAGGCTCTGCAATGATGATGTCTCCCAACATGGCAAGACTTGCGGAGACTCCACCCATGGTGGGATCAACTAAAACGCTAATATAAGGGAGTTTGGCTGCGGTTAATTGATTGAGAATAGCGGCGGTTTTGGCCATTTGAAAGAGGGAAATTAATCCTTCTTGCATGCGTGCGCCACCGCTGGCGCAAAAACAGATGAAGGGGCATTTTGCCGCGATCGCGGCTTGGACGCCTTGGCAAAATTTTTCACCTAAAGCAGAGCCCATGGAGCCACCCATAAAACTAAATTCAAAAGCAGCGATGACTGTAGTTAACCCTTCCACCGTTCCTCGTGCAACGATAAGAGCTTCATCTTCGCTGGTTTGGTCAATGGCTTGGTTGAGGCGATCAATATATTTTTTGCTGTCACGAAACTTGAGTGGATCGCGTCCTTTGATTTTAGTGGCTAATTCGTGAAATTGCCCTCGGTCAAATATGGCCTCCAGGCGATCACGTGCCGCTAAGCGATGGTGATGATGGCATTTTGGGCATACCTTCATATTTTGTGAGAGTTCGGTGTGATATAAAATCACTTGACAGGCTTGGCACTTCGTCCATAAGCCTTCAGGCACTGAGTTGCGCCGTGTGTGCGGTTTGGTTTTGATTCGTGAGGGGAAAATTTTTTTGAGCCAAGACATTTAAAAGTCCAAAACACCTTATTTGAATTCCGCTCATTTTACTCTATAATTTTTCCTTCGCATACTTTTATTGGAATTTACCCATGGATCTTATTCAACGCATCAAAGAAGAAAAAATCCCTTTTGTTGACTTACGTTTTACTGATATTTTAGGCAAGGAGCACCACATTACCGTGAGTGCTTCTGTAGTGGATGAAGATTTTTTTAAAGAAGGGAAGTGTTTTGATGGCTCATCGATCGTGGGATGGCAACCCATTAATCAGTCTGATATGGTGTTGTTGCCACGTCCAGACACGGCAGTGTTGGATCCTTTTACTTTAAACCCCACGCTCAATATTCGTTGTGATGTATACGATCCTCATGCGAAACAAAATTATGACCGTTGTCCTCGCGCGATTGCGCAACGGGCAGAAAATTATTTGAAGCACACGGGGATTGCGGACGTGGCGTATATGGGCCCTGAACCTGAGTTTTTTGTGTTTGATGATGTGCGTTTTAGTGTAGGAGTCAATGAGGCTTTTTATGCCGTAGATTCTCATGAAGGGTGTTGGAATAGCGCCAAAGTGATAGAGCAGGGAAATATGGGCTATCGACCTCGTTTGAAAGGTGGTTATTTCCCCGTGCCTCCGGCAGACTCTTCTCAAGACTTGCGCTCGGAGATGGCTAAAGCTTTAACATCGATGGGTATTGAGTTTGAAGCGCATCACCATGAAGTGGCGACAGGTAATCAAAATGAAATTTGTATGCGTTTTAGTCAGTTGCTGCAAAAAGCCGATGAGATGCAGGTGTTTAAATATGTGGTTAAAAATGTGGCGCATGCGTTTGGAAAATCAGCTACTTTTATGCCGAAGCCCTTGGTGGGAGATAATGGAAGTGGAATGCATTGTCATCAATCTTTAGCGAAAAATGGTGTTAATTTATTTGCAGGGGATCGCTATGGTGGTTTATCGGAGTTGGCCTTGTATTATATTGGGGGGATTATTCATCATGCGCGAGCACTCAATGCTTTTACAAATCCTACTACCAATAGTTATCGTCGCTTAGTACCTGGTTTTGAAGCTCCCGTGATGTTGGCTTATTCTGCTTGTAATCGTTCTGCATCCATTCGTATTCCCCATACGCCATCGACAGGACGCCGCATAGAGGTGCGTTTTCCCGACCCCATGGCCAATCCTTATTTGGCTTTCTCTGCCATGATGATGGCAGGTTTAGATGGCATTCAGCGTCGACTAGATCCGGGGCAATCGCATGATGAAGATTTGTATGAGCTTTCACCCAAAGCAGCTAAAAAAATCCCACAAGTTTGTGCTTCTTTAGATCAAGCATTGGGTGCATTGGAAGAAGATCATGAGTTTTTATTAGCGGGAGGGGTATTTAGCGCAGATTTTATTTCGAATTATATTGACATCAAACAGCGTGAAGTTACACGGCTACGCATGCAGACAAATCCCATAGAATTTGAGATGTATTATGAGTAGATAGATGAAAGCTATTTGCTTTTATAAAAGTATTTTTGAATACCTTCCATCCATGGGTAGACTATAATTTCATCAAATTTAAGCGCCTGTTTGACTTGGCTAAAACAAGCGTATTCTGCTTGATTCCCTAATGAGTTAGCTAGTTTACGCAAGTGACTCAGTTGGGTTGAATTATATTCTTCACCACTTTTGATTTCAATGAGTAACAATGGTAATCCAGGCCGCTCAACTACAAGATCAATTTCTAAGTCATCATGAGTTCGCAAATAAGAGATTCGATAATCTGGAAGAAAATATCGAATTAATTTATGACACTCTAAAATAACAAAATGTTCAAATAATTTTCCGTATTCATAAGTGCCAGGTAGGACAGGGAGTGTCAGGGTCTTTGTTAATGCACGTACTACGCCTAGATCAAAGAAATAAAATTTGGGTTTTTGATGTAATCGCTTACGAAAAGAATGATGAAACGCTGGCAAATAAAAACCAATCAAAGTGTCTTCTAAGATAGAAAAATATTGCACGATACTTTTATCATCAACGCCCACATCGCGCGCAATGTTAGCGGTGTTGATAATCGTTCCATTGGCTTGCGCCGCTACTTCTAAAAAATATTGAAAAGGTGATAATTTACGAATTAAATGTTCTGCCCACACTTCTTCTTTTAAATAGGTGTGTGTATAAGCACGTAAGATATCAGCTTTAATTTCTTCTTGTTGCACATCATAAATTTTTGGCAACATGCCAAAACGTAAAGCATCTTGTAGATTAAAATCATCGCCTAGTTCAAGATAAGAAAAGGGGAATAATTCTTTAACTAAGGCACGTCCGGCAAGCAAATTCGCATGCCCATATTTTAATTTGCGTGCGGAAGAACCCGTTAAAATAAAACATTTATTGGTCGTTTCTATTAAAGAATGAATCACATCAAGCAACGGAGGAATTTTTTGTATCTCATCAATAATCACATGCGTAATGCTTTCAGGGAGTCCTAATACCTCGAATTTTAATAATTGAGGATCTTGAAGATATTTTTGCTCTTGATTTAAATCAAGTAAATCAATATAAAAAGAGCTTTTATTGTGAAAGAGATGATGAATTAAAGTGCTTTTTCCTGTATTTCGCGCGCCAAATAAAAAAAAGCTAAAATTGAAAGGGAGGTCGATCAACCGATTTTTCATGATATAACTCCAATAAATTAGCGTATTTTTGGAGTTTACTCCGTTTTTTCGGTAGATTCAAGGGTGAAAAAGTCTCTGTTCTGTGTACTATATAAATCGCGAGGTGACAGCAACGCAATACCGACATGACTTTAAGGTGTGTTCTTTAAGGTGTGTTACTGTGTGGCCAGTGACATCAAAGAAAAAAGATTAATGTTTTCTTAAGCCAATTTTGTTATTATCTAATCAACAGCTTATTACGATGAGAGGAGCTATGGGAAAGAAGAAAATCGAGAAGAAAAATGCTGGTTCACCTCCAGTGTCACACCATGGGAGTGAGGGGAGCGTTTCCTCCTCAATGTCCGCAGCTGATCGTAGCACTTTCATTGAGCTTGCTGAGCAATGTGTGGCTTTATATTTCTCAAGAAGCAGTGAAGTTAAAGAAGATGAAGCTTCTTCGTCTGCTGCTCAACCTCCAAGCTCAGCTGACCTTAGCGCCCAAATAGAGGGTTTTATAGAGGGCATTCGCAATCACAATCAACAGAAGCGCCGCGTCAGCAGTTTGTCTTCTTTCAATGGTGACCCAAATGCCGCCGCGCAGCCATCTCCTTCTGGTAGCGCCCCAGTAGGGGGGGCGGATGTCCCTTCACTTGTTTTACCGCCTTCTTCCCAGAGCGTTGAGCAGCAGTCTCCTCAACAAATCGCAGAACGTGGTTTTAAAAAACTCTTTTTAGCATACCCTCACTTAATGTTAGAAGCTTTGACATTAGATGGAGTTGATCAAAATCAACCACGTTCACCTTTAGTAGAGGAAGACAGCGATGAGAAGCAAAAAAAAATAGAAAAAAGTAAAAAAACTTACTTTTTGTTACGTTGTGCTATACAGGATGCAGAGATATTTAGTTATTTAATGGAAGGAATTAGGAAATTAAATCCGAACGATCCTAGTTCTTTCTTAGAGCAGTTATTTAAGCGGTTAGCTGACAACCAAAAAAAAGACTTGCTTGCTATGATAGCTGAGCAACGCATGCATCTTCCCTCTTTATTTCTTGAGATTTTTTTAAGAGAATTTACATATAAGGGGTTCCTCAATGCTGCTGAGAAGGCCCATATTAAGGCCATTCGGCAGAGCTTAACCTTCCGCCAATCTTTTACTGATGCAGAACAAAAAAATTTATGCGTTCTCGCTACTAATGAGAGCGGCGCCATTAATTCTCGTTTTAATCTAGCGGCTTCATTGCGGACAGCTAAAGATGTTTGGAATACCGCAAGGCGGCAATTAACGCCACAAAAAAGGAATGGAGACAAACCGAGCTCGTACGCGGAGACAGTTGTTACCACCCAGATTGAAAATATAGATTCTTCGTTAAAAATGCTGGTCCCAGAGAAACTGGCGCTCACGACTCCTCGACTTAAGGCTTTACGTAAAGAATTAAAAAAATTGCCCGCAAAGGGGACGGCAAATTTTTTCTTAGGTTTTGCAAAAATGCTGAAGGCTATTCAACCACCTAAAGAAGAGCATCGCCTTCCCGCGCGAGAAGGTGAGGGTTTAGCCAACGTGTCGACGTTCCAACAAAAAATTGTTGAGAGCACAACCCAAGAAAAAAATTTTATTGAGCTTATCAAAAAAGGGTGGAGCTTTTTTGGATTGGGTTGGCAGAATTCCTTGGCGCTTTTGCTAAAAAGGGATGATGAAAGTGCTGCCCAAAGATTTCGCTTACTAAAAGAGATTGATCCGCCTCATTTGTGTTTGTTACTCAAGCATCGCCAAGAGCTTTATAAAAAGTTATCATCGACTGAGCAAAGCACCATTCAACAGCGTTTTGCAGACTTATTAAAGCCTGAATATCAGGAATGGTTGATTGCTCATATCGATGATTTTATGAGTGCTGTCAAGCATTGTAAAATTAAGTTTTTGCCTGAGCAGGTACAGTTTATTTTTATTAAGTATCCCTACAGTCTTAAGGATAAAAATGGTGTTTTGGATAAATCACAGCAGGATGTGATAAAGAAATTGATTAGTTTAGTTACAGATCATTTAGCGCCTAACGATACCACAAGCTTGAATAACTTTTGGAATTTGTTTGTTCAGGAACCCATGAATAAGCACCCAACTTGGCTCGTTGAATTATTGTTTAATGCGCCTCAATTATTTAAGTTTACCACTCAAAACTTTTGGCAAGAAATGCTTAAGCCTGAGTTCTTATTCCCTCCGGAATTAGCGGCTCAGCAGCCTCCATACAACACTCAGATCCCATTGGTTATAAAAATGCTTCAAGCCAGTTTTCCTGCGGGCGTACGTGAATTTTGGAAAGCTTTTAAAACTGCCGATTCTCAAAAGTTAGCTTTAATTCGACCTTTGTTTGAACAATCCCCTGAGTTATTTAAGCTCGCAACGGTAAGTGATTTGACTGAATTTTTGACGCACGATTCTAATTGGTTAGCATCTTCTAAAGAAGACAATATAAAGCTTACTTTAGATATTTTTAAAAAAATAACATCTGGGAAAAAAAGCATTCCATACTCATTGAACTCACAAGCGGCGATTAACTTAATTGCCGCAGATAAATCAGGGCAATATGGACAACAAATTATGAAGTTTATGAATTCAGAAGAGTTAAGTAATCCAGACATTATTAAACAAATAGCAGTGGCTATTTTAGAAAATGTGGAACAGGTATTAACCACATCACCAGGGTCTAAGAGCGAACAAATGGCTAAGCAGTTGTATGAGGTATTTGTAAAACTACAGGGATATGCTAACAAATTGAATCCAGCAATTGTTTTGAAAAAGCGCGACGAAATAGGTTTAATAGACGCGACGTGTTTAACCTCCGGACCGATTACTACACAAAATTCGCCTATCCCTGCTTTTGCGACCAATCATAACCAATTATATTACTTACTAAATCAACGTCTTTCTTTTCAGGACTTAAATGCAAACCCACAATTTTTTCTCGATATTGTACGCTTTCTACCTAATACTACTTTGCGTATTTGTGACAACAGCCTCACAGACGACGTCACTGCAGCCCAAAAAGAAACAATGATTAGCCTCGTAAAAAAACAAGAGCAAATTAAGCGCGTTTCCATGGATCTGAATAAGTGGCCCATGAGCCCAGTACAGATGGCAGCGAAAAAGACTTTAGAGCAGACTGTTATACCTACCTTTGTTGGTGCAGCAATAACTTCGCTCACCTCTCTATTCGAGGGTTATGCTGGTTCAAGCGTATCTCCCTTGGCCTTGGCTCTATTTGCCGGAATGATTATTCAAAATCATTTTCGATATTCTGGTGCGCTTTTTATGGGGCGTGCTAGCGCTATTGAAGGCTGTAGTGGAAGAATCGACACCCTGGTGGTTGGAAAAAAAAGGTCTGATATTTCTTCTATGAGTGTCAGTAAAAATGGTAATAATATTATACTTCAAGGAAAAGAAGCTATTGAAATTAAACTCTCTGGTAAAGATGATGAAAAATTTGCTCTGCGCGCGAATTTACACTACACCTATAAAATTGATGCGCAGGGATTTTGTGACTCTACGTTTTTTATTGACATCGATCCAGCTAGTGTAAAAATTGCGCTGGCAGCTAATATTATTATCCAAGAAGATCTTCCCCGAATTCTCAAAAGCTTAGAGAAATTAGCGGAGCAACCTAATTGTGTACTCCCGCCTATTTTAGGCGATTGTGAGTACTTGCTTAACAGCTTTGTAGACTCCCCCTCTGATTTGCATCCTCGGCTTATTGATGTCTTTATTAATTTTCTTGAACAGTTACACAAGATGGGTGAGAGCAGTGGATTAGCAACTCTTTTAAACTACATTAAGGAGGGTTTCCCACACCCTGGACGCTTTTCTCCCCCGCTTCCTCAAATACCGGCTTTTGAGCAGATAATAAAAGAAGCTACTTCTGAGCAATTACCATGCTTGCGTGCAGTTTACCCCGACGAGGTAAAGAGGATAATACAAGGCAGGGCTTCTCCGGCATTCCCTATGAGTGCTCACGTACCTACCTTTGATGATGCGGCGGGTCCTTCTGCTGTGGACTCTTTAAAAAACGCCCTAGCATCAGCCGGAGCTTTACGTCGGATAAGCAGTGCAAGCTTGTTGCTGCCATTAGCTCAGACGCCCGATCCTGGGCCTCCTCATCGTTATTATCGACCGCGGGCATTTAGTGCAGGGAACTTAGTGCCTCTGACCCACCATGAAAATGGCGCTCATCTTCTTGATTCTCCTTCGCCTGGAGAGGTCAAAAGGGGAGTAGCTGTAGATACACCACCACCTCCTCCTTCTGTGTCGCTTACCCATGGTTCTCGCTAAGGTATTGAGAGAATATTGCTGAGGTATCCCTAAATTTTTTTCAAGCTTGTCATGCCAGCGCAGGCTGGCATCC
>CAYYFQ010000018.1:0-39412 GCA_964471475.1 uncultured Gammaproteobacteria bacterium
ATCCGTACGTTGAGTAACAGTTAACCCTGGCTGTAAACCAAAGTCATCTAATATCAATAAATCCATTTTTAAGAGTTTATTTAAGCAAGCATTGTAGCTGCCATCGGCATGCGCTAAGGTGAGTTCTTCCAAGAAGCGTGGCACACGAACATATTTCACACTCAAGCCTTGCCGGCACGCTTGTTGTCCAATCGCACAAGCAAGGTAACTTTTTCCACAACCGGTAGGCCCGGTGATAAAGAGATTATGATGGTGGTGAATAAATTCACAAGTGATCAAAGAAGCCATGTGGCTTTTCTGCAATTGCCTTGGATGTTGATAATCAATATTTTCAATGCAAGCTTGTTGGCGCAATTTAGCTTGACGAAGTAAGTGACTGACTTTTTTATTTTTGCGTACCATGATCTCACGGTCAATAAGAAAGGCCAATCGTTCTTCGAAGGCTAAGTCATGCAGCATCGGTTGCGCTTGCTGTTCATGCAAAGCTTCTAACATGCCGCTAAGTTTAAGTTGTTTGAGTTGATCTAACGTAGTTTGAAGTGTCATAAAAAATCTCGCTTAAAAATTAAAAACAAATAAAGATATAAAAAATAAAAAGGAAATCTTAGTGGTAATAGGTGCTGCCACGGATGTTGTCGTGCAAACCATTTGTTCTATTCACCTCTAGTTGTGTTTGCGTGGGAATGAGCAAAGGTTGGTCTTCCAGTTGCTTATCCAGGATGGATTGCACGCTGCGCCGAGTTTTAGTGCCCAGCATGAGCGCACGGGCACAAGCTTTTTCTAGGCGAATGGTTCCGACAGATTTGGCTAATCGTAATAAACCTAAGCAGGAACGATAACCATGCTCAGGATGAGGTTTATGCGTTAAAAGATGCTGGACTAATTCAGTGGTAGACTTTCCAATATCCGCTGCCCAATTTAAGAAACGCCCAGGTGTCCATTCCATGTGCTTTCGGTGCGCTTTCGGCATATGTTCAGGCAGCGTGCTATGGTTTCCTTTATGGAAGGATCTTGCATGAAGGGCAATCTGTTTTCCCTGATACCAACACTCGACGCGTTTGGCGTTAAAACGTAAATCAATTTCTTTTTGAATGAGTGCATAAGGAACGCTGTAATAATGTCCCAGCAATTCCACATGATAATCCACATGCACACGCCCTTTTTTAATCTCCATGTACTCATAAGGGTATTGAGGTAAAGGCCGTAAAGCAGGTTTATCGATTTGTTCAAATCGGGATTGCCGACATCCCGGAAGTTTTTTAAAGGGGCGTTGATTTAATTCGATAAGCAGCCTTCGAATAGCGCGATTTAATTCAGCTAAGCCAACAAAGGTCTGATGACGAAGCCGAGCCAAGATCCAACGTTCCACAATGAGTACTGCATTTTCTGCTTTTGCTTTATCCTTAGGTTTATAAGGCCTGGCAGGCAACACGGCAGTGCCATAATAATTAATGAAGTCCGCATAGGTTCGATTGATGTCAGGCTCATAACGACAAGACTTTGTGACTGCAGCTTTGAGATTATCGGGGACGACTAATGCAGGGACTCCGCCAAAGAATTCCAACATTCTTTGGTGCGAGCCAATCCAATCTGCTAAACCTTGCGTGCGTGTGGCTTCCGCAAACGTATAGTTGGAAGCCCCAAGGACCGCAACAAAGATTTGAACCGGAATAATTTCGCCTGTTGTAGGATCAATGATATCCAACGTAGGACCTGCGTAATCGACAAAAACTTTGTCACCGGCTTTATGCACTTGGCGCATACTCTTGGGTTGAGTGGCTTTCCAGTTACGATAGCGCAAACAAAAGTGAGGGTAACTGATGGATAAGGTTCCCGCATGAAAGGCTTCTTCCCATAACAACTGTAGCGTCACGCCTTTGTGTGTCATCTCTTGGTGAAAATGGGAAAAATCGATGGCTGAAACCATAGACTCAGCAGCGATTTGCTTTGCGGGTTTGAGACGTTGTTTAAGAACCGCCTCATCTTCAAGCTCCGGGGGTAACGGCCAGGAAAGCCCGGCTGCTTTCGCTCGCTGTAAATATTTATTCACCACACCGACGGATAATTTTAAACTGTGGGCAATTTGATGTTGGCTAAGTTTCGACTCGTGATGTAATCGAAGAATGATTTTAAACTTATTCATGGAGACCTCTTTTGCTGGCATTTTGTTATTATTCCTCACGTGAAAAACATGAGAAAATATCAAATAATTTAATACCTTGCAAAAGAGGCTCTAAAGATTATTATCCGAGCGTGAACACCGATTATTATTTCGTGAACAGTGTTTATTAAAAAATCTAAAAATTGTTCACGCTTTGATAATAATTACCGTTCACGATACATAATAATCACTGTTCACACTTCCATAATAATTGCTGTTCACGATGCATAATAATATGCACTTTTTCAATAGGAAGTTCAGCTTTTTTCGATTCGCTGTAAAATTGAACTCTTTTATTAATCATTTCTGAAAGATCAGAAACAGGAATAGGATCAATTTTAACTTCGTAGGAAATAATATCGTCAAGACGGTCCACATGCTGAGCAATGAATTTTCTAAGGCCCACGTCGCCCACAAAAAACCAATTGCTCCCATTAATTTGCGTATAATCTCTTAATGCGTTAAACAAATACTTCATTTCAGTTTCGCTATGTATCTCTCCAATATCTAGATTATTTAGCTGGAACAACGCACCATTTTTATATCCAGCTTCTCTAATGAGTGCGATCAAATCTTCAAGATGGAATCCAAGTGTCGTTGATGGAACAATAAAAGGTTGCGTTACTATGCCAGCCTGTTTTCCGTAATTTGCTCCAAAACCAAAAGCTTCAACGCCAAAAGATCGATAAGTTTCAGCAATACGAGAAGATAAGGCCTTGGCAGATTGAAATCGTTTATCATTAATAATCATTTCATCACTTATCACTAATTCGATTTCTCGAACGAAATTGCTAATAATAGCTGCCAATAATGTTTCTACACGCCACCCCTGTTCAACTTTAATTTCTGTGGTAGGCGTAAAATAAAGTTTTTTAGCTTCTGCATTAAACCTAAGGTAATTAGCAAAAGATGTGGTACCAACCCCTCTAGCGCCTTCTATAACAATACGCACGTTATCTGACGTTAAAACGTTATCCAAAATTTTTACTTCTTCAATGTGTCCTGTAAAAAGAGCTAATGTTGCTTTGGTAATTGGCGCTGTATCAAATGGATCTCCTTTAAAGCCAAAAGTCTGCCACTCCATATATTCATCCTCAAAGACTATATTTTCATGAACCTATTTTATACCAAAATAGGTTCATAAACAATATTTGGTTTGCGAACCATTTTTTATGTTTGGTTGGTTCATGTGTTAATTTTTGTATGACTAAAATAATCGTTGCTTAATACATATTCCATATTGAACGCGCTAATCCTATTACTCCAACTAGCATTATCGTTTTGTAAATGTTTAGATGGCCTATGATTTGAGGAAAATATTGGTTGCCATAAAATCCGATCAAAGCAATTAATATTGTTATTGATGGAATAAGAAGAGATTTATTTGCCGATTTAATTACCTGATACGCAGCAAGTAATTGCACTGCATGTAAAACGTATGGTTGCCATTTCCCCAAATATGGTATTAGTTGAGTATTCACGATAAACCAAATTCCACAACAAAGAGCAAGCGCAATAATATTAATTATTATTGGCTCAATTGCAAAAACTATTTTCAATTCAAACTTCAACATCCTAAAAAACTTTCTAACAATCGTTGTTTCTTTACTTTCTGCCGCATTATTAAATGAGCGCTGAAAACTAATATTATCCATAACTAAATTCCCCGATAATCAAATACGAGATAAGTTCGATATCCCACACAAATATTATATTATATACTATTATAGTATATAATATAATTCAACTCCTGCTCTTTTTTATTTTTTCTTCTATCTCCGGGACAAGAATGCTTCTTATAAACTCTTGTTTCGACCGTGAATTGGATAATTTGAAAGCTTCTTCAAGAAGCTCTAACTCATAGTAATTAAACTTTAGTAAAAAGCTTTGATCACGTTTAGCATTTTTAAGGTCATGTTCCGAATCATTTGCCTTCAGCGCAGAACCAGAAACAAATTTTTCTTTCTCTTTTGTAACGTTAATATTTTTTATCTCTAACGATTTTTTATCATGATCGTCACCATCTTTTTTTCTTAAGCCATGTAATGTCATTTCAATAACTCCTCTATTTCTTCGCCTATAGCCTGCATTTCAACTTTTGCCTTTTCATCAGAATATTCTAATACTGTCATACCAGACTCTTCACAATCATCATATGCATTTCTATGAAAAGTTACCGCTTGCATTGGAGGTATCCCAAAAGAATTGCATACTGCTTTTGCCTCTGTTATTCGGGGTTCTTGTGTAGGCAAAGTTGGGCCTTGGGTAATAATCGATCTTACAATTAAGTTTGGATTGGTTATTTTAGCTTCTCGAACTAAGCTATCCATTTTGGCTAGTGTTTTTAAATCTCTGCGTTTTGGACGAAAAGGAAATATGGCTATATTAGCCATTGCAGCAGCTGACCTTGTTGCTTCATTATCATGCCCACCGCAATCTACTATTACCATGGTATAGCGATTAGCAAGATCTTTTAATGTATGTAAAATATTTCCTGTTTTTTCGACAATATTAATTGGCTTTAATGAGGGGTTTTCATTTCTAGTATCTGCCCAATCCCCTGTTGTTCTTTGCGGGATATCTGTATCAACTAAAACAACGTCCGTACCTTTTTTAAGGAAGTACACCCCAAGACTTTGAGCTAAGGTGCTTTTACCTGTTCCGCCCTTTTCTCCTACTACAGCAATAATAAAACCGCTCATAATTTTTCCCTTAATATTAATAGTCAACTAATAATGTTGTTTAGCCAAACCAAGCAACAAAATTATATTGTATAATATAATAGTATAGTATATAATATTATATGTCAAATTTATTTTATTTGTATGATGCTATTATTCGTTAATCACCAGGAAAAGCATTTATCAATAATTAAAGTCGCATAATAGGAAAACTTATGGGCTCGAAAAGTCATATCCAAAAACTAGTCGATGAAGCTTTGGCTATTGAACTAGAAGAAGCAAAAGAAGCGGGGGCATTAGGATATATGGCTCGTGCTTTAGTTCAAGCGACTATGCCGCATCGTGACCCTGGCAATGTTGAAGCTTGGGGGCGTGAAAATGGTGCTTTTTCTATGGTTATGCAACCTGGCGTTATGACAAGAGGAAGGGAAATTATTAGAATTGGCCTTCCGTATGGATCTGTGCCGCGTTTGTTGTTAGCTTGGATGACTAGGGAAGCTGTATTAACTAAATCGCCTACTTTGGTACTTGGTCATACATTAAGTAATTTTATGGCTCAGCTTGATCTTGTCCCGACAGGTGGAAGGTGGGGTAGTATTACTAGATTGCGTGAGCAAATGAAGCGCTTATTTTCTGCAACTGTCTCATGTTATTACGATGAAAAGTTTGGAGCTGGGCATAATAATAATGAGCAATCTTTAGAGCTTGCTAGGGTGGGCTTTAATATAACTAAATCTTATCAATTGTGGTGGAATCCAAAAAGCCCAGAGCAGGCTGCATTATGGGAGTCTGAAGTTACTTTAAGCCAAGATTTTTTTGATGAAATAACAACATGTCCAGTTCCTATAGATATGAGGGTTCTTAAGGCTTTGAAGAGGTCTCCAATGGCATTGGACGTCTATTGTTGGCTTACTTATAGAATGAGTTATTTAAAACATACAACAGAAATTCCGTGGGTGGGTTTACAATCTCAATTTGGCTCATCTTATAGCGAAGAGGGGCAGGGGGTTAGAGATTTTAAACGGGCGTTCTTGCGTGAATTAAGAAAAGTTTGCGGTTTTTATTCTGATGCAAAAATTGAAGAAGGATCGAATGGGCTTATTCTTAAGCCATCATTTACTCATATTCCTAAAGTAGATCCCGCATCCGTTTCTCAAAAAGAACCTGTCCCTTACAAAGATAAAATCCTACAGAAGCAAAATGAAAAAAAGAAAGAAGTTAAAAATCATTATATCCAGTACTGTCAAACTCAGCTAGTCGAAATCATAAAATCCCTTGATGAAGAAAATAAAAAATTACTCTTGGCTGAATTTAGACAATATCTCATTAGGGGTCAAGTAAAAAATATTAGTGGGTATGATTTAGAAGATCCTAAAACACAAGAATTATTATTTAGGTTTGCTGATAATTATTGGCATGAGCTTTTAGAAGACATTAAAACTTTTGAGGAATTCCAAATCGAACAAGAAAAAGAAAAAAACGGTTGATAAACACACAGTTTTCAGTCACGCATAAATTGTCTTACTATAAAATAAATATATATTATATTATATACTATAATATAAAACACTATTATATATTCTGTTGTTTCTGTTGTGGATAAGTCGTTATTTTTGAAAGTTATCCACGCATAAATTGTCTTGGCTATTCACGCATAAATTGTCTTAAAGTTACGCATAAATTGTCTTGATACTTCCTATATATACCTATATTATTTTTCCTTTATTTAATCGCTGCTAAATGTGGATAACTGCTTTGCAGTTATCCACAAACGCAGCTTACAACAATAAAAATTTATAATTTTTAATATAAAAACCTTAAAATAAACCCTATACTAAACTATATAATTATTGTATACTGCTAAAATGTTCCGCCGCCGCCGATTTTCAATAAGTTACGCAAATTTGTGTTTCCCGACCCCGCTCAGCCAACGTACAGATGTTGTTGACCGGGGTCGGGAAACATTTGCTTAATGTAAGTCAAATCGGCGGCGGCGAAAAGAAATTAAGGTAGATAATGATGGAAAATCAAAAACAAACCCAAAACCCAGATATTCAAGATTCCGATAATCAATTAGCAGGATCAGTATTTAAAGATCAGGTAATTGTTTTGGAAAAGCGGGAAAATAATTCAACTGATATACGCATCACGCGTAATTCGGTTTTGAAAGAAAATACTCAGTTTTTAGATCCAGTCATCAAAGAAGATCAAAGTAATTTATCGCGTACCCCCAAAATCTATCGAAATCGCCTATCTAGTTTACAGCCAAACTATCGCATTACTGAGAGAGATTTGGAAATACTAAAGTTCATTAATGATTTTGGTTTTGTTGAGATGCCTCATCTTGACCGACGCTTTGGTTTTAAAAAACCAAGGAATTATCAGCTTATAACAAAATTAGTTGATGCAGGCTTTGTACAGCATGAACGCGTTTTTTTTGGCCGCCATGGAGTTTATCGATTGACGCCTAAGGGGGCTGCTATGACCGAACTGCCGCATTTGGCTAGAATTAATTTGGGAACTTATAAACATGATATTGTGCTGATAGACACTTACCTCAATTTACGCATGCAATATCCTGAAGCAGGATGGATCAGTGAGCGTCAGCTTATGAAAGACAAGCATGCGACTGGAGTAGGGCAGAGAGGTCACGTTCCAGATGGTTTGCTTGTGTTCCCAGATGGAAAACAAGTTGCCATTGAAGTTGAGCTTACCCTCAAGGGTAAATATCGGCTAGAAAAGATTTTAAAGGGGTATGGTGCGGCTTTTTCATACAAAGAGGTGTGGTACTACTGCTCTAGGGCGATTATTGACTCAATGCGCTCTATGGCCGTAAAAATGCCTTTTATCAAGTTTTATGAACTCCCAGGCTAATTTATGAGTGCAGACCCAAAAAAAGACTGGTTTTCTTCTCATCCTCGTCAAGCATCTCAATGTGTGGTTTTTATGCTGTTTGCTTTGTGGCAACTTCCTGTTGCTCTTACTGGATGGCTTCTTTTTGTTATTTTATCAAAAATCCTTAAGATAAAGTGGTTTTTCATCGTTGGGATTGGTGTTACTGTTGTTATTATTTCATTATTTTTTGTAGGGTACACTTCCGGGTTTAATGTTGATGTTTTAGCATTTCTTAGAAATGGTTTTTATATAAATCTACAGCTTGTTCAAAATTTCTTTTCTAATGGGGTTAATAGTGTAACTTTACATCAGGTAATCAATCCATATCTTTTTTGGTTTTCACTCTTTTTTGCTGGTGTACTCGCTGTGCTTGACCTCATTCCTAATTCTGCTTATGAAAAATCTTTAAGGTCATTGAAAAAAGCTGAAGGTGTTAAGTCTAACGAAATAATGGATGAAAAAAAGGTTGATGGGGCGCTGGTAGCCCTTAAAGACAACTCTGGCAATGGAACCATCTTGGGAGTGTCAAAAACAACGCTGAGGCCGTTTATTGTCCCAGATAAAGTTGTTAATCAGGTTCTTTTAGTACTTGGTACAACAGGCGGAGGTAAAACAGTGACTTTGCGTCGGTTTTATTTGCGCGCAGTTTCTAAGGGTTATCCATTAATTATTGTTGATGGAAAACCTACGTTAGAAAATGAACAATGGGTACAAAATTTAGCTGCGAAATATGATCGCCCGTTTTATGGATTTAATTGTGGCAATCGGGATCATTATGACTGTCTTGCTTATGGCGGCCATACGGAATTAAAAGATAAAATCATTTGTCTTAAAGATCAGTGGGAAAATGATTACTATAAATCGATTGCTGAAGATTATTTGCAAACTGCATTTGAAGTGCTGATTAAAAATAAATCATCTTTTGATTTGAAAACAGTATCGGACTGTTTAGATTTTGATGAGCTTGCCCTTAAAGTTAGGGAAACAAATGATGAAGATTTAATGCGTCGTGTCGCTAGGCTTAATGAATATGACAAAAAAGATATCAAGGGTCTTCAGGCGCATCTTAATTTGCTTATTCATTCCGAACTTGGAGAGTTTTTTGAAAAAACCAAAGATAATACTTTTGACTTAAAAGAAGTTATTGATAATTGTGGAGTCGTTTATTTTGCTTTGCCAGCCTTGAGGTTCCCTTCATTTTCAAAAGTACTTGGTCGACTAGTGATTAATGATATTAAGACTGTAATTGATAGGGGAGAAAATAAAAATATTTTTGCTGTATTTGATGAGTTTTCAATTTTTGCTGGTGGACAAGCGCTAAATTTAGCTAATATGGGGAGAGGGAAGGGGCTTCATGCTATTTTTGGGACGCAAGGCGTTGCTGACTTAGAGGTTGTCGATAAATCTTTTGCAGCACAAATATTGAACTGTGCTAATACAATTATTTGCCATCGCCTTAATGATAAAGATGGGGCGGAAACCATTACTGGTTGGGTTGGTACACGAGATGCTTTTGTTGTAACCGCCCAAATTAGTGAAGATGGTGGTTCCAGTATGGGCTCTGTGAATAGAGCTAAAGAATTTATTATTCATCCTGATGATATTAAGCAAAATCTACAGGCTGGAGAAGCTTATTACATTACAAAAGTTGATGGTTTTTTTCAAGATAAAGTCAAGGTTAAATTTTCTTAGAGTTGCATCTGGGTTTTACGCTCTTAACATGGCTAATACTACGTGTTCAGAATAATGCTTTGCAATTTTTTCAATAAATGCTGGAAAGTCTACTGCTGAAGTATGATCTGCTTTGTCTGATATTGTTCTGATAACAACAAATGGAATTTTGTAGTCTGTACATACTTGAGCAACTGCGGCACCTTCCATCTCAATAGCATTAGTCTCTGGGCGATCTGCTAGGATTGCTTTTGTGCGTTCTTGGCTGTAAACAAACTCATCTCCTGTGGCTATTGTACCTCGAACAAATTTTGGTTCAGTAATACCAAATCTCGCCATAGAAGAAGTGTCTATTTTTTGTGAAAGCGAGTGAAATAGACCATCGGTTGCTGCTTCAGCTTTTCTTATTAAAGCTGGATCAGCCTTAAAAAATGTTATTCCTGTTAATGGAATTTCATGTTTTTCTGGCATAATAGGTCGACCGTCCATGTCATGCTGATAAAGTTGTTCTGAAATAACTATATCACCAATATTAAGATTGGAAGATGCTGCGCCAGCTACACCTGTGAATACAATTTGGTCTACGTTATATCGTTCGATAAGTGCAGTGGCTGTTGTCGCAGAAGCAACTTTTCCCCATCTTGAAAAAACAACAACTACGTCAGCTCCACCCATTTTTCCTTGTATAAAAACTCTTCCGCCTCTTTCCTCTTCTCGAATATCTGTCATATGTTCTCTTAGGCTTCCAACCTCTTCTTCCATCGCGCCCATGATTCCAATTTTCATAAATATTTTCTCCGATTGGGAATTAGTTTTTATTCAGTAAATTTAAAAGGGTTGTAAGAAACCCCATAATCATAAACATCTATACCTTCAGATCGTTTTAACCCATAGACCATTAGCTGAGCGGGAATTACAAAAATAAAGGCATAGCATATTTCTAGAAGGTAAGCATTCCAAAATACATGTATTGTTTCTTTAAGATGTATGTCTGAAGTAAAAGCAATTAATACGGTGATAAGAATTAAAATGAATTCTGAAATACATGTTGATAATATGCTCCTTATCCAAAACACTTTACCATGCCACAGTACTTTATATTTTGAAATAAAAAAAACATTTAATAGGCCAGCAATAGCATCTGCTACTATTCCAGCAAAAACGAATAGCCATATGTTTCCAAGAACATCATTATATTCGTTTTGATAATGTCCTATTCCATAAGTTTGTAGGTGCAAAACAAAAACAATACATAATGCAAATATTGCTTCGCTTAAAAGTCCAAACCACACCATTCGCATGGCAATTCCCCAGCCATAAACTTCAGCGACAACATCGCCAAGAACGTATGTAAGCGGAAATAATATTGTTGCTCCGGATTCTACTAAGCCAAAGAAGCGTGTATATTTATATGCAACTACATCCGCAGCGACACTAACTACTGCATAAACCATCACAATGAGCATGATAAATTTTGAGTTTAACTTTAACGGTTTATTGTTGAACATCATTGTTTTGTTCCTCCTCATAGTCCCTTAACATGCTTTTAGCTATTTTTTCATAATTTTTTCTTATTATTTCGATTTCATCGTTGTTTTTTAGAAGGATATCGCAAGCGGCTAAAAAGCCTAATTTAACGCAATCTGTTGGGTGGAATTTTTCGACTATCATTGGATCATCTAATATTTCATCAATTCTTGATTCCCTTATGTTAAACCTGGTAACAGCTTTATATATAATTTTTGTATTTTTATCGAAATCTAGATAGTTGTTAACTTTGATAATTCTGCATGGATAGCGATTTTTAATGCTATCACTCGCGTAGTAGAATTTATTTTTCAAGCGTGCTAAAAACTTTTTCATGATTTTTACCCTTTTCCAATAATAAATCGGCATTCTATGGCTTTTCCAAGAATGATGAAATCTTCATTGAGCTCAATTTCCTTAAAGAGTTCTTTATTCGATGGTGACAAGTAGATAGCATTATTTTTTTCTACAATGGTTCTAATCATGATTGAATTAAATCGTTTCGAAAAAACGATGACAATATCTCCATTAATTGGTTTAATTTGATTGTCTATTTGGTATTCTCGAAAGAAAATTTTTGCATAGCTTCGTAAGATTGGTTCCATTGAAGCATCGCTAATAATTGTGCAAAAAATGTTTGAGGAGTTGGTTTTGACGGCTTCCCATTCTTTAATATCTGTATCCTTGATTTTGATATTGTTGGCTTTATTTATTAATTGTTCATTTGTAAGTATTGGTATCCTTTTGTAATCCTTTACAAACTTTTGTTTAGGGTCATCTGCAAAAAATATTTCTCCTTTTCCTGTTGCAAGCCATCCAGGATTAACACCAAGAGCGGTGGCTATTTCAAAAGTAAATTTTGAAGAGTTTGTTTTTCCATCACATAAGTATTGAATGGTTTGAGGTTTTACATCAATAGTACGTGCTAAATCTGCTTTTTTAGTGTCTAAAATACCAAGGACATAGTTTAGTCTGTCAGATAATGTGTCTAAATTGGAAGGGTGTTCAGTATAATTTTTCATATTCTTATTATTATATATTTTATAAAGATATGCAATTATACGCAAATTTGGCGATAAAATCAATATTTTTGATTAAAAATAGCAAAAAATAAAAAATTGTTGACAAAAAATAAAAAATTCTTTATTATTTTGCTTGGCATGAAATATTAATTTTTTAGCTTTTATTAGGAGTCGAGCCAGCGCGTCGTGGAAAACTAGCTGGCTCTAGTCGGAGTTCAACCGGGTAGGCTGACATTCCTTTGCTAATTATAGCAAAGACATATTCGAACGTCAGCCATAAAGTAAGAAGGAATTTTTATGGCACTATCACACGATATAAAGTCTAGATTTAGCGAGGATCTTTGTTTTCCAAATTTCTATGCGGTAGAAATTTTAGAAAGTATTGGCATTATTGACCCTTCACAAGAAGTTATTGATGAAGTAGAAAAATGTTTAATACGATCACAAACCTTTTCAGATTTAAACCTTATTCGCCTTAAAAAAATTAAGTACAGCAATCGTTTTAAAGTTCTACTTGTTGAAAATAATCCTTTCTTCATTATTTCTCACAGCTTATTACTCACAAATATTGGTTTTGATGTAGATGTTGCTTATAGCAATAGTGATGCATCTTTAAAGTCTTTTAGTGAATATGCTGCTGTTTTTATTAGAGACGCTATGCCGGAAATTAATTCGGGTATTTTGATGCATCTTATTAGTGAACTTATGCCTGCTTGGCGAAAACCCGCAATATTCAATATTTGTACACATGAGCAATTAAGTTCTGTAAATAAATCTTATTTAAAAGAAATGAATTGCACAGCTATTTTAAATTTACCGGTGATGTTTTCTAAGCTCACAGAGGAAGTTTATAAAGCTGGATTTTTTATTGGAAATTCTAATCGTGAGATAGCAGCATGTTAATTTTGACACGTCGGATTGGTGAAAGGTTAATGATTGGTAATGATGTTGTTGTAACTGTGCTTGGTGTTAATGGTAAACAAATTCGTTTAGGAGTTGTCGCGCCAGAAGATGTTGTGGTTGATAGAGAAGAGGTTTATCACAAGAAGCAAGTTTTTCGAGCTATTCAGAATGAAAAAACAAATCATCCTACTAACGCATATTTAAAGGAAAAAGAAAGAAAGCAGATTTCAAAAAAAGATTAAATGGATTTGTGGTGTTTTTTAAAAATATTTTATTAATGGTCTAAAGGGTAGAAATTATGGGTATTAAAGTAATAGTTATTTTTAAGCGGTTCATTAATTTTTTCATTGGATTTTCTTATCTTATGTTACCGACGCTAGCTTTTGCACAAGCTGCTGGTGATTCTCCTGTTGGTAGAGGCCTTGGGTATTTCCTTTCAGCGATGTTTGGATTAACAGGTGTTGCTATTGCGAGCGCAGCAGTCATTATCGTTGGATTGTTATGTTTATCGAATGTCTGTGATTGGAGAAGAATGTTTCAAACGTTAGCTGGCATCTCAATTGTTTTTGGCGCTGGTGGTATTGTTGCTGCGATTAAGATGTTAGTTGGTATATAGAGATATGAAGAATGCTGATTACACAATAGAAGTTGATGCTTTGGCGGTGGGTTTAACTAGACCACCACTATTTATGGGAATCAATTTGCGATTATTTTTTTTCAATCTTGCTTTTTGCGTTTTACTTTGTGTAGACGCAAAAACTTTATTAGGAGTACCACTTTTTGTTGTGAATTACATTGTAATGTACCGCTTATCTTCTAAAGAACCTAATTTCTTTTTTATATGGTTTATTGCATTTACAAAAACCCCGCCCACATTAAATAGTCATTTTTGGGGCAGAACCAATAGCTATGAACCTTGGTGAAAATTATGGTGAAAAAATCAAAATTAAATATAAAAAATTTTGACCGATTATCTCAAAATGAGCTGAGCGCATCACGCCATATTAATGTGCTTACTCACTATGATGAAAAAACACTTTTAGATAAAAATGATCGACTTATTAGAATAATAAAGCTTGATGGCCTTGATTTTGTAACTAAATCAACATCCGCACTAGATCTTTATAAAAATAGATTAAACACTCTCTTTAAAAGCTTTACATCTGATTTTGCGCTTTATTTTTGGACGATAAGAAAAAAAACTCATGATTTTCCGGCTGGAGAATTTGAAAATATTTTTGCTAGAGATTTAAACGAAAAATACAGAGATAAAATATATCAGACTGAAATGTATCGCAGCGAAATATATATTGCGATTATTGCCAAACAAGCAGAAGGGTTTATTAATAAAGGATTTAATTTTTTACACCGTATTAGTTTAGAGGCTGATAAAAAAGCTAAAGAACAATATTTTAAGAGGCGGAATAAAGAACTCGATGATTTGGAAAAAAGAGTAATTAGCACCTTGATGGAATATCGACCAGAAGTTTTGGGTGTTTATGAAAAAAGCGGCGTTAAATTTTCGCGTCCTCTTGAAGTTATTTCTATGCTAATAAATTTTGATAGCGTTTCATTTCCTATGGAAATTGCCGACGCCTCCATTTTTTTGCCTAAAAATCGTTTCTTCTTTAATAGAAAATCTGGAACATTGGAACTAAGAGCGCCAGATAATTCAAAAAAATTTGCTGCTATGCTTTCAATTAAAGAGTATGCTCCTGGAACTTACCAAAGCATGCTTGATGAGTTTTCTACCTTGAAGATTGAATACATCGTTACTCAATCTTATCGATTTTTTGATCGCAATACCTCTAAAAAAAAGTTGAAAGATCAACGAAAAGACATGGAGCAGTCTCGAGATGAGTCATTAATACAAGCAGAAGAGATTCAAGAAGCGTTTGAAGATGCGGCGAGTGGCGACGTTGGGTTTGGCATGCACCATTTTACAATTGTGTGCCACGCCGAAACCCAAGAATTGCTAAACAAAAATATTGCCACTATCACCGCAAAATTTTCTGATTTAGATATTATTGCTGTAAGAGAAGATATTAGTTGTGAGGCCGCTTTTTGGGCACAACTCCCAGCTAACTTTGGTTATATCGCAAGACCAGCCAATCTTTCCACAAAAAACCTAGCTTCTTTTGCTAGCCTGCATAATTTTTCAGTAGGAAAAATAAGTGGTAATTATTGGGGAGATGCGGTCACTGTTTTAGAGACATTAGCTGGAAGCCCATTTTACTTTAGTTATCACTATAAGGATGTTGGAAATTTCATTATTGTAGGTGCTATGGGAAGTGGTAAAACCGTATTAGCAGGCTTCCTTATTGCTCAGAGCATGAAGTTCGGTGGAAAAAGAGTTATCTTCGATAAAGACCGTGGCCTTGAAATATTAGTTAGAGCAATGGGCGGTGTTTACGAAATAATAAAGCCGGGAATTTCAACGGGCTTTAATCCATGTCAATTAGAGGATACCCCAGAAAACAGAAAGTTTCTGACAGCACTGTTTAAAAAAATGCTTACTGTGACTGGCGTTCCTCTAAACGACTACGATTTTGAGGTTATTGAAAACGCAATTCATGGCATGTACAGACTAGAAAAAAATGAACGTCAGCTATGTCATATTGCTTCATTTTTTGGCTCAAAGAAAAAAGGCTCCTTGCGTTCACGTTTTGATTTGTGGCACAGCGACGGAATTCATGCTTGGCTTTTTGATAATGCCGATGATAATTTAAATTTAAGCCCAGATGTTTTAGGGTTTGATTTAGGGCACATTCTTGATGATGATGACTGCAAAAATCCAGCACTTATGTACTTAACTTTTCGTGTTTCTAAGGCTCTTGAAGGAAATCGTGGTCTTGTATTTTTTGATGAAGGGTGGAAGGCAATGGAGGATGAGGACTGCCTTAGCTTTATTAATGATATGTCTAGAACACCACGCAAAAAAAATAATATTTTTGGTCTTGCTACTCAATCTGCTAATGATACGGCTGGAACAAAAGTTAATAAATCTCTTAATGAATCCGCATTTTGCAAAATATTCTTCCCTAACCCATTAGCCGATAAAAAAGTTTACGTAGATGAACTTGGGCTTTCTGAATACGAGTACGATCTAGTTAAAACAATGCCTGACGATAAAAATTTCTTCCTACTTAACCATGGTAGAGGAACCAATAAGCAGTCTGTTGTTTTAAGAGCAAACTTAACTGGGTTGGAAGATGTAATTTCAGTAATATCCGCTCGAGAGCAGACATTACAATTATTAGATCAAATACGAAGTGAAGTTGGCGATGATCCTAAGATTTGGCTTCCAATTTTTCATGAGCGTAGAAAACAGATGGAGGAACGGGTATGAAATTAAGATATCTTTTAGTTATTCCGGTTTTTCTTTTTAATCAAACAAGCTTTGCTGATATTAATGACATTATTCAATATTTGGAGAAAATTCAAGGGTACGACAGCTCTCTTCCTGATATTGAGTCTTTAACGAAGGATTTAAAAAACGCAATGACTGGCACTAATAATTGGGGAAGTTATAACCTGAAAGATTATCAATCTTATGGTTCTGGCGCAGCAAACTGGTCTGATGTATTAAATATGGCCAAAGGCGGTGGTGGTTCTGGCGCTTTAGGGCAAACTATGTCGCAAATATCCAATCAATTCCCAGCGAATCAAAACCTTATTAATCAAGTTGTGAGTGATCCTACAACGCAAAATTATTATGCGGCACAGTCACAAACCGTATTGGCTAACCGATCTGCAAGCCAATTAGATTTTGACAATATTCAAAAACAAATCGATCAACAAAGCGAGCTACGCAGTAATGTGGGTAAAACACAAGATTTGAAATCATCGGTTGATCTTCTTAGTAGAACACAAATAGAAAGCAACATGATTAATCTGCAAGTGCTTCGACAAATTGCTGCTGGAAATCAGCAGAAGTCGCTTGATTCACAGGGTGAACTAAATGATGCCGTTTTGAATGCCCATTTTTTACAAAAAACTCAACCATGAGGAAATTCCTATTATGAAATTAAAAATTATTGTTTGCTTAATCTCTTTAACAACCATTTTATTAGCTGGATGCGCTGGTACAAAACCATTAAAAGCACCATGCGATGAATATGCAAGCTCATGTGGCACAAAAACAAAAATCAACCAATGGTAGGACTATATGAAAAAATTATTAAGAATAAAGCTAGTATTGTTTCTTTGTTCATTAACTTTTTTTATTTCTGGATGTGACTCAGGAAATCCAATGATGAAAGAAAAATATATTAATGCAATGAAAACAAATTGGTTTTTAGATAGCCAAAGCTATCCTATTAAGGCGTGTACAAAATTCTATGCCGAAGAAGGATCTGATACGGAATTGAAAAATGAATGTAACGCGTGGACCCAAAGCTACTACAGAAGCCTGCTGAATACTGGAGAAATTCCATCGAATACCACTTTGGAAAATTTTAGAGATAAGCAGTTTTGGAAAGCAGTAGAAAAAAATAAATAGGCCAATTATTCATGATTTCCACTAATGCTTTTATTACTGACACATTGAACACGGTAGACCTTGTGATCAACTCCTTTGTAAATAAAGCTTACATAGGGCTGATTATGAGCAATTACTTAGTTATTAATGCTGTGTTTACAGCATATGTTGTTTTCATTGGTTACCGATTATTGATGCACTCTTCAAAAGAAAATGTTCAAACGATAGTTGTTCGTTTGATTTCGATGCTCTGCATTTATGGGTTAATCATGAGCTGGGGCTTGTATAACACATTTATTTATAACATTTTTACTAATGAGCCGGCCTTAATCGCGCAAACGCTTGTTAATTCAGCTGGCCAACTTGGACCAGGACAAAATGTTACCCAATCTATGGATGGCATCTTTCAAGCTGTTATGAATGTTTCTGCTGGGTTTTTTGCGCATGGCGGATTTAGTACCGCAGGAGTTTTATTTATCCTCTATGGCGTTTTAACTTTTGTTATCGGGTTTCTTTTCTGTGTTTTTGCATTAGTTCTTTATATATTTGCCAAAATGATGTTGGCTATTGGCCTAGCTCTAGGGCCACTTTTTCTGCTTTTTGCACTTTTTGATCCGACACGCGGTTGGTTTGAGTCTTGGCTTCAAAAATTATTTACGATGGCTTTAATTCCTGTTGTGACATCTACCATATTAGCGCTAATGCTATCGGTAATAAATACAACTTTACCAAGATTTAACGTTCCAACTGATCAACAAACGTTTAATGGCGTTGCCCCATTCCTTGGTTTATCTCTTGCTAGCTTCGCATTACTACTTGAAGTTAAAACGATTTGCTCATCTTTAGGGGGCGGCTTAACGCTGGGGGCCATTGCCAAAAGTGGGGCTTTAGCAAAGCAAGCCGCAACTGTCACCGGAGCTGCCGCCTTAGGTAAGTCGATTGGAAGCTTTGTTAAATCTGGCGCTAGTGGAGCAGCGAGCAGTATGGGAGAAAAGCGGGCGGCCAGTCGACAAAGAATGGCTGAAGAAGCTCAAAACAAAAAAGTAGAAGATTTTTTTAGGGGTTAACAATATATGAATTTATTTAAAAAAAGTAATTCGGCGAAGTTTCGAAAACCTATTGATATGACCCATGAAGAAGCTTCTCAAGAATGGGTATATGAAATATATCAAAGCAAATCATTATGGCTAAATAGGTCTTTACTGGCTATTTTAGTTCTTAGCTTTTTATTATTTCTATCTATCATGAGCAACATTATTCTTTTACCGCTTAAAAGAGATGTTCCATTTTTATATGCATTTAATAACGCTACTGGGGAAATTACAAAGCTTGGCGAGCTTGAACCATCAAAAGTTTCTTCTAATTGGGAGCTAACAAGGTATTTCATTATCCAATATGTTACAGATCGAGAAAGCTATGATTTTTATAATATTGATCGTCCTTATCAAATTGTTTGGGCGATGTCAGATGAAGCATCAATGGTTAGGAAAAGCTACGAAGATCAGGTAAACAGCAGCTCCCAGACCTCCCCATATAAAATTTATGGAAAAGACAAATATATTACAGTACAAGTCCTTTCTATTAATAAACTTAATGATGACACAGCAGAAATAAGATTCCAAAAAA
Organism: uncultured Gammaproteobacteria bacterium; assembly: GCA_964471475.1. GTDB lineage: Bacteria > Pseudomonadota > Gammaproteobacteria > CAISUE01 > CAISUE01 > JAJNBD01. The sequence goes on from CAYYFQ010000018.1 coordinate 18,967, forward strand.
CGCTGCATGATCGAACATCTGGTGATAATCAAGTCGCAAATCAAGAAGCCATTATTAAATGGAAATATAGCACGCCTAAAGCAACTCAAAAGTTTCTTGACCGTGATCCATTAGGGTTTAGTGTTACTTATTACCAGGTATCTCAAGTCACTTTAGACAATAACTTTTAACGAGGAATTTTATGAAAAAAATACTTTTATTAATCATGATTTGGAGTGCTGTTATGAATGTGTTATCAGCTCATGCTGAGAGCACACCAAGAAGCCTATCAACAGATAGACGCGTAAAAATTGTTATGTATGATCCAAACAATGTAGTCATTTTGCAATCTAAGTATGGCTACCAAACACAGATTGTATTTTCTCAAAATGAAAATATTCAAAATGTTTCGGTTGGAGATAGCATTGCATGGCAAGCTAAACCCGCAGCAAACAATTTATTTATTAAGCCGCTTGCTTCTTCAAAAACAAACATGACAGTTCTAACCAATATAGGTAGTTATAACTTCCAGCTTGATTCAACAATACCAAATGCCATACCAACCTACAGACTTCAATTTATTTATCCGGATGGTGGATATGACCAAGCAGGAAACGCAAATTCAGTTGGAACATTTGACCCAGATAAGCTCAATTGGAAATACAGCTTTACTGGAGATAAAGCGCTAGTCCCAGAAGAGGTTTTTGATAATGGTCAGTTTACTTATTTTAGATTCAAAAAAAATGGCTTAAGTAAAACACCAGCGCTATTTATGGTTGATAAATATCGCAATGAAACATTAGTGAATTATCACATGCAAGGAGATTATTTGGTTGTGAATGGAGTTTCTAAGCAGTTCACTCTCAGAAATGGTGACTACATAACCACTGTTTATAACGATGATGCTATTGGTGACTGGAAAAAAATTTAAGGTGACATTATGAAAAAAACCAATGATTTTAATGACAAATCTTCCCAAGAAGACTTAAAAGATGATGGTTTACCTGAAATCGCACAAGATGAAAATAGGAAAAAAATTATTTTTGTTTGCTGTGCTGCAATAGTGGTCATCTTATGCTTGTGGGGAAAATATTTTTACGATAAAGAAAAATATACCGCAACAGATAATCAGCCTCAAAAGGTTGAAGAAAACTTTGTTGTTCCTGGACAGCAAGATGCAAAAAAACTTGATTCACTTAACAGACAACCAGATGGAACTAATAAAACGAATCAGAGTCACCAAATGACTGAGGAACAAATCCAGTTGATTCAACAAAAGCAGAAAGAATTACAACAACGTTTATCTGCTCCTTTAATGCTTGTCGATAATACTCAAAATGAAGCACCTAAAGATAAATCATCACTATCAAGCTCAAATGGAGACCAAAATACACAATTTTTAAACCAAGTTTCTTCTGAAAAAACAGGTTCCGCAATAGCTTCTGTTATTGATCATTTGAATTATAAAATTTTACAAGGAACATTAATTGATGCGGTATTAGAACCCATGATTAATTCAGATCTTCCCGGTCAATTAAGAGCTATCGTTGATACACCTATTTATTCAGAAGACGGCTCACAAGTTTTAATTCCTAGAGGTAGTAAACTCATTGGACAATATAAAAGCGGTATGCAAGAAGGACAATCAAGAGTTTTTGTTGTTTGGACGCGACTTATTATTCAAAACAGTAAAAACGGTAATACCAATGGTATTTCAATTGACCTTGGCTCTCCTGGTGTGGATGGGCTTGGTGGTTCTGGTTTAGAGGCAGATGATATTGATAGACATTTTTGGCAAAGATTTAGTACAGCGGGATTGTTGGCAATTATTGGCGCTGGGGCATCTAATGTTGGTGTTAGTAACAACGATCAATATAACGCGGCACAGCAATATAGAACTGCCGTCGCTAATAGCTTTGCCCAATCCGCTAATACAAGCCTACAACAAAACAATGCCATACCACCTACGCTTGTTGTTAATCAAGGGAAACATATTTTTGTTTTTGTGAATCGTGATCTCGATTTTGAAAGTGCTATGAAATCTTCTATGAAGAATATAAATATTTTTTAGGCTAAGAATAATATGTCAATAAAAGCACTCCAAAGACATTTAAAACCGTTAATGCCTTATCTTGAAACACAAGGTATTACTGAAATATGCCTAAATCGTCCTGGAGAACTCTATATTGAAAAACAAAGCAAATTTACAAGGCATGATGCGGAAGAGCTTGATCTCGGATTTATAGAATCATTAGCTCAGCTTATTGCAGAAAATAATAGAAAAGATTTTCCGCATCCTTTGCTTTCAGGTTCTTTACCAAACGGTGAGCGAGCACAATTTGTCATGAATCCAGCATGCGAGGAAGACAATATTTTATTCTCGATACGACGCCATGAAATGAAAAATATGACACTGGACGATTACGTAAAGGCTAAGGCATTTGAAGAAATAAGCTCCTTAAAAAAATTGGGTAACCAAGTCGATATTTCATTGGGAAAACTTTATGAACAGGGGAATACGCTTGAATTTTTGAAACTTGCTGTGCAATCAAAGAAAAATATTATTATCTGCGGTGGAACTGGGACAGGTAAAACAACTTTTTTAAACGCTTGCTTAAGACTCATTCCCAATACGGAAAGGTTAATTACTGTCGAAGATGTAAGAGAGGTTAATGTAACACAACCTAATGCAGTACATCTTTTGTTCAATGAGGATGATGAAAGAATCACTGCTTTAAAGGTCTTTAAAGTCTGTTTACGGTTAAGGCCAGATAGAATTTTTTTAAGCGAGTTACGGGGCGAGGAAGCGTGGCCATTTTTAAGAGCGGCTAATAGCGGGCACCCTGGAAGTCTTAGCACAGTACATGCCGATACGCCAGAAGCATGCTTTGATCAGCTTGTATTCATGATGCAACAAGCAGGATCTACGTCTAGCGACGAACGTATTAGAAATTATATTAAATCTATCGTTAATGTTGTTATTCAGCTTAAGCGTTGCCCTACCCCAGATCGTTTTATGTATGTTTCTGACATTTATTTTGATGCAATTCACAAATGAGGTTCATCATGCTAAGAAAGATAAATAATAAATTAAAGTTTTTATTTGACATATTTTTTGACTATATAGACAAATATTGGCGTGAGCTATTGTTTATTAGCTGCGGTCTTGTTGGATTTTTTTTAATAATCTACCCATTATATGTCAAAAGTCATAATACCCAAGTTGTAAATATAAATACAGAAAATAAGTCTATAAAAACTGAAAGAGTTGTTACGAAAGAAGCATTCGATGAGATGGTTCAACAAGCTGCTGATGGAAAATATATTAAATCGGTTTTAACTGATCCAAAATTACCGCAATTACCGTTGCAAAATACATCGAAAAAAGCTGTTCCTCTACAACCTTATCCTGCTGAGATGAGTAATGATAATACCTTACCAGCTAATCCAAGCCCTAAGCAAAACACAGTTCCACAAGAAATACAACGTTGTTCTTATAAAGAGCAAATTTATGTCCCTGGCGATATTGTAAAAACAGATCAGGGTTGGATTAGATGCGTTCCTATTTTTAACTTTTCTCAAGATGGCGCAAAACAGTTATCTAGCGCCGCTTGGACTTCTGCTCAATAAATTTATTTTTAACTTACAAGAGGATTTTTACATATGAAAACACAAAACGTAGCACAACTCATTGGTTATCTCAAAGATGACCCAGTTATTTATGATAAAAATGGAATTGTTGCAAAATTTGTAGTTGCTACAAATAAAACCTTTATAGACAAAGAAACTCATGAAAGAAAGGAATCTGTCGAATGGCATGCTATTACTTGCTTTAATGATCTTGCTGAAATCGCTAAAGAACATCTTAAAAAGGGTTTACGTGTTTATGTTTGTGGGGGTATTAAAACAACAAAATGGACCGATAAAGAAAAAATCGAACGCTACAAAACAGAAATTATTGCCGATGATTTTTTTATCACTCCTGGGGTTACAGAAGGGAGAGCTTTTCAATGAAAACAATTAAATTAGCCATTCTAGCTTTATCAATTTCTATATTATCTGGTTGTGCCACTATTGCTGGAGGTGGAAGTTCGCAAGAAATTAACGTGCAGGCGGTAGATGCTAAAGATCACAAACCTATTCAAGGTGTTGTTTGTGATGTGACAGATGGTAAAGATGTCACCTATCCCGTTATCGGTAACCCAGGAAAAGTTGAAGTTACTAGGGGCCACGGCGCGTTAACCGTTTCTTGTCATAAACATGGTTACAAACAAGGCAAGGTTGCTGCTGGTGACAGTTTTAATGCTTGGATGCTTGCAGATGTCATATTTTGGCCTGGGGCAATTGTAGATGCGGTTGATGGAGCGGCAGAAAAATATCCATCACATATTAGTGTTCTCATGGTTAAAACGAAATGATACAAGGGGTTATTTTATGAAAAATCTATTTTTAATAGTAGCATTATCAGCGTCTACAGTATGTGTGTCAGCTTTTGGTGCTAATGGAAAAACAAGAGTGGACATCCAAATTAATAGCATGTTCAAAGATAGCAACATTATTTTTGTTGTGCAAAACCCTATTTCTGGAGCGCCAGAAGAAGTTGGATTACATAAATCCAATGCTGTATTATTTTCTCAACAATATGTTGCTCCAATCAGAAGTGATATAGCATTACCGGTAGAAGCTTATGTGACAGATACTTTGACAAATAGAACTGCTCACTATATTTCACTGAGCAAATACCAATTCAAACCAAATTCTCCAATACCATTGAGTTTCCCAATAATGTTTATGGAACAATAATAGATTTTTTAAAAATCAGCATCAAAACTTATGGACAATCTGCTATGCAGACAAGCGCTCATTGACTTGATGGACAAATCTGGTGAATAACAAAAATACGTTATTCACAGATATTGCCCACAAGCACGCGCTTTTGACCACAAGTTTTTCGCACAACAATAAATATAAATAAATTTTTTTATTAAAAATATGGGTCTAACTCCAAAAGCGGTCCAAAAGTTTCGTTCGTTGCTTAATCTTCCTCTACTATTAGTTTTTTTCTAGCTGACCTGTGACGTTCTCGTAGCTCAATATCAATATATTTATCTGTGATCGCACTGCTGCTATGCCCCGCATCATCACGTACATGCTCACGAGGGCGAATTTTGACATCATCAGAAATACCAGTATGACGCAACCAATGAACAGTCGCTTCATTAAGTGTTTCAGCTTCATCAGCAAATCCATCTTTACTGAGTTGTTCAATCGTTTTGTCAAAGCAATATTGCACAATTTTACGAATATAATTGGCACTTTTGATAGGACCTTTGCCTTTCGTTTTCGGTAATAATGGGGAATTATCTGCAGGAGATGGGTAAGGCGATAAATTGAAGTGTTTGCGCCAACGTTTCAATGCGTTGAGCATCGAATCACTTACTGCAATTTGCCGTTCTTTATTTCCTTTCCCTACGGTGGTGAACCACCAATGTCCATCACTATCTCGCGTGAAATCATTCATTGTTGGTGTCCAACGATTACTTGCTGCAAGTTCTGATATGCGTAAATACATCGAGTAAAGTACCGACATGATAAATAATGTGCGTTCATGGTTATCCGCATCTTGATCCGCTAAGTCTTTAGCGGTTTTAATAACATACTGCCATTGTAACTCAGATAACCGTCTGATTTTAGGTTGGCCTTGCGCTTTCCGAATGAATTTACTTTTTTGCCGAATCAATGCAATAGGATTCATAGAAACATATTCTTCTTGCAGTAAGTAATTATAAAAACTACTCAATATGGCAAATAATTCTTTTAATGAACCCTGTGACAATTCAAATTGATTGAGTTTTGGCTCATTACCTTTACGACGTTCTGTTTTAGAAATCGCCACAATAAATGGTCGCCATTTTGAGTTAGGTATACGCACACCCTCTTTGACAATAAAGCGCGGCGGTTTAGTTTTTCCAATCCACTGTTTAGGTGCCTTCTGGCAAAATTCGACGAAAATTTCAATATCTTCGCGTTTCAAATCTTTTAAAGATTTTTCTGCAATTAAAGCACACCAATGAATTAATCGTTCTATCTCGCGTCGATAAGAATTAAAGGTACCTTGGCTACCTCTGTACGATTTTAAAAATGAGGTAGCCATCTTAATATCATTTAATGAGTAATTTTGGTTAAGATAGGATAGGTCTTTTTTATTATCAATATACTCAATAGAATCAAATAATGGTAATGGAATGGTAACTTTTCCCATTATTGGTTTTCTCCATGGTTATCTTCTAGCTCATTTAACTCTGCTTCAATTTCTTCAACGGTGGGTAAGTTGGATTTTAGATTTTCAGGAATGGCGCGTGTCAGTTGATATTCTGAAACACCAATGGGTTTTTCTATGCCTCGTAAGGCGTATTCAGCAATTACCTTGTCTCTCGATTTGCATAAAAGTAAACCAATACTTGGATTGTCATCGGGGTGCCTCAGTAAGTCATCAACCGCACTGAGATAAAAATTTAATTGTCCTGCATGCTCTGGTTTGAATTTGGTTGCTTTGAGTTCAATGACAGTATAACATCTGAGCTGCAAGTTATAAAATAACATGTCGATGAAAAATTCTTCATGATTAATCGTGAGAGGAACCTGTGAGCCTACGAAAGCAAAGCGCTTTCCAAGTTCTAGCATAAATTTTGTGATATGTTGAATGGACGCATGCTCAATTTCACGCTCATGTGCTTCGTCATGAAGACCTAGAAAATCAAAATTATAAGGGTTTTTAATCATATCCTGGGCAATCTGTGATTGCGGAGAAGGTAAGCGAACCAAAAAATTGGTTGCTTTATTCGCTTGACACCCTTGGGCATCAAATAAGTTATTGCTAATGTATTTTTCCAGGGTAGGCCGAGACCACCCATTTTCTAGGCATTGTTCAGCATACCATTCTCGAATTTTTCCATCTTTAACTTTAAATAATAACAACTGGATATGGCCCCAAGGTAATTGGGTCACAGCTTGTGACCCAAATTCAATATTGGGATAATATTCAGCAAACATACGCATTCTTTTTAAACTAGCCGGTGAAAAACCTCTTGTTTCAGAAAAAGAATGGCGTAGGTCATTGGAAAGGGTTTCTATCAATTTATCACCCCAGTTAGTTGTTTTTTGTTTTTCGATAATTTGTTGACCGATGTACCAATAAAGTTCTATTACTTCTTGATTAACAGCGAGTGCTGCCTTGAGTCTTGCATTGCGTATTTTATTTTTTAATTCATTGAGGAATACTTTATATTCCTTATTCAACTTAGGTGACGCACTTAATGAGTCAAATCTTGGATTAATTTCTTTGTTCTGGCTTGGCATGGTAAAATCTCATTAACGTGTTATCTCGTATTTGGCTACAAGAAGGTTCCACAAGGCTTTTAATTGAGCTATAAATATATGGGGTGATTATCGTACTAATCACCACTATTGTCAATCCGACGCGAACGCGAATACATTATCATATTCTCCTGTTGGCATTTCAAATTTAAGGTCGCTGGCACAATGACTAAGCTCGCTATTCTTACCTCTCACGAGAGACAGCGTTTTGACTCCCCACCCACTTTCAACGCGGATGAGCGTGCTATTTATTTTGCGTTGACTAACCCTCTTTTAAAAATTATTGATAACCTTCGAACAACAACTAACAAAGTGGGGTTTATGCTCCAGCTTGGATATTTTAAATCACAGGGTAAATTCTATACGGCAGATCAATTTCGACCACAGGATATAGACTACATTGTTAAGCTATTAGGCTTGAATGCTGACGAGCTTGAACTGGATACTTATCGAAACAAAATACCACAAGATCACCGGAAAAAAATTCTTACTCTGTTAGATTGGCAGCCATTAGCTTCTTCTTCACAAATACATCTTACAGAACATATTCTTCGACATGCAAAAAATCAATTATCTCCAAAGCAAATTTTTTTATTTGCCATTGATTATTGCTGGCAACAAAAAATTGAAGTGCCCTCTTACAATCAACTTGCCCTACTGATTTCAGATGCTTATAACCAACATGAATCTGATCTTGTTAGAAAACTAGATAAGCTGTTAACAAAAAATAAAAAAGCCATGCTTATTGCGTTAGTCCATACAAGTAATAATGAAAGAAAAATTGCGATGCAAAGACCGCCTATTACTTTATTACGACAGCTAAATCAATCAGTACGCCCTTCGGATATTCAAGAAAATCTTAACGTATTTGAGATTATTAAAGATTATTTTCATCAATGCCGCAACATTATTGAGGCATTGTCGCTATCTGATCAAGCAACAGAGTACTTTGCAGCATGGGTACAAAAAGCAGAAACATTTCAACTCAGTAGTTTTGCTAATGACAATAAACTGAGCCTATATTTACTCGCCTATATAAAACATCATTATTACTTTAGACAAGATACCTTAGTTGATATTTTTTTAAAATCCGTTCAGGCAACGATTCATGCTGCAAATAAGCAATTATTGGAAAAAGAAAAGAATGTTCGATTAGATCGAAATAAAGCGATTAAAAAATTGTCCCATGCTAATAAAGATTCCCGTCTATTAATCGAAGCTATCACAGAAATTATTAAATCCCCTACTCTCTCAGAATCTAACAAACTCACAAATATTGAATCTTTGATTGATCAATATGGCCTCAAATACAATGCACAAAATCAGCAAGAAATAATAGCTCTGGAAGTTACTCTTGATGACATGAGTGATAATCAGCATTTATTTGAAGCGTTTGAATCCCTATCCGTAAAACTGCAACGTCGTGTTTCTAATATAATTAAGTTACTTGATTTTAATGCAACCACTTCAGAACAATCAATTATTGAAGCTATTGATTATTTTAAATCCGTTGATGGCAACGTGAATATTGATGCACCGCTTAATTTTCTTTCGGAGCAAGAGAAAGAAGCAATTATCAATGCCAATAAGCTACGCACTTCACTCTACAAAATTCTATTATTTATCCACATGACAGATGCCATTAAAGCAGGTAAGCTTAATCTAAAACATTCCTATCGTTATAAAGCGATACAAGAATATTTAATTGATAAAACTATCTGGGAAAAAAATAAAACCAATTTACTTAAAGATGCAGGACTTATTAATTATGTTGATTTTCATACAGTCATTAATAGCCTTAAAAACAAGTTAAATGATAAATACGATCAGGTCAATAATCGATTTATGACAGGTGAAAATCCTTACCTTAATATTGAAACCAACAAAATCAAAGTGAGCACACCTAAAATTGAAAACAATGACATGGAGTACATTTCATCTCTATTAACACCCATGGGATACGTGCCGATTTTGCAGGTTCTATCTGATGTAAATAAAATTACTCCTTTTGTTGAGTGCTTCAAACATTTTAGTATTAAGCATAAGAAAATGAAACCGGTTGCTCAAACCATCTATGCGGGCATTATTGGTAAAGGTTGTAATATTGGTATTGATCGAATCGCTAATATTTCCGTTGGCATCACAGAAGATATATTAAAAAATACGGTTAACTGGTGCTTTAGTTTAAAAAATATTCAGTCGGCTAATAATAAAGTAATTGCTACGACGAGCAAGCTAGCCTTAGCAAATAGCTTTAAGCGTCATAAAAATGGGTTACACACGGGTAGTGATGGTCGAAAAGTCAATGTTGCTGTTGATTCGCTGCATGCTAATTATTCTTTTAAATATTTTGGCAAAGGTAAAGGAGTAAGTATGTATACTTTCTTGGATGAACGGCAATTATTATTTCATGCAATTGTTATCAGCGCATCTGATAGAGAAGCGGCTTATGTCATCGATGGCTTATTACAAAATGATGTTCTAAAAAGTGATATCCATTCTACGGATACTCATGGTTTTACTGAAACCATTTTTGCGGCTATGTATTTTCTTGGAACTGCGTTTGCACCACGAATTAAAAAAGTTGGAGGGCAGAAGCTTTATTCATTTAAATCACCAGCTACTTATGCCGCTCAAGGATACAAAATATTACCCAGCCGTACTATTAATCAGAAATTGATTGAAACTCATTGGGATGATATTTTGCGGTTTATGGTAACCATAAAATTAAAACATACGTCAGCATCTCAATTATTTAAAAGACTAAGCTCTTATGCAAATGACCATCCCTTATATCAGGCCCTCAAGGAATTTGGACGTATTTTAAAATCTCAATTCATTCTTACTTATTTTGATGAACTTGAATTGAGGCAACGCATCGAAAAACAACTGAATAAAGTTGAACTTTCTAACAAGTTTTCTAAAGCAGTTTTCTTTGCAAACAACCAAGAGTTCAAACAAGGCACAAAAGAAGAGCAAGAAATAGCAACAGCTTGCATGGTACTTATTCAAAATATCATTGTGCTTTGGAATTACTTACATTTATCACAACTCTTGGCAAATAACAGTGATATTGAACAGCGTCAACGAATGATTGAATCTATCTTACACGGCTCTATGATCACCTGGCAACACATCAATCTTCATGGAGAATATGATTTTACGAAACATGCCGCTAATGATAGTCCGTTTGATATGGCTAAAATCATTGGATTACAAATTGGATGAAAATATGAATTGTGTAAATTTATTAAATACATCAGGAGTATAATATTATGCCACCCAAGAAAAAGAAAGAAATTATTATCAAACCAGATGCAGAGGAATTATCAGAAATATTCAAAACGAGCGCCTCATATATTTATCCGGCATCTGAAAAAACCTGTGATTTTTTTGAACACATGAAAGAAGCTGAAAATGAAAAAGCACCTCATCCTGTTATATCGGCTGGTGTCCGAACAGTAAGAGATATCGCTAGAGATTCTATAACTCCAAGTGGTTGGATAAAAGCAGCAAACGAAGTCGGTAAAATTGCACAAAAAACTAGAAAAACAACCGATCAATTTGTAGATGAAATGCAGGAAAGAAATGAGCCATATCATGCTGATCGATCTAATATCACATTAAGCGACATGGCTGAAGGAGATGATCTACTGGTAGGTTTAGCGCGTTTGCCTGGCTTAATTGCAGATGCACACAAGAAGATATGCGATAGTGTTGGAAATCTATCCGATCATTTAGAAAATGCCGAAAAAGAGTTGCGAAAAATAAGAGAACGCGAATTTACTAGCGATTCGCAACTTGAGTCGGATTTATGCCATGCATATTTGGAAACTGAAGCACTGCTACGTGCCGCAAGGTACGTTGAAAATAAAAGAAGAAAAGCCTTTGAATGGGAAGACAAATTATGGAAAGGTACTGAAATCCTCATTGGAAAAGGATATGAATTAATTACTAATACGTTTGAGAATCTACGTGAAATTACTGAGGATGCTATTCTGCGTGGAAAATATGTTGTAACCGAAGCGCGAAAAATTATTGCAAATAATTTGGAGAATGCTGGAGATACTTTACATGGCATGGCCCATTCTCTTCAAGAAGCCACTCATGGTGTTCCTATCTTCAGTGGTGATGATGTCACCTCTTCACATATAACAATGTTTAATGTAACAGGCGGCTTGGCAAAAACAACGGCGGCAGGAATAAGACCAAAACTTAGTCCGCACCCTAAACCAGAACTCATTCCAGGATCGTGGAGTAATCGATATGCTGATGAGTCTTCTTCTATAACCACCAGTACAACAACCCGTATTACCCAATCAAGCCCTACAGAACGCGATAAAGATTTATCCGAAGAAGAAGTCTCAGTTGAAACACACGTAAGAAATAAAAAAAAGCGATTCGCACAAGAAGAACTTTTATCACATGCGCCTCACTATAAAAAAGCAAAACGCGAGATTTTTTCCGCACATTCACCTGAAAAAGAACGTGCCAATCGAAAAAGACTGAATTTAAAACATAATCTGAATCATGATTTGCAGCGAATGAAACATACAATGCCTATCATGAGTTTCCCACAATATCGATCCCCTATCAGTGGAACGCTAGCGCTTGCTGGCGGCGGTATTGTTGGAAGTCTTTCTACCACATTATGGAATTTTGCAACGTTAACCGGCTCATACAGCACTGCCGAAGGCATTGCACTTTCAATTAGCGCCCCTTTAACTGGCCCTGGTATTCTTGTGGTGTTAGGTACTGCAATGGTAGCAGGAGGAATTCTTTATGGCCTTAGTAAAGCTTATGTGGCATTAAAAGCACGCAATAAAAAGAAGTCTTATGATGAGTTGATGAGCCATGCTGAAGAAGTCGCAATAGAAATTCAACGAAAGAATCCTTTTTCACTTTCAGACGAAGAGCAACAAAATCTCCCACAAGATATTAAAGAAACAATAAGACAATGCTTGAGTGATGAGCGCTACGCACTTGCCAATATGGTCTCACGTGAAATACGCATTCAGGAAAGACGCAGTGTAGAAAAAAACCAAGGTCTACGTGAAAAACATATGCGTGAAGCGATGTCATATAGACAATCAGCATGTTCTGCACTTGAAGATTATTATTCCAACCAGATTCAAATCTTCCTACAGGAACAGCATTATGAGAAACTTGTGCGCCTAATTAATCAATTTGAGCGTGCAAATCATCTTATGACACCTGCATTAGAAGAACTACGGGATATGGCAGTAAATATGATTGAACTCAACCGTGCATGTGAACAGCAAAATTCTGCGCGTATCATCGCGGCAGCAACACATTGTTTACGTTTTAATGAAGATAATTACAAACTACATGCCTTATTAGCAGAAGCTTATTATCAGCAAAAGAATTACGCTGAAGCTATTCGTTATGCTTGCATTGCCATTGATATACAACCCCATTTTAAAATGCAATGGTTTTTGGCAAATCTTTACTTAGAAAATGGTGATGAAAACCGTGCGATAGCAACGCTTAAAGATATATTGAAAGAACGAGAAGATTGCTTTGAGGCGAATATACTGCTTGCTGATTTATCTCTTAAAAACAATAGGAATATGGAAGCACAAAAATATTATCGTGCAGCTGAAGAAAATTGCCCGGAAGACAGCTGCGGTTTGTTAGCTTATAATTTAGGTGTTGCTGCGCTAAGAACAAATCACTACCAGGAAGCTTATGATGCTTTTAAGGAAGCACGTCAGATCGATGGAGAAAGCGCAGATCTTGATCGTCTCCTTTTTTTATTACAAAATGAATTAGCTCCAACCGATGAGGAAGCCTCTGATGAAGAGGACACATATGTGCATCGCTATCAAAAAACCACTGATGAGGATTTAGACGCATCAGAAAATGAATTGAACGCACGGTCTTATCGTGCAGCAGCACGTGCTTCATCAACATTACTTGGCAGACGAGGCTTGGCGCGACGTACACCAAGCCAATCGAATGCACAACCTTCATCCATGACAAAACATTTATAAGGAAAATTGTATGCCACCTAAAGCAAGAGCGCAAAGAAGACCTGCTGAAGATGATGATGAATATAATGCAATGCAGCGATCTGAGAAGCGAAGGAAATTAGAGGTAGAGTTAAAGACCATTGATGCGTCAAATAAAAAATGGGCATCTGAATTAAGCGCCACACACGCTGAACTTGAAGCTGAGTATAATGAGCGCATACAATTAGCGAATCTTAAGTATCGTCAAGGTTGCTACGCTGCAGCTTCAACGTATGCAGACCAGGCAAGGTACATGCAAGTCACTGCAATGTTTTCAAGAGAAAGAGAAGATGAAGAGCGTGAAGAAAGAATAAAAAAGCGACAAAGTATTCAGCAAGAATTAGAACAAGAAATAATGCGAGAACAAGAAGAAAAGCGATTAAGAGCAGAAAAAATTAAACACGATCAGGAAATGATTAAGCTATGGAGTACTAAAAGAGCTAATGCGCAAAATGTAAAAAATTTGGCAGATCAAGTGTTTCAAAGAGGAATGGGTTCTTCAAGAGTGAGTAGATACCATGAAGCCATTGTTGATTTTGAATCAGCTGCAAAAACGTATCAATCACTTATTCAAGAAATCAATGAATTGAAGAGATTGAAAAAAACAGATGATCCAATAGAGATTATAGGCATGCGGCGGGAGGATGAAGTGCGTCGCACTTTACTCACAAAAAATTTGGCAGAGATTTACTATCGCTGGGGGCTAGCAGTATTTCAACTTGGCGCGTATGAAGAGGCTATCGAAATATTTAAGCAAGCTATAGAGAATGATGAACGGCACGATATTTATGATCATCTGGGAAGAACTTATGTACGCCAAAAGCAGTACCTATTGGCTATTGAAAACTTTCAGTGGTCACTTAGCATTAATGCACGACAACCTGAAATATCTGCAAGATTAGCTTTTTTACATTCTGATTGGAAAGGTTTTATCCGATATTGTAACCACGAAGAGAGTCTTACTAGTGAATTTCAGTTGATGCGTGCTATTGCGCTTTATCAAACCAAGAAATATAAAGATACCATTGAGATTCTTCAAGAAGTGATTCTCGCATTAGAGCCTGATATTCAACTTCCCGAAAAACGTTCATCGCTCAGATTGTGCTATATTTTTCAGGCATTTTCTTATGAAGCATTAGGTAAAATAACTGAAAAAAATAAAATGCTATTTGCTAAAAATGCCAAGATAAGACAAATCGTTCCAGAAGAATTTAACAAAAACGTATTTTTTTCAGCTAACAATTTACATGCAATTGCTTTCTTTGAATGCATTAGAGACTTAGCTATTCCTGGTAAAGACCAAGCCGAGTGCTTCTACCAATTGGGTGCATTGTACTTGGAAAATGAAGGTGGCATACCACTTGATACTTCAATGGCTAAACACTATTTTGAAAAAGCGCTAACGATTAAACCACCAGAAGATTTTGAAAAATATCTTCCTCTGTTTCAACAGGTTTTAGAAACGGACATGCTGTATTCCTTCATTACAGAAAACAAATCACATGCCGCTTGTATGCCTGCAGCTGTTAATCTGGGGTGTCACTTTTTAACAGAAAATAACATTTCGGATGCTTGTAAGGTATTTCAATATGTTATTGATATGCAAGAGGACGCGTTAATTACAGATTCACTGCGTGCATTATGCGATTGTATTCCCACACTTGGTTGGAATGATACAGTAGAAGTCTATTTATTTATTGAGCAGAATGAAGTCAATCCACTGTTTGCAGAAGCCGCTTATACGCTTGGAAAATACTGCACAAAAGATTTTGATCTTTATAAAATTGATTATGCTTGTAATGCATTTCAGATGGTGATCAACATGAAAATGATTGAAGAACATTATCTTGAAGAAAGTATTAATGTATTGATTGCGTGTTTAGAAACAAACGATGCACAAATACTAAAACGCATTGCTGCATTCATGCAAGTTAACAGGGAAGATGGGCGCTGCATGGCGCTTGCTTTAGCCCTTGGGGATATTTATGCAACAGGCCGTAGCGGCCGTAGTTATATAGCAAAAAATTTACCGAAAGCGCATGAATACTATACATGGGTGATTCATAAAGGCAATGATGCGTTAATGGCTTCTGCTTTTGCAGCAATAGAAGGTTGTAAAAGTGCAGTACCTACGGTTAAAGAATTACAAGAATCCCTTGCCTTATACAAAGCCATAGTCGCAAGTGGATGTCGCTCAGGAGAAGCTGCATATCACATTGGTCTTATTTATTATGAGTATGGCGAAATGGTAAATAAGCAATGGTCAAGCAAACCCAATCATCAAAAAGCCTTGGAGGAGTTTACGCTTGCGCATGAAAAAGGTTTTGCAAAAGCTACACTCTCGCTTGCAAAAATGCTGTATCACGGGCAAGGTACAAATCCAAACTATCAAGAATCATTGTGTTTGTTGCTACGTGTAAGAGAACACTTACCTAATAATGCCGAATTACTTTTTTATCTTGGATTATTATATCGTTTTGGTGGTCAGAAGGTAGTACATTCTGCCAAAGCCTTGGAATATCCACTTCAACCAGTGGTGAGTCATGCATCGCAACGTAACATAGGCATTGCTGCTAATAAATACGGTAATATAGTACGTATTTTCAATACGAAAGAAGTCAATGGCTCATCGTCATCCCCTATGATATGTATTGAAGCAGGTAAAATTTCTCTTGATATGAGTTCTATCGTATGGCAACAAACATTTTATCAAGAGAACGTTGCGAATAATCCTAGTATTGCGCTTGACGCCGAAAATAGATGGATCGCTGTATTAAATGCAGGTAACGACTTATATTACAGAGTCGGATATATTAATTCGAAAGGCGAGCCTATACATGAAGCTGGAAACAAATATGGGGTTGGGGTGCAACCCGCAGTAGCAATAAATAGTGAATGTATAGTAGAAGTCCATAAATCTGAAAATCATGATACGGTGTATTATCGAATTGGACACTTCAAAAAAGATAACAGTATCGACTGGGGAATGGATATCTTTCGTAGCACAAAGATTTCTGAAAATGCTATCCATCCAAGTGTCGCGTTGTCGGGGAATCGTGTAGCCGTTGTCTGGAAATGCAGTTACACGGGTTATACCTATTGTTGTGTTGGTTTTGTGAATGGTAACAACTTATCTTTAGGAACAGCTTTCTATCTTACAGGAACAAAAGTCGTAAAACCTAAAGTAAGTTTTATCAATGAAACAGAATTTGTTATTGTGGGTGAAGAACAAGACACCGGCCAATTAGTACAACGGCGCTCAACAATTGATGCTAGCGGTAAAGATTATTCAAGTCCTGTCACTGAAGTTTATGATGCAGGCAGTAGCCCTTCCGTGACAGCCTACAAAGGGAGTTTATTTGCTGCGCACGAGTTTTCGCATAGCCCAGATGCAACTCCGCAAGTCTGTTTAAAAGTATTTAACGTATAGTTGAGGACAATAATGATTAATTAACAACACTGTGACAGGCTGCATATAACATTGATTCACTGCTTGATGTTTTAACAGTTGGATGATAAACGAAACTTTTGGACCGCTTTTGGAGTTAGACCCAAATATTAAATCCCGTTAATAATATCCTAGCGGGGTTTGGGGGCGGCAATGAGCCCCCATGAGTTTTTTTAGGCTAAAAAGTATTCTCAATATATGAATATAAATTATTTATATGGTATATAGTGCCTTTTTCTACATTCCAATCGCTATTTTTTTATCATGGTTACTCGTAAGCTGGGTGGCTATGTTATTTTGTAAAGGAAGCTATAACACTTATTCAGAATCGTTAATACAGTGGCCAGCTATGTTAATCGAAGAATCTCGTCGACGAAAATTAGATATCACTTTGTTTGGTAATGCAAGATTTTTATTTTTAGATATAAATGCTAAAAATAGTTATAGTGAACTTTATAAAATTAATAAAATAATTAAACTAGCACCTAAAACTTCTAATTTTTGTATCGTTGTTGCTTATATACCTAATAAAAATGGATTTATGTTATATGTAGCTCGCGATGCTAACGATTTAAAAATATGCCTGATTGATGTTAAAGATAGCATCGCTAAAAATATAGAATCCTCGAAAATCTTTCAGAATATAAATGGCTTGGTAAATGAGCTTAAACAGTTTGGCTTGTTACTTTCAGCTAATAATCTAGCGTATATCCAGCAGTGGATGCTTATAAGCTATTTATCCGGAAACATAATAACGTTAGAAGATAATTATTTTGGAAAAGGGTAACTTAATAAGTTACCCTAAATCCCGTACAACTAGAGGCGTCCCCGCATAGCTGTATTATCATTTTATCACGAACCTGGTGGTTCAAAATACACTCTTTCATCTGCCGGGATATCTGACCAGCAACTACTCACATTATGCGTTTTACAAAAAGCATATGCCTTATTAAGAAGCTTGCGGGTCTTTTCAAGGTTCTGCGCGCTTACTCCCCTGCCCTTTTCTTTGTCATTTCTTAACCAGCCACAAAAGTAAATTTTTTCCGCTTCATCAACATTGCGCACATACTGTGCTTTATCACTAATTTTGTGTTTTTTAGGTGAATGGGGTATTTTTTTATTAAATTCAGAAAAAAACTCGCTCATTTTAAGCGTATTAAGAGAAGTTCCTGTGGTTCTAAATAAACGACATAATGATTTATAGATATCATTATCAATGATTGGATTTATATTAAATCCGTTTTCAACTGTAATTGTAAAAGCAACATACTCTTTTCCAAGATGGCCAAAAAGCAACTCAAACGGCTTATTTTCAATACTAAAAAAAACATCAAACATAATATCACGTACTACATATTGAAATTTTGCGGAGTCAATATTTTCTCTAATCATATTTTTATAAAGTGCCATTAACCCATCAAGCTTCATAACTTATTATCTCATTCCTTATAATGTATTGCTGTAAGCGGCATATGCGCTGACTAATGCAACCAAATTTGCTACAAAAGTTGAAAAAGTCCAAAACCCAATAAAAATTAAAATCCAAAGAAAAGCATTTAGCCATCTTGGAATATTTATTTGTCTAACAAAACTTTTAGGTTCACCTAAAGCTTGTTCAGAACGAACAGTTATATTACCTAAATTAGAAAACTTATGTATGGAATTGAATGTCATCTTACCCAGTGGATACATATAATTAATTGTTATTGAATCTTTTGGCGGCAAACATTCAAACACAATAATTTTTCCGTCGTCTTCAAATCTATATGGCATCTCAGGAACAACACCAATAGCAATAAAATTAGCATTTCCCTTTTTAGTTTCTTTACTATAACTAACGTCAACTAAGTGGTGCAGCTCGACTTTTTTTAGTGGTACTTGGCCCTCGTTAGATATCGTTAGTGAATGCATTAAATTTATAAATGGCTTTCCATCCTTGAGATCTTCTGGCGGGAAAATTGTTGCATAACCTATATTACTACAATGAAAAAATAGTTTTGGTTTTGTATGATATCGCCATAAAAAAATACCAGCAATCATTGAAGTAATAATAGGAAAAACAAAACTTGTGAAAATTTGCATACTTATCTTTTTTCCTTAATGTATTTATATAATGTTGGTTTTGTTATTTTGAACATAGCACAAATATCTTTTACCAAATAGTTTTTTTCATTGTACAGAGTTTTAATCATGGAAACTTCTTTTTCTTTTAGCCTTTTTGGTCTTCCACCAAATCTTCCTCTGGCACGCGCAGCGGTTAACCCAGCATTGGTACGCTCCCTAATTAGGTTTCTTTCAAATTCAGCAAGAGCTGCAAATATATGAAAAATTAATTTGCCAGTAGCTGTTGTCGTATCAATATTTTCGGTTATGCTCTTAAAATTAATTTTTCGATCTTCAAGCCTAGTTACTAATTCAATAAGATTTTTAAGAGAGCGCCCTAACCTATCTAATCGCCAAACAACAAGTGTATCGCCAGCTCGAAGAATTTCCAAGGCTCTATCAAGCTGCTCTCTCTGAAAATCTTTACCGCTCTTTTTCTCTTCAAAAATTTTTTCGCACTTTTCTTTTTTTAGAGCATCTTTCTGCAAATCAAGATTCTGGTCATCGGTAGAGACTCTTGCATACCCAATAATTAAATTGCTCATAAGTAAAAAAACTCGCTATAAAAGAATAAAAATTTACTTTGATTATTTTACCTTATTTTTAATCTTATTTAACCCTAAAAATAGCTTCTTTAGTTAATTACAGAAATGAGTAAAAAAACGACCGTTTTTTTTACCTTAAGAATGGATGGTTAATTGGGTCAGAGTTTGTGACCCTAAAAATAACTTTATTGTAAAAGTGACATAACGTGATACGTAAAATCTATAAATATGCGATCATGGTATCAATCGATGGGCGATAGATTTTTTCTCTTCCCTCTTTTTTAGCATATACGAGTCCTTTGTCAATAAGTCTTAAAAAAACACGCCCTATATATTGAGATGTTTTATTAAGTTTTTTTGCAATGATAGACGGAGTTGCGCCTTGCAAACTGACCAATAATTGTAATGTTTGTTCTTCGATTAAAGAGATATCCGCACGTTGAACCCTATCTTTTCCAAGTTTTATTAGCATAGGCTTCGCAATATCAAGTGTTACTTTATCCATCAAGTCACCAACAAAAAGCCGCCTCATAAGTCTGGACATCAACCCAAATACATATCTTAATCTTCCATTCGTGATTTTATAAAGATACTCTATGACTTCTTTTTGCGTATTATTATGAAAGTGAACAGCGATTATTATGATCGTGAACAGTGTGTCAACGAATCAAATTTGCAAGGCACGCTATTGTGACAAAGTGTTCACGATAGATCAAGATTTCGTTTGATGTGTTTGACGCATAGAGCCTCCTTTTAATTCAATTCGTTGAGCATGTTGTACTAACCGATCCAAGATGGCATCTGCGGTAGTGGGTTCTCCGATATAATCATGCCAGTGCTTGACGGGAAGTTGACTGGTAATCAGCGTAGACTTGAGCTGGTGTCGATCTTCAATCAAATTAAATAAATCCGTACGTTGAGTAACAGTTAACCCTGGCTGTAAACCAAAGTCATCTAATATC
>CAYYFQ010000019.1:0-36664 GCA_964471475.1 uncultured Gammaproteobacteria bacterium
GAGTACAAGCATAAAAATTCTCCTCAATTAAAAAATGAAAAATACGGCTACCTTTTTTGAAATGATCCGTTCTCCGTAAAGATTTTTCCTTAAAAAAGATCTTGCGCCAATCTTTAAATCGTAAATCCCAATACTTCTCAAAAATAGTATGTTAGAGTTATTCACTTTTTATCTATAGCTAGTCTTGGTGGGCTTTTTTAGCAGCTACACATTAGCTTTTTTCAAACAGAGCCAGGTGCGAGGCTAATTCGACCAATTTTGGTTTTCATTAGCTCAATTCCAAACATGTATTTCACTAGCGCGTCCTTTTTTGCAAATTTAGTTAAAAATGCTTTAATAAATACCAACAAATTTGCGTATCGCAAATTATAGTCTATTATTTTGCATTTTGCAACATTATATGGTAACGTATCTGCAAATATTTGCTTTTTGCATAAATAACTGTATAATTATAAAGAAAAGATGAAAAATGAAATTATGCTGCTCGATTACGCGAAGCCAGAAAAACTGTGGATTAAAACCGCTAAAAAATTTGTGATCTGCAATAATATGCAGATATCCACATATTCAAGGCACGAAACAGGTCGAAGAGAACTAAAACTTGCCGTTGCGCAAGGTTACTATATAAATTTGTTGCATATAAATATCAATTGGCTTTTAACAGGTACTTATACGTAAGGTAAAAAAATGGTTGAATTAGACCATGGCGGTGTTAGACTCAAAATAGCAAGAAAGGCAGCTGGATTCAAATCAGCCAAAGAATTTTGTGATAAATACAATATACCCTCTTCCACCTACTCTCTGCACGAAACTGGTGGAAGAAACTTAAAACCTAAGATAGCTGAAAAATACGCTAATCTATTAAGTGTTAATGCCGCTTGGTTATTAACTGGAGCAGGCTCACCATATGATACGACAACCCACGATGAACCATTAACTCATGATGAATTCATGGAGCTATTAAAATATCGAGGAAACGATAAAGTAAAAAATTCTCTTCAGAATAAAAATGAGCACTTAAACAATGTCAATCCGCTAATTTTTTGTAAAATAATAGTCAGAATGATTGAGACATTACAAGAGCTAAACTTTTATTTAGATATTAATCAGCTTACTAAAAAATCAGTTGAAATTTATAAGGACATTTCTTTTTCAAGCAACAACCAACAAGCTCAAATTACCATGATTGATCTTTCTATCACCACCTTCAAACGACAACTTCAAGAATTAATTGATACTAATAAAGGGGCTGTTAATGAATAGAATATGTATCTCAAACCTCAAAACAACAGTAAACTAAAAACTGGCAATCTACCTGTCTCTTCGATAAAATTTCAGTTTAGACTTTAATCAAATTATTTAGTTCAAGGTGCATTGAATGAATTTTACTTGGGTTGCTGAAGATTATTTCCAAAATTCACAGTTTCAATATGAGCATGCTCAATATGCTATTTCTCGTTATGATTTTACTGGCAACGAATCAGTGCTTGATGTTGGATGTGGCGATGGAAAAATTACAGCCGAATTAGCGGATAGGTTAAAAGAAGGCGCTGTTGTTGGAGTTGATAGTTCAGAAGCTATGATTAAATTCGCTAGTGCTGAATTTGCAAAAAATCGTCCGAATCTAAATTTCAATGTTTGTTCTGCAGAAAAAATAAATTATTTAAATAAGTTTGACGTTGTATTTTCATTTGCTTGCCTTCACTGGGTCAAAGATCAAATGGCATTTTTAATAGGAGCTAAAAAAGCATTAAAAGATAATGGAAAAATCATCATTACCCTATACCCTAAACATCCCTATATTTGGGAAGCAATTGATGAAACAGTAAACGCTCCTACTTGGCAAGAATACTTCAATAAGTACGAAAATCCTCATATAAACTATAGCAAAAGTATCTATCAAAAATTAGCCTCAAAAGCTGGATTAGTTTTAGAGTATTTAGAAGAAGAGGTGCCCATTGCTTATTTCAAATGTAAAGCAGATATGGAAACATTTTTACGTTCTTGGTTACCACATACAGATCAAATTCATCCTCAACTTAGAGAGAAATTTCTTAGCAATATAGGAAGTACTTTTCTAAAAAAAGTGGGAACAAAAAATGAGAAATTAATTGAGATGCCTTTTCGACGACTAGATATAGTACTAGCCAAAAAATAGATTATTTTTTTACTTTACCTCCATCAATTAGATTCAACAACGGCCTTTTTGTCTTTTCAATTAACTTTAATAGATCCATGTTAGCACCATTTTTAATCGCTTCGAACATTTCTCGTTGCCAATCAGTGTACAGGCTAAACTCTAATCCTATCGGTTTAAAGTCGTTCAATTTTGGCATTTCTACGCCAGATTGATGACCATACTCATTAATCGTTGGTAACAAATTGTCATATAAAAAATCACCTAACTGGGCAATATAATTTGCTTTACAATGAAATAAGAAATAGAACTGACCAAGAAAATCTGGATTATCTCTTCGATGAGTAGCCACAGAATACATAACATGTCTTCCATGACCCAAATCTCGAACAATCATAATTCCACTGCGCATTTGAAACTTTTCTTCTTTTATAAAATTAATCACGTTGTCAGTCGAATTTCGCTGTACTGATCTCCAAGGATAAAGAGATAATTTCTGATATATTTCAGGATTGTAATTTGAATCTTCATTAACGAAGTTATGCTTACAGAGTTCTTCAGCCATAGCTGGGGTGGGGGATAAAAAAATGCTTTGGCCATTACCAAAAAAAATGTTCAGTGAAAAATGATCAATCCCTAAATCACCACGAACATGTTTCTCAAACAACCCTTGTATCTTATCTTTGTGTCGGTAAGATATTTCAGCTTTCGCTGCGTTACTGATAGACATGCGAACTCCTTTAATTATCTGTTAGCTTTATCATTTTTCCACTTCTTAATCATCTATAAAGGGCACTCCTATAAATTGCTCTTTTGCACGATAATAGCGTTGCGCGAGAATTTCAAATACTCATTTATTCAAATATAAACTCCCTTTTAAAAATCAGCAGGATGGCTGATTTCGGCGCGCGTAGCACGGGCGAAGCCCTCAAAACATGAATGTTTTGAGGCACAATTTTCGTGCGCCTTGTTCTCACACAAAATTTCTAATTTAAGAGGCGCCCTAACTCATTTTTAAAGTAGCCCATTAGCATATTTAGGTTTTATCAGTGTTAAAGCAATCAAGGAAAGCACTCCAGAAAAACCAACATAATACGCTGGCATGAGAACACTATTACATGTTTTAGTCAAAAAAATGGCTATCAGTGGCGTGGTCCCACCAAACATTGTCATGCTAGCGTTATACCCTATAGACATCGCGGTATATCTAATATTCGTCGGAAACATCTCTGATAATAAAGCGATTAAAGCACCCGCGATTGGGGGTAAAACAATCGCTATTAAGACTTCAGAAAAAATTGAAGCTCTCATCGTTCCACTCGCTGCCGCTTTAAATATTCAGTATGAAAATAATACAAATCCAACAGCACCTGTTCCTAAAATAAATTTTCTATTCACTATATCTGACAACCACCCCATAATGGGAACAAGAATACTTAGCACAACCAATCCTAAAAAACTTATTAGCATAGTTTGACTTAATGACATTCCTACGTTTGATACAAAAAATGTTGGCAAATACCCTATCAGTAAATAGATAGCCACTGCTAATGAGCTGCTTAATAAAAAAATTAAAATGCTTTGTGATAAATAATTACTAAGGGTGGTTTTTATGGGAAGCGCTAAAAGAGCTTTTTGTTTTGTTATCTTCACAAACATTGGCGACTCTTCACATTTAAGGCGCAACATAAAAGCAGCTGGCAAAAACGCCAAAAGTAACCATGAGCGAAGCAAATTCATTTTGTAATGGGAAAAAAAGTTTTGCTATTACAGAAGCAAAATATCCATATAAAGCAAAATCGTACCATTCTAAAGTGTTGCCTGAAATACTCGTTAGAATCAGCATCATTGCTCGTTTATTCATAACATTACTTTTGAGCCATTTTTACTAATTCCTTAACCAGCTTATGTATACCCTCATAAACCTCAACAATGCCATGAGCAACCATATTTGCTGGCGTACTGACAATATGATGGTTTTTATCAACAACCACGTCTATTGCAGCACAATTAATATGCTCAGATCCAAGCGCAAAAATTTGATTAGATAAATCTTGATCGTTGCCGATGGTAAGTTTCGCTGCTTTAAATATTTTGGGAATCATCATTGGCGCTATGCAAATAAATCCGATTGGCTTTTTATTTACCACAGCAGAATCAATAAAATGCTTTACGTCTTCGTTAAATGAAAAATCCTTCCCTCGATCGTACCAATCACACAAATTTGAGACTGCGCCTACACCTCCGGGAAAAATAATGGCAGCATATTCTGAAACTACAGCTTCTGTAATTGGCTTAATTTTTCCACGAACTAATCTCGCCGATTCCGTGAGTACATTTCTTTGTTCACTACTCTCTTCTTTATTAGTCACATGGTTCATTACATGATGTTGTTTTATATCGGGCGCAAAAGCATCCCAAGAAATATCTTCTTGCGCCATTGATAATAAGGTTAAAATAACTTCGTGTGTTTCAGAACCATCGTGTTGACCACAACCGGCCAAAATAAGTGCAAACTTCATACAAACTCCAAAAATATGCATTATGCAAAATAATTGATAATTTTCGCATATTGCAAATATCATGTAAAGCTTTTGTTAGCGCTGCATTCTGCGAAGCATCCCATCAATGCTTCGCATTGCTGGGAGCCCTGCTGCCCCACCCAATGGCACAAGTGCCATTGGGACCCGAGGCGCACGCTACCCGTTTTGCAATTATCTGCTTTTGTCGTGTACACAGGTAGGATACTTACCGCGACATTTCCCCTCCCCAATGACTCGCGCAAAAAGTCGCGCTATACTACTCATGAGATCACAACCGCTATTACTTTCGAGAACGCATAATTATGACAAAACCTCTCATCACCCAGAATGGTTCTTCCATCGAAATTACTGATATCTTAAAAAAAAATCATCAAGAATTTCTTTTAAATCAAACGCTCATTCAAGCAACAAAAAATGGTGATTTATCAGAAGTGCAACGCTTAGTTAAAGCAGGCGCTACTTTTCATAAACTAAGTGATAGGAAACTACATTTATATAATTCAGAATATGATACTTTATTGCACACCGCAGTAAAACAGGGATATATTGATATTGTAAAATACCTCATCGAGTGTGATTGTGACATCAATGCTCAAACCAGGCGTGGAAAAGCTACCCCACTCCATTACGCGACCTATCTCAATGTACCGTCGGAACTTTTATCTATTTTGCTTGATCATGGTGCAGAACTTGAAATGAAAGATGAAGACCATGCCTCTGCTTTTATGTGGGCCTCTTATTTAAACAATAGCAATGCTATCAAAATACTATTCGATAGAAATGCTGACCCATACACCATAGATTATTTTGGACTGTCTCCATTGGAATGGGCAAGTCATCAAGGCAATTTAGAAAGTGTCGCATTCCTCATTAGCGCAGTTCCTTACACAAAAGCTCAACTCACTTCTGCTTATGCACATGCGATTGCCAGTGGACAAACTGTAACCGCTACGCTTTTGGATAAAGAACTCCATTGATACACGAAGTACACTTTTTTAGATAATTATCCGTGAAATCTGAATATAGCTTGTGACACCCAGTAAAGTCTCGCGGGACGCTACAAGTATATCCTTGCAGGCTTTACTTCAGCATCCATGCTTCAGAAACCCGCTCAACTTTACTGGGTGTCACAAGCTTAGAGTAAGCTACGAATAATTATCTGAAAAAGTGTAATCTTTCGCCCAACATACGCTGTTGTTGTGTAAGGCAAAATTAAAAATTTACTCCACTAATTTGTTTAATAAAATCACCCCAACTACTGTAAAACTCAATAGTAAAACCATCATACCGAAACCAGTTCGATAAAAATATATATTTGTGGCAGCATGAATAAAATGAGAGGAAAGTTTTGCACCAATGAAGCCCGACAAATATCCTGCTATCGAAAGAGCAAAATACATCCCAGCCATCAATCTTCCTTTATAGTTCGGTGGAGCAATTTCCGTCACATAAGCCATAATCGGTGGCATTAAATAAACATCCCCTAACCCCAACAGTAAAAAAGCCAATACTATCCAAAGTACACCAATCAAATGAGTAACTGAAAATAATGTGGAAACATATAACACTACAAAAGCCAGCACCCCTAGCGCCAATCCAACTAATAATTTTGTTTGGACCCTCGTTACCGCAGAAAAAAATTTAATTCTGGTAATAAAAAAAGCACCTAGCACTACAAAAATCGCTTCAAATGCTAATAAAGAACCCACAGGAATAGTTACGGGCCCTACGTTAAGTTTCACGAAGGCATGTGTATAATTCACTAGCGTAGAAGCCACCTGAAATTCTCCACTAAAAAATAAAATTGCGACCACCGTAAAGAAAATAGCCCGCATAAGTAATTTTCGAATTTCAAAATAATGACAAATCAAGAACCCCAAAAAAAACAAATACACGAGACCGGCAATCACTAACAATATTGCAGACACCCTTTCAAATTTAAGATAGCTATAGGCAATGGCCGCGCTTATACTCAATGCGACCGCCAATTGCATTAATTTAGTGGAAGTTAACTCTTTCCATGCTGCAAACCACCCATCAAGAATACAATACCCCAAACAGGTGAGCGCAATAACTTCGGTAAGAATGATAACTCCATGCCATCCACAATATTCATGGACAATACCGCCTAAAATTGCACCTAAAATAACACCTGCATTAGTTACGCCATACAAAATAGTAAAAGACTTATCGGAAACTTTTTCAGCATTGATCAAAGAAAATAATAACAAGGGTGTCGTAGGAGGAACCATCCCCGCACCGAACAAACTTAAGCTCAGACCCACATAAAAAAGAGAAGAAGCAGAAAACAAACATATGCCTCCCACAACAATCAATCCTATACCTGTTATCACTACTAATTTACCGCTCCCCAACCAATCTCGTATTATTCCTCCAAAAATAGCGCTAATAAAAAGTAATGACAAACTAGCACCCACCATATATAATTGTTGTGATGAAGTTTGCCAATGCATCGCAAGAAGATGCATTAAAAGCTGTGATATAATAACCCACGTACAAAATCGCGCAGTAAACTCGCAAAAATAAATTAAATAAAATTCTTTACGCACCATAGCTTTCATCTCAACGTTTACGTTTAAAATTTTACCCGAGGGGGCTTATATGAATAATAGCACTCATCTTTCCTCTTTTGTTAACATGACTTGCTATTGTGCTCCATTCTCTACCCAAGATTGGCTCGCACTAGATAAAATCATTGATAATATTCTCACCAATAGCACCGACATTTTAGAAACATCTAAAGTAGGTGACAGCAGAAATGAATACGTCGATGTTCGCGTGGCTCGATTCATCATAAGAAAAGACGGTCACTCCACAATAACGAATCATGCGCACACTGCTGCCATCCTTAATATTTTTGAGAGTGCCAATTTTATTCGTTTGGTAGAAAAACAAACTGGCTGCAGCAATTTATCTATATTGAGAATGCAACTCAATTCTATGAAAGCCGGTGGCTTTGTGGGTGTACACACAGATACAGAGCAGGACTGCAACTATAAAGTCACCGCGCTGATCCGCACAACTTCTTGTTATTCAGGAGGAGGGCTTCGTGTATATGGTAATAACCCCACCACAATCCATCAAGCCAACCACACCGTTTTTTTAATGGACCCCACTTTAGAACACGAAGTAAAAAAAGTAAAAAGCGGCCTTAGAAATTCTCTTTTAGTGCTGTTTGGCAAGAGTTAGCGCGACGGCGCATAAAGCGCACGTGAGTTGGGTGTTTCAGCCACTTCCACTTCTAATAAAGTAAGCTCCGGATGCACTACTTTTAATAAGGGTTCAAACTTCTCAAACAAATGATGCGCAATCACTTCTGCCGTCGTGTTTAAATTACCAGGAATAATATAATGTTTTTGTTGTTGACAAATAACAAATTCAATTAAAGGATAATCGGTTGAACAAACAAGTGTCGCATGATCTACATATTCTTCTAGCCACGTATCACAAATCTTTTTGACTTCGTTAAAATCTATTACAAAATCAAATTGATCTAATTGAGGAGCACCGATTAACACCCCCACTACATAATTATGCCCATGCAAATCAGCACATTTTCCTTGATAGCCTTTAATCACTCGATGCGCTGCCGAAAAGTCTTTGAGTTTTTTATAAATAAGATACATACTATGAGTACTTAAACTCCTTCACTGTTTCGACCATCGCCATGACATTCTCAACCGGCGTAGCGGGTAAAATGCCGTGTCCCAAGTTCATGATGTGTCCCGTATTGAGTGCATTGGCCTCTAAAATTTCTCGCGTTTTTGCCTTCACTACGGTAGGATTGGTAAATAAAATGGCGGGGTCTAAATTTCCTTGCAAGCAAATCGCATCGCCTAATTGTTTGCGCGCAGCAGCTAAGTTGATGGTCCAATCTAATCCAATCGCATCTACCCCTACTTCTTTGATGGCATTTAACCATAACGCACCACCTTTCGTAAAAAGAATGAGGGGTATTGTAGGAGCTTTAGCACGTACTCGTTTAACGACATCTCGCATGCTTGCTAAACTATAATCGAGATAATCATTTGTCGTTAATACCCCCCCCCAGCTATCAAAAAGCATAATTGCATCTACACCCGCGGCAATTTGCGCCAGCAAATAATCGCTCACAACCACACTCAATTTATGGAGCAATTGTTGAGCGGCTTGAGGTTCAGTATATAAAAACTTTTTACTCAATAAAAAATCACGTGTACTTTTTCCTTCAATCATATAACTTGCCAAGGTCCAAGGGCTCCCTGCAAAACCAATAAGTGGGACACGTTGATGCAATTCTTTTTTGATTAAACGTATAGCATCCATCACATAACCTAACTCTTGTTCGGGATCAAGAATCGGGAGCGCCTCACTATCACGTATATTTTGGATAGGTCGTGCGAACACAGGGCCTTCATTTTCAACAAAACCCAAACCCAAACCCATCGCATCCGGAATCGTTAAAATATCAGAAAATAAAATGGCGGCATCAAACTCAAAGCGATTAATCGGTTGTAACGTCACTTCGCAAGCAAATTCAGGTGTTTGACAAAGCCGCATGAAACTGCCAGCTTTGGAGCGTGTTGCTAAATATTCAGGCAAGTATCGCCCAGCCTGACGCATCAGCCACAGTGGAGGTCGATCGAGCGGCTCAAGGCGTAGCGCGCGTAATAAACGGTCATTTTTTAAAGGTAACATAAAGTTTTTCAATGTGAAGAATTAATGGTTAAATGTGCAATATTTTACCATGTTCAACCACCTTATGAATGTATATACTCATCGTACCTGAAGATACTGGATTCTAACGTTGTCTTTTCCGCAAGCTAAAACTTTTTTTCACTTAGAATAGGGCTGCCTATTCCGCGTTCAAAAAAGATTTTATCTTACAAAAAATACGTTGTTATAACCCAGCATCTTCAAGTACGATGGGTATATACAGTCATCAGATGTTCAGGTAAGATCATCTCAGAACAAAGCAAAAAATATTAACATGAAAACTCCCATTAAAGGCGCAATATACGAAGACGCAGCTTTACGATATTTGCAACATCACGCCCTTAAAATAATTACACGTAACTTTCATTGTTATTTTGGAGAAATTGATCTAGTGGCGTTAGACCAACAGACTTTAGTGTTTATCGAAGTACGTTACCGTCAAAATAAAGCTTTTGGTAGCTCATCCGAATCGATTCATTATTTTAAACAGCAAAAAATCAAAAAGACGGCAGAATATTTTTTAATAAAGCATCCCATTTATCAAAAAAATTCGGTGCGTTTTGACGTACTTGCGTTAGATAAAATAAATATCGAATGGATAAAAGGCGCTTTTTATTAAGGGCGCCTCTATAAATGAGCAAGCACCTCTTTTGCCACTACAATATTCGCGCGCAAGCGCCCTGCTTGAATTTGCGTTTCTTTTTTAGCAAACCATAATGCTCGAAATTTTAACAAAAGCAAACGCCATTGAGCACGCCGTAATAAGAGTCGAGCAATATGATGAACACCCGCTGCAGGATAATTTTTTTGACAAAACAAATAAAACCCCCTCTTCTTACGCAACCAAGTTTCCAATGGAGGTACATTTTGCTCTGTGGCTTGTGACACGTGTTCAGCAACAACATCTTCAAGATAGGCCAACTCGTAACCGGCTTGGCGAATGCGCAAACACAGATCTGTCTCTTCTCCATAAAGAAAAAAATCTTCATCAAATCCTGAAACTTCTTGATAAATATTTTTAGGAACCACTATACTTGCACCTAAAACCCAAGCAATCTTACCGGGTAAATTTTGTAAAAATGTTTGATCTTTTAAATATTGCTGCGCGGGATAATGCATAGCGGGTTTCACAAAACGCTGCTTTTTTGGTTCATAAATATTGGTACCCAGTAATCCCACCTGTGGATGCGTTTCCATAAAAACCAAGCATTCGTATAAACCCAACTCACTAGTCAACTTAGCATCGGGGTTAATCAAATAAAAAAACTGCCCTTTAGCATATGTCGAAGCTAAGTTATTCGCACGTCCAAACCCTAAATTT
This sequence comes from uncultured Gammaproteobacteria bacterium, assembly GCA_964471475.1. Taxonomy (GTDB): domain Bacteria; phylum Pseudomonadota; class Gammaproteobacteria; order CAISUE01; family CAISUE01; genus JAJNBD01. The sequence goes on from CAYYFQ010000019.1 coordinate 10,718, forward strand.
GTAAGGCTTTTAATAAGTGTAATGCTGTCACCAAACCGCTGCTCAAGCACAGCAACAGTGTCATCTTGACTGGCGTTATCAACCACAATAATTTCACAACTTACTTTTTTTTGTGCTAATAAAGATTCAATACACTGACACGTTAATTGAGCAGTGTTATAACTTACGATAAAAATAGAAAAATCCAACATGGTTGCTACAAAGCCATGAGGACATGGGGATCTGAAGATAAAGCTCGATACAAATCATCTAACTGTTTTTGACTTTCAGCCTTCACCGTAATGGTCAAAGCCAAATACCTCCCTTGTTGACTTGCACGTTGCTTTAAGCTGCTTTCCGGTAAATTAGGAAAGAACTTTTTAAAAATAGCATAAACCGTTACTTCAAAATTCTCGCTGGCTTTCCCAAGGACTTTCACAGGAAAGTCACATGGGAATTTAAGAATGCCGGGGGGGTATTGTGCTGAATCAGTCATTGGTTAATTAAACCGCGGGAGGAATGTTAGAATCTGATTTATTTTTTATTTTGTCCATGATTACATTCACCACAGACCAACCAAGATAAGCTTCTACAATTAAAGCGATTCCTAATAAAATTACAAAGATTTTTGAAAAATCTAAGATAGCACCAATAATTAAAATAGCTCCAATCACATAATACGCCGTCGATTCACTCTTATCAATATTGCGTTCAATAGCCATAACCACACCTCCATTTCGCGTTAATAAGCAAGCCCGTTCATTCTAATCAATGGCTGCAATAACTGTCAACTTATTCAATATCTGCGTGTATTCAATATCTGCGGTGTTATATCAGCGAAGATCACTACACGTCACCTTAAACGGTTGTCATTTCCTGTATACACGACAAAATCTACAACCGAAGTTAAACGGGTCCTGTCGCTGCAGCATCCCATCGATGCTTCGCATCGATGGGAGCCCTGCTTGCGCGCCACCCGTTTTGCAATTATCCAGTTTTGTCGTGTACGGAGTGTCATTTCTATCCACCACCCCTACGTGAATAATTTCCTTAGTTTTATTTCGGAGACTGAGCTCACTGGCTTAAGCTGATGAGCAAAAAGTGTCATCTGATATTCTTGCAACAAAAAGAAATGCTCAGTCAGCTCAGAAGACAAACAAAAAGCAGAACTAAAAAAGATATCGGGAACATATGCCATCTGTATCCCATCTTCAGTAAATAAACGAGAAATGCGCTCTACTGATTTTTGTTGGTTCACTCGCAACTTATTTAATTGGGTAAGTAAATCGATATGCTTCAAGATTTTTTCAGAAGAAGAAAGTATCGCTTGCTTAAAAGCTGCCATATACGCAGGATAACGCTCCAACCACTCCCAAGGCACTAAACCCGGAAACCCTGGAGCTAATAGAAGAGCAAGCTGATCTCCAATCCATTCTTCTATCACGGGCTTGTGAGAACTACGGTGGTGGTGTACTAAACTTTCAAATTGCTTAAGAAAAAGGCTCAGCCAATTTGTCACTAGGGTTGCATTGGCAAATAGATCTTGTTGATTCTCTTCAAAACAAGTAACGTATTCCGACTCAGAGCGCAGCAACCATAGATCATCTGCGAACGTGATATTAAAAATAGCATTCAACACGTGCTCTCGAAATTCCTTCCATTCTCCTAATTCATCTGCATACATCGACCAAGCTTTGTTCATACTGCGTTGACCACTCATTCCCAATACGGACGGTATCAAATATTTTTGTTCGATGTTTTTACACGCACTCATCATTTGTAACTGAAATAATTTAAGAACTCCTAATCGATGTGTCGCTTTGGCAAGCACCTCAGAGTCTACATATACTAGAGCGACCGACTCCCCTCGCGCCTGCAAAGCTAAATATTTTTTTACTTTAACTCCTTCTTCCGTTAGCATTTCAAAAAATGGAAGCGCTTCCGAAGGGAACTTTTCATAAGTCTGAGTATTATTTATTGATTCCGCGTGCTGATAGGTGGTGGAAAACTGTATTTGCAATGCTAATAAATCTCTGCCGCTTGCAACGATCTTTCCCTCTCTCACTACCTTAAAATTAAATTTGAGATAGTCAGGAATGGTTAACTCCTTTAAAATTTCAGCCGTAATGTGAATTTGATAATATGTCTTCAATAAATTCGCCAAAGCTTCAAAAAAATCCCCTTTGGGTGAATTAAAGTGAGCACAAAAAAATTCTGATGTGTCACTCAGCGAATCCAATTGAACCCGAAAATTTTTTGGCAACGCTTTGAGAATCGCCAGCACTTTCTCTTTTAATAATCCTGGAACCAACCAATCAAAAGGTTCAAACGTTAATTGTGCTAATAAACGCTCAGGCACAAGTACACTCAAACCATCGTCTGGTGTACCTGGCGAAAATTGATAACTAATTTTTAAAAGGTTGCCTTGAACAACCCAAGTTGCGGGATAAGCATCAACCTGAGGCTGTAGCATAGTATTTACCAATTCTTTAGAGAGCATCAAAGTTTTCTGCTCTTCTACATCCAAAGTTTTCACCCATTTTTCTAATGCTTTTTGTGTGCTTATCTTCTGAGGAATGCGTGATTGATAAAACTGGAACAACCATTCTTCATCAGGCACTAAATCTCGACGCCGAGATTTTTCTTCGATATTTTCTAAATGGCGTAAAAAATTTTCATTATGTGTAAAAAAAGCCGCGTTGCTAGTTAGCTTTCTTTGGGCTAAAGCCTCTCTTATAAATATTTGCTGGGTTTGGACAGCATCAATGGCTGTATAACCAACCTTGCGTTTTTCAATCAATACCAAACCATTGAACAATACTTTTTCAAAAGCCACTACCTCTCCACGTTTTTGATCAAAATAGGGCGAAAAATAAGTTTTTTTGATAAGGTGTGAGGCTAAGGGCTCCACCCACAAAGGATCGATAGTAGCGCAAATTCGTGCATAGACTTTTTGGGTTTCAACAATCTCCAAAGCCATGAGCCACTGGGGCGGTTTTTTAGCCAGCTGTGACGCTGGAAAGATTTTAAACTGACGTTGCCTTGTTCCTATAAATGTATCTTGCTCATTTTTATGACCAATATGCGTTAATAAACCACTTAACAAACTTTGATGAATCGCTATCTCTCGCTCGCTCTGCACAACCTGCACGTCACTTTGAAGCTGATTCATTGGCATGATTGAAAGACAGGTTTCTTTCAGTTCTGAATGAATATCTTCCCACTCAAGCCACTTGTTATAAGCCACAAAGTGTTGGTCGCAAAATTTTTTAAATTGTTTGTTGGTGAGATGATGACGCTTGGTTTGCAACACTTCCCACAAATTTAAATACGTAAGGAAATCAGAAGCAGGATGCTTAAACACAGCTTGTTTGGTATCAGCTGCCTGCCTTTGATCATAGGGAACTTGTAAGATCTCCCCTACGCTCAAAGCACTCACGATAATTAATACTTCGGCTAGACAATGCTTTTTATGCGCCTCGAAAAGCATCCTACTTAAACGTGGATCCAGCGGCAGCTTAGCCAATAACTTACCAATAGTTGTTAACTGCCATTGATTTTTTGAATCCCGTAAGATTGCACCTAATTCAAACAAATTTTGATAAGCATCTTTCCAATGTTGATTTTCTGGAGGATCAATCCAAGGAAAACTTTCCGCTTCCCCCAAATTTAAAAAGAATATTTTTAAAATTACGCTCGCTAAATTTGAACGCAAAATTTCCGGTTGAGTAAAAGCTTCACGTGTTAAAAAATCTTCTTGCGAATACAAACGCACACAAATGCCTGGCGCCACGCGCCCTGCGCGCCCAGCTCTTTGATTGGCGCTTGCTTGAGAGATAGCTTCAATTGGCAAGCGTTGAATTTTACTGCGTGGATTATAGCGCTTAATACGTGCCAACCCAGTGTCGATCACATAATAAATATTGGGGATCGTCAGCGAAGTTTCCGCCACATTGGTGGCTAAGATAATTTTTCGCAATATCGAAGATTGAAAAATTTTTTGCTGCTCATGCACATTTAACTTAGCATAAAGAGGTAAAATAGTTGTATGCTTAAGAGAGGCTTGTTTTAAAAAATCTGCCGTAATACGAATATCACGCTCACCACTTAAGAACACCAATATATCCCCTACTTCTGGCAAAACTTCAATAGCCGCATGAATTGCTTTAGCACGCTGCTTAGCACTCCCCTCATCATCTTGTGAATCCAACTCATGATAATGAATTTCAATAGGATACCCTCGACCAGAAACTTCAATAAGTGGACAGCCGCCAAAATATTTGGTAAACCGTTCATGATCTAACGTCGCTGAAGTAATAATCACTTTTAAATCACGGCGCTTAGGTAGTATTTTTTTTAAACATCCAAAAATAAAATCAATATTCAAAGAACGTTCATGTGCTTCGTCAATAATTAAAGTATCGTATTTTTTAAGAAGAGAATCATGCGCCAATTCCGTGAGCAAAATACCATCCGTCATGATTTTGACATAGGTGGCTTCACTTAATTTTTGCTGAAAGCGTATCTGATACCCCACCCCGTCACCTAAATGAATTTTTAACTCTTCTGCTAAGCGTTGCGCTAAACTCCTCGCCGCAATACGCCGCGGTTGTGTGTGACCAATAAGTCCTTGCGTTCCTCGGCCAAGTGCTAATGCTATTTTTGACAATTGGGTCGTTTTTCCTGAGCCGGTTTCTCCCGCTACTACAACGACCTGATGGTTGTTAATCGCTTCTTTGATTTCTTCAATATGCGCCGCAATAGGCAACTCCTCATTAAATGTTAAGGAATGATGATCCAACCAAGGCTCTCGATGTCTTACCATAATAAATTTTTCTCATAAAAAAACCCACCGAAGTGGGTTTTGTGCAACCAATAAGCAACTAGCCTGCCGCTTCTTGATCGCTTGCTTTCTTTTTTTTGCCCATGGCGCCGAAACGTTTTTTGAATTTGTCCACCTGACCACTGGTATCCACAATTTTTTGCTTTCCGGTGTAAAATGGATGGCATTTTGAGCACACTTCCATATGAAAATCTTTCGCCAACGTAGAAGAAGTCTTTAACTGATGACCGCAACTACATGTAAAAGTAACTGTTTGATATGCAGGATGTATCTCTTTTTTCATAATATTAAATCTCTTAAGACAATTTGAACCGATGATTATAGCATAGGAATATACTGGTTATCTAGGGCGTGTCCCAAAAGTATCTTTTAGGATACGCCCTAGTTAGTCGTTCTTCAATTGGCTTTTTGAACGAATCAACGCATAAGCACAGAGCTTACTGTTGAGGCCTCACTTGAAATGCCTCATCAGCGCCTTCAAAAGCCGGTGAATAGGGGCCCGATGCACGAGAAGGGGTGAGCACGCTTCCCCTCATTACTGAAATAGCAGACCAGCTGTTCGACATTGATCTATTAGTCTCCTCTCTTCCCTCGTCCCCAACTACCTGTGAATTTAAATACTCACAACGTAATGCTTCAATAGCTGGCAACAGGGTTAACCAATCGAATGTAGCACTGATGCTCATATCGGCTGTGTCGGGCACATCACCCTGAAGGAGATTCAGATAAGCTTGTTTCAGCTGGTCAGATAAGGCGTTTGCAGCATATTCCCTGGTAAGCTCACTCCATGAATTCTTTGCATCACCCACAAGACTCATAAGCCCATTAAGGTCTTCGGTAAGTTTTTGATCTTCACAAGACTGCTCTAACGCCGTCAATGGTACCGACCTCACATTTTTTTCCAAATTCTTATAACGCACAGTCGCATCGGAAGATAATACTTTATCTTGTATCTTTCTTTCCATTAAACAAGAAAACTCCTGTAAAAAACTACTTACAAAAACTCGATAGTCTGGTATTAGGAGCACTGTTTCGTGTGCATTCTCTCCTGATGAACTTCCTATCGCGCTAGGTTCATCAACTCTCACGCGAGGGAAAATAAAAATTTGTTTGAGCGCCTGATCAACAAACGCGGTATGACTCTCTTTCTCCTGATGAGATGATAAAGAGAGTGCTTTTAGGCGTTCAAGCGAAGGCGCAATTTGAGCATGGCTGCAAGGAGTCATTGTCATATTTCCTGGACTGCTTTTATTGCCTTCAAATAAACACGCTACTGGCGCAAAAAGGAGATAAATTTTTTCCAAAAAATATGATGATAATTCTATCCTTTGAGCAAATTGAGCAGCTTTCTCTGAAATAGTCGCAATAAAATCCGCTATCTCACCCGCGTATTCTAGATTTTCTTCTGTATCTCCTTCTAATAATTCCCTATTTTCCTCTCTCATAAGATATTCGATCGCAGCAGCAAACTCATAAGCATAATCTAGTCGAGTCATCACTAAGCCGTGCTCTGCCACAGCTTGCTGCACTGAATGTTTGATGTGTCCTTGAATCCTCATCGCAATAGTAGAAAACTCATAAAAAAGAGAATATAACCTGCAAATCATTTCAAGAGCCATCGCATGATTAGCTGGCATTTGTGATGCAAAAAAGTTAAACTGTGGATCTCTTCCTTTCATTTGATGCAACTTCACAGCAGCAATTCCTAACGCAGTATTGATGGCGGATATCGTATCAGAAGAGCCTTCAAACCAATCTAAATGCATGGCATTTTCTAAAACATCCATGTTATAAGGTGGCATGTAGAGAAACTTCCAGAATGCTGACAAACGCTTTTCAGATAAAGCAACTACCCATCGCTCGTACTCGGCTAACACAACAGATGAAATATAGCGCTCCTCTCCTTCAAGGATACCAAGTGTCGAGCGCCCTTTAAAGCTCTCGGAGGGATAAGTACTGAACACACGTAATCTCTCTTCAATGGAAGTTGCAAAAAATGCCGTACTCTCCTCATCAGCACATAAAGAAGTCCGTTTTTCTCCTTCACCGGAGATATAAGCTGCACTACGCAGACACTTCAAAAAATTCTTTATTCCTGTAGGATCTGTGTCATCTTTGAAGACGTCAACATGCCTATCTACCATATCAGCAATCGCACACCCCATCTCTTGCACACCTTGATAAAAAGTGACGAGGCCTTCAAAAGTTAATGGATTATACGAAGGCATCTTCAATTCCGATAGCTCTTCGAGGCGGGCGAGCTGAGGCTGCCATCGTGTACTGATATCGCGTATCGTAAAATACTGCCCGTCCCATGGATCATCTTCGCAAGCTGACCGCAATTCTGAAGAACCTTCATTTTCGGGTAATACTACACTGCTTAGAGGAACAGAGCGGCTCGCAGTAGAAAGCGGCTCCTCCTCTATTTCCCCAGTAGGGCGCGAAGCTGATGCTCTATCTACGATGGGAGGGACTGCGCTTTCATCATCGGGCGAAACATTATTTTTCACTGGATTCAACATAGTTATCCCCTTTTTATATTATAGTTATTTATGATTGGGTCGTAATATATACCCAGCGTACCTGAAGATACTGGATTCTAACGTTGTCTTTTCCGCAAGCTAAAACTTTCTTTCACTTAGAATAGGACTGGCTATTCCGCGTTCAAGAAAGATTTTATCTTGCAAAAAATACCTTGTTATAACCCAGCATCTTCAAGTACGAGGGGTATAGTGCTACTTCTTTATTGTCAATAGCCTTCGTTCATTACCTGCACTACTCTTGGATCTAAACAGTTTCGCATAAAATGCGTCATAGGGAAAACATCACCTGTGGAATAAAAATTGAGCATAAGTTGGTTAAACTCAAGCTGTTTCGAAGCAAGAAGATTAATAGCAGGATAGCCCTCGCTAAGCAAAATTCCATTCATCATAAAACGTCCCATACGCTTATTAACATCATAAAAAAATTGATAGCGTGCCATTTGTAGAAAAATAAAAATAGCTCGATCATAAATATCATCAATCTGTTGTGCTTCTTGAGTCATCTTATCCCAATAGGAATTAAGTTCCGAAGCAGGAGGTGGTACATAAGGGGTTCCCGCAATAGTGACAGCTCCCTTTCGGAACTCACCCCATCTCAAAGATTCTTCAAACCCGGCGATAGCATGTAATTCACATGCAAGGGTTTTTGACAAAGTAAATTGCCCCTTTTCAATCAAACCAAACAATTTTTTCCATGCAGCCGATTGATTGAGAGCGATGCGCTCGTCACTTAAATGATGCCCACCTACCGTGATACCCTCCAGCAAAGTTTGGATTTCTGGCAATGTATAAGGAATTCCTTCTAAATTCACAGCATCACAAACAAATTCTGCTAAGTGTCGCTTAGCTACAAAAAGCGCTTTTGCTTGATTAGGTTGAATATCCGCGGTTTTCATCGTAGTTTGACTCAATACTTGTAGCACTCTACTTAGCTTTATACAGCGTTGCAAGCTTGCGGCTTGCCTAAAACTAAGTGACTAGCGCTATACAAAATTATTTGCGATTTAAGCTTGTCACGCAAGAATATAACATTTAAAATAATTGGTTACAAATTATAAGGATTTTTATGCCTAATATATTGGAAAATTTAGTCGCAGCATCCCTTCCATGGCAACAAAAAGCGCTGGAATTATTGGAAGAAGAAGCGCCTTATTCCGATGTTCCTTCCCTAACTTACGATATTCAACAAATTATTCATTCTATTCATCCCACATCAGCAATTACTGTCCCAGAGATTAGTCGCCAATTAGCTGCCTTCGATAAAAAGCATCATCAATCCGAATTAATTGGTTTTTACCTCATTCAGTTGCTTACTCAGCCAGCCCTAAATGAAGCCTTTGAAGATCTACAAAATAGCACAGATCCTATAGCGGCTATGCTCACCTATCCCGCGCTTTTTCAGCTAGGACTATTAATCCACCAAAATTTTTCCTTTATTCAAAATTACTTCGAAGCTGCGCAAAAACTTAGCCTGTGGAATGAAGAAAAACATCTTGCTGTGGAACAAAAAATATTGATATTATTCTTTTTAACAAAATCTTCTTTCTCAGCTACTACTGTTTTCGCCTTCCCTTTACATACCGCGTCTTACAATAAATATATCGAAACCGAAGAAGCTATCGATGAACTTGTTGGTGCCGCTAATTATTATCTCCGCTACTGGTTGGCCTGGACAGATCTTTTACAGCTGGGAGCCCCTAAGACTGCACATTCTACTTCTTCCTCCACTTTTTCTTTAAGTGATGATGTCACTGCTCACTATCACACTTCCTTAACAGCCTGGATCAACATCCTTAATTATTTAGACCGGCATGCGCTTACTTATCGTTTACCACGCCCTGACAAAGTACCGAATTTAATCCACGATAGTTTTTTTAAAGATCACAATTTTACATGGAGCTTCCATTTGGTTCAGCTTGCTTATTGGATTCGATTATTTAACAACGGGTGGATAAATTGTGATTTTGAAACAGCTATAGAAGCTCAATCCTATATCAATGAACACCTACAGGCATTACAAAAATCGGATTCACGCGAGAGAAATTTATCCTTTTTTGAGGAAATGCCAAAAATAGCCGTTATTGAAGAATTACTGAAAAGTTTAAGCATTACTATCATCAAAGTAAAAGATAAAAAAATAACATCTCCTCTAGAATACGAATCTTTTTTAATCCCCGTTAAAAATTATGATGACTTACAAACGATCGCCACAAGCACTCAAGCATTATTAGATCGAAGCGAGGGAATCATTAGAATTGCTGCTATGCAAACTAAACCACAGTGTTCCTAGCGCGTTTTGTTTCAGTACAGCGCCTTAGCGACAGAGTACTAAGGCATCTCCCGAGAATGCTTTTTAAAACCCATTCTATTCAAATAGGGCACAAAATAAAAAGTCGCCAAACCCACCAAAATAGTGCCAACACCAATATAGCCAAACATTTTTTGATAAATAAAATCCGTTTGCAAAGGGGTAGTTAAGCCAGTAGGTGGTGAGATCCAATTGGCCATAAATCCAGAAAAAGCTCCCGCCACTCCCGTTGAAAATTGTGAAATACCCATCATCGTACCCTCTAAATAAAGCGGGCTCAAGCAACCAACAATGGCATAGCCTGTCGGAGAAATTAATAACTCTCCCATCGTTTGTAAAAGATAGCTAGTAATAATCCATGCCGCATTGACATAACCCGTCGCATCATGCCGCATCACACCCACCATTAAAATCACAAACCCACAACCCATCAACACCATCCCCATCGCAAATTTCGCAGGTGCAAATATTTGACGGGAGGTTTGATTCAAACGAACCCATAGCACACTCAACCCCATTCCCACAGTAATCACAAAAAATGGATTAAACGCTAAAAAAGTAGCTGTGGGTACTACGTGACCAAATATCGAGCGATTCACGTTATATTGTGTAAATACTGTCAATAAAGAAGGAGTCAAAAAATACAACGCATCAAATAAAGTGGAGATACAAAGCAGCACTAAAAATACTAACAATTTCCCCCGATACTCGCTTTTTTCTTTCAACGCATAAAAAATAATAAATAACGCGCTCCCCACTCCACAACATAACACTAATGCATTACATACTCTCGCATAATTCAACAATAAAATAATTAAAGGTAAAACAAAAAGAATAATCCCCCCACCCCACCACCGCGAATAAGTAATTTTCTCCGAATGATGCTTCACCACGTAAGTGGGTTTTTGATTGAAAAGTTTTTTATGCCGCAAAAAAATAATTAAGGTGATCAAATGTGTAAGTGCGCCAATGCCAAAAGCAACAGCATAATTGAGATAAGTAGAAATATAACCTGAAGAGGCGGCCGCCAAAAATGTACCCACATCCATACCAATATAAGCCACTAAAAATGCACTATCGCGATGCAAATGCGTAGTAGAACATACTCGCCCGAGCAAGACAAAAAGTGCTGTCGTCATCATGGCGGCGCTTAATGAAAAAAATGCCAACCCGCTATAAAGCGCAAATATTTTAGGAATCGTGAGTAATGACATCCCAATAATTCCTAAAACAGCGCTAATCATAATAGCAAATCGATACCCAAAAAATCGCTCAGCTAAATAACCTCCTAAAATTGCTAAGGCATATCCTAAAGCATTATAGGCGGCCACCAAACTGTAAGCCGTTTTTTGAGAAAAATGTAACCGAAAAAGGCAATACAGCACCAACAAGGAAAAAATCATCGAAAACGCAATGGTACTGAACAATTGCAAAAAAAACATCACACGCATGCCTTGCACGAAATTTTTTTGAATATCAGTGGGAGTTGCGACACTAGCTAAGGCATCCGGCACGAGCGAAAATCCTGTGAATATCGATTAAATAAAAGACTAACAAATTTTTGAAGGAAAAGAAAGAGTAAACAACGTCGCACTGAATAAAAAAAGCCTCTCTAATGAAATGGACTCTCTTTTCGTTAATTTAATAATTAAATAGATTTCTACATGCAAATGACTCAGGCGTAGTTTTAAAACCAATGCTGTGGTGGATGCTTACTTCTTTGACTTTTTGTTTAATTCAAAGTAGTGGTACTACACTTAATAGCTGAATAGCTGACCCTGCGACCGACCAAGCTGAAAATCTAAAATGGATGGTATGGCACTGCAACTGTATAGCGCAGTGTTGCTGAGCAGAGCCTCCATTAAACTATCACAACTTGGTGCGGCGAGTCGAACAGTCCCAACATGACTACTTGAAGTACTAGTGGGGTCATCTTCCTCTCTGGGAGTGCTGACCAAACTGCCTTGAAAAGAAGGGATATGCGATGCTTCTTGCAATGTGTGGTGTAAATAATTAGGCGTATGTGGTTCCGTTTGCGATATTCTTAATGCTGGATCAGTAGCAATAGAACTATCCAAATCACTGTTCTCTTCTTCATCGCTCTCATCCGCATTCTCATAATCACCTACCGTGGAAGACGAAGGACTTCGACAAAGCTGATTTTCTAAAGCATCTAAGCTAGAAGAGCTCGCAGAAGGAGAAATATGAGCATCATTTTGAGCACTTTCTTGTTCTAAAAAAGCTTCTTCCACAGTTTTTTGTTTCCCGCCTTTGATTTCTTCTGCTTCCAAATATAATTTTTTCAATGTGCCTCTGACATACATTATCGCGTTTGTTTCAAACTCAGAATCGCTTCGTGAAGGAGGTATCTCTTTTTCAACAAAGGCTTCCACTAATTTTTCATCTGCATTACTTAACATATTCTGCCGAAACAGATAAATAATAAAACTCCAAGAACGCTTGCTTGTCCATGCCAATTGAGCAAGCTGCGCCAAATAAGCTGAGCTATATTTTTGCTTAAATAGAGCGATTTGCCCTTCCCTAATTGCTTCTTCTAACACGTTAATGATCTTATCTAAATCATCTAACTTTTTCGCTCTAGAAGAGGATGCCGCTTGCTGCTGCACCCTAGATAAATCAGATCCAGCATCTCGTTTTTTATGTCGCGGATGTCTACTTAGCAGCTCACGCATCGGAGAGTATTTTTTCTTTGCGGTGACTTTTGGTAATGTAGCTTGAAATGCTTTCAATCCTTCTTGTAAATGCAAGTTGCTAAGTACTGGCTTACCATTTTTGCCCGTGATGAGCCATTCCTTCGCGAGTTTAAAGAATGGATTAGCGTCTTGTCTTACTCCTCGCACTTCGTAAAAATCATACAGTCTATCTACTCCTTCCCAGCCATATCGCTCTACAATTTCTTGCAAAAGCCACTTGCGATAAGAGATAAGATGCTCAAGCATATGCATCGATGCCGCATTGGAAGGGAGAGTAGCTTTGTGCTTAGCGATAGCTTGATTAAATAAAACAAGCAATTGAATCAAAACAGCCAACGCCTTAAGCTGAAAAGCTCCCTGCATTAACTCAACAACAACGGCTTGAGATCTTTTATCATGCAAAAAAAAAGCTAAAAGCTCTGCTAAAAAGCCAAAAGCCTCTTTTTGTAAGACAAGGGCTGCACAAAATCTAAAATCGCATTCTCCACGCTGAATGGCGGTGGCAAGCAATTGAGAATTGCGTTCGGAAATAGCTTGTGTCACCAAACGTCGTTGAAGAATAAAGGAAGTTAACAAATTAGTTTTGAGACTGACCGCAGAAACGGGAAACCTAGACTTGATGATTTTATTAATAAGATTTGATATTTCAGAAGGAGTAAGTTTTTGTTGAACTATTAACTGAGAAATTTCCTTAACAACCCCAGAAATGCTCCTCTTAACGGCTCTATGATAGGCTATCGCACGCTCACTAGTAGAGACGCTAAAACATGCACGCACAGCTTCATCCGCATAGATCGTTGCAAGATCGCTCATAAATTCATCCTTAACATATTAGTAAATTACAAAAAACATTTACTACAATCTAGGATAATCCTTTAGCAATTTGTATCGCATTCCATGCGGCACCTTTGTGAAGATTATCTGAAATTAACCAAAAATTCAAGTACTCAGGTCCATCTTGGGGGTGACGACGCAGCCGAGCAACCCAAACCCAGTCATTACCTTCAGCATGAGTTAATGCCGTAGGAATAGTGTGTGCACAATACTTAATGCCTGGAAAAGCTTGGAGCGCTTGGGCGGCAGCCTCAAGCGTTAATGGTTTTTTAGTTTTAATATGTACCGCTTCCGAATGTCCATGCCAAACCGGTACCCTCACCGCCGTGGCATTTACGCGGATATCCGCATGGAGGATTTTGGTAGTTTCCTCTTGCATTTTAACTTCTTCTTTGGTGAAACCAGAAGGCAATACCTCATCGATCAAAGGAACCACATTGAAAGCGATAGGAATAAACTGGTCGCCGCTTGCGGTGCGAGCATCTCCCCCCCCCTCTCCAGACATATACTTTTTCATTTGAAGGCTTAAAGCCTCAATGCCGAGTTGCCCTGCGCCGGAAACTGCCTGATAAGTGGCAATTTCAACCCGTTCTACTTCCGCAAGGTCATGAAGTGGCTTTAAAGCTAAAACTAATTGTGTCGTAGAGCAATTAGGAGTGGCGATAATGTGGCTTGCATAGGTTTCGATGTCTTGCCAATTCACTTCAGGAATGATTAATGGCACATTCGGATCCTGACGAAAGTAAGAGCTTTTATCAATCACCCAGCAACCCTTTTGAGCAGCTTTAGGAGCATAAATTTTAGCAACTTCATTACCCGCCGCAAAAAAAGCAATATCTACTTTGGAAAAGTCAAATTCATCGAGAGCTTGAATAGCGAGCGTTTGGTCAAGATAACTAACTTGTTGGCCTTTAGATTTTTGACTGGCCAGGAAGTGTAATTGATGAGCAGGAAATTGTTCGCGAGCTAGCAGTTTAGAAAGTACGCCACCGACAGTGCCTGTGGCACCGACGATGGCGATTTTTTTTTGATTCAGCATAAAACAGCGTTACTCTTCAATCTTTTCCTTCAGCAAATCACCAAGAGTACCGCCAGATTTTTCTGCTTGACGATTGAGGTCACTTAATACATCTTTTTCTTCTTTCATTTCTCGTGCTTTAATGGAAAGATTGAAACGATTGTTTTTCTTATCATGACTCATGACTTTGGCTTCAACTTCATCACCCACTTTTAAGAGGTCATGAATATTGCTGCCTTTTTCACGGGAAGCTTCGCTCGCTTTAATAAAAGCTTCACTGCCATCATTTAACTCAACGATAGCACCTTCATCGCTCACAGCAGTTACTTTACCTAACGCGATATCCCCTTTCTTTAAAGAAGCAGAGGCAGGTTTTTCGTCAAGTTGTTTGATCCCTAAAGAAATGCGTTCACGGTCAGCGTCAATTGCCAATACGGTTGCCGTGACTTCATCACCTTTCTTATACTTACGAATGGCTTCTTCGGGGGTGAGCGACCAAGAAATATCCGACATATGCACCAAACCATCGATACCATCGTTAAGACCAATGAAGATACCAAAATCAGTAATTGATTTAATTCTTCCTGTAATGACATCCCCTTTTTGATGAGCATCTGAAAAAGCTTTCCAAGGATTAGGTTTGCATTGTTTGATCCCTAAAGAAATACGACGACGCTCAGGATCAATATCCAACACCATCACTTCAACAGAATCTCCTAACGATACTACTTTAGAAGGATGAATATTTTTGTTTGTCCAATCCATTTCAGAAACATGAACCAAACCTTCAATTCCTTCTTCAATTTCTACAAAGCAACCATAGTCAGCCATGTTAGTCACTTTCCCAACCGTGCGTGCACCCACAGGGAAGCGGCGTGCCAAATCCCCCCAAGGATCATCACCCATTTGCTTCAAGCCTAAAGAAACACGGGTTTTTTCTTTATCGTATTTAAGTACGCGCAACGATAACTCTTGGCCAACCGTTAATACCTCACTTGGATGACGCACGCGACGCCATGCAATATCTGTAATATGTAATAAACCGTCTAAACCACCTAAGTCAATAAAGGCACCATAATCTGTGATTCCTTTAACAACACCGTGGACCATAGCACCTTCCACTAAGTTATCCAATAAACTTTGACGTTCAGCGGCAGCTTCAGCATTTAATATGTTACGGCGAGAAACCACAACGTTATTACGCTTATTATCAATTTTAACGATACGGAATTCTAAGGTTTTTCCTTCGATTTCACTAGCATCCTTCATCGCTTTGGCATCAATCAATGATCCAGGCAAGAAAGCTTTCACTGGCCCGATATCCACCGTAAAGCCCCCTTTAACACGTCCGGTCACTGTTCCCATGATGGGTTCGCCCGATTCGTGAAGCAGCACTAATTTATCCCATACTTCATTACGTTTGGCTTTTTCACGTGATAAGCGCGTTTCACCATAACCATCTTCAAAAGAGTCAAGTACCACGGCGACGGTATCGCCTATGTTGACTTCCAGTTCACCTATCTCATTTTTAAATTGAGCAAGCGGAATGGGGCATTCGGATTTAAGACCAACATCAACGATTACAAAATCACGAGTGATGGCAACAACACACCCGTTGACGGTAGAACCAGGATGTAAATCGGATTTAGTAAAACTTTCTTCAAGTAATTGCTGAAAACTTTCTGACATAATTGATAAATAAGCGATAAGAATATCGCACCTGTTGTTAAGTTAAATAAAAAAAACTAATTATTAGTTTTTCGCCCAAAAAAATTTTTCGGCACAATTTGATCCAATCTTTGGACGACTTCATGAATGGTTAAACCAGAGGTATCCACAACGATGGCGTCTTGCGCTGGAATAAGCGGGGCAACTTCTCGAGTACGATCTCGAGCATCACGCTGCTCTATTTCTGCCAAAATAGCGGTGATTTTAGCATCGAACCCTAGTTTTTGCAACTGACTATAACGCCGCTGAGCCCTTTCCTCAGCACTTGCCTCTAAGAAAATTTTGACATCCGCATCCGGAAAAATAACAGTCCCCATATCGCGACCATCCGTCACCAAGCCAGGCGCTTGCCGAAAGGCCCTTTGACGATCCATTAACGCGTCACGTACTAAAGGAAATGCCGCTACTTTAGAAGCGGCTTGCGAGCAAGCTTCAGTACGAATAGCCTCTGTAATATCCTTTTCTTTCCAAAATATTCTAAAGCTCTGTTCGCTTTCTACAAATTGTACAGGCAACATGGCAGCCAATTGACTCAAACTCACTTCATCAGTTAAATCAAGGTGTTTGGAAAGCGCCATATAAGCAAGCACACGATATAAAGCGCCACTATCTAAATAATGCCACCCTAATTCAAGAGCCAAAATATGGCTTATAGTGCCTTTTCCAGAACCACTGGGACCATCTATGGTAATGACGGGAATATGAGTCATATGATTTTAGGCCCTTTGCTCAAAATCACGCATAAATGCCACTAAGGCTTTCACTCCTTCCATCGGCATTCCATTGTAAATGCTGGCTCGGATACCACCGCGCATTTTGTGGCCTTTTAAAAAGCATAAATCATGCGCTTTAGCTTCATTCAAAAAACGCATTGTCATCGCTTGGTCTGGCAAATCAAATACCACATTCATCACCGAGCGATAATTTTTATCCACGGGGCAATTGTAGAGTTCACTTTGATCTACACAATCATACAGTAGTTGCGCTTTAGCGCGATTGCGAGCCTCCATAACTTTCAAGCCTCCTTGTTTTTTAAGCCACTTAAAAACAAGCCCTGATAAATACCAAATAAATGTAGGAGGCGTATGAATTAAAGAATGGCTTTCAGCCAAGTGTTTGTAACTAAAAATAGCCGGTACCCTATTATCCGTGCAACGTGATAACCATTCTTTGGGAAGCAAAACGACGGTTAATCCGGCTGCACCAAAATTTTTTTGCGCTACAGCATAAATGATGGGATCTTGATCAAACGTGATCGGTTTCGTCAAAAATTCCGATGACATATCAATTGCCAACGTTTTATTGACCTTTGGTCTTTCATGCATTTGGACACCATTCACGGTTTCATTGGCTACATAATGAAAATATTTCGCTTTTGAATTTAGTTGCCAACTTTTTGGATCGGGAACCGTTGTATAGTGTGAAAAAGCACCTGTCGCTACTAAATTCGCTTCAACAAAACGGGAAGCTTCATCATAACATTTGGCGGACCAAATTCCCGTCACTAGATAATCGGCACTCTCATGTGGTTGCAAAAGATTCATAGGCAAAAAAGCAAATTGCCCTTGACCACCTCCATCAGTAAATAAAATTTCATAATGAGAAGGAAGCGCAAGTAAATCACGCAAATCTTGTTTAATCTCCGCTACCAAACTTTCAAACTCTGGGCTACGATGGCTCAACTCCATCACCGATACCCCCATACCACACCAGTCTAAAAGTTCTTCCCGCGCTTGCTCTAATACTTCTTGTGGCAACATAGCGGGTCCGGGACTAAAATTCCATACACGTTTGTGTTGTTTCATAAATATTTCGCTTTTCACCAGGGTGTGCCCCTAGTGGTTTTCCACCAACAAATCATCATCATGTCGCGCAATAATATGGAAATGATGATGGGTGCGCTGCTTTTCAAAGTCACTGTCATCCATAATAGCAAAAACGCGTTTTTGACCATCCCAAATAGGCCAGAAAGCCTCTTGAGTTAGAAGTCGCTCTTTTGCATCGCTTTGATGATCATAACCAAAACTCAGTTCATTTTTCCAATTTACAATCAATACCAATCTCTGTAAATAAACCGGGAGATCTTGATAATATAAGCCATAGCTGGCCACTACATCAGTGGGTTGAATAATATGCTTCAAATGCAAAACCAATGATTTAATAGGTCGCTCATCAAATTGCGGAGCGGTGATAACGACGCCCCATAAAAAAACACTTTGCATGAGTATTACCCACATAAATCGTAGTTTACGCGCCTCTTGCTCACTGATGGCTAAAAGGCCTATACCCGAAATAAACCAAATAGTTGCCAAACCACGAATGTGCGCCAAAGCAAATGATGAAAATTCGTGCAACCGAAAACTTGCCACCCAAAATCCCACGCTCAAAACTATCCAAACACCCGCCATCATTACACTAGATTTTTTATCAAAAAGTCCTAAAGTTTGATGTCGACAAGCACTGGCAAGCAAAATTGCTAAAGGAGGCATAATCGGTAAAATGTAAGGAATCAATTTAGATTGCGAAATAGAAAAAAATAAAAAAATCTCACTTGCCCATAACAAAAAAAATAGATGCTTATGCTGCACATTTTTATTGGTAGCCGCAGTAATACTTCTTACAAAAACTTTTCTTATAATTGCTATCCCTGCAAAAATCACCCAAGGGAAAAAGCCCGCAATCAACACAGGAATAAACCACCACATTGGCTGATAGCGTCCAGCTGATTTAGTCAAAAACCGTAAAAACTGTTGATCCACAAAATAAAAATGAAAAAACTCTGGGTTTCTAAGTTGCACTAAGATATGCCAAGGCAAGCTAATTGCCAATACAATAACGAGACCTAGAAAAATATGTAATGTAGGAATCAAACGCCAATGATGAGTGAGCACTATCCAAGAAACAATTACCGCCCCTGGCAACAAAATACCAATTAATCCTTTGCTTAAAATAGCAAAGGCCATCGCGGCATACATCACTACAAGCACTCCACTTCTTTTCATTGAAGTAGTCGGTAAATTTACTGCCACAATAAAAGCCAGTAAGCTGATCGTAATCCATAAGCTTACTAACATATCAAGAGTGATAGAGTGCGCCATTACAAAATACAAAGGGGAAGTCGCCAAAATTAAAGCCGCCGCAAGCGCTGCAATGCGATCAAATAAAAACCGAGTTGCCGAGTACACTGCTACGCCGCCGAGAATCCCCATTAACGCGGTAGGTGCGCGCAAAGCCCATTCATTGATACCAAAAAAAGGAAATATGCTCGCTTGAATCCAATATAACAAAGGAGGTTTTTCAAAATATTTTATGCCATCTAAATGGGGCGTAACAAAATCATGAAACCACCACATCTCGCGTGGGATTTCTGTGTAACGGGCTTCGTCGGGCACACTAAGAGCACGAGCACCCAGCATAAAACCAAACAATATCGCCGTATAGAGGACTAACCAAAAAAGGTCAGTGATCCAAGTGTTTTTTTGTGTGTTCACAATGCTATTCTCATTTTTCACCAGCAATCGCGCAGAATTTTTCTAGTACATCACGTCATTTATTTTGTCTGCCAAGATCAGGGACTCTTTTTCTGTCTCGACATAGCGAATTGTCAATACGCTCTAACAACCACTTATATTCCCGATGCTCGCATTTTTTAAATCCTAAAATCCATGCATATAAATCTTGGTCAGCTTCGGTTAAAAAATTTTCTACAATTTTTTTCTCCTCCAGAGAAAATTGTAGAAAATTTTTCTCAAAAAAAGGGAATAATATTAAATCTAATTCTAACATTCCACGCCGACAAGCCCATTTTAATTGAGAATGCTCCATGAATTAACCTGCTGCATCTGAAGAAGCCATAGCCATTAATGAAGCATTACCACCCGCCGCTGTGGTGTTTACCGTAATCGTCTTCTCCGTACACAATCGTAACAAATAATGAGGACCACCCGCTTTGGGACCCGTACCTGACAACCCTTCTCCACCAAAAGGTTGGACGCCCACGACCGCACCAATCATATTCCGATTCACATAAACATTCCCTACATTCACGCGAGAGGCAATATATTCCACCGTGTGCTCAATACGCGTTTGAATGCCAAGTGTTAAGCCATAACCTGTCGAATTAATTTGCTCAATAACACCATCCAAAGCATTCGCCTCAAAACGAATCACGTGTAACACAGGCCCAAATACTTCTTTCGTTAATATCTGCATATTGGGAAGTTCATAGGCACATGGTGCAAAAAAAGTACCTTTTTCAAAATTTCCCCTTTGAACTTCTGCAATTTTTTTCACCGATGGTAAAGATTCCAAATAATGCTTATGTGCTAATAATGTGTTCAAAGCATTTTCGTCAATCACAGGCCCCACATCAGTAGCTAATTGACTAGGATCACCCATCGTTAACTCTGCAATAGCACCTTTTAGCATATGAATCGTTTTTTCCGCCACCTCTTCTTGAATAAATAAAACACGTAGAGCAGAGCAACGTTGCCCAGCGCTTCCAAAAGCCGAAACAATCACATCTTGCACTACTTGCTCTGTTAAAGCCGAAGAATCTACAATCATCGCATTTTGGCCCCCGGTTTCTGCAATTAAAGGCACAATGGGGCCTGCACGATGGGCTAAGCTACGATTAATCTGCTGAGCTGTAGCCGTGGAACCAGTAAAAATCACGCCTTTAATCTGTTCATTTTGAATAAATTTTTGATCGATCGTAGTGCCACTAGCAATAACTAACTGACACACCTCTAGAGGAATCCCTGCTTCATGTAAAATTTCTACAGCACGCGCCGCAATCAACGTCGTTTGCGCAGACGCTTTTGCTAACACCGTATTGCCTGCTACCAAACTTGCGCAAACCTGGCCTAAAAAAATCGCCAAAGGAAAGTTCCATGGGCTAATACATACGATAGGACCGCGTCCTTCCATCAATAACGTATTAGTTTCCCCCGTTGGGCCAGCTAAAGAGATTGGTGATAATGTTTGCGTGGCCATTTTTGCATAATAACGACAAAAATCGATGGCTTCACGTACTTCAGCATTAGCATCCCCCAAAGTTTTTCCCGCTTCAAATGTTGCAAGCCACATCAATTCATATTTTTTTTGTTCCATCAAATCAGCTGCTTTCAACAAACACTGGGCTCGATGCTCGATGCTTTGCTGTGACCAAGTGGCAAAAGCTCGTACACTGCGCCAAATAGCGTTTTCAAAATAACTTTCTTTCGCACTCATTACCGTACCTACTTGAGTTGGCCCCGCGGGTCCAACTACAGTTTGTGGTGAATTTAATTCGCTCTCTTGTGCTAAAGTTGATTTGGCTTGATATTTTTTTTTGCTTGCTTGCTCATAACCAGCCTGTACCTCTTGCAGTTCAATCACATTAGAAAAATCTATGCCTTTGGAATTCAAACGATCTGTGCCATACAATAAAGCAGGAAGCGGAATCGCAGGATTTGCTTTTGGCTTAGAATTTATCAACTGTAAAACAGGATCCATGGTCAGTTGATGCACAGAAATCGATTCATTCAAGATTTGATTAACAAAAGAACTATTAGCGCCATTCTCCAACAAACGACGTACTAAATACGCCAAAAGATCTTCATGCCCACCAACAGGTGCATAAACACGGCAAGGGATATTTTTAGCCGTTTGTTTCAACACTTCATCATACAAGGTATAACCCATTCCGTGAAGACATTGAAACTCGAAATCGTCACGCTCTCCCGCCAACTCTAACACCGCTGCCACACTAAATGCATTGTGAGTCGCAAATTGGGGATAGAAAGCCTCAGGATAATCAAGAATTTTTTTAACACACGCAAGAAAAGACACATCTGTCGCTACTTTACGCGTAAACACAGGGTAACCTTCAAAGCCCCCCACTTGACTCATTTTGATTTCGCTATCCCAATAAGCGCCTTTAATGAGCCGAATAAATATTTTTTTATGTTGCGATTTTGCTAATGCTGCGAGCCAATCAATCAGATAATAAGCACGTTTTTGATAAGATTGCACCGCCAAACCAAAACCTTCCCAGCCTGCAAATTCAGAATCGCAAAACACTTGCTCAATAATATCAAGCGAGAGATCTAAACGATCTGCTTCTTCAGCATCAACCGTCAAACCAATATTGTATTGTTTAGCTTTTCGAGTAAGTAATTTTAATTTCGGCACTAAAATTTCGATGGCTTTTTTGCGATGTGAAAATTCATAACGCGGGTATAAAGCGGACAATTTAATAGAAATCCCAGAAGAACGAATCAAATTATGAGAAGCTTTTTTACCAATCATCTCTATCGCATCAAGATAAGATTGCATATATCGCTCGGCATCTTGCGCCGTGCGAGCAGCCTCACCTAACATATCATAAGAAAATAAATATCCCATTTTTTCCAAAGACTCTGCGCGCTTCTGGGCTTCAACAATCGTTTGCCCCATCACAAATTGCTCACCTAGATTTTTAATCGCTTGTCCAATAGCCACACGAACCATGGGGGCGGTCATTTTTTGCATTAATGATTTTACTGCGCCATTCAAAGTAGCCTCTGCATGTGGTGGATTCAGTACTTTACCACTAAAAATCAATCCCCACGTCGCCGCGTTAACAAAAAGCGAATTACTTTTTCCTGCATGCTCCGACCAATTAGCCGGTGCAATTTTGTCAGCAATCAATTTATCTACCGTCGCTTTATCAGGGATACGAAGCATAGCTTCTGCCAAACACATTAATGCAATGCCCTCTTCACCTGATAAATCATATTCTTTTAAAAAGGCGTCCATGCCGCCTTTTGCAATACGCTTGACACGAATAGCTTCAATAAATTTTGCCGCGCGTGATTGAATATTTTTAAGCGTGTTTGGCGAAAGCTCAGCCGCCTTCAACAATATCGCATCGCATTCTGCTTCCTCGAAGCGATAAAATTGATTCATAATTTGTCGCAGTTCAGTAAGTGGTAAGTTCATAATGATTTGTTCTCATGTTTTTTCTTTATACTCTAGTTTTGATAATTATGATGATGGCCTTCGTTGATGCATGCAAAAACCCTATATCTATCCATTTAACAAACGTCCCACCTCTCTTAACTCCATCTCGATATCTCTCATGCGATTTTCAAGTTTAGTGACTACCGCTGGAGGCATTTTATCTTTATTTATAAATTGTGTTTTCGCTTTCCCCAATTCTTGTTGCAATTTTTGTTGTTTGTTCAATAAACGTATTTTTTCTTCCTCTGTTAATACTGCTTCCACCTTTTGCCAAGGAATTTGTACGCTAAATAAATTACTATCGAGTTGAGCAATCGCTATATTTTGGGCGGCGAGTCCTTTTTGAATATTGTCCACTTTGGCGGAAAATTTGATCAATGCCAAAGTGTCTGAAGAAGCAAAAACTGTTGTCATTCCAGCAGTTAAATCTTCACGAACCGCTGCAAGATAAATTTCTGGAAGCTTTTCTTTAGGCTTAATACCTAATTTATGTCGTAACGCATTAACGCTAGTAATTATATCGTCTGCATAATCCATCAATTGCGTCGCTTGCGCTAAATTTTCCTCTTCTTTTTCGGAAAATTTCATCAATTGCGGATAAGCTTGCCGCATTAAAGGAATGGCCATCTCCTCTTTCGACAATATCAAGACTGGTTTTAATGCTTGCTGCCAAAGATCTTCCGTGATAAACGGCATTAAAGGGTGTAATAAATGCAAAATAATATTCAAAGTATTGACTATCACTTGCAAAATTATATGGCCTTCGGAAGGTGCTTCGTTAAGGCGCATTTTAGCGCGTTCAATTGCACGGTCACAAAATTGATGCCACACAAAATCATATACCGTTTGCGCAAGCAAATCAAAACGCATTTCTGCAAAATACCGATGACACGAAGCAATCGTCACATTCAATTTGGAAATTAGCCAACGTTCTGGTAAATCACAATCCACAATCTTAGGAAGTTCATTTGGAATCCTATTCACTCCACATTTTTCCATTTGCATTTGAATAAAACGCGTTGCATTCCAAATTTTATTGCAAAAATTTCGATACCCTTCCATTCGGCTTAAATCAAAACGAATATCACGGCCATGGGTAGCTAGTGCGCAATAAGTGAAACGCAACGCATCTTCACCAAAAGCGGGAATACCTTCTGGAAATTCTTTACGGGTGGCTTTTTCAACTGCCTTCTGCTGCGACTCCAACATCAAATTAGCAGTACGTTTTTGAAGCAAGTCTTCAAGCGAGATACCGTCAATTAAATCAATAGGGTCAATTACATTTCCCTTAGATTTAGACATTTTTTGCCCATCATGATCACGAATTAACCCTGTAAATAATACTTTTTTAAAAGGAACTCGTCCCGTAAAATACAAGCCAAACATAATCATCCGAGCAACCCAGAAAAAAATAATATCAAAACCTGTCACCAAGACATTCGTGGGATAAAATGTCTTCAGAGCTTCAGTTTTTTGAGGCCACCCTAGAGTAGAAAATGGCCACAGCGCCGCTGAAAACCAGGTATCTAATACATCTTCATCTTGTACGAGAAGAACACCTTCTCCGGCTTGCGCCTGGGCTTGCGCTAAATCTTGTCCCACATAAATATTTCCCTTCACGTCATACCAGGCAGGAATACGATGCCCCCACCATAATTGACGACTAATGCACCAATCTTGGATACCATTCAACCATTGTCGGTAGGTATTGCGCCAATTATCAGGCACAAATTCGATAGTTCCATCTTCCACAACGGCTAAGGCTTCTTTAGCCATTTTATCCATTGTGACGTACCACTGTTTAGTCAAATAAGGTTCCACTATCGCACCACTACGTTCACTGCGTGGAATCATGAGTTGATGAGGTTCTGTTTTGGTTAACAATTGCAAATTGGTTAACGCATCTAAAACTTTTTGTCTTGCTTCTTCTCGACTTAAATCTTGATAAGCTTCGGGAACTTTATCATTTAATTTAGCGTCCGTAGTAAAAATGTTAATACTTTCTAATTGATGACGAGCCGCCATCGCAAAATCATTAAAATCATGTGCGGGAGTGATCTTCACACACCCTGTCCCAAATTCAGCATCTACATATTCATCCCCAATAATAGGGATATGACGTTGACTTAAAGGTAAAATTAATTTTTTGCCAATTAAATTTTTATATCTCTCGTCAGTAGGATTCACAGCAACAGCAACATCCCCAAACAAAGTTTCAGGACGCGTAGTAGCCACTGTTAAGTAACGAACGTCACCGATAGGTTCCAACAAAGGATATCGAATGTACCACAAACATCCTTTTTCTTCGCTTGAAATCACTTCTAAATCTGATAATGCGGTACCAAGAACAGGATCCCAATTCACCAAACGAGTTCCACGATAAATTAATCCATCGCGGTATAATTTAATAAAAGCGGTATTCACTGCTTGGGACAACCCCTCATCCATCGTAAAGCGTTCTCGGGTCCAATCAGCACTCGCTCCCAGTCTTTGCATTTGCTCTGTGATAACGTTTCCTGAGTGATTTTTCCATTCCCACACGCGCCTTTCAAAAGCCTTTCTCCCGATGGTTTTACGCGTTAAACTCTCTTTGGCCAATAATTTTTCTACCACAATTTGAGTGGCGATACCCGCATGATCGGTACCAGGTTGCCATAAAGTGTTATCACCCATCATCCGATGATAACGAATAAGGGCATCCATTAAACTATGCTGGAAAGCGTGTCCCATATGCAAAGTCCCCGTCACGTTCGGCGGAGGCAACATAATACAAAAAGGAACCTGCTCTCCTTGCGGCTGAAAATCTATCGGTGACCAATGAGATTTAGCATGTACGGCAGTTTGCTTAGGCTCAAATTGCTTTTCTAACATAGTCATTTTTCACTATTCAAAACCCACGATTTTACACTTTCTCAAGAAGGATGGAAAGCAAATATTCGTTCTACACTCTTTCAGATAATTATCCGTGAAATCTGAATATAGCTTGTGACACCCAG
>CAYYFQ010000020.1:0-12638 GCA_964471475.1 uncultured Gammaproteobacteria bacterium
CCTCGACTCATTCACTTGCGCCTTGTCTGAAACTAAATCTTAAAGGCTATATCTTACCGACATTGTAAGTATTTTTCAATTTTCTTGCTTGCGTCAAATGAGAGATAAAAGCTACAATAGCGGATTGTTTTGACCTATAAAAATTTACTAACGTTAGGAGTTCAGCATGGCTGAGTTAAAAATTGGTTTAGAAGGTGTAGCAGTTGCAGAAACAAAAATATCTTGTATTGATGGGGAAAAGGGACGCTTAATCTATCGAGGCGAATTAGTGGAAGATGTTGTTAGAGATAGAACTTTTGAAGACGTTGTTTATTTGTTATGGAATGAACGATTCCCCACCAAAGAAGAAAGTAAAGCCTTTAGAGACACCTTAGCTCAGCATAGAAATATCCCCGATTATATTAAAACTATTATCAAAGAATGCCCAAAAAGCTTAGACTGCATGAGTGTGATGCGTACGGCTATTTCATCAATGTTGGTGGGTGGCGAAAGTTGGCCTCCTACGTTAGATCAAGCCATGAAAATCTTGGCGATTGCCCCTACATTGGTGGCCTTTTATTATCATCATAAAAATGGTACAAAAGAAATTTTACCTGATCCTAAGCTAGGACATGTGGCCAATTACCTTTATATGTTGACAGGGAAAGTGCCTGAGCATTCGCATGAACGCGCGCTAGAGACATATTTGATGCTATCTGCGGATCATGATATGAATGCTTCGACATTTACCGCTCGAGTGGTGACTTCCACACAATCCGATATTGTGTCTGCCATCGTTGCTGCGATTGGTGCGTTAAAAGGCCCATTGCATGGAGGGGCGCCTTCTGAAGTGGATGATATGTTAGATGAAATTGGTACTGAAGCCAATGTAGAATCTTGGGTGCGCGGTAAGCTTGAGCGTGGTGAAAAAATCATGGGTTTTGGTCATCGTGTCTATAAAATTTATGATCCACGAGCGGCTGCGCTTAAAGAAATCGTTAAACAATTTGCTGCCGATAATCGCTTATTTAAACTAAGTTTAGTGCTGGAAGAAAAAGCAATTGAACTGTTGAATCAATATAAACCAGGCAGAAAACTCTATCCAAACTTGGAGTTTTGGGCTGCCGGTGTGTTTAGATCAATTGATTTGCCACGCGAACTCTATACACCTACTTTCTGTACAAGTCGCATTGCAGGTTGGTCAGCGCAAATTATGGAGCAAGCCGCCCATAATCGCATTATTCGTCCCTCCTCTATTTATGTGGGACCAATGCCTAAAGGGGTGAAATAAAGCTCCGTACACAACAAAAGCAGATAATTGCAAAACGGGTGGCGCGCAAGCAGGGTTCCCAGCAATGCGAAGCATTGATGGGATGCTGCAGCGACAGGACCCGTTTAACCTCGGTGGTGATTTTTGTCGTGTACACAGGGAATAAAGTTTTATTTAGTTGAATCTCGCTTCGAAGCCATGTAAAATACTCGGCTTCGAAGCAAAACCCAGATTGGCTGGATGGCAGAGTGGTGATGCAGCGGCCTGCAAAGCCGCGAACCCCGGTTCGATTCCGGGTCCAGCCTCCAAACTGATTTTGTATTGCCCGGGTGGCGAAATAGGTAGACGCAAGGGACTTAAAATCCCTCGGGGCTAAACACCCCATGCCGGTTCGATTCCGGCCCCGGGCACCACTCTAGAGTTTCCTAAGATGCAAAATATAGCTCCTCAACTTGTTTTTCGCTTTGCAGTAGAAGCAGAAGATATGCAAGAAGTGCTGGCCAATAGGGGGGCTCCTAGTCGACCTTTGGAAGATATTTTGAAAGAGTTAGACTTGCAAGATGTTTGCTAAATTTTATGCGTAAAATTTTTTTCTGGATCTTCCTTTGTGTTAGCTTAACAAGTTGGGCACAAAATAATCATGAAAAAACTTCTGCGCGCGAACAACAATTGTTGCAAGAACTACGTTGCTTAGTGTGTCAAAATGAAAGTTTGGCGGAGTCGGATGCCCCTTTAGCGAAAGACCTACGCCATATCGTGCATCTGCAAATCACGCAAGGTAAAAACAACGAAGAGATCGTCCACTATCTTACCGGTCGATATGGTGAATTCATTTTGTTTAAGCCGGTAGTCAATTCGCACAATTCTATTTTGTGGGGGGCGCCCTTCGTTTTTTTAGTGTGCGGTCTAGTCATTTGTGTGTTAGTTATTCGGCGATCTCGCTCATGATCATATTAACGATTTTATTAGCCATTTTTTTGATAATTGCTATTGGTTTTATCTTTTGGTCTTTACGCGGCTCAAAAAAATCCATGAGATTGGCTCTCATTTTAGCTTGTGGTATTTCTGTGTTGACCCTATGGACTTATTGGCATATAGGTGCTTGGAGTGTCTTGCAGTACATCCATAATCAAGCGGATGAAAAAACAGCTCGTGCGCAAATTGCCGCTTTAGGCGGAGAAGAAGGGGTCGTTGATAAATTAAAAACTCATTTAGAAAAGCACCCTAAAGAAGCAACAGGTTGGTATTTGCTTGGCAAAATCTATTTTAATAGGAATCAATTTATTCAAGCGAGTGCGGCATTTAAAAAAGCGAATGCCTTACAGCCAAAGCAAGTCGACATTTTAGTTTCTTTGGCGGAAAGCCTTTATCTTTCTCAGGCTCCTCGAGCAGAATATGAATCTTTTACCTATTTGCAGCAAGCCTTAGCAATTGATCCGCATAATGTGGCGGCTTTAAATTTATCTGCTTTATTAAAATATAAAAATAAAAATTACGCGGAAGCGATTCGTTTGTGGCAAGAAGTTTTACTTGAAGTTCCAAAAGACAGCGATACAGCTCGTGAGATTAAATCTGCTATTAGGCAAGCGCAACTAAGCAATAATGTTTCGTCTCCGTAAGGCGTTGAAATCCTTTAGGAAGTGGAGCATCTCTTCCAATAATTTTTAAAGATAAATGGGGCGGTGCAGGTGGAAGAGCTAAGCCCCAATTTTTAAGATCCCAAGATTGAGCCGTGAAATAAATAGGGAGATGTTCGCGTCCATAAATTAAGAAAAAAGGTTGAGAGTTGAAAATGCCTCGAGTGGCAATCAGCACAGGCCGTCCCGCAATTACTTTTTGTAGGGTGAGAAGTTCCTCATAAGAATAGGTTGCCCACGCAGGAGGTGTGAGTACGTCGCGATGTAAAATAAAAATAATTAATGGTAAATGTAATAAATAAATAACGGCGATGGTTCCACCTAAAATAATTTTTTGTTTTAAATTGGCCGATTCAAGTAGTAAGGCAGAGCCTAAAATAAAAGCCATATAAGGTAGTAAGCTTAATTGTAATGCTCCCCAGCCGTTATGCCGAAATATTAATCCAGCAATCAATAAAAGAGGGGCTACCATGATTACAAAAGCTGCGCGATTTTTGCGATGTAAGGCATAGAGAATAAGTAGCAGTTGCAGAGTCATAGCGAGCACTAAACAGGTATAATCAAAATAAGCACGCCCTGAATGATAAGGGGTGGAGCGCGTTAAGTATTTCATGCTAAAAATATGAAAATATAACTGCCAGGGATGAAAATGCTGAGCAAAATTGGGCGGGTCAGTCAATATATTTTGTGTCCACAAGTTAGAGAAGCCATTCGTGGCAGTAAAGCATAAAAATATCAAAGCGCCAAATAAAATCATTTGCCTTAAACTTATCTCAAAATTATTGGCGTTGACGCAACACAAATGATAAAAAACAAGAGCAGCAATAAGAGCAGCAAAAAAACTCATGGCAAGAGAGGTAGGGTAAATACAAGTTATTCCAATAGATAATAAAATTAGCACCCCCATTTTTTTTTCATGACTTACCGAAAAAACCTGTCGCAAAATTAAAATAGCTACCACAAATATCATCGGAATAATTAAAAATTTTGCTAAAAATCCTTGAAAAGCATTTTGCCACCACGAGGTAGAAAACAACGCGAAACCTGTTAATGCAAAGACGCTAAAACTTTTAGCAACGCAAGCGCTCAAGGCTAAAGCAGAAATTAAGAAAAAAATAGTGACGGCAAGTTGGTAAGAAAATAATGCAGGGAGGTGAAGTAATTGGCTGATGAAGCTTAAATAAAGATAACTTCCTAAGCGTTGATCACCCAATAAATTGATAGAAGGAAGGGTATCATAAAAAGTTTTTGCACTCATCGTGGCACGTGGTGTGATCAAATGATCACTAAGCCAATCAGCATTGTTGGCATAACCTAAAGCATCGGTGCCATCATGAAATAAAGCATAGGGTCCATGCATGGTGAAAGCTTGGTAATTCCCAAAAAAATTAACTATCAAGCAGCTTGTCAGTAAAACCAAAAATAGTGATTTGAAAGAAATGGGTAAGAGATTTTTTTTACATGGAAAAAGTTGTAGCAAACTAAAACCGCTTAGCAAAGCGATTGATAGTAAGGCTGAGACTCGCAAGCTTAAATGGCAGTTATAAAAAATAATCGTTGGAAGAAAAACAATCATGACACCAAATAAAGGTGCGCAAAAAATCCAAAAGGGAAATTCGGTCATATGTTTTTCAAAACAAACGCGCGCAAAACCAAAACCGCAGCAAGTAAAGATGAGAATTGCCACGAGGCAGTGTATATTTTGTATTAACCAAAATTCCATAGATACCTTTTCAGATAATTATTCGTAGCTTACTCTATATTCAGATTTTACGGATAATTATCTGAAAGAGTGTATCAAGACGCCTTAATATAAAATCTCCACTTGCTCATCAGAAAACAAATGGCGTAGATTTTGCATCAACTCATCTGTTGGTTGAATATGCCATTGAGTACCGAGCTTGGTATCAATAGTACCGTGTTGATTCTGGTGGCGCAAGAGAATAGGAAAATTGCCAGGAGATTGTTTTAATAGAGTTTTGAAGTTTTCGCTGGAAAGTATATGAGCGTTTTTCGTTAAGACGTGAATCAATAAAGCTTGACCAGACGATTGACGCATTTCAGCAAGTAAACATACACGTTTAATGCTTAATCGTAAACCTTGGGTGAATTGATCGGCTTCTACAAAAGCTTCTACAAATAAAATATTTCCTTCTTGTAATTGAGCGCGAAATTTTTCTAACTCTTCAGAAAACAAGGTACCATCAATCGTTCCGGTTTCATCTTCTAGAGTGACGATTCCCATTCGATCACCGCGTTTCGTGAGGATGATACGAAGATTGGTGAGCTGGGCGATAATGCCAGTCATTTTATCTCTGGTTGGCGCTAAACTTCCTACTTTTTGTGTTTTAAAAATACGCACTTCATCGGCATAAGCTGTTAAAGGATGACCTGAAATATACCACCCCAAAATTTCTTTTTCGGCTTGTAATTTTTGTATTAATGGCCAATCGGGTTGCTCGACATAATCAGGCGTCCTTTCATTAGTGTCTAAATGCATCCCAAGTAAATCGCCTTGTTTATTGGCTTTGATTGCGGCTTTTTGTTCCGCATGTTTATTGGCAATATCCATGCTTGCCCAAAGCGTGGCACGGTTTTTTCCAAAACTATCGAGGGCTCCCGATTTAATTAAAGCTTCTACTACCTTTTTGTTTAATTTGCGTAAGTCGTTGCGATCAAAAAAATCAAATAAATTTTTATAAATACCGTGTTGGCTTTTTTCTTCTAAAACACCAAATAATGCCGCTTCCCCCGCGCCTTTGATGGCGCCTAAACCATATAAAATTTGAGGTTGATTAAAATCATCCCTATTTTCATAAATAACGGTAAAAGGAAAATCACAACGATTGATGTCAGGTGGGACAATAGTCAATTTCATCAGCTGACATTCATAAATAAAGTTGACTACTTTGTCCGTATTGTCCATGTCTGAAGATAAAACTGCTGCCATAAATTCTGCGGGATAATGGGTTTTTAACCAAGCGGTTTGATAGGATAACAAGGCGTAAGCAGCAGAGTGAGATTTATTAAATCCGTATCCTGCAAATTTCTCCATTAAATCAAAAATAGAGGAGGCGAGTTTTTCATCGATACCATTTTCTTTGGCACCTGCGCAAAAGATGGCGCGTTGGTTTTCCATTTCTTCGGCTTTCTTTTTACCCATGGCACGTCGTAATAAATCTGCGGCACCTAATGTGTATCCGGCCAGCACTTGTGCAATTTGCATGACTTGTTCTTGATACAAAATGATTCCGTAGGTGGGCTTTAATACGCCTTCTAATGCAGGATGCATGTAATTAATTTCAGCTTGCCCATGTTTTCTCTGAATAAAGTCATCTACCATTCCTGATTGCAAAGGTCCGGGGCGAAAGAGTGCGACCAGTGCAATGATATCTTCAAAACAATCAGGCCGTAGTCGTTTAATGAGATCTTTCATGCCGCGTGATTCAAGCTGAAAAATGGCGGTGGTATCCCCTCGTTTTAAGGTGTCATAAGTGGAGGGATCATTGAGTGGAATTTCGGCCATATGAATCGTCAATCCGCGCGCTTTTTTAATATTATTGATAGCATTTTGAATGATAGTTAACGTGCGTAAACCAAGAAAGTCAAATTTGACTAAACCTACGGCCTCGACATCATCCTTGTCAAATTGACTGACTAAACTTTCACCATTACTTTCACAATAAAGTGGAGTGAAATCAGTAAGTTTGGAAGGAGCAATGACCACACCGCCGGCATGTTTTCCTGCATTACGTACAAGCCCTTCTAATCGTAAGGCTAAGTCTAATAAAGTCTTCACTTCTTCTTCAGATTCATAACGTGATTTTAGTTGGGGTTCTATAGTTAAAGCTTTTTCGAGCGTAATACCTAGTTCAAATGGAATTAATTTGGCAATTTTATCTACAAAAGGGTAAGGGTGCCCTAACACCCGCCCTACGTCACGTACGACGGCTTTAGCCGCCATGGAGCCGTAAGTAATAATTTGTGCGACATTGTCGCGGCCATACTTTTCAGCAACATACTCGATGACACGGTCGCGACCATCCATACAAAAATCGATATCAAAATCTGGCATGGAAATACGTTCGGGATTTAAAAATCTTTCAAACAGCAAATCATAAGGGAGCGGATCAAGATCGGTAATATTTAAAGCGTAGGCAACTAGAGAGCCCGCTCCTGATCCACGCCCTGGGCCTACGGGAATATTATTATTTTTTGACCACGCAATAAAATCTGCTACGATTAAAAAATAACCAGAAAATCCCATTTGGGTAATGACTTTCAATTCGGTGTTAAGGCGATCCCAATAGATGCTAGGATCCGTAATTTTGTCAGCTTGTTGAGCCAAACGCTGTTGCAAGCCTTGATTCGCTTGTTGTATCAAATAATCTTCAATCGCTAATTCACCAGTAGGATATTTGGGGAGAAAGTTTTGACCTAACTGGATAGTAACATTACAACGCTTAGCAATTTCTACACTATTTTGTAGTGCGGTGGGGAGATCAGCAAATAATTTTTGCATGTTTGCTGAGTCTATTAAATATTGTTTGGAGGTGTAGCGTGCTTTACGATTTCGATCGCTTAATAAAGCACCTTCAGCAATAGCCACACGAGTTTCATGAGCTTCAAACTCATCTTCATTTAAAAAACGCACATCATTCGTGGCAACCAGCGGAATGTGGTGTGTTGCGGCAAAAATTAAAACAGATTCTTCAAAAAGTCTTTCCGAGTTTTTACCTGTGCGTGAAATTTCGATATACCAACTGTTTGGGAAACGGGCATTCATCCAACTTAAGTGCTGAGACAGTGGCCAAGAGTTTTTGATCAAGAGATCTGCTAATAAGCTTTGATAATTTTCTAGCGCAATGAGGTGTTGGCAGTTTTCTTCTGTGAGCCATGAGTTTCGTATCTTCACTTGATTGAGATCTTGGCCTTCAATGTAAGCACGTGAAATTAGTTCACATAAAGCACGAAAGCCTTCATTGTTTTTAGCAAAAAGGGTCAGTTGGGTCACTTGAGAAGGGTTGGTGTCCTCTGCAATGGCTAAATCTATGCCAACAATAGGTTTGATGCCTTTTTTCAAAGCTTCTTGATAAAATTTAATGACGGCAAAAAAATTATTAAAATCACTAATTCCTAATGCCGGCATGTTAAGTATTTTTGCTTGCTCAAGCAAATCCTCAATACGAATGACACTGTCAAGTAAAGAATACTCTGTATGCAAACGTAAGTGGATAAAAGGTATAGTCATAATTCATTGCTTCCTAAATAGCAAATCGTAAATTTCGTGCCCTAAGCGAATACCGCGTTTCTCAAACTTAGTCGTAGGGCGGTCTAAAGTACGAGTTCCGACATCCTTCGAGGATTCATTACAAAATAAGGTGGTTTGCTCAATAGCCTCTACCATCCATTGTGCATAAGGTTCCCAATCGGTTGCGCAATGAAGATATCCATTCTTTTTTAATTTAGTAGCTAAGTGAGTGACAAAAGCTGTGTTGACCAATCGGCGTTTATGGTGACGTTTTTTTGGCCATGGATCAGGGAAGAAAATTTGCACTCCCGTTAACGATTCTTCCAGAAAAGCTTCTAAGCTTATGGTGGCATCTTCTGCAATGATTCGAATATTCGTCAATTGATGCTGGACAATTGACGCCAGCAGCGCCCCAATGCCTGGGCGGTGCACTTCAATACCAATGAAGTTAATATTTGGATTGGCCAGCGCCTGTGCTACTAAAGAATGCCCCATACCAAAGCCGATTTCTAAAATGACGGGATGTGCATTTGAAAAAATATTTGAGAATACTAAAGGATGCTTGGGGCATAACACATAATCTTTTGAGAATTTTTCTAAGGCGTGTTGTTGGCTTGGAGTAGTACGACCTTCACGACGAACAAAACTACGAATTTCTCGACGAGGTTTTTCTAGAGGGATCATGGCTTAAGTTAAACGATAACGTTGGCGGTAATAACGCAAAAGACTGCGAATGAAGGGCCATACTAAAGCGGTACTTATCGCGGGCCAAAAGAAGAGACTAAATACTTCATGGCCGTTATAAAGTTGTATTAAAGCGATGATGCCTAAATACAAGGCAGAGAAAAATAACAAACATAATACCTGTTGAAGTGTTGAAAAAAAGCTAAATTGACGGGCGGTTTTGCTAAAGCATACGGTCACGATAAGGAGGGCTAGGGCGTGAGTACCTAATAGCGAATTATTCAAAGCATCTAATAAAATACCAAAAAACCAAGCGATCAATAAACCCACCCGATGGGGGAGGGCCATGACCCAATAAGCAAGCACTGGAATAATCCAAATGGGCCAAATGTCGCTTAGCCAAGGAGCCACGGGCGTAATCATTAACAAAATGCTAATGAGTAAGCTGATAAAAATTGTTAACCAACCACTAAGGCGCATATATACCCATTACACTTGAGTTGAATTTTCATTGATAAAAACTACTAAAAGTGCATGTAAACGATGCAGATTAGTGGTCGGTTTAATATTGACTTTGACGATATTTTTACCGTTCATTTCGATGCTACTAATAATTCCTACAGGGTAGCCGGCTGGAAAATGCCCACCAATCCCAGAGCTAAATAATTTATCGCCTACTTTCACATCGGCATTGTTGGAAATATTGAGCAAAGAAAGCTCTTCATTGCCTGTACCAATGACAATAAGATTGTTTTTTGTGCGTTCATTAATGGCAGGAATGGCAGAACGAGAGTCGTTTAATAGCATCACTCGACTGCTTACGGGTGTGGTTTGAATAATTTGGCCTACGATGCCATCGCCTGCCACGACTGCAAGGCCGGGAGTAATGCCCACAGTAGCGCCGGAGTTGATGAGAATTTCATGCGTGTTATTTTCTTGCTTGATGGCAATCACATGAGTGAGTAGAAACTTTTGATTATTTTCTACAGGAGGAGTTTTTAGTAAAGATTGCAATTCTTGGTTTTGTACTTTGAGCGCATTTAATTCTTGGAGTCGGGCTTGTAATTCTAGCGTTTGCGTTTGTAAAGAAGCTTTATCATGAATTAATTCATGTTGAAAAATAAAATAATCACGAATAGAGGCAAAACCACGTGCAGGTAAGGTCACAGAATATTCGAGTGGAATCATCATCATTTGTAACGACGGCTTAATCTTTGGTACTACAAAAGCATGCTTATCTGCCGTGATAAGCCCGATGGAAATGCATAATAAAATCCAAAATTGCCATCCTAGAATTCTTTTTTGATGGAATATCACAAATTACCTCGTTTAAAAAATCCATTTTTTAATCTTTCAACAATACCCCGCCGCTTAATCGTTCAATCATTTCCAGGGCTTTACCGCCACCGCGTGCAACGCAGGTTAAAGGATCTTCGGCAACGACAACTGGTAGCCCCGTTTCTTCCATTAATAAATGATCAAGATTGCGTAGTAAAGCTCCTCCACCGGTGAGGACCATGCCGCGTTCAGCAATATCGGAAGCAAGTTCGGGAGGCGTTTGCTCTAAAGCAGCCCGCACAGCGCCTACAATTCCAGAAATAGGTTCTTGTAGTGCTTCTAAAATTTCATTGCTATTTAATACAAAGCTGCGGGGGACGCCTTCCGCTAAATTGCGGCCACGCACTTCAATTTCTCGAACTTCTTCACCTGGAAAAGCGGAGCCAATTTCTTGTTTGATTCGTTCGGCCGTAGTTTCACCAATGAGGCTGCCGTAGTTTCTGCGTACATAATTGATGATAGCTTCATCGAAGCGATCTCCTCCTATGCGTACGGATTGTGAATACACAATGCCGCTTAGGGAAATAATGGCAACTTCAGTCGTGCCTCCCCCAATATCTACCACCATAGAGCCGCGCGGTTCATCTACAGGCATGCCAGCACCAATGGCAGCTGCCATTGGTTCTTCAATTAAATAGACTTCGCGAGCCCCCGCACCCATGGCGGACTCACGAATGGCTCGACGCTCGACTTGCGTAGAACCGCAAGGAACGCATACGAGTACACGAGGACTTGGGCGTAAAAATCGGTTTTTTTCATGGACGCTATGAATAAAATGTTGCAACATTTTTTCGGTGACAAAAAAGTCCGCGATGACACCATCTTTCATCGGGCGAATGGCAATGATGTTGCCAGGAGTTCTTCCAAGCATTCGTTTGGCGTCGGTTCCGACGGCTACAATACGTTTGCTGCCACCCGCACCTTCACAAATGGCAACGACAGAAGGTTGATTAAGGACGATACCACGCTCTCTTACATAGATTAAAGTGTTCGCTGTACCTAAATCAATGGATAAATCGGTTGAAAAATAGCCGCGTAATTTTCTAAACATAGGTTTTGCCTAAATAGATCAAAAAAGAAGGGCTATTATATACCCATTACCCCTGAAGATGCGAGTTTCTAACTTTGCCTTTTCCGCAAAGAAAAACTTTTTCTCACTCGCGATAGAGCTGGCTATCCCCTCTCTCGAAAAAATTTTTCCTTGCAAAAAATGCTTTGTTATAATTCTCACATCTTCAGGGGTAATGGGTATATACCTATTACACTTGAAAAGGTAATTTTTTTCATGCGCGAGAATACTGGAACATTGACCTTTCCATCTTAACTATGATAAACATAACACAGTAGTATTCTAATTAAAATGTTTAATGATAAAAATTTCCACAAAAGTAAGGATAAATATGCCACCTAAACCCCAAAGCACTGAACTTACTTTAGACGAGATTGAAGCCAAAAAAGGACAGTTTGGTATATTAGATTCTGATTATGATCAATGGACCGAACAATTATCAGCCAAAGGGTTCACAAGCCAACAAATTAATAAAGTCATTTTAAGACAGTATTCAAAAAATTCTGTAGAAACTTTAATAGCGGAAGCTCCTACACTCTTAGAGGAGCCTTATGGTTTTTCTCAAGATCAGTTGGTAAAAATTGCTGCACATAAGGGTGGGGGAAAAACGCTAGAACAGTTAAAACTCTCTACTATACCTTTACGTGAACGAGAGATTACATTAGAGGCTATCTGTGCCATAGCGGCTCATGATGGTGCCGCTCTAGCGTTGCAAGAAGTGGAAAAATCCTTCTCCTTTCTACGGGGGAAAGAGTTTACAGTAGAGGCTATCTGTGCCATGGCGGCTCATAATGGTGGCGCTCCAGCGTTGCAAGCAGTGACCAAATACTTCGACGCGCTAACGAAGAAAGAATTTACATTAGAGGCTATCTGTGCCATAGCGGCTCATGATGGTGGTGCTCTAGCATTGCAAGAAGTGAAAGACTCCTTCGACCATCTAAGGAGCAAAGGATTTGAAGTAGACGATATTCGCGCCATGGCGGCTCATGCTGGTGGCGCTCCAGCGTTGCGAGCAGTGACCAAATACTTCGACGCGCTAACGGACAAAGGATTTAAAATAGAGGCTATCCGTGCCATGGCTTCTCAGATAGGAGCCGCCAAAGCGTTGCAAGAAGTAAACGACTCTTACGACTTTCTAATCGACAAAGGATTTTTAATAGACGACATCCGTGCCATAGCGGCTAAAGGTGGAGCAACCCAAGCATTGAAGAAACTGAAAAAATCCGTCGACTTTCTAGTCGGCAAAGGGTTTACATTAGAGGCTATCCGTACCATAGCGGCTCATGATGGGGGCGCCCAAGCATTGCAAGAAGTGAAAGACTCCTTCGACCATCTAAGGAGCAAAGGATTTTTATTAGACGATATTCGCGCCATGGCGGCTCATGCTGGTGGCGCTCCAGCGTTGCGAGC
>CAYYFQ010000020.1:12738-36099 GCA_964471475.1 uncultured Gammaproteobacteria bacterium
TCGCGCCATGGCGGCTCATGATGGTGGCGCTCCAGCGTTGCAAGCAGTGAAAACACACTTCGCCGATCTAACGGAGAACAAAGGATTTAAATTGGAGGGGATCCGTGCCATAGCTTCTCAGATAGGAGGCGCCAAAGCTTTGGTCACAGTTCAGCAGCATAGTACACTTTTGATAGAGCATTGGTTGTTAACTCCTCAACAAGTCGTTAACTTAATCGTTAAATACCGATCTAAAAATATTTTGTCGTGGTTAAGTAATACAGATATTGAGAGTATATCTACTCAAGCAGATGCTTTTCGACAAATTCAAACTGAGCTACAACAAAGACGATTAGCAGCACCTCCTCGCCGCGTACCTAGAGCCATGGCACAAGCTGCTCCCGAAGAAAAAAATACACAAGCGTTCTTGTTAACAGCCCACTCAGAGATATTTTCCAACGTTGCTCAAGCGAATAATACTCCACTTGGCACTGGAAAAAGACAATTTCATGAAATAGATGATTTAGCAACACAAGAGGCTCCTCCGTTTAAAGTGGCGGCTGATGAAGACTTTTCTCACCACAATGTTATGATGACGGAATCTTGTGAACCACCAGCAAACCTTTATATAGCATTTCAAAGCCTTTTTGATGATATTCCTGATAATAGACTTGCCCCATCCGATGACATGTTTGACGGTGAGGAACCATCCTACCAATTTGGCTATTTTTAATGTGTAAATCGTTGTACTAGGGAGTTGTTCGTTTGACCCTTCGCGATAGCTCCGTTAAAATTTACCCTTTTTACCCCAATATAATTGAATTGAACTATGATACAGATCCATGACTTTGAAGTTACGGCTTCAATTTTCCTTAATCCACGTGTGAAGCATATCGCTTTAAAACCAGCGCAAGGAGTGGCTTTTAATTATATTCCTGGTCAATTTATTACGATCCATTTTTCCGTAGGGGAGAAAGTTTTACGTCGTAGTTATAGTATTGCCTCTATCCCGGGAAGAGATAACACTATTGATTTTGCAGCTTCCTATGTAGAGGGAGGTCCCGGTTCTGCGTATTTATTTAACCTTAATGTGGGTGACACCGTTAAATTAAGTGGCCCTTTTGGTCGTTTGATTCTCAAAGAGGAAGAGGGCGCGAAGCGCCTATTTTTAATGGCAACGGGCACGGGAGTTACACCTTATCGCGCTATGATTCCCGAACTCTTAAAATTGCTCGATGAACACCCCGACGTAACTGTCTATATTGTGCAAGGAGCGCAGTACCGTAACGACCTTTTATATGTAGAAGATTTTTTAAGTTGGGCACAACAATTTCCGGAGCGCGCTATTTTTTACGCTTATTTGAGTCGAGAGCAACCCTCTGAAGCTTTTGCTTCGCATGAACGTTCTGGCTATGTACAAAGCTTATTTGATAACTTGCAGATGGATATAAACTCCGACATGGTGTATTTATGCGGAAACCCTAATATGATTGATCACGCTTTTGCACAGCTGCAAGCTAAAGGCATGCCAACTCATAAAATTAAACGTGAAAAATATATTTCGGCGAAATAACTTATGATTTCTTCGGATAGAGAATTGGTTGAGAAAATTGTACATAAAACCTTGACGACAGTGGGTGATCGTCCTCAAGTGGGGCGAAACCTTTTAAAATTGTTTTATGAAGAATTGCAGGTGTCTAAAGGCTTATTAATCGATTTACAACAAAAAAAAGATTTTGCAGCAATGGCAGGAGAAGCTCACAAAATTGCTGGAGGGTGTGCGTATTTTGGCACGGATCATTTATATGATTTACTTCTTCATTTTGAAAAAGCTTCTCGGGCAGAAAAAGTCTCGATAGTTGAAGGATGTTTTCCATCTTTACTAGAAGCCATTGACGACGTACTAGATACACAAGATAAAGTACTACACTTTTTCAGATAGTGAGCCGTAATATTGACTCGTCATGTCTGGTGTGTTGCTACAGTCTTTCAGATAATTATCCGTAGCTTACTCTAAGCTTGTGACACCCAGTAAAGTGGAGCGGGTTTCTGAAGCATGGATGCTGAAGTAAAGCCTACCGAGGATGTACTTGTAGCGTCCCGCGAGACTTTACTGGGTGTCATAAGCTATATTCAGAGTTCATGGATAATTATCTGAAAGAGTGTAGTACAAATTAATTTTATTCATTTATTCTTATAAAAAAGGAACTCCTTTATGATATTTGATGATGTTCAAAAAGCAGTCAGCGTGATCCGTGCTAAATTGCCAGCGGATTTTTCACCTAAATTAAGTATTATTTTAGGGAGTGGTTTGGGGCGTTTAGCCGATCACGTGGATCAGGTAGGGGTGATTCCTTATTCTGACATACCGGGCTTTCATATGAGTACAGTCAAAGGTCACGCAGGTCACTTGGTGGCAGGGTATTTGGAAGGTTTGCCCGTCTTATGTTTACAAGGTAGGGTACATTTCTATGAAGGTGCATCCGTACACGCACTGCGTGTTATGATTTATTCTTTGCGTTTTATGGGGTGTGAAGCGTTATTTTTAGCCAGTGCTTGCGGTTCTCTGGATCCAGAAGTAGGTCCAGGAGAATTGCGTTTCATGAAAGATCACATTAACTTTCAAGGAATCAATCCTTTAGTGGGACCAAATGACGAGCGCCTTGGTCAGCGTTTTGTTCCCATGGATAACGCTTATGATCAAGACCTGCGTGCTTCTTTGCATCAGGCAGCTCAAGCTTTAGATATTAAAGTAGGGTCAGATGCAGTGTATTTTGGAGTATTGGGCCCTACTTTCGAAACTCCGGCAGAAATTCGTGCTTATAGGATTTTAGGAGCAGATGTGATTGGAATGTCAACGGTAGGAGAAGTGATTTTGGCGAACCATTGTGGGTTAAAAGTGGCGGGAATTGCCGTGATAAGCAATTTTGCTGCAGGATTAGCAAAAAAAACGATCACTCACGAAGAGCATGTGGCAGTGACAGATAAATTATCGGGAGTTTTAACAAAACTCGTCAAAAAATTTGCTGTAGATATGTTGGAAAATAATAAGTGATGAACATGCTTGCGCAGAAAATAGCCGAAGTAAAAGCATTGGCAGCCAGTAATGCTATTTTACCAAAAGCATTAATAGCGTGTATGGATTTAACTTCATTGAATCTGCAAGATAACATACACACGATTGATCAACTTTGTGAAGATGCGCTTACGCACGCTGTGGCTTGTGTATGTATTTATCCAGCATTTGTGGCGCAAGCGCATTGCTATTTTTCAAAAGTGGAAAAAGTTGTGCCTCACGTAGCGACAGTAGCTAATTTTCCAGAAGGTAATGAGGTAATAAATAAAGTAATCGGTGATATTCAAAAAGCTGTAGAATTAGGTGCAGATGAAGTCGATGTTGTGTTACCCTATCAGTCTGTGTTGGCTAACAAAGATAGTGCATGCGTTGTTCCATTTGTTCAGATTTGTCGTCAGCATTTGATCAATAAAAAATTAAAAATTATTATTGAGACGGGGGCTTTCGATGACTTTGCTCTACTAAAAGAAGTTGCTTTAAGTTGTTTAACGGGGGGAGCAGATTTTTTAAAAACCTCTACTGGCAAAATTGCACAAGGAGCTGATTTGCAAAGAGCAGCGATTGTACTTTCTGCCATTTCTGAATTTGGCGATGCATCGAGAGGTTTCAAAGTGTCGGGTGGAGTAAGAAGCTATCAGCAAGCGCAAGAATATTATTTGCTCACTCAAGTAATTTTGCAAAGAGCACAATTAACACCCAATGATTTTAGAATAGGTGCATCGGGATTGTTAAAAGAACTAACGCATCTACACGCGGGTTTCTGAAGCATGGATGCTGAAGTAAAGCTTACAGGGATGTACTTCTCGCGTCCCGCGAAACTTTATCTGGTGTCGCAAGCTTAGAATAAGTCACCAATAATTATCGGAACTGCTGTATAAACGTAAACGAAAGGATGGCATCGATAATGGATGAAATATTTTTGCAATATGTCTTGTCACCTTTTCATACGGGTGAAGGATTGCCAAAGCTTTGTTTGCAAATTTTTTGTCGCAATGACAATCATCAGTTACGTCCAACTGCTTTGATGCAACTTTTAGAAGATAAAGTGAAATATAGCGCCTTAGATCAAAAAATTCTCCACTGGCTAAATATTGCTACTCAACAAAAGTTAGTTGAATTGCTTCCGAATAATACGCTAGCGTTGGATAGTTATTTTGGCGCACAAGTGTTACCTATTTTGATGGCGACGATGCATTCGCATTGGTTAAGCACGCAAAACCCTATTTTGAAAGAGGGGATGCCGCGCTTAGCCCGTTTAGAATGGGAGCCGATGGGAGCAGGCTTAAAAAAATTTCGTTGTATGTTGAGTGGGCAATCGGCTATTATTTTTAAATTAAATCCTTACTGGTATTTCGATCAAAGAAATTGGCAGTTTGGTATGGTAGAGACCCCTTTAAGTTATGAAGTGGTGCAGCGATTATTATCACTCCCACCTTTAAAAGATCAACAAATAAAAGCATTGTACGCAGCACTTGGTGCAACGGTCCACAATTCCCAACCTAATCCTGCATCTGCATCTGCATCTGAAAAAATATTAGATGATATCGCATTGCTTCCTCGATTATTGCTTTGCCTTCTTCCGATACAAGTTCCTAATCCTTATGATACAGAGCAGTTTATTACGATCAAATTACCCGCGGTACAATTGATTTGTAATTATGGAGGTGCTTTGGTTCCTTTTACGCAAAAGAGCGATGTGATCGAGGTTAAAGAAGGGAAAAAGATTAGGCAGCTTCAGCGAGATGTAGTGGCTGAAAAACAGATGGAGGTGTTGGTTCGTGAGTCGGGCTTGGTTTCTTTGAGTGAGAGTGGGTTTAAAACTTTACTGGATGTAAAAGAAACGTCTTATTTTGTTTTACCGTCTCTTGAAGAAGATTGGTTAGATTATCATTTACATCAGTTGCCTCTTTTTAAGGAAAAAAATTGGCAAATTATCATCGAACATGATTATCCTTATCAATTTGCTGAGGAAACTAATTTAGAGTGGTATACCAAATTTGATGAAGATGTAAGTCATCAATGGTTTGATATGGAGCTTGGCATTCACGTCAATGGCCAAAAAATTAATTTATTACCATTGATTGTTAAAGCGATCGAAAGTTATTTTGCAAGTCATGAAAATGTAATAAGTTTGCCTGAAACGGGGCATTTGCTCACCAAGCTGCCAGATGGGCGTTTGTTTCCCATCCCTATGGAACGTTTGAAACCAGTCCTTGCTGTGCTCACAGAAATTTTTGATCGCCAACCAATCAATCGACAAGGAAAATTACGATTGTCCCGTGTGCGAGCGGCGCAACTATTAGCGGTGGAAAAAAGCATTCGAAATAATCTCCAAATGCGTTGGTGGGGCGATGAAAAGTTGCAACAACTGGCCACACGCTTACAAAATTTTAACAATTTGGCGATGGCTCCTCCTCCTCAAGGTTTGTGTGCCGATCTGCGTAACTATCAACAAGATGGATTGAACTGGTTACAATTTTTAGCAGAATATCAGCTGGGAGGAATTTTGGCAGATGATATGGGGCTTGGTAAAACGGTACAAGCATTGGCGCATTTGCAATTGGAAAAAGAAAAACATTCTACGATTCCTCCTTCTTTAATTGTTACTCCCACTACGTTAATTACTAATTGGAAATTAGAAGCGCAAAAATTTTGTCCACAATTAAAAGTATTGGT
This sequence comes from uncultured Gammaproteobacteria bacterium, assembly GCA_964471475.1. GTDB lineage: Bacteria > Pseudomonadota > Gammaproteobacteria > CAISUE01 > CAISUE01 > JAJNBD01. The sequence continues at coordinate 18,470 of CAYYFQ010000020.1, forward strand.
ATTACACGGAGCTAATCGTCAAGATTTATTTAAAAAAATTAATGAATACGATGTCATATTAACCACATATCCTTTGATTGTCCGCGATCATGAGGTTTTGGAAAAATATAAATTTTATTTGTTGATTTTGGACGAAGCACAAATTATTAAAAATGCCCGTAGCAAGGCAGCGTTGTTTATTAATAAGCTCAATGCGAAGCATCGACTTTGTTTAAGTGGTACGCCTTTGGAGAACCACCTTGGGGAATTGTGGTCACTTTTTAATTTTTTAATGCCTGGGTTTTTGGGAGATCGCAAACATTTTTCGCGGTTTTATAAAATTCCTATCGAACGTTATGCTAATGAAGAAAAGCGAGCGCTATTACGAGAACGCGTCGCTCCTTTCGTATTGCGCCGTACTAAAAATAGTGTGTCGCTAGAACTGCCGCCAAAAAATGAAATTACGGCGATGATCGAACTTGAAACACAGCAGCGAGATTTATATGAAAGCGTGCGCTTGGCGTTGAATGAACAAGTGCAATTAACTGTGGAGAAAAAAGGCTTATATAATTCTCAATTGGCTGTATTAGATGCCTTATTAAAATTGCGTCAAATTTGTTGTGATCCTCGTTTATTGAAATTAGAGAGTGCTAAAAAAAGCACCGCAGGGTCTGCCAAACTAGAATATCTAACACAGAATTTACCGATGATGATAGAAGAGGGGAGGCATATTTTGCTTTTTTCTCAATTTACGGAAATGTTAGGTTTGATTGAAGAAGAAGTAAAGCAATTGGGTATTCCTTATGTGATGTTAACCGGCCAAACCCAAGATCGACAAAAACCTATTGATAAATTTCAAAGAGGAGAGGTACCGCTATTTTTGATTAGTTTGAAAGCCGGAGGCTTAGGGCTTAATTTAACGACGGCCGACACCGTGATTCACTATGATCCTTGGTGGAATCCCGCCGTTGAAAAACAAGCGACTGATCGCGCGCATCGCATTGGTCAAAACAAATCCGTTTTTGTCTATAAACTCATTATGGCAGGGACTATTGAAGAAAAAATTGTTGCCTTGCAAGATCAAAAGCAACAGCTCTTAGATATTTTGCATATTGATGAACAAAATATTTCCACGAAGATTACCGTAGAACAGTTAAAAAATATTTTAGAATTTTTGTAGGAAGGAAGATTGGTACAACGGGATTTCATTAATTTTGCTCTTATTTTATAGTTTGTCCGGCGTTGTTGCATAAATCGAAAACACCGTCATTGGGCGGAGCATAGCGACGAAGGGATTCGGGTTTTATTATATTCTCTATAAAACCCGAATCGCTACGCTTTAATATTTTTGTTTAGGATGGAGAGGAAGCTGGTGCTGGTATTATCGTTAGGGAAGACGTCGTTGTTGCATGCGCAGTGATAACCTGCTGAGTATAGGTTATTAATTCGTCTAGGTCATATTCTTGAACGGTAGAGGCATCTCCTTGAGTTGCCCAAAATTGGCTTAATGCAAGACGTAATAAGTCTTCCCAGGATTCCAAACCTACCGATAATAGATCATCAACATAGCCTTTTATTTCGGTGAGCTGCGCCTCTGTAAAGGTTGGCAGTTGTTCAGGAGCTGCCATTGGAGAAGGTGCAAATACAGCCGAGGGAGAGAGTGTTTGGCTTGATTGCGTTGCTGTAGAACTTGAAGCGCTCGCGACAGAAGTTGGGTGTCGAGGGGGAAGATTTCCTGGTAACTGCTGGCGTTTGCTAACGGATGATGATGAAGAACTGCTTGCGTCTATGTGATGGCTCGATGATTGCGTCGCGAGCTCAGTGAGTGTACGGTATATATAGTCGGCCTCATCTTCATTTCTACCCAGATAGTTTTTGGGGATCTGGACTAAGATCTTTGCAATCTCAGAGCGATATTGATGCAGATTGACATAAAATTGTTGAAATCCAGAGCTTACTTGTTTTATCTGTATTGGAGCGTCTTTGACTTGAAATAACTCTTCAATGAGAGCAAAAAATGTATGGCAGAGAAAAGTGATTACGCGTTGTTGGTGTTTTAAAGAAATGCCTGATTCAGCAGCTCCTTCATTTAAAAAGTCACATAATGCGACGGCAGATTTTTTTGAATTTGGCATTCCTCTTTTGAGAAATTCTGTTTCATAAAAACGACATAAGTGTGTTGACAAACTGTCAAAAGAAAAAGGATGTAGGGATTCTGTTTGTGGAGTTTCCGATTCTTTTTTATTTTTTTTGTGGCGCCTTCTTCTCATAATCGACCTCACCATACGGTATAATTTTTTTAAATTATACCGTGAAAATCTTAAGAAATTATTAAAAATAGCATTATTTATTTAATCTTTCTCTGCGCTGGACAAAAAGTTGACGGGATATAAAAAAATTCGCAGAGATTTTTTGTCCAGTGCAGAGTTAATTTTTCCTTAAGCTGAAGGCTTTATACTGTAGTGCTCTACTTTTCTGTTATAAATATAATTAGAAAGGTGTTCCGATAATTTTAAATTTTATTAATATATATAGGAGAAGTTTTATGGGGTGCAAAGAGATGTGGGGAAAGCTGTGGGCTGAGATGTGTACAGGAAAGAGCCCGTTGAATTGGCTTAACTTGGGAGTGACGACTGCTGCGGTTACTTTAATGGCGATACAATGTGCAGAAAATGACGAGATGGTGGGTGTTAGTGCCACAACTTTGGCCTTAGAAGGGGCAAGTGAGCTTCTCTCCGGAATTCTCATTCTCGCCAACAAAAAAATTCAAGAGAGTAAGGTAGGAGCATGGTTGCGTGGGATTAGTGCTATTACGGCTACGGGAGCCGGTTTGGCAAAGGTATACGCGCTAGGCTTCGAGCACAGTGAGTGGTCTGGATTGGAGAAAGCGACCATAGCAGTGGCAGCAGCAAACATTCCTATATCAATAGGAAGCGCGCTGGTTGCATGTTCCTCTCTAAAAGCTGATGCCAATAGAGCGGCAGCGCAGCAAGCAAGAGCTGCCGATCTACGGGATCCAGCGGCGGTCGCGCTTATAAACAGCGCGCAGGGCGCAAGAGAGCACCTCCCTGCAAACAGCAGCGGATGCTGATCAGGAGCCTGCGAGCTGTCTTATTCTGTAATCACTTATAAAAAACTGGTGCATCGACGCACCAGTTTTTCCTTCATAAAAAAACGTTAAAAATTTTTTTAACGCACGTCTGAGAAGGTCCCGTATCCAGATTTTTCATTCTATATAGTTTGTGTGCGTTGCACAGAATACCCCTCACCCGCTTGATCTGCTTATCAGGTGATCTCACGATCTTTTCCGCAATGGGTAGAGGCGATTCTAAGGAAATTTTCATACAGAGAAATTATTAAAAATAGCATTATTTATTTAATCTTTCTCTGCGCTGGACAAAAATTTAAAAGCTACTTGGAAAAGCTTGTTAAAAACGCTGTCGCCCCGCGATTTATTCGCGGGGCCCAAGGTTTCAACTTTTTGGATCCCGCGAACAAGTCGCGGGATGACAGCTTCAGAGATTTTTTGTCCAGTGCAGAGTTAATTTTTCCTTAAGCTGAAGGGCTTATACTGTGATGCACTACTTTTCTGTTATACATATAATTAGAAAGGTGGTCCAATAATTTTAAATTTTATTAGGGCTGTCTCTACTATACAGAGGAGAAGTTTTATGGGGTGCAAAGCATGGTGGGAAAATCTACGGGCTGGGGTGCGTACAAAGCAGGGCGTATTCAATTTACTTCACTTAGGAGTTATGACTGGTACTATTACTTTTGTGGCGATGCAATGTGCAGAAAATGACGAGATGGTGGGTGTTAGTGCCGCAACCTTGGCTTTAGAAGCGGCAAGTGAGCTTCTCACCGGAATTCTTATTTTCGCCGGCAAAAAAATTCAAAAGACTACCATAGGAGCATGCTTGGGCTGGATGAGTGCTGGTGCGACTATAGGAGCTTTTTGGACAAAGGCATACGCGACAAAGTTCCGACAAGATGAGTTGTCTGAGTTGGAGCAAGCGGCCCTACTCGCGACAGTAGTAAGCGTTCCGACATCAATAATGAGTGCCGCGTTTTCATGTTTTTCTCGCTCACGAGGCGATGCAAATATAGTAGCAGCGCAGCAAGCAAGAGCTGCCGCTCCAGGGGCGCCAGCAGCGGCCCCGCTTATAAACCAAGCGGCGGCTTGGCGTATAGATCCAGCGGCGGTGGAAGAAGAGGAGGGTCAACACAAATCAGTCCACAACCTATGTTGAGACGGCAATCAAAAAATCGTACCCCTATAGTTAATCTTTCTTTAAGCTAAAAAAACCTATAATGGAATTCTCAAATTTTCAATAACTATAAAAATATAACTCTATAAATATAATTAGAGTAAATTTTATTAATAACTCGAGGAGAAAATTTATGGGGTTTTGGAGCAATGTATGTGGTAAAGTGTGTACAAAAACTGGAATAGCTGCTCTGCTTAATGCTGGACTTGCGGGTGCTGTTGCTATCTCGATGGGGGTACAATTGGCGCACGCAGAAAATAAAGAGCTGGAGCAGATTCTTTCTTTGACTGTCTTGTTGGAAGCAGGAAGTTGTGCTCTTTCACTGCTCATTAGTGTGATTGGTAAAAATAATGAAGCTGTTCTTCCAGCCGATGACATTTTTGACCGCAGAGCCGCAGACGAGGCTAGAGAGGCTAAAATTAAAACAGTCATTGCGGCTTTTTTGAATGCTGGTTTTGCTGTCGGTGCGTGTATTGTGAATGCAGTCGTCGATTATAGGGTGCTGAAAGGTACGCTTGATAAGGTTCAGATAGCTACCACTGCACTGGCTGGAGCAGCTGCACTTACCTCCGTGGGAGCTTTTTTATTTACCAAGCCGTGTTGCGTGAAGGGTGCAAAAGATGCAAATAGAGACGCAGCGGATAAGGAAAGAACTAAGCATCCAGAAGACCCAGCAGGACAATCGTTGTTGGATCCCTCTTTACTATCAGGAGAAAAGCCTCTTATCATCTAACCAGGCGCGGTTTAATCAAGACATGAAAGTTTGGGATCTTCAGAAAAAAATGATTTGATAATTTTAAATTTATTAACAAACAATAAATAAATAGAGGAGAGAGTTTATGGCGTGCGGAGAATGGTTTAAAAATAAGTGGAAAAATATAAGCAATGGGTGTGTTACCAAGCTTGGTATAGCTAATTTAGTTAATTTAGGCGTCACGACTATGGCGATTACTATGATGCTAGTCAACCCGCAAGGGGAAAAAAATGAACAAGAGGTAGCATTTGATCACATGCTCTTGAGCTTGGAAGGACTAAGCGCGCTTTGTTCAGTACTTGTAGGAGTGGGTATACCGAATGCTGCTATACCAGGGAGTATTATGTCTGGGGTAACTGGTGTTGGGAGTATAGTAAGGACTGTAGGGTTACATCTGAAGAGTCATCTTTCTCCACTAGATATAGTCACAACAGCAGTGGCAGGTAGTGCTGCTGTTACTTCATTCGTCACTAGTATATTTGCGCCAGGGTGTTGTGGTGATGGAAGCACAGAACCAGAGAGCGTATTGGAGTCCGCAAACGATCCAGAAGCAGCGCAACCTTTGCTGGAAGGAAGTGGTGGCACAAATTCTGATGATGTCGACTCCCCGCGTCTCCAATGATGACGACTTCAGAATCAGATGCTTATTCGCTCACTTGTTTCAAATGCAGATGGCTTAGATACTGAATCGTATTCCACACAGAGTCAGGGTTTAGCGAAAGCGAGCTGATATGTTCGCGCATGAGCCACAGTGCTAATTCTGGGTGGTCGGATGGGCCTTGGCCACAAATGCCGATGTATTTTCCTGCTTTGTGGCATGCTTGAATGGCGAGCGAGAATAATTGCTTCACCGCAGGATCTCGCTCATCAAAAGCCGCTCCCAAGGTGCCGGAATCGCGATCAATGCCTAAGGTTAATTGTGTCATATAATTAGAACCAATCGAAAATCCATCAAAATATTTCAAAAACTGATCCGCCAACAAAGCATTACTCGGGATTTCACACATCATGATGATTTTTAATCCATCCACACCACGCACTAAACCATTTTCTGTTAACACTTGTTCTACTGCTTTTGCTTCTTGCAAGGTTCGCACAAAAGGAATCATGACTTGAATATTGTTCAACCCCATTGCACGTGCACGCTTAATTGCATGGCATTCCAAAGCAAAACAATCTGCAAAGCTTGGTGAAATATAGCGAGAAGCCCCGCGGAAACCTAGCATTGGGTTTTCTTCGGTAGGTTCAAATAATTGGCCGCCTAATAAATTAGCGTATTCATTGGATTTAAAATCTGACATTCGCACAATCACAGGATGAGGATAAAAAGCAGCTGCAATCGTTGCAACGCCTTCGCGAATTTTTTCAATATAATATTCTACCGGAGAGGCGTAGCTTAAAGTGCGCGTGATGATTTCACGCTTCATCGCATGATCTTTTAATTTATCAAACTCTAAAATAGCCTGAGGATGAATGCCAACCATTTGGCTGATAATAAACTCTAAACGCGCTAACCCAACGCCCGCGTTGGGAATATTACGTAACGCAAAAGCACGATCCGGATTTGCTAGATTCAACATGATTTTGACGGGTAGCTCGGGCAAATTATCCAATGCAGTGTGAACCACCTCATATTCCAAAATGCCATCATATACGCAGCCTGCTTCCCCTTCGGCACAAGAAACAGTAATGGCTTGGCCATTGGCAATTTTATCGGTCGCATCGGCGCACCCGACGACAGCAGGGATGCCAAGTTCACGCGCAATAATCGCAGCGTGACACGTGCGCCCCCCACGATTCGTCACAATGGCCGAAGCGCGTGCCATAATGGGCTCCCAATCGGGATCGGTCATATCTGTGACCAATACCATTCCTGCTTCTACCCGATGAATTTCAGATAAATCTTTGACCACGCAAGCGTGTCCTGCACCAATGGCTTGGCCTACGCTACGTCCTTCTATTATTTTTTTGCCGCTTTGTTTCAAGTGAAATTGCTGATGCGTTTGAGTGATAGATTTTTGGCTGTTGACGGTTTCAGGGCGTGCTTGCAAAATAAATAACTCATTGCTAATTCCATCTTTAGCCCATTCAATATCCATGGGTTTGCCATAGTGCTTTTCAATAATTAATGCATAGTGCGCGAGTGCTAAAATTTCGGTATCATTTAAAGAAAATTTTTGTTGATGATCATGATCGACAGGCACGAGCTTAATAAGTTCGTTCGATTCCGCAAGTGCATAAACTAATTTGGAAGCTTTGCTGCCACGATTTTTTCGTAAAACGGCGGGTGCATGCGCGATGAGTGCTGGTTTATAGACATAAAATTCATCAGGATTGACTTGGCCTTGTACCACCGCTTCCCCCAATCCATATGAAGAAGTAATAAAAATCACATCATCAAAGCCGGATTCGGTATCGATAGTAAACATGACGCCGCTGGCGGCTAAATCACTGCGCACCATTTGTTGTATACCTACTGAAATGCCAATATTCTCGGTAGAGAAGCCTTGGTGCAAACGATAGGCAATCGCGCGATCATTAAAAAGCGAAGCAAAAACTTCTTTGATCGCTTTTAATAAAGCTTTTTTGCCGCGTACATTGAGAAAAGATTCTTGCTGTCCAGCAAAAGAAGCATTTGCCAAATCTTCTGCTGTGGCAGAAGAGCGCACAGCTACTGCAAAATCGGGATGATGATTGCTAAGTTTTTCCCAAGCACTGATGACATCTTTTTCAAACCATGGTAAAAAAGGGGTGGTTAAAATCCAGTCTCGAATTTGTTTGCCGGTTTTATTTAAGGCGACAATGTCTTGCGCATCTAATTGAGCGAGCAGTTCGTGAATGCGATTGACAAGATTATTTTGCTTAAGAAATTCATGAAAGGCGTGAGTAGTGGTAGCAAAGCCAAAGGGGACTTTTATTCCTAAATTTTTTAATTCGCGTGTCATCTCACCTAAGGAGGCGTTTTTACCACCTGCCTCGCTGATATCTAGCATGCCAATTTGATCGAACCATTTGATGTTTTTTTCCATGTTCTGCGGTCCTTAAGAGAAGTTGCGTTATTTTAGCATGCTTATATGCCGTTAATCCAAACGCTCATCTGCTAGAATCGCCGCAATATCAATGCCCCCCAAGCGTTTTACTAAGCGTTTGTAGCCTTGTTGGATGGTTCTTTTGCTGGCACCTAAGTGTGGATTTAAAATCATCGTGCCATGATTGACATGATCCAAGTAATGTAGCAACTCTTTAGAGTCAATAAAGTACATTTCATGACCTGCATCGATTAAAGATTTATGCATTATTTTTCCGGCGATGTCTTCATTTTGCGCAAAACTTAAGCCATATTTTTTAATTAAATCCATTCGATATAACGCGCAGTGGCTCCGTAAATAGAAGTAATTTTCACCGATGCCTTCTAACGCGTGTTTTTGTTTTTTAATGAGGCTATAAAAAATCTTTTGAAAAAAATTTTCAATTTTTTTGAGTGCTTGAGTACTCCGAGGTTTTCTTTCTAATTTCCAAGAACCCACCCCTGCTAATTGAGGGTTGCGCGTAAAAAAACTCAACAAATAAGTTAACCAGTGTGGATGATGCACAAAGGTATCAGTATGAAGAGAGAGCACATAAGGGGTATCGACTTTAGCTAGCGCTAAATCTAAAGCGTGTGCATGTGATAAATGCACCGGTTCATGTGGGATTGGCGCACGTTCAATTAGCTCAATCCAAGCTAAGGAGCGTAAATACTCCAAAGATTCATCTTTAGAACCGTTGTCCACGACAATTACTTTTACTTGCTCAAGCGGCGTATTTTTTTTAATCAAGCGCAAACATAATTTGGTTAATTGCGGAGTTTGATAATTTACAATCAAAATACTCACTTTAGCGGCTGGCTTCATAAGAGATACCTTTTAGATAATTGTTCGTAATTTGCTTTAAGCGTGTGACACCAGATAAAGGTGAGCGGGTTTCTGAGGCAAGGATGCCGAAGTAAAGCTTACAGGGAGGTATAGCCTTTAACATTTAGCTTCATACGGTGTTGCAAGTTCATTCGCCTTCGGTCATGTACGTCTATGTACACTCCCTCGACTCATTCACTTGCGCCTTGTCTGAAACTAAATCTTAAAGGCTATACTTGTAGCGTCCCGCGAAACTTTATCTGGTGTCGCACGCTATATTTACGTTTCACCGATAGTTACCTGAAAGATTGTAGATAGTTATCAATGTGATTTTTTAACGGCTGTATTGTATCAGATTGATGCGGGGGTACCCATTTATCTTTGGGCCAATTGCGCAGCCATGTTATTTGTCGTTTAGCTAATTGGCGCGTGGCAAAAATGCCTTGTTCCAGCATTTCTTGTTGAGTAATTTGTTGTTGTAAATAACGTAATACTTGGCGGTAGCCTATGCAACGCATAGAAGGGGAGTCAACGCTAAGCACATATTTTTTTTGTAAGTAATCGACCTCATTTACAAAACCGTTCGCTAACATTTGTTTAAAACGTTGTGCGATGATTTTATGCAACTTTTCTCGATCTTGTGGAATGAGTACCAAAGAAAGCGCGTGAGAAAAATTTTGGTTTTGAGAGATGTTTTTTTGCTCAATATGCCATTGTGATAAAGGTTTTTTAGTGGCAATGAAAACTTCTAGTGAGCGTAAAATACGTTGGCTGTCATGGGGGTGCAAGCGCTCTGCTGTTGTTGGATCTTCCATTTTCAGTTGAGTATATAAAAAATCCAAACCTTTTTCGGCTAAAATTTTTTGTAGGGTTTGACGTACCTCTTCAGGGATGGTGGGGATTTCCGCTAACCCTTTGTTCAATGCATTAAAGTAAAGCATGGTTCCCCCCACCAATAAAGGAATTTTTTTCCGTTGATGAATGTCTTTAATGCTTTCAGTGACATCACGCAAAAATAATCCCACAGAATAAGATTCGTTAGGCATACAGATATCAATTAAGTGGTGTTTTATTTTTTGACGTTCTTTTAATGTGGGCTTCGCAGTACCAATATCCATTTCTTGATAAACAAGAGCAGAATCTACGCTGACAATTTCTAGTGGGAAGATATTGGCTAAGGCTAAAGCAAGCTCGGTTTTACCAGTAGCAGTGGGTCCAATGAGTTGAATGATAGGTGCGTTCATAAGGGAAATTCGTGTTCGACATCTTGCATGTGTTCATCATTTTGCAGGATGCAACTAAGGTCCGTAAAATCATTACCGTAAATAACATCAGTGATGGTTCCTACTATACGATCATTATTCATCAAATGGGCACCTCGGTTAAAAGTATGTAAACCATTTAAGCGATAGGCATGGAAAGCTGATTTAGGTTTTCCACGATATTGAGTGCGAGCAATAATTTCTTGGCCTGGAAAGCAACCTTTTTTGAAGCTCACTAAGTTGAGTGCGATAAAATTTAAATCATGCGGGCGAAACTTTCCTGCGCTTTCTGCATTCAGCCATGGGAAAGCATGTTGAATAAATAGATCGCGCAATTGATCGTAAGAGGATATGGATGGGATTTCTATAAAACGCGTGCGCCAACTAAAATAAAGTGGAGTGTCATCAGAAGTAGGAGAGGGTCCAATATCCCATGTCCAGTTTACTTCATCAGTTTTTTCTATCTGTAAAAATATAGGAGGAGAGGAGATCAGCTGGAGCGTGATTTTAGCAAAAGCGCCATATTTCTTTAGTAAGGCGAATGTGTTATCTCTTAGCTCTTTGGGTAACAACAGATAAAACTTTTCTTCCTTTTCCCATAATCCAAATATGCTTTGCACTAAGCCATCTCGCGAGCAATAGGCTTGCCATTGCAACTGATATGGGTTGCGCGCATGAAGATCTTGCGTCAATTGACTTTGTAAAAATTGTGAGGCATCAACACCTGCAATTTCAATAATGGATAAAAAATCGGTAAGCTGAAGTTGCATAAGCTAACATTCCGTGATGTGTTCAACAATTAACTGTATTTTTCGTTTATTTTGAAATTCATTAACATCTAAGCGATACGCCAAACTCAGGCGTTGCACTTGATATTTTGGCCATTCTTCTGTTTCTACGTTAAAAACAATCGCATCTAAAAACTGATCACTTTCTTTGGGTTTTACAATTAATTTGAGGTGGCGACCTCCTACCAAACGTTGATCAATCACTTCAAAAATGCCATCAAATAAAGGTTCAGGGAATGCTTGCCCATAAGGACCGAGGTTTTGAATGGCGTTCGCTACAGAGATATTTAGAGTGCTAGCAGTTAATTCGCCATCACTGTGTAACAAAGTATAAGGAGGGGTGTCTCCAAGTAATTCTGCTAAGATATGATTAAAGGCGCGAGAAAAATCATCAAAGGCGTGAATAGGGAGGCTCACGCCTGCGGCCATTGCATGTCCTCCAAAGCGTGTAAGTAATCCAGGATTTTCAACAGCGATTTGTTCTAAGATATCGCGAATATGAATACCTGGTACTGATCGCCCGGAGCCTTTTAATTCTTCATCGTTAATCTTAGCAAAAGCAATTGTTGGTCTTGCATAGCGATCTTTCACACGCGAAGCAATAATGCCAGTAACTCCTTGGTGCCAATGTTCTTGGAATAAACATAGCCCATGAGGTAGCCGTTGATTATCAATGCTTAATTTTTGGAGAGCTAAATAGGCATCTTGTTGCATATCAACTTCAATCGCGCGACGTTCTTGATTTAAGAAATCAAGCTGTTGCGCCAATGCCTGAGCGCGATCCTCATCGTCTGTTAATAAGCATTCAATACCAAGCGACATATCTTCTAAGCGACCTGCAGCATTTAAACGCGGAGCAATGATAAATCCCAAATCGCTTGCCAGTAATTTTGCTTGAGGTCTTTTACAAAATTTACTCAAAGCACTAATGCCCGCAGAGCATTGGCCTGAGCGGATTCGAAGCAAACCTTGATTGACTAAGATTCGATTGTTATGATCCAGTGGCACCACATCTGCAAAAGTGCCTAAGGCGACTAAATCTAAAAACTGAGCAAGATTGGGTTCGGATACAGAAGAAGTTTCAAACCAATTGGTTGCGCGCAAGATCGCACGGGTGCTCATCATTAAGTAAAAAACCACACCAACGCCTGCTAAATTTTTACTTGGGAAATTATCACCTGGTTGATTAGGGTTCACGATAGCATCGGCTTTTGGCAAAATTTTAGCTGGTAAATGGTGGTCAGTAATTAATACTTGCATCCCATGCTGTTTGGCACAATCGACCCCTTCAATGCTGGCAATCCCGTTATCGACAGTGATAATTAAATCAGGTTGAAATTGATGATAAGCGACATCCACAATTTCTGGCGTGAGTCCATATCCAAATTTAAAGCGATTAGGGACTAAATAAGTAACATGTTGCGCGCCAAAACTATGTAAGGTTTTTATTGCTAATGCCGTGCTGGTAGCTCCATCGGTGTCAAAATCACCAATGATACAAATTTTTTTTTGTTGTCTAATCGAGTCTGCTAACAGAGTACCTGCTTCATTAATACCTTTTAAAGTTTGAAAAGGGAGTAAATGCTTTAAGCTTAACTCTAAAGCACGATCATTATCTATTTTGCGGTGTTTTTTAAGAGCGGCTACCAAATCTTCTAATGAGGCATAAGGCACGCCTTCCGTTTGATAACGAACCACATATTTTTGAGCACGGCGCATGCAACAACCTTAACCTTAATAATAAATATTATTTGTAACTCGTATAGCACTACCCGCTTAGCTTTATACTGCGCCGAGTTATTCACGCGATGACAGGATCTGTAGAGCAAACGGTCAGATGTTGAGGAATAATGCCTTATTCCCATCTGGCTTGCAACACCCGTGAAGGGTTGGCAGTTTTTCGAGCTTTAAAGCTGGTGCAGGAAAGCTTGTGGATCGAGACGCCTCGGCGTTGGGAAACGTATGCGGCAATCGGATCATGAATAGAGGGGTTGCAGCAACGCGCAGGATGGCTTAAAAGTTGGTGTTCGCCCTCTATTCTAATGACAGGTATTTTATGTTTGGGCTCTTGATTTATGGGTTTTCTTCGTCTGGATATCTCTGGTGCCTTAGCATTTTTTTGTAAATTTTCTAATCGCCCAGCCAGCTGAGTGGTGCGAATTTCGCCAGAGCCAATTGCCACAAATAAGGCTTCTTTGCTTTCTTGATCAAATAATTTAACAATATCTTCTAAATTTGTTGGCGTTAAATTCAGGTGACGTAATTCCTTTTCCAATAAATTTTTACCATCGGCCAAATAAAGGTCATAATTTTTAGCACGCAAAAATTGAGCAGCTTTTTGCCTGGCACGTGCGGTAAATAAATAACCCTCTTGTGGATTAATCCAATCACGGCTTGGATTAGGTTCTTTCCCCGTCATGATTTCGACTTTATCGCTCATTTTTAACACAGTGGTGAGAGGTACAATGTGGCCATTGATTTTTGCTCCTCGACAGCGATGACCAATATTCGTGTGAATATGATAGGCGAAGTCTAAAGGAGTTGCGCCTTTGGGTAGATCGATAATATCATTTTGAGGAGTAAATACGTAAACGCGATCTGCTAAAATTTCAGTGCCAGGATTTGTTTCATGCTCTACTTCTTTTTGCCATGATAAAATTTCTCGCAGCCAAGCAATTTTAGCTTCGTAACTTTGGTTGCCTTGTCCTCCTTCTTTGTACCGCCAATGCGCAGCTACGCCCAATTCCGATTCGGCATGCATTTGAAAAGTGCGAATTTGAATTTCAACGACGTGGTTATCAGGGCCAAAAACAGCGGTATGAATAGAGCGATAACCATTAGGTTTTGGAACCGCGACATAGTCATCAAATTCTTGAGGGATCATTTCAAATTTTTGTTGCACGATGTCTAAGACACGATAACAATCTTCAATAGAATCCACTAAAACACGCACTGCACTAATATCAAATAAACCATGCACGTCGACGTTTTTTTTGATCATTTTGCGATAAATACTGTAGATGTGTTTTGCTCGCCCCATTAATTCGAACTTTTTTATGTGTACTTTAGTTAATTCTTCTTCTAAGATTTGCAGAGTTTTTTTTACGAGTATTTCACGCTGGACTCGTTTCATGTCTAAAGATTTGGCAATTTGTTTATACTCAGTGGGAAAGCCAATGCGAAAAGCCAAATCTTCCATTTCCCATTTGATTTGGCCTAAGCCTAAGCGATTAGCAAGCGGGCTATACAGATTAGAAATTTCATCTGCCAATTTTTTTTGTTCCACGCTAGATAAAAAGCGAGCGGTTCTTAAAGCGTGTAAGCGTTCAGCTAATTTCAATAATACTACGCGCAAATCATCTGCCATTGCCAACAGCATTTTGCGATAATTTTCCATTTGAGCAGCTGCATTTTTTTTGTGGAAATTATGCATTAAACTGAGGCTGGCCATTTGTTTTGCACCGACGATGAGAAGAGGCACTTTGGGAGACATCGTTTCTGGTAACTCCACAGCAGGATTGGATTGAAGAAGAGGATAGAGTAAGCCCGCGGCAATGGTTTCTGGGTCCGCTTGGAGGTGAACTAAGCTATCGGCGATGCTTACTCCATGTTGCCATAAACTAATCTCACCAAGACCCAAAATTTTTTGTGCATGTTGAAAAACAAAATGGGTGGTGTGAGCAATCAAAGCTTGTTGTTGATAGCTTTCTGGTAGCGTGTTGAGCCATTCAGTATCTGTGATAATAAGAGGAGCTTGCCAATAGGTTTGTGTTTTTAGTGTGACCATAGGAAAATTTTTTCGACAAGGGGAGCTTACAGTATAATATAAAAAACGTATATTTTACTAACTTCGGTTTTTCAAAAGCTCCATCAATATTTGATGTTCTTCGGTATTGATAGTGTTTTCTTTCACTTTTTTAATCAAAGCATCAATTTGTAATTGACGATGTTGCTCACCAAGATGTCGTAAGGTGTCTTGCCATAATTGTTCAGTGGTTTTTTCATCGTGTGCGGAGAGTTCTTGGCCTGCTAATTTCATGAGCGCGTCGCATTCTGGTTCATTGCGCCACATTTCTAAAAGATGTGCTGTTAAAAAATCAGGATTGGCTAGACATTGTTGATAAATTTTGTGAAGGAGTGCTGTTCCCGGAGAATCGTTTTGTAAAGCCACAATGGTTTTGGCGTGAGAATGCTGTCCTAATATCGGGTTTTGTAGCAAGAGCGCAATGGCTAAGCGGATGGGGGTTAGTTGTAATTTAAAAGCTTGTAGACTAAGAGCACTTACGGGTTCAAAATTAGTTACATTTATTTGAGTGTTGTGGAGGAGTTGTTGAATCTTATTGTGTTCCATTTTACTTAAGCGAGCGCACTCTTGAGTTAAAATGCTTAAAAAAGCACCTGGTGGAATTTTGGCTAATAGTGGAATAGCTAAATTGACTAATTTGGCGCGCCCTTCAGCGGTATGTAAATGGCATTCTTGGGATAATTGGTTGTAAAAATAAGTTGATAAAGGAAGAGCGCTGGTGCCGAATTCACGGAATTTGGCGGCACCAAATTGGCGCACAAAAGAATCAGGGTCTTCCCCTTCAGGTAAAAATAAAAAATGGATTTGTAGATTATCCCGTAAGACGGGGAGTGCGGCATTTAAAGCGCGCCATGCAGCTTCGCGTCCCGCTCGGTCGCCATCAAAGCAAAAAATAATATGCTGGCATTGTTTAGTAATTTTTTGAATGTGTTCACTGCTTGTTGCCGTACCTAGCGTGGCGACAGCTTCTGTAATCCCTGCTTGAAAGAGTGCAATGACGTCTAAATAGCCTTCGACGACGAAAACTTGTTGTAATTTTTGCGAATGCTGAAGGCATTCGTACCATCCATAAAGTTCACGATTTTTTTGAAATAATGGAGTTTCAGGAGAGTTCAAATACTTTGGTAAGCTATCATCTAAAACTCGACCACCAAATCCGATAATTTGCCCACGTGTATTGCGGATAGGAAACATTAAGCGATGACGAAAACGATCATAATAATTAGCTCGATTTTCTTTTTCAGTGAGCATCCCAAGCTCAAAGAGTTTTTGCGTGTTTTTTGGAAAGGCGCGTAAAAGGCTATCCCAACGATTGGGTGCAAAACCTAATTGAAAAACTTTATTGATGCTTGGGTCAATCTGACGCTTTTCTAAATAAGTTTTCGCGTCTTGAGATTGAGCCAACTCAGTTTTATAAAAATTGGCAATCTCTTGCATTAAACTAAAATCATCGAGCTTGGAAGCTTTAGAAGCTTGTTGATTGCTGTGGCCTTTTTCATAAGGCACATTGAGTCCAAGTCGATCGGCTAAAAACTCAATGGCTTCGGGGAATTCCATTCGATCGTAATCCATTAAGAAGCTAATGATGTTGCCGCTGGCTCCACATCCAAAGCAATGATAAAACTGTTTCACTGGGCTGACATTGAAAGAAGGGGTTTTTTCCTGATGAAAAGGGCATGGCGCGGTAAAATTTTTTCCGGCTTTTTTCAGGTGGACTCTTTCTTGGATGATATCAACAATATCAGATTGGTTGATGAGTTGATCAATGAAGTTGCGAGGGATGAAACCAGACATAGGGGTGCCGTTATTTGAAGTCCTTTACATGCTAAATGCGAATTAAGAGCAGAAATAGGCGTCAACTTAAGGAGCTGGATGCTAAGAATCTCTGTCATGCCAGCGAAGGCTGGCATCCAGGCAAGTATGTTTTTAGGCAATGCAAGCGACAAAAATTTTAGTTTATGAAGTTAAGTACACTGTACTTTTACTTCCCAAAATCCTTATTTGCCTGGATGCCAGCCTTCGCTGGCATGACAATCTATGTGCTTTCACAGGTATCCCAGACTTAGCTTAGTTCGCACTTAACAGCTGTTTAATTTTTGCACTAACGTTGCTCATATCCGTACGGCCTTGTAATTTTGGTTTGAGTTCCGCCATGAGTTTTCCCATGTCACTCATGGTCTTCGCGCTTGTGACACTCATGGCTTTTTTAATCAGAGTTTCTACTTCAGCTTCGGTGAGTGCTTGCGGTAAAAACTCTTGAATGATCAACATTTCCGCTTTTTCTTTTTCAGCTAAATCTGGGCGGTTTCCTGCCAAAAATTGATCAATGGAGTCACGGCGCTGTTTTTGCATTTTATCCAACACTACTAAAATTTCATCGTCAGTTAAGCCAGCGTCACGTTTGCCTTGGTCTACTTCAATTTGTTTAATGCTGGCTTGAATTAACCGAATAGTTTCTAAACGCGATTTTTCTTGAGCGCGCATCGCGTTTTTCATGGCTTCAGTGATGGTGGCTTTAAGCGAAGACATACTTAGTATTTTCTTTCACGAATGGGGTTAGTACGTAAACGTTTTTTGATGGCTCTTTTAACAGCAGCCGCTTTAGCACGTTTGCGTTTAGTAGTTGGTTTTTCATAAGCTTGACATTGACGAAGTTTAGTCACTAAACCGTCTTTTTCACAAGCACGTTTGAAGCGACGTAAAGCAGCCTCTGGAGATTCGCCTTCGCGAACACGAACATTTGGCATGAAAAAAAACACCCCTTGATTAAAATTAGAATTGTGTATTATAGAAGGAAATATGTGCTAGTGTCTATACCCCATATAACTGATGTATCCCTAAGTTTTTTTAAGTTTGTCATGCCTGCGTAGGCAGGCATCCA
>CAYYFQ010000021.1:0-35776 GCA_964471475.1 uncultured Gammaproteobacteria bacterium
GCTGTTTTAGGGTTGTTAGCCATTTTAGTTCGACAAGAACTCGTCTTTTTTATTTTGGGTGGTATTTTTGTAATAGAAGCTATTTCTGTAATTTTGCAAGTGGTTTCTTTCCAATGCACAGGCAAGCGCATTTTTAGGATGGCACCGATCCATCATCATTTTGAATTAAAAGGCTGGCCTGAACCACGAGTTATTGTACGATTTTGGATTATTACGGTGGTGTTGGTGTTGGTGGGATTGACGACGCTTAAAATCCGCTAGCACGTGCCATTCTAAATTTAGTGTACAATACGCAAAAAACAAAGGAATATTTTCTTATGTATAAAAAGTTCTTTACTGTGTTCTTAGGCGCTTTAGCGCTCAATGCTTATGCGGTCGACGACACTGCAAGCTCGCCTAAAGTACTTAAAATTGGGGTGGTTGATGTGCGTGCTGTGGTGCAGGAGTCCCCTCAGTTGCAAGCATTAAATTTGCAGTTAACGCAAAAATATAAACCACGTGAACAGGCAATTATTGCTGCGCAAGTTAAATTTAAAGCAGAAGAAGATAAGTATAACAAAACAGCGGGAGCACTAAGCGATTCAGAACGCACGAAGCTCCAAAACAGTTTGATTTTTGATCGTGCTAATTTGCAGGCGATGATTACTTCTTTCCAACAAGATTTGGATAATGAACAAAACAGCGATATGCAAAAATTATTGAGTCAGGTGGCTTCAATTGTCAATGATATTGCTAAAAAAGAACATTATGATTTGATTCTGCAGGCGGATAGTGTTCCATACGCTAATGCAGATCTTAATATTACTAAAGCAGTATTACGTAATTTGAACGCCCATGACTAACTCGCGCTAATTATGAGCAAGAGCAAACACTATACGTTAAAAACATTAGCTGAGTATTTGCAAGCGCAATTACATGGTGATCCTCAAATCACTATTCTGGGGTTAGCGGCTTTAGCAGATGCTAAAGCCAATCAAATTAGTTTCTTCGATAATCCTAAATATCACGCTCAGTTACTCACTACTCAAGCAAGCGCTGTAATTTTAGCACCTAAATTTCTTGGAGATTGTCCAACGGGTGCTTTAGTAGTTGAGCATCCCTATGTGGCTTATGCTAAACTCGCACAATTATTTTGGCAAAAACCAGCCGCTTACCAAGGGATTCATCCAACAGCTTTAGTGGATCCCTCTGCGACTGTCGGTCAAAACGTAAGCATTGGGCCGTATGCAGTAATTGGTTCAGAGTGTTTGATTGAAGATGAAGTTATTATTGGTGCGCATTGTGTGGCGGGGGAGCGTTGTCGAATCGGTTCACACACTGCGTTAGCTGCCAGAGTAACTTTATATGATCAAATCGATATTGGATCTCATTGCGTTATTCATAGTGGAGTAGTGATTGGTTCTGATGGCTTTGGTTTTGCTCCCAGTCAAAGTGGTTATGAAAAAATTCCACAATTAGGTGGTGTAAAAATTGGCAATCATGTAGAAATTGGCGCTAATACAACGATTGATCGAGGGGCACTTAATGATACAGTTATTGCTGATGGTGTGAAACTCGATAATCAAATTCAAATTGGACATAACGTTAGCATTGGCAAAAATACGGTGATTGCCGGGTGTACTGGGGTTGCTGGCAGTACTAAAATTGGCGCTGATTGTATGATTGGTGGGGCGGTGGGAATCGCAGGGCATATTCATATTGCTGATAATGTCATGTTGACGGGTATGGCAATGGTCACCAATTCTATTGATCAACCGGGGGTGTATGCCTCGGGGACTGGCATTTTACCGCGAGCTGAATGGCAAAAAGCCGCGGTGCGATTCCGTCAATTGAACCAGATGGCAAAATCTCTCAGTGAATTAGAAAAAAAGAGGCGTGTATGAATATTCAAAAAATAATGGAAGCCATACCTCATCGGTATCCTTTTTTATTAGTAGATCGGGTATTGGAAATCAACGCTAAAAAATCTTTGAAAGCAATTAAAAATGTGACGGTTAATGAAGCATTTTTTGTGGGCCATTTTCCTCAACGTCCTGTAATGCCGGGCGTGTTAATTGTCGAAGCTTTAGCGCAAGCTTGTGGTTTATTGGCAACTTATTCTTACCCGGACCCTTCTGGGAATGCTTTGTTTCTGTTGGCGGGAATTGAAAAAACACGTTTCAAGCGTATTGTTGAACCTGGGGATCAGTTAATATTGCATATCACTATGACTAGTGATAAGCATCGTTTGTTAAAATGCCGAGGGGTAGCGACTGTCAATGACGAAGTGGCGTGTACTACTGAATTATCTAGCGTACGTCGAGAGGTAACAAAAAATGATTGATCCACGAGCGGATGTGCATCCTGACGCAAAAATTGCGTCGAATGTGACGATAGGTCCTTGGACAGTAGTTGAAAAGGGTGTTGAAATTGGTGAAGGCTCAGTGATTAGTTCTCATGTTGTGATCCAGGGCCCCACTAAAATAGGAGCTAATAATCGGATCTTTCAATTTGCTTCAGTGGGTGCGGCGCCTCAAGATAAAAAATATGCAGAAGAAGAAACTTGGCTTGAAATAGGTGACCACAACGTGATCCGCGAGTTTACAACGATTAATCGCGGAACAGTGCAAGGCGGGGGCGTCACTAAAATCGGAAGTCATAATTTATTTATGGCCTACGCTCATGTGGCGCATGACTGTATTATTGGAAATCATGCCATTTTTGCAAATTACAGCGGGCTCGCAGGGCATGTCATTATTGAAGATTGGGTGAGTTTGGCAGCCTATTCAGCGATTCACCAATTTTGTACGATCGGTGCACATGCGTTTATTGGTAATAATTGTAAAGTAGTGCAAGATGTTTTACCGTTTTTAATGATTGCAGGGGGGGATAACCCTAAACCTTATGGGTTAAACTCAGTAGGCTTGCAGCGTCGTGGTTTTTCAGAAGAAACTTTACGTGAGCTGAAAAAAGCCTATCGCATTATTTTTAGGCAGGAGCTAACCACTAGTCAAGCCTTACTAGAATTGGAGAGTCTTGCTCAAACCTCACCTCAAGTGAAAATGTTGGTACAAGCCATTGAAAAGGCAAGCCGCGGGTTTTTGAAATAATTAAAAGGAGAATTTATGACATTTAAAGAATACTTTATGGAGATTTGGTTAAAAAAATACCCAACACCAGCAGCCGGTTTAGCACTCGGCATTTCAAGCTTGGGAATTCTCTGGACACTATTCACACCATTTTGGGCTCATCCTATTTTACAAATTATCACCGGAGCGATTGCAGTTGCTTTAATTCTTCCTGTGATCAGTAAATTTATTTTGCATCCTCAGGTGTTTATGAATGAAATAAAACATCCTTTGGTGGGGAGTGTGATTCCAACATTGGCCATGAGTTTAATGGTGATTAGCAAAGACCTCTATGAGGTTTTTTATAGCATCAGCGAAATTATTTGGATACTTGCGGTCCTTTTACATTGTTGGTTTTTAGTTTTATTTGTGAGATATCAGTTGACCAGTTTTCATATCGAAAATATGGTGCCGAGTTGGTTTGTTCCTCCTATTGGTATTGTAGTAGCTGCGGTCACCGTGCCTGCAAATAATGGGGTGCTTCATGCGATTGCTGAATTTATTGTGTATTTTGGTTTGATTGCTTATTTGATCATGTTGCCTTTAATGCTGTATCGATTGATATTGCATCCCACGGTCCCTCCTCATGCTAAACCAAGCTTGGCGGTATTGGCAGCCCCTGCAAGCCTTGTGATCACAGGCTATTTAAATGTTGTTGAATCTCCTAATTTGATTTTATTATTAATGCTTTTAGGGGTAGCTTTGTTAATGACAGTGAGTGTTTATATTAAATTAAGTCATTTATTACGCTTACCTTTTACTCCCGCTTTTTCTGCGTATACTTTCCCTTTAGTGATTAGCGCTACTTCCATGGTTAAATCTTCTTTATGGGTTCACACCGTTCCTGTTTTTACACAAGGTGGTTTAGAATCATTGGAAGCTATCGCAGTGGCAGAGTTAGTGTTATCGAGTATCATTGTGATTTATATTTTGTATCGTTATGTGCTTTATATTGGAACTGCTAAACATACCATAGTTTAAAAAATAATTGATACTTTCTGTGCCATTTTTGAATTTTTACGAAAATGGCTCTTTATAATTTCAACTTAGTTTAAATCATAGATAACAAACTAAGTGTATGAAATTAACGGCCCAGCAAATCAAAACGTTGAATGACAATTTTTTTCGTCATTTATTTTCGTTAAACGACAAAATAAACCAACAAAAAATAGACCTTCAGCTTCAATTAGTAGATGAAATAACTTTTTTGCGACGTCAAGTTGAGTCGTTGGAGAAAATTTTAGTACAGGAAGTTAATCAATCAGAGATTGAATTAGAAATAGGAAAAATCAAAGATAGAGCATTGGAATTGATCTTTCCGTGTTTTCAAGAAGCTGACTTAGCGCGCCTCAGTGATGATCGTTTTGAGCAAATTGTGACTATTAAAGAAAAGCTTCTCATTTTGTTGCATAGAGATGACTATAACTATTTGGAAATCATGCAAGGAGCTCAGGCAGCTAATGAACTTGTTAATGAGCAAAATATAGAAGATATAAACAAGCCATTTGATTTGAGTAGTGAAAGCTTGACGTTAGAGAAGCATAGTCCACATGGTTTTTGTTTTCTTAATGCAGACAGAGCTATCACTAAATTCTCCACAACATTTTCATCCTGTCTCATGCCGCATGTAACTTGTGTTTCTCCCTCCTTGGGTGAGGAGGTGGAGAGTGATGCTTGCGTTTTAAAATGCGAGCCATATGGGTCAGAAGTAGGGAGCCTTCCCGTCGTAGCTTCTTATAATTTTGCTCAGCAACTGGTGCAGTTAAATCTTCTTTCAGAAAAAAAACCGTCATTTTATCTTTTTGATCAAAAACGTGCTTATCAGTTATTACATAGCCCTCAAACGCATACCATCGTGCAAAGTATTTCCTTAAGCCAGCGTGATTATGGAATGTCTTCTATGCAAGGAACAGATCTTCAGTCGTTTGTTTCTTTTAATCCGTTAATTGCTAAAAAAAGTGAAAAGAAGTGTTTACATGCTTTTTCTGAGTGGTTTACTCATTATTTTGGTATTTATTCAAAAGAGCGGCAAAGCTGGCAAGAAGAAATAGCACGTGTAGAAGGGGAGCGTCCCTTTTGGGGATGGAGGTTTTTGTTTGGCATCACGAATCAAATAATTAATTTATGGCAAAATGAACTTCTCAAGCAGCAACTAATTTCTATTTTGCAAGAAATGCAACAAGCGTATCAGCAACTATTAAATATTCAAATTTGGTTAAGGCAATTGAGCCTTGGGAGGGGTGAGCATACGTTGACCTTCAACTATAAAAATTCCGTATTGAATTTTTTTGCTCAACATCAAAATCGTTTGGAGCAAGAAACTGAACAGTTACGCCAGAAGATGCAAGAGCATCGTGAAGATCAATATGGGATGTTGGAATGTACAGAATTGCTCGCCATTTTAGGGCAAAATAAAAAAAATAAACATTTATTGAAAGTATGTTTACGTACTCGCCTAGGTACTCAAGAAGGAGTGCAGGTTCAGCTACCACCAGTTGAAAATAGAGGGGGAAAAGAAGATTGGCGAGAGGACTTTCTTCAGGCTAACCCACTGCCCGACTCGATGCATTTTACCTTATTAACAGAAGTGGAAAATGTAGAGTATTTTAGTAATAATATGGGGTTTATCACCACGTTGCACAAAGCTTTATTGAGGGTGATCACTGAGCTTTTTTCAAAACAGGGTGCATGCTTGCTACAAGCGAATACTTTTATTATTCAAGCTACAGAGTTTTTTGTAAAACTTAAGCGAGATTCTTTGTTGAACGATATTAAAAGTTGCATTGGACACTTATTGTTAAAAGAACAACAACAATCAGCCATTGTAACTTGCCAAGAGTTGATTGGTGAGACCATGCAGGAGCGATTGGCTAAAGCAAGTAAAATTTTAACAGAGCTCGATGAAAAAATCTCGTGTTTGATCGATAAAATTAAATCCCTAGCCAACATTAATCATGTGATATTGCGGTATGCTAATCAGTTGATTGGTTACGCGTTTCAAGAGTATTGGTTTTCAACGGCTGCATTGGTAGAAGCTCATCCAGAGCTTGGGGATTATATAAATCATTTTCAAGCGATAAAAGATGAGAGTTTTTCAGCGCAGGCATTATTGGGCGAGCTTGTTTCTCTTTCTCAACGTTTTCACTATCAGCAAATTGTGCACGCTTACCAACAAAAACTCATCAATTTATTAACCAACGATGAATATTTTCATTCTGATGTTTTGGCATTTCCTAGCACGGAAGCTTGTTGCTTGCAATTAATTTCTTCCGAGGAGAACAATCCATTATGCCTAGCAGTTTAAGACGTACTTATCTTGATCGCGCGTATCGAGAAGCTCTTTTGAATGCTGTTGAAGAGTATGAGCGAAGAAAGCCTAGACATTCACGTTTGGAAGAAGTGGCTTACTGTCGTGAAATTATAAACGCTTTTTATCACACGAATGTTGCTTTAGTGCTTAAACTCAGAAAGTACTTGGCGACGATGAGAACTGGGTTCAACTTTTTAGGAATTAAGCGCTTACATATCAATACTGGCCGTAGCTTATTGAAACATTTAATTGAAGAAGCCATTGCTAAAAAATCTTTGGAATCTATGCTTGAAGCGGAAGGGCGTGCTTATCACGAGTTAGTGCAAGCCAGTCAAGAAATTCTTCCCGAAGAGTTGATGTCGGAAAACGAAAGCTTATCTAGGCAACTTAAATCATTTTCGGAAGATGCGCAACAAAAATTTATAACATTGGAGCAGAAAGTAGCACATGCGGAATTACGATATAAAGAAATACTAGAAGAAAAAAAAGCGATTCAGCTAAAATATTTAGAGGCTATGAATGAACGAGCCGCCTTAGCTACAGAAAATATAACGCTGCAGCAAACCATCATTAGTTTAAATGAGGAGAACCAGCAATTGAAAGAAAAAGAGCAATCACGGCTTTCCCCACGATCTCAGGGTTCTGAATCTGAAAAAAAACCTCGAGGAATGCATTTTCAAACTTTTTTTGGTGGACGTCCTAGACGGCGCTATCACGCGCATAAAAAACATCCCAAAGAGTATTTGCGAGCGCCATCTACGTAATTTCTGCGTTCGTGGGTTCCGGATATTATAAAATATAACATTTTTCGGTAGACTAGGTGCTCATTTAAAGGGATGAAGACTATGAAACGTGATATTTTTCAAGAGTTAATTGCGTGGAAAAGCAACCCTACTCGAAAGCCGCTTCTTTTGATGGGGGCAAGACAAGTAGGGAAGACATTCACACTGAAAGCATTTGCCAGAGAGCACTACACAAATCATCTTTATTGCAATTTTGAATTAGATCCTGATTTAAAACAATTGTTTACAGGGTCTTTGGATCCGTATCATATCCTTCATCTTTTATCCATTGCTAAAAATATTTCACTTCAACCAACAGATACTTTACTTATTTTTGATGAAATCCAAGAATGCCCTGAAGCGCTTAATTGTCTAAAATATTTTTGTGAATTGGCGCCTGAATATGCCGTATGTGCAGCAGGTTCCTTGTTGAGAGTCACGCTTGCTCACACCAAAGGATTTCCTGTCGGCAAAGTTGATTTTCTTCATTTATATCCCTTAAGTTTTTTAGAATTTCTTTCAGCGATTGGCGAAGAAGCTCTTAAAAACTATATTTTAGACATAAAAACACTTGAGCCTTTGCCAAAGCTGCTACATGAGAAATGTACGGCTTTGTTTAAATATTATTTATTCATTGGTGGCATGCCTGAAGCCGTGTATGAATACACAAAAACCAAAGACATTTTACGAATAAGAGATGTTCAAAAAAATATTTTAACTGCGTACCAACTAGATTTTGCTAAACACGCACCTAAAAACCAACTCATGCGCATTACTCAAGTATGGGAAAACATTGTGTCTCAATTAAGCAAAGAAAACAAAAAATTTATTTATTCACTAATTCGCGAAGGCGCACGCGCAAAAGAATTTGAAATAGCAATCCAGTGGCTAACCGCAGCAGGGCTTCTTAACAAAACGGTTTTCATTAATACACCTAAAATTCCATTAAGTGGTTATGCAGAATTTAATTTTTTTAAACTTTATTTATTGGACGTGGGTTTACTTGCAGCTTTCGCACAAATAGAGCCTAAAACTATTCTTTATGGGAATGATTTATTTCAAGAGCTCCGAGGCGCCATCAGTGAAAATTATGTGGCCCAAACCCTAATTAAAAATAAT
The DNA here is from genome assembly GCA_964471475.1 of uncultured Gammaproteobacteria bacterium. Lineage (GTDB taxonomy): Bacteria > Pseudomonadota > Gammaproteobacteria > CAISUE01 > CAISUE01 > JAJNBD01. Next base: position 8,319 of record CAYYFQ010000021.1, read on the forward strand.
TTCCCTCTTTATTATTGGGCGAGTGAAGGGCGTTCAGAAATTGATTTCATCATTCAACATCAACAAATGATTTATCCTTTAGAAGTTAAATCAGGCCATTCAAAACATAAAAAAAGTTTGCTCAGTTATCAAGAAAAATATCATCAGTCTATGTTGATTAGAGCATCTGCGTATAATTTGAAATTGGATGACTATTTACTTAATATTCCTTTATATTTAACGTCCATACTTCCTCAGTTATTAAAAATTATTAGGACGCCTTGACAATACTACTCGATCGCGGGAAATAATTTTACCATTTTGATCCGATTTTCGGCTACTTGTAAAATTTCTAAGGGATATTTGTTAAGCAGTAAACAGGTGCCTGCTTCGGGAATAGTTTGTAAATAAGCCGTAAGATATCCCGCTAAAGTTTTTTGATCATTCAGTGGGAGATGCCAGTTGAAAAATCGGTTTACTTCACGCAAGCTTGCTTGTCCATTAATAAGATACGATCCATTGGCATCTGGAATAATATCGGGTCGAATTTCTAAAAAATCGGTCGTAAATTCTCCAACAATTTCTTCAAGTAAATCTTCCATGGTAATCATTCCTAAAATGTCGCCATATTCATCGACAATGAGCGCGCTGCGTTTTTTAGAGCGTCGAAAGTTAATTAATTGTTGATGTAAAGACGTGTTTTCAGGCACCATGTAAGGGGGTAATAAATATTTTTGTAATTCTTCGCGATTTAGTGTTTTATTCTCACGTAAAATGGATAGTACTTCACGGATTTTAATAAAACCCAACACCTCATTAAATTCTTTGGTGTAAACTGGTAAATAGCGGTAAGGAGAGTTAATTAGTTGCTCGATGATTTGATCATCAGGATCATCTAAATCGATCCCCACAAGATCAGCACGTGGGATCATGATATCAGCCACTGTTAACCGCTCTAAATCTAAAATTTGTAGAAGCATATTTTGATAGCTTTCCGGAATACGTGAACCCGATTCTTTGATTAAAGTGTAAAGTTCATCAGGTGTCAGGTGATCTTGGTGAGGGCTTATGGGATTGTTGAAAAACTTTAAAACCCAATGTACTACTTGATGAATTATCCACACTAATGGAGCACATAAAATAATAAAAAATTGTAACAACAAACCTGCAGGAAGGGCAAACCTTTCTGGATTGAGGGCTGCTAATGATTTAGGAAGTGCTTCACAAAATAATAAAATAAAAAAAGTTAAGCAGACAGTCGCGATAATAATCCCTAAATCTCCCCAATAATGACTCGCAATAAAAGTCAATAACGAGGAGGCGGTAATAGTCACGCAGGTATTGCCAGTCACGATCATGCCAAGTAAACGATCAGGTTGTTGCAATAGTTTAAGCGCGCGCTTCGCGCGGCTATTTCCTTGTTTGGCCAAATGTTGTACGCGATAACGATTGAGTGACATCATGCTGGTTTCAGAACCTGAAAAAAAGAAACACAATGCAAGCAAAATGATAAGAAAAATACTGGCGAACAAGATAGTTGAATTTGACATACTCTTAGCCTAAATGTCGCGTTAGAAAAAGTCCGATAGCAAGGAGAGTGCCCCCACAAGTCACCACGGCGCCGGTAAGTTGCGTCCATCTTAACCGTTTGCGACCGATTAACAATAATAAAAATAATAGCCATAATACCAGGGAGCATAAGGGTTCCCACCAAAAACTTAACATGATGGTGGTGCTAAACGCAAAAAAAGCGCTTCCCAAAAAAATAGTCAAACCAAAGAAACATAAAAACATATCTATGTTGAGTAAGCGTTGCATTTTATCGAGAGGGGGTAAAATGTTTAACAAAGCAAATAATTTTTTTTGCTTTAATGCGATTTGTTGTAAAAATAAAAGAGCAGCTTGAATTCCTGTAATGAGTAATAAGGCAACAATGAGTGTTGCTAATAGAATATGCATAAGGGCTGCAGGATTTGTTTTGGTAATGATTAAGTGGATGGGGTGAAATATTAAGGTCAAACTAATAGCAATGATGGTGGCCGGATACAATAAAAAATTGAGGCTCATTACTGGCATGGTGATGCTAGCAAAAAAAATAATACAAGCCGAGAGCCAGGTAAGTAAAGAAAATAAATTTGTCCAAGCTAGATTTTGGCCTTCAGATAAATCAATCAGATAATGCAGCAAAAGTCCATGAGTCGTGAGTGCTCCTAGTGTTAAAAAAACCGTCACTCCTTTGCTGAAAAAATGCTTATTACTGTGCCATTGGCTAATAAAAGCTAAGGCATAGGCGAAGATTGCTAAAAATCCAATTTCTGATGTTGACATAAGGTGATTTATGTTAAAATCCTTAATTTCCACATTATAACTGAAATCATCTATATGTTTGAAACTTTATCTGATCGCCTTGGGCGCACGGTCAAAAATTGGTTGGGCCAAGGACGCCTTACCGAAAGCAATATTCAAGATTCTTTGCGTGAAATTCGTGTGGCTTTGTTAGAAGCCGATGTGGCTTTACCCGTGGTCAAAGATTTTGTTGAGCAAGTCAAACAAAAAGCTATTGGGCAGGAAGTAATCAAGAGTTTAAATCCTGGGCAGGTTTTAGTCAAAATTGTTCAAGATGAATTAGCTTTTGCGTTAGGAGGAAAAAATAGCGCATTGAACCTCGCAGCAGTTCCTCCAGCGGTGATTTTAATGGCGGGCTTACAAGGCTCAGGTAAAACGACTTCTTGCGCAAAACTAGCCAAGTATCTTAAAGAGCAACTCAAGAAAAAAGTCCTCATGGTGAGCTGTGATGTGTATCGGCCTGCCGCTATTGATCAGCTCCAAATGTTAGGTAAAGAAATTGATGTTGAAGTATTCCCAAGCAGTGCGCAAGAAAAACCAAAAGATATTGCGCTGAACGCTTTAGATTATGCGCGTAAAAATTGGTTTGATGTGGTCTTGGTGGATACTGCCGGTCGCCTGCATGTCGATGAAGAGATGATGGATGAGATTAAAGTATTGCATCAAGAAACTAAGCCGGTTGAAACATTGTTTGTGGTAGACAGCATGACTGGCCAAGATGCTATCAACACAGCGCAAGCTTTTCACAAAGCGGTGCCTTTAACCGGGGTGATTTTATCTAAAGCTGATGGTGATGCACGTGGCGGGGCTGCTTTATCTATTCGTATGATCACCGATGTGCCTATTAAGTTTTTAGGGATAGGTGAAAAATTGAACGCGTTAGAAATTTTCTATCCTGATCGCTTAGCTTCTCGTATTTTAGGGATGGGAGACGTTGTTTCTTTAGTTGAAGAAGCGCAACAAAAAATTGACAAACAAGCGGCAGAGAAGCTTGCTAAAAAAATCCAAAAAGGGAAGGGTTTTGATTTAGAAGATTTTCGTGATCAAATTGCTCAGATGAATAAGCTAGGTGGTATTCAAGGTATCATGAGTAAATTACCTGGAATGAATATGATTCCAGCCAATGTCAAAAATCAAGTCAACGACAAATTTTTCATACAAATTACAGCGATTATTAATTCAATGACGCCTCAAGAACGTCGTCATCCAGATATCATCAAAGCTTCTCGGAAAAAACGTATTGCGGGAGGTTCTGGTACACAAGTCCAAGACGTCAATCGTTTATTAAAGCAATATGAAGATATGCAAAGCATGATGAAACGCTTCAAAGGTATGGGAGGGATGATGAATTTGCTGAAAGGTTTAGGCGGTGGAGGCATTCCTCCAGGGCGTTTTTGATTTTTTGGTTTCTTTTAAGAAAAAATATAGTGTAAAATAAGTTTGTTCAGGATAAAAAATTTTTATTAATTTAAAGGGAGAAAGGTATGAAAATGTTTCAGAAAATTATAGGACTGGCTTTTTTTAGTGCTTTTGTATTTTCAACACAAATAGCTCTTGCATCCGATGAAATAAAGGTGGATAAAGCAGTAACGACTGATAAAGCAGTCGTCACTACTTTTCTTAAAATACCTTTCTCACATCCTACCATCATGCATTCAACAAGTGGGAAAGAGTTCAAAGTATTGCGTACTCAAAAAACCACAGTTTTCTTTGTGAAGCAACCGGACGAATCTTACAAAGCTTATTTGCCTATTTCTAAACAAAGTTATGCGAGTTATCAGCATCTGAGGGACGCTGGAATGGCGGTGAAGGGCGTAGACAAAATATTTCCTATTTTTAGCGACCAAAAGCGAACTCATATTGCGGCTTATTTTGTTGCGTTAAAAGGGGAAGTACAAAAAGATCAGATCGATGTGTCTGGTAAAAATTATGAAGCCTTACCTATTACGTCGTCTACCGGCTCCGGGGATCGCACATTAGATAAATTAACCCAAGTGGATGCTCAGACAAAGCCATTTGTTACGATGAAAGAGGGTTCTGTACAATGGCAGCCCGTAGAAAGAGCATTCGTCCCAGTAGAAAGATCAATTGTGGTTGAACCAACGGCCGTTCATGATGTGCAACGCAATATGACTCAAGCACAAGCTGAAGCGTGCGCAAACAATCTCTCTTGTTTTAGTAAGTATCTTACAGCGGCATTGGCAATGGCAGATTTGTCGGCAGATGGGCTTGGGTGATACTTCAGGCCCTTAAGGGCACCTCTATAAATTAGCAATTTTGTGTGAGAAAAGGCGCACAAGAATTTTAAAACGGAGTTTATATTTGAATAAATGAGTATTTAAAATTCTCGCGCAACGCAGTTATCGCGCAAAAGAGCAATTTATAGCGGCGCCCTTAAGCACGCGATAGCTAAGCAGCCGATACCTTCTCCTCGACCAATAAAACCTAGTTTTTCAGTAGTTGTTGCTTTCATGCTGACTTGATCAAGGTTAAGCGCTAAGGCAGTTGCAATATTTTGACGGATGGCGGTTTTGTATGGATTAATTTTAGGGGCTTCTGCAAGTAAGCAGAGGTCGATATTTTCTATTTGCCAGTGATTTTTACTCAGTAATTTACAAACCTGTTTTAATAAAATTTGGCTGTCGATATTTTTGAAGGAAGGATCTTGGTCTGAAAAATGCTCGCCAATGTCTCCTAGTGCTGCAGCACCGAGAAGAGCATCCATTAGCGCATGGAGAATCACGTCCGCGTCAGAGTGACCTGCGAGGCCTTTTTCAAAAGGGATTCGGATGCCTCCTAAAATCAATGGACGATTTTCAGCAAAAGCATGCACATCAAAACCTTGTCCTACACGAATTTTCATACACGATGTCCCCGATGTAAAGCGACAATACCATTCAAAAAATTATGAATTTTACATTGTTCAAAACCAGCAGTTTTCATCATAGTTAACAGTGTTTGTTGATCAGGATGTTTACGAATCGATTCAACTAAATATTGATAACTGTCGGGATCATCGGCCACGATGGCTCCCAGCTTAGGTAATAATCCAAAAGAGTAAAGATCATAAAGTCTGCGAAGCCAATTGGCTTGTACTTTAGAAAATTCTAAAATTAAGCATTGACCACCTAATTTTAGCACTCGGTGCATTTCTGCGAGTGCTCGATCTTTATGGGTGACATTGCGCAAGCCAAAAGCGATAGTGACGATATCGAAAGTTTTATCAGGAAAACCTAAGGCTTCCGCGTTGACTTGAACGGGGTGAATGCGTTGCCATAAGCCGGCATCGATGATTTTATCACGCCCCACCTTAAGCATCTTTGCATTGATATCTCCTAAAATCACCTCTCCCTCATGGTTAAGTTTTTTGGCCATTCGGAGTGCCAAATCAGCCGTTCCACCGGCTAAGTCGAGTATGCGAGCATTGGGAGGGATTTGTGCCAAATGGGTGGTGATATTTTTCCAAAGACGATGGAGGCCAAAAGACATGAGATCGTTCATAAGATCGTACTTTTGTGCCACCGAAGTAAACACTTCGCGTACTTTATAGGTTTTTTCTTCAATAGGTATTTGGCTAAAGCCAAAATCAGTTGTTTTCACAGGATTTGTATCCAGGTATGTTCATTGCGTAGATTAAATTTTTGCATTATACACGTTTTCAGATAATGATCTGTCTTCTGTGATTGTTCTTTATTGAAAAGCAATTTGAAATCAAAACGCATTAATCGGATAAACCGCATAAGCCACTTCTTCATAGGGGTGGACGCGCTTTAATTCCTCAATGACTTCTCGAATCAGATTGTCTTCACAGACCATTTCTACCAAATACTCGTCGACCAATTCCAAACAATCTGCTTGCCCTTGATGAGGGCTACTATCCGCCAACGGTCTGTATTGTCCCATGCCTTTGGTTTGCCACGCACAGCAATCGTATTTACCTATTTTACCGGCTCCTTTTTCAAATAGGGCATTTTTTACTTTTTCCATATATTGTTCCGGAACATAGAACGCAAGTTTATACATAGTGGACCTTATAAAAATCTTCCCGCTGGAATGATTTTCGAATAATTAATAGGTTCGATTTTTTTCAAAGTAAGGTCATCATAATCTTTGCTGGCATAAAAATAAAATTTGACTTAAAAGGTATTAAGCAGCATAATACCTATTAAATTATTTAATACCTTTTAATACCATGGCAAAATATCAATGGCATTTTGCAAGACCTTCCTTAGCCAAAAAATATTTACATCTCTTTGATGTTGGCTTAACCGCGGCAAGAAGTTTATTTGCAAGGCGCCGTATGGGAAAAACAGAATTTTTAAAAAACGATTTTATTCCTGCCGCTGAAAAACAAGGGTATCTCGTTGTTTATGCCAACTTATGGGATTTAGAAATAGACCCTGCTACTGCTTTGGTTTCTGAATTTTATAAAGCTGTTGCACCCAAAGGTTTCCACAAAATGTGGGAGCAACTGAAATCACCTATGAACTCTATCAAAGCCACTGGAAAAGTTCCTGGTCTTGTAGAAGCATCACTGGAAACTAATCTTACCAAGTCAGATTCCAAAATCGCGGGAACCATGCTGATGGAAGCGATGCACGCTTTTGATAAAACCAAGCATGCTTTAATGTTAATTATTGACGAAGCACAAGTGTTAGCATATGAAGAAAACATACATTTTGCGCATGCTCTGCGAGCAGCATTAGACACCCGCAAAGATCGCATCAAAGTGATTTTTGCCGGAAGTTCTGAAACCACGTTGCGAAAAATGTTTGGCGTCGCTTCAGAACCTTTTTACAATTGGGCACCTTTAGAGCCTTTTGAACTCCTTGGTGAAGAATTTGTGGAAGCCATGGTTAAGCAAGTTAATCGTATCTCCAAGTATCCTCTTTCACATGATGAGGCTATGGATGCTTTTAAACAATTAAAAGGCACGCCTGAATTCTTTCGACGCTACATTGAACATTATCTGATCAACCCTGTCGATGGGAGTAAAGCGGCTTTAAAAGCCACTAGGGAAAAAGTGTTTAATGATCAGAATTTTCAACAACAGTGGGGTAATTTGTTGGTAACTGATCAGATTATTCTTAGGATGCTCACGCAAGGAGTGACGGATTTATATGCAAAAACATCCGCTCAACAATTAAGCGCAAAACTAGGCATTGACGAAAGCGCAATTGACAAAAATCTATTTAACAACGCGCTACGACGGCTCATGAAAAAAAATATCCTTACCAAAATGGATTATGGTGTCTATCAATTCGAAGACGAAGCATTTGCGGATTGGGTGAAGTATACAGAATAACCCTAAGAGTCTGTGTAAAACCTTACCTATGCCGGTCATAAAATATTGATTTGTTGCGCTCCCTTGCTTACATACTAAATAATGCAGTAGACGTTCGCAGTTGATGTCAACCGTCAAATTTAGGATTATTGCCCATGGTTGATTTATTTAATGCCCGGGAAAAGAGTGCGCGTATTGCGTAATTTAACAAAGAGAGCATGACAGCGCTTATAAATTCACGTATAATGTGGGCTTTTTCGGTTTTCTGGTCGCGGAAAGCTGTTTTGTTTAACTAGGGCGCATCGACATTTTTAAAATTGTTAACCGTCCATAATAATATTGAGGTTTTTATGTCTAAAGTAGATTTTACTGTTAAAGCTAAATCACGTAGCGAAAAGGGAAAAGGTGCGAGCCGCCGCCTTCGTCGTTTAGCAAATACAGTTCCTGCCATTATTTATGGGGGTGACACGGCTCCTGAAATGATTATGATTGAGCACAATCACTTAAACAAATTGCTTGAAAATGAAGCTTTTTACTCCCATATTTTAACCGTTGAAGTGGATGGTAAAAAAGAGCAAGCAGTCTTGAAAGATATGCAGCGTCATCCTTTCAAACCTCGTGTATTGCACTTAGATTTCTTGCGCATTACAGGTAAAGAAAAAATTACCATGCATGTCCCCATTCATTTTGTAGGCGAAGAAAAGGCTCCAGGGGTTGTGGATGATCAAGGAGTGCTAACACATATGGTCAGTGAAATTGTGGTGCGTTGTTTACCCAAAGATCTTCCGGAGTTTATTGAAGTAGATTTATCGCAATTAGGTTTGGGCGATAACATGCACCTTTCAGAAATTAAATTGCCTAAAGGGGTGGAATCAGTTGAGTTGGCGCACCATCATGATTTAGTGGTGGCAAACGTTCACATTCCTCGTGCTGTTGAAGAAGAGGAAGTGGCCGTTGAAGAAGGAACTGTTGAAACACCTCCTAGTGAAGTACCTGTAGAACCTAAAGGCAAAGAAAAGAACGAAGAAGGCGGTGAGTAAGATTCAGCTTATTGTTGGCCTGGGTAATCCTGGCCAACAATATCAAAAAACACGTCATAATGCAGGCGTATGGTTTGTAGAAGCCATTGCGGAGGCTTATGGTCATAAACTCCGTGATGAAAAACGTTTTCAAAGTTTGATGGCGGAGTTTTTATTTCCTATTACTTTTGAAAAAGTGATATTGTTGTGTCCCCAGACTTATATGAATCTCAGTGGGCAAGCGGTGGCCGCGGTGGCTAAATATTATCACCTGCTTCCTGAAAATATTTTAGTGGTACATGATGAATTAGATTTGCCGCCTGGCGTGGTGAAATTAAAATGGGGGGGAGGGCACGCCGGTCATAATGGATTAAAAGATATTATGGATCGCTTAGGCACTAAAGATTTTTGGCGTTTACGCATCGGCATTGATCGTCCTTCTTACCTTATCAAGCAGCCGGTAGTCGATTATGTGTTAGGAAAGCCTGCGATGGCTGAAAAAATATTGATAGATGAAGGGCTCGATAAAGCGATCGGTGTGTTGAGTTTACTTTGTGAGGGGCATATGGAGAAAGCTACGCAGCAACTCCACACTTAGCCGTAAAATCTGGAAAATGTAAGCTTATGACGCTAGATAAAGTCTCGCGGGACGCTACAAGTACGTCCCTGTAGGCTTTACTTCGGCATCCATGCCTCAGAAACTCGCTCGTCTTTATCTAGCGTCATAAGCTTAAGATAATTTACGAATACTTATTTGAAAATTTGTACTTTTTTAATAAACCACTGCAGGATCATATTGCACCACTGTTCGCTTAGTTTTTTTCTTTTCATCAAAATTCACGATTTCCCAAGCAGTGCTATCAGCAAGAAGGGCTTTGCATAGTTGGTTATTTAGTTCATGCCCTGATTTGTATCCGTCATAAGCGCCAATGAGATTGTGACCTAATAAGTATAAATCTCCAATGGCGTCTAACACTTTGTGGCGCACAAACTCATCTGCATATCTTAAGCCTTCTGGATTAAGTACACGGTATTCATCGACCACTAAAGCGTTGTCTAAACTTCCTCCTTTGGCCAGATTCATTTTTCGCAATAATTCAATATCCGATAAAAAGCCAAAGGTACGCGCACGACTAATTTCTTTAATAAAATTGCTTGTGGATAATTCAATAGAAGTTTGGCAGTGTTTGCTTTCAAATAAAGGATGATTAAATTCAATAGTGAAATCAAATTTACATCCATCAAAAGGCGCTAAGCTTGCAAACTTGTCGCCATCACGCGCTACAATTTTGCGTTTAATGCGAATAAATTTTTTTAAGGCATTTTGCTCAGCAATACCGGCAGATTGAATTAAGAATACAAAGGGATTAGCGCTCCCATCCATGATGGGAATTTCTTGAGCGGATACATGAATGAGAGTATTGTCGATCCCAAAGGCTGCTAAGGCTGCCATGAGATGTTCAATAGTGCTCACGCGTACACCGTTTTGTATTAAGCAGCTACATAATTGGGTATCGCCAATATTATCGGCAATCGCATGAATGGTGACGGGAGGAATTAAATCACTGCGCACAAAACGAATACCACTATTCACCGGTGCCGGCTCAAGAGTTAATACGGCCAGCTCCCCTGTATGTAAAGTAATTCCCGTCACTTTGACGGTGTTCTGTAAAGTACGCTGCTTCATGCAGTTATGTAGTTCCTAAAACTTAAGTGAGATTGCATTTGCTATTTGGCCTTAAAATACCTTAGCGATGCCCTTAAGGGCACCTCTATAAATTGCTCTTTTGCGCGATAACTGCGTTGCACGAGAATTTTAAATGCTCATTTATTCAAATATAAACTCCGCTTTAAAATTCTCGTGCGCCTTGTTCTCCCACAAAATTTCTAATTTATAGAGGCGCTCTTAAGGCGCCTTAATTTGAGTTTATTTTACCTGAAAACGTGAGTTTTTGCGAAATTTAATAAGGTTTGTGCACATTCTTCTACAGTTAAATGAGAGGTATTGAATGTTAAATCATAGGTGAGTCCTTCATGAATAGTGGCTAATAAAGACTTATAGACATTTGGCATGCGATTGCCTCGATGCAATTCCCGTGCGTGCAATGTGGTTTCATCGGCAGTTAATTGCACCAGTAACCGTCGACAATCTGCAGTAGTTTTGAGAAAATGATCTCGCCAGAGAGGGGTAACAAACACATGATCGATCACAATAGAATAACCTTTTTGATAAAAATCTTTGATCGTATCATACATCACATCAATGGCATCATTGGCGACGTGCCCACTGCCTACTTTTGGCCAAGGGAGAGAATTTTCTGGCGTGTTAGGCAATAAAAAATGGGTACCTTGTTTCACTTCAGCATCTTGTTTGATATCTTCTATCCGCACGGCTGGTTCATAATAACGAGAGCTTAAGCATGTGCAGATCCAATTATCCAAACTAAAATAAATTAATGGAGTGGGAAAAATATCTTGTAGTCGGTGCGAAAGGGAGGTTTTTCCGGTGCTCGATGTTCCATGTAATAAAATAATAGTATTAAGCATATGTCACGTCTCCTAAGATTCTCTTTTTACGCTCTGCACTGGACAAAAATCGATCATAAGCAAAACGGGTGGCGCGTAGGGAGGGCTCCCATCGATGCGGAGCATCGATGGGATACCGCAGCGACAGGACCTGTTTAGCCTCGATGTAAATTTTTTGTCCAGTGCGGAGCTTTTTACGAAGAAAGTTCCGCAATTAAGTGTATTTATAAATTCTGCGTGGTATAATAACAAACTTTTTTGGGACTGACTTCTGAGTTATATCATTATGATCCATCGTTTGCTAAAGCCTTTAGTTTTAGGATGTTTATTCCTCTTTTGTTCACAGCTTAGTTTTGCCGATATTTTTAAAGTTTCAGCCATTGAAGTGCAGGGCATTCAACGTATTAGTAAAGCTACTGTGATTGATTATTTAGGGGTTAATGTTGGCAATGAATTTAATACGGCTAATTCTGCTAAAGTGATTCGTGCTTTATACGACACACATTTTTTTACGACGGTTTCATTAGCACGTCAAGGGAATGTGTTAATTGTGAATGTGGAAGAACGTCCAACGATTGGGAGCTTAAAAATTGACGGCTACCAATCGATTGACAAAGATAAGATTAAAGAAGTGATGAAAAGCGTAGGATTAGTGGAAGGACAAGAGCTCGATAATGCAACATTGAAAAAATTTTCTGATAGCCTTTTGCAGCAATATTATCAAATGGGGCGTTACAACGCGAGTGTAAATGTGGATGTTTCTAAACCCGATAAACAAAATCGTGTTCGGGTAAATATCACTGTGTCTGAAGGCCGCGTAGCTAAAATTGAGCAAATCCAAGTTCTTGGTAATACCGTATTTTCGGAACGCGAATTAAAAAAACAATTAAATATTTCAACGACTAATTTATTTAGTTTTTTTGACAAAGAAGACCAATATTCACGTGAAAAATTAGACACTGCAGTGGACCAGTTAGCCGATTTTTATCAAGACCACGGGTATTTGCATGTCAAAATTGACTCTGCGCAAGCACAATTATCGCCCAAACGCGATGCTATTTATGTGACGTTTAAAGTAACAGAAGGCGCTCAATATAAAATCAGCAGTATAAAAATCTTAGGGAACACTGTTATTCCGATGGCTTCTGCAGAGAAATTATTAAAATTACACGCGGGTGAAGTTTTTTCAAAATCTAAATTAAAAGATTCGCAAAAAGCTATTACGAATGCTTTAGGGGATTTAGGTTATGCTTTTGCGAACATAACGGTAACGCCTACCGTCGATGAAAGCAATAAAACTGTAGCGCTTACTTTATTTGTTGAGCCTGGGAAAAAAATCTATGTTCGTCAAGTCACATTCACTGGCAACAATCAAACCTCCGACATCGTGCTAAGACGTGAAGTGCGACAACTAGAGGGAGGATTAAGTTCTTCACGTGAAATTCAAAATTCGGAGCAACGTCTAAAAAATAATTTAGGTAGCTATATTCAAGAAGCTAAAGCTAGCGTAACGCCCGTCGCCAATAAACCGGATCAAGTAGATTTAAATTACAACGTCACAGAAACACCTCCTGCAAATGCTTTATTCCAGTTGAGTTATGGTACCGATGGATTTGGTTATGGCGCTAGTTTAAATAATAATAATTGGTTAGGAACTGGTAAGTCGATGAGTTTGGCCTTTAACAAGACGCCTTTTGTCAGTACTTACAGTATTAATTATTTAAATCCTTATTACACCATTGATGGTATTTCACGTGGTTTTAACTTATATGCACAAAACTATAACCCGGGAGCTGTGAATATCGCTAACTATAGCTATCAAACTTTTGGTGCAGGCTCAAATTATGGCGTCCCCATTTCTGCAAAAAATGATCAAATCAATTTCGGTTACGGTTATGAAAATACGCGTTTAGGAGTTGGGAATTCGCCTTCCGCTGAAGTATTACAGTTTTTCAACAACTACAATGTCAATCAAAATCAAAAACTCATTTTTAATCAAATGCTCTTAAATACGGGATGGAGTCGTAATAATTTTGATCGTGCTATTTTCCCCACTCAAGGATTAAATCAAAATGCTTCTGCGCAAGTTTCTCTACCTTTGGGGCAACGGCAATTAAATTATTATAAAACAGGCTACAATGCTCACTGGTATCATCCTATCACACAAGATTTTATTCTCAGCACCTTGGCGGGCGTCAATTATGGAGATGGCTTTGGTAGCACTGGGAATCTACCCTTCTTCCAAAACTACTTTGCAGGGGGTACAGGTTCTGTGCGTGGTTTTGAATTAAATACCTTGGGTCCGCGCGATTCTTTAGGAGCGACCATTGGTGGTAACTTAGCTGTCAACGGAACAGCCGCTTTAATTTTTCCTAATTTTATTAGTCCAAATAATCTGCGCACCTCTTTATTTTTAGATGCAGGTAACGTCTGGAATACACACGCCAATGGAGCTATTACGGGTGGTGTTTCTCATCCTCATGCAGGGCCTTTGCGTTATTCGACAGGTGTGGGCTTTGAAGTGCGCGTCCCTATGATTGGTGTAATTAACTTCAGTATTGCTGAACCTTTAAATGCGCAACCTGGTGATACTAAAACTTGGTTCAACTTTAACTTCGGAACGCAGTTTTAATGGTGAAAAAAAGATTGCCACAAATTTTGGCAACTAAAAAAATTGCCCAAGGCAATATTTTTTCAATTGAACAGGTAGATCTTGAGTTTAGTAATGGTGAAAAGCGTATTTATGAAATTGCACGTCCGCGTGGAGAGACTGCAGTGATGGCAATTCCCATGATAGATGCCGATACTTTTTTATTAATTCGTGAATATGGCGCAGCTTTACAAGATTATCATTTATCTTTTCCTAAAGGTCTGATGCATCAGGGCGAAGATCCCCTGTTGGCTGCTAATCGCGAGATGATGGAAGAAATAGGTTATGGTGCTAATAAGCTCACTTTGTTAAAGACAATGACTGCTGTACCAGGGTATGTTCCGGGTGTGATGTTTTGTATCTTGGCAGAAGATCTTTATCCGCAAAGTCTCCCAGGAGATGAGCCTGAGCCTCTCGAGGTTGTCCCTTGGCCGAAGAATAAAATTGCCGATTTGTTAAAACGCTCAGATTTTAGCGAGGGAAGAAGTATTGCCGCCTTGATGTTATTGATGAATCATTATACCTCTTTCGAAACTCGCTTCTGCGAGAAAAGTTGAAGGAGGCTCGGAGCACCGAACCGACGCACAAATTTTCCGTAGGAGTAGAGTTTCAAAAGAGGTCTATTATTATGTCTCAGCTTAATTTACCTGGTTTATTACCAGTGGTTATCGATATTTCCGAGCGGGCGGCTACACTTACTTTAGATTTTTATCATAATCAAGAGGCGCTTAAAATCATTACCAAAGATGATGGTTCGCCGGTTACTGAGGCAGATCAAGCGACTCATGAATTGATCATCACAGCCTTAGAAAAATTAACGCCAAAATTGCCGGTGCTTTCAGAAGAAGCCGCTAACATCTCCCCTGAATTACGTCGCTCGTGGCCACAATTTTGGTTGGTAGATCCCATTGATGGTACTAAAGAATTTTTAGCGAAAACGGGGGATTATACTGTCAATATTGCGTTGATTGACGGGGATGAAGCGGTTTTAGGGGTAATAGCTGTTCCTATGGCGCATACAGTTTATTACGCAGCTTCTAACGAAGGTGCTTGGCGAAAAGATCCGGATGGTCAAATGGTATCGCTTCATACACGTCCAATTGAAAGCGCTTCTTCCTTAAAACTTATTGGTAGTCGGCGTCATGGTAAAAAAATTGAAGCCGCGTTGCCAAACCATCAAGGTTCCTTAGAGTTTGCGCATCGAGGTAGCTCTTTAAAATTTTGTTTAATTGCGGAAGGAAGTGCAGATCTTTATCCGCGCCTAGGTTACACTTCTGAATGGGATACTGCAGCCGGCCAATGTATTCTAGAGCAAGCGGGAGGAGTAGTGTTGGATTTATCTGGGCAACGTTTGCGCTACAACACGAAAGCGCATTTGGAGAACCCTTATTTCTTAGCTGCTGGTGATGAAGCTATTGCTACTCAAAGCCTGTCATACTTACGTAACCAAGATCTTTAGCGCTTACTAAGTTATGACTACAATCAACATTTATTTTGCTTTAAAGGATCCCAGAGTTAAGCATAAACGCCCATTACAAAATCTTGTTAAAAAACTTTTAACATTTATTATTGACTCTGAAAAACTTGCGCATCTTATTTTAGATATTAGCTTTGTTGATGAAACCACTATCCAAAACTTGAATTATCAATACCGTAAAAAAAATTATCCTACTAATATTTTATCTTTTGCAGAATCTTTAGCTTTACCGGATGATAACTATTATTTAGGTTCATTGATCCTTTGTTTGCCCATCATTCAGGCTGAAGCGATGGGGCAATCAAAAAGCTTTCACGATCATCTTACGCACTTATTATTGCATGGCTGCCTTCATCTCTTAGGGTATAATCATGAAAAAAAGCGTGAGGCAAAAGTGATGGAAGCTCTAGAAGTCAATATATTGAAAAAATTAGCGATTGGAAATCCTTATGAGTAATGATGAGAAAAAATGGTTCAGTAAAATTACACATTGGTTTGACCGTATTCCTGAAAACTTAGGTGCTTTAAACGAACTATTACATGAATTAGCCGAAGAAAAAATTTTAGCTCCCGAAACTTTATCAATGTTAGAAGGTGTATTGCAATTGGCGGATTTAAAAATAGCGCAAATTATGGTGCCGCGTATGCAGATGGTTAGTATTGCTATCTCAGAGTCCTTAGAGAGTTTTATTCCAAAAATTGTAGCCTCTGGGCACTCGCGTTTTCCTGTATTTGATGATAAGTATGTTGAGATCAAAGGAATATTGTTTGCCAAAGATTTATTACAATTATTAGAAAAATCGAGAATTTCAGAAGAATTTGAGATGGATGAATTCATTCGCCCTCCGATGATTGTGCCAGAGACGCAGCGTTTAGAAACCTTGTTAGATGAATTTAAGCGTTCCCATCAACATATGGCCATTGTGGTCGATGAATATGGGGCGGTAGCGGGATTGGTCACTATCGAAGATGTGCTTGAACAAATTGTAGGTGAAATCGACGATGAGCACGATCCTTTGGGAGAAGAAATTTTTATTAAAGAACAGCCGGGTGGTGTTTATTTTATCAAAACTAAAATGCCGCTTGAAGACTTTAATCAGTATTTTGGAACCCATTTTAGTTTACATCAAGCAAGCACTTTAGGCGGTTTTTTACTTAATCAATGGCATCGTCTCCCAAGGCGCAATGAGCATTTACGTATTGGTGGGTTGCATTTTACTATTATTCGTTCTGATCATCGACGAATTTATCTGGTGAGTGTACGAAAAGAATAATGCGCTAAATTTTTATCCGTGTGGGCTTCGTACGCTACTTTCAACTCAACGTTTTCTGTTTCGTTTTACAGCAAGTGTTGTGATTTAATATGGTTTGTTACCTCAGGCAAAATCTTGTGGTAAGTGCCTATGTGTAAAAGCGAGAATTCATTTTAGAAAGACGCCAACACGTGGGACGGCCCAGTTTTATTGGGGTTTTTTGCTTGACGTTTTACCTAAAGAATGTCATAATTTGCGGCTTCTGTGCGGTTTGATTTGTGCAGGAGCTGCTTGAAAGAGTGGGTGCTTAGCTCAGCTGGTAGAGCGTCGCCCTTACAAGGCGAGGGTCGGGGGTTCGAGCCCCTCAGCACCCACCAAAAGACTAAAAAGGAGTGGTAGTTCAGTCGGTTAGAATACCGGCCTGTCACGCCGGGGGTCGCGGGTTCGAGTCCCGTCCACTCCGCCATTTTTAGAGCGCATAACTCTTATTGAGTTATGCGTTTTTTTTGTGCGCCAGGCATGAGGTACTAGCTCAAGCTTGATCTGACAATTTCTGGTTGGGTTCCATAGCTCATTTGTACTACTTCGTGCCAAAACCACTTCGTTGTTGAGTGTTTCTGGGCATATCGTATTTTTAATTAACCTTGCAGTTATGGTTGATAGCTCATTGAATTATTAGTGGGTTGGGGATCTTGCATAGTCTCACTTGGCGGTTGTGTCCCATAGCTCATTGAAGCATTAGTTGGATGGGGATTTTCCATAGAGTTCTCCAAAAGGAGACGAGATTCTCGGTTGCGTGCGACTTCTGCATCTTGTTGAGCGCCATGTCTTGCTTCCATCAACGTGCATCCGACATAAACCAGGCAAAATATTCCTCCTGCACATATTCCGGCTCCACCGCCCATATTTCTTGCCAGAGTTGCTCCTGGATTAATTTCACCACCTGAGCCAACAACGGGAGGGAACCACCCACATAAGGTTGCTGCCACGCCTTCCACTAGACCCGTCAAAGCCCCACACACCCCCGCTCCGCTTGCGGCACAACAAGCGAGTCCATTACAGAACACACGGTTACATTTTCTACACATAGTTATTTCCTCTTATTTTTATCATTTAATTAATTTTCTGGCATTATTTTACCGTAAGTTAGCTTAATATTAGGTGAAGTCGAAAATCGAAAAATTTGAACTATAGTCAAATGTTGTGTATGAAACCTGCTCCAATCCCCCGTCATTTTTTTATGATTTAAAATCACAAAAGCATTGCTGGCTGCGTTGTCGAAAGTTGTGCCGTTTTATATTTTTCTGATTGGTTAAGAACATATTGAGCTGATTCTTGATAACCACAGATAAGATAAGCGTTCGATAATAGCTTGTAATAAAGAAAACCCGCACAAGGAGTGGTTTGGAAAAAGTCACTTAAAGAGTCAACGGCTGTGTTAAATTCACTGAGTACGAGATCACCCGTTTGTAAGGAAAAATGAGGTTTCTTTAAGCACAGTATTTTTAAATAATACGCTAAAATTTGTGGATGAAAAAATTCTATTTGCGTGAATTCATCTTCATTAAAAAGCATACTCACGCCTTCGGGTAAAATAACTTTTTCGCCTGGATGGTATAAGAGCGTATCATTTTGATCGACGGAGGAAAGTGGATTCTGTAGAACTTTATTTAATAAATCTAAACAAGCATCATATTTTTTCATTTTATATAAAAAATTAGCGTATTCTACTTGGCTGTTTAAGGCAGTAGGATCAAGTTCAATGGCTTTTTTAAAGAGTTCATTAGCCTTAGGAAAATGTTGTTTATCTTTGTTTTGCATTCCTAAACAAAAATAGGTGCAGGCACAATCATGGTAATTAGCTTGGACGGTAGGTTCAAGCCGCATGAGATCTTCAAAAATATCAATTGCTTTCGCGTAATCTCCGTTCAATTGATGGCTTTGAGCTTTTTTCCATAGAGTAGTAAGTTCGTCATCAAATTCATCATCAGATTCGTCGGGAGACTCCTCGTCTAAGGAATTTTCACTATTTTCGTGAGGTTGGTCATTTTGAGCATTTTCCAAAAAAACGGCAATTTTGTCATGAGATTCCGCAGTGGGTTGGTCGTCCCAGGAAACTTCACTCACTTTTGCTTGTGGGATTGTTGGCAAATAAGGCTCAAGTAAGGATGCATTGCTTGTCGCTGCATTATACATCGCATGCGTTGAAGTAACATTAATGGTCGTTACACAAAAACATCGCCCGTACGTTGAGTCGTTTGCCAAATGAAATGAAAAATTTTTTTCAGCTAACCAGCTACGTATGATATCTATAGGCACACCGGGGGGTAATGCAATTAAGACATCTTGGATGTTATTTTCTTTTTGGATCAAAAGTAGAGCAGGAAGTTCTGGTTGAAAACTAAAAAGATGATAGGGAAATCTTTCGTCATCAAATAAAGACCATTGTTTAATTTTTTCTACGCAATTATTAAAAAAAGCTTGAAATGCTAAAAAATAAGGTGCGTCTGCGGCAGGAATAGCATGGTGAGCGGTGGTAAGGAATGCATCTGGGTGTGGAATAGGTTGGAGTTCCCCGCGCCTTAGTATTTTATTTTCATCGAGGGGGATGTAAAGACAAACTCCTTTTTCGTCATCCCCAATAATCTGTGGCTTAAAACCGCAACGTTCAAGCCAATGTAACAAAATCTTCGTTGGTACTTCCCAGGTTAACTTAATTAAAACCACCGTTTTTTTCTGGTGAGTGATAAGATAGACTCCATACTTTTCCCCATTATCAAGATCAACTAAGTGGTTTTCGATGGTAGGCAGAGATTGTTTTACTTTGCGAGGAGCTGTATGTTTTTCCGCCCGCAATTTTTCAATCATCAATTGAATAGAGCTGCGAGATTTTCCCATGAAAGGAGAAAAATTTTCTATACATAATTGAATGGCATCAATAAACACCAAGTGTTTGGATTTTTTTTGCTCACTTTGAACAACATGCGAATTTTTTTTTGTTAAGGTGTTGGTACTACATAGCATAATAAGCTCTAGAGCCGCGACATTATATTCCATTATGTCATGAAAAATTTGTGTTAAATTGCTGTTGTAACAAGCATCATAATTATTATGACGTCTTGTTAATGTATAAGTGATAAAGTGACCCGCGCTTAAGTTAGAAAATAGTGTGACCTCCTCCGGAACCCCCGTTTTTTGTGCTAAAGAAGCTAACTTTGCATAAATCTCACTTAACATTCCATGCAAGGTAGCATACTCTTCATCTGATTCAGTGAAGTGCTGTAGCGCGGTTGCACCAATCCTCGTAGCTTGCTCCAGAGCTATCTTTTTGAATAGATCAGTGCATTGACGGAGGTAAACCTCTTCTCTGGCCTGCCGGAGCGCTAAAATGGCTTGAATATAAATAAGTAGCGTGTTATAACTTTTAGAAAGATTGGGCGTGCTTCTTAAAAAAGAAATGTCATCATCTGCCAAGCGCCTCATCACGGGATCGGTTATATAATCTTTTCGGAAGACTAAGTGCAAAGCTCGCATAATGCGAAAAGCTCTATTCTTAGGATGACGTGTACATAAGTAGTTGAAAAGAGATAATGCGGCGGCTTCGTTCCCTTTGGCGTCCATTTTCGTGGCGATCATGTGAGCTTGTTGCGAATTTAAATGAACGAAATGCGGCTCAGGTTGGTTGTGGTGAACAATCGCCAACATATAGCCATAGGTGCCGGCTTCACAAGGAATTAAAGTGATTCGCTGAGGATGTGCAATTAAATGTTCACCTTCGTTGAAAGGTTGTTGATACATGACCAATATGTTTTGGTTTTGTTCATCTTGTGCATACGTAGTTTGCAGGCGTTGAAGTAATTCAAAATCACATAATATTTCGTTTGAATCCGCTTTTGTCAAAAGCGTGTGTCTTGGTTTAGGTTGAAAAGCAAATTGCCACTCGCTAAGATTAATCCCCCATCCTTTAGCGCTAATAGACGATATTAACCATAGCCCGTAGAGAATTTGTGCTTTGAATTCAGGCCATAAGACCCCATATTGGGGTTTTTTTGCGTTTTTGCCAGGGGCATCTTCAGGAGACACTTGAAAAAAAGAGCCATTATGTGCCATAGGATGAATGCCACCTAGAGCGTCCAAACCATCTGCTATTACTGCGACGCGCCAATTATTTAACTCCTCACGAGGAATTTGGATTCTCTCAGGTAAAGCGCCAAAGCGTTGCCAATAACCTTGCAATGGAGGGAGAGTATTAGTTTGCATAATGTGGAGCATGGCGTAAGGTGCAAAAAAAACAAAGGGCGCACGTGCTGTTTCGGCAAGCAGATTAACTGCTAAAAGTAAAGATAGAAATTTAAATCGAGGATCAACGGGATGTCCCTTCATTATCTCGTGGAGGCAGTTGGTAATCGTACTATCTTTATCCGCGAGTGGTTTTCGTCCTGTCGATTGATAAAACTCATTCAATTGGCGTTGCAGTTGTTGATATGAGGCATCTTTATTTTCCTGGGGTTGTTGTTTTAAGCTATCGTCTATTTGTGCATCGGTTAAATTATTTTTAAATAGATCGCTGATTTTTTTAAAAATCAGATCAACTTCTTTGGGAAGTTGCGCTCCTTTGTTTGCTTTAATCCATTCACTTTTTGCATTTCTTAAAGCGTTGAGAATCTCGGCATCACTTAAGGTTTCAAATTTTTCCCTTCTTAACACGGCTGATAAAATATCTTGAATTTCTTGAGGCAATTGGTTTGTTGATAGAGTGATCACAGCCTCTGAAAATAACTGACATTGGTTAGCCTCCCCTAGACTTGAGAGGTAATTGATACTATTACCAGTCATGCGCCTCACAATGAGTTGCCCTCCTACTTGGTATAAATAAAATTTTTTGCGCGCTTGACTTTCGTGAAGGCGGGCGGCAGATCTGGCTGCGTAATGCCATTTAGCGGGAGTGTCTAAGGTAGTGACTTTAAGGCTTATTTCATGTTGAATGGTTCCTGCTAAAAACTTGAGAATTTCTTGTGAAGATAGTAAAGGTTGATCATGACGAACTTCTTCATGGGTGTCAACGGCGTGCTCGACTTTTCCCTGCAGGTAGGCTTGTAGGGTCTGTCTGCTGATGCTAAAAACCCCATTGGGCTCTTCAAGATCAAATCGAAAAGTTTCGCTGGTTTTAGTTGTAATATCTTGTACTAAAAAATTGCCCGGCCATGTTACTTTTTTTACTGTATCACTATCTTCAATGGCGTAGCTTAAATTAAGAAAAGTGGGAGGGAGCGCAATTTCTCGTGTGGTATTCCCTTGAAAAATACCATGCGTGCAATTGCCGATGGAGATCCAATGTTGGGTGCTAATAAGAGTGTGCCACGCTCGAGCTACTGCTTCAAAATTTGGATCCTTCATGAGAGTATCGTGGCTTAAATAATCAATTCCAGTGATGATAATTAAAGTTTTTTTTTCAGGATGATAAGTAATCTCTGGATGCATCAAACTGGCTAGCTGTTGCATCGTAGCAGGACTATCTTCTGAAGGTTGGTGTGGTAGTTTTTTCAGCTGCATAAATGGCAGCCAAAATACTTGTTCGTAATCGTGTAAAATCTGTTGATGATGCCAAGCATGTAGAAAATATAAACCTAGTAAATGGGGTGCTAAGCCTGAGGTGTCATGTAAAAATAAGCCGTTTTCGCCGCAATTAGCTGACAAGGCCGTGCTTAAGCGAGGTAACTCTGGTTGATCTAGGCGATATTGGCTTAATAAGTTGCCTATCCAAAATCCATACAATCCCCATGCGCGATTGAGCGTTTGTATTTCTTGAGTATATACATGGTCTAAATCCGAGGAGGCTTCTGTATATTTATTTGCATGCCGTACATAGTTTCGTTTCATAGAGTTTTTTAATTAATTTAAGTTGAAATATATTATTTTTAAGGAACAAGTATTTTATTACTGCTCAAGATATTTATCTAGTTTTCCAGGGAAAAAATGAATAATTGGTGGAATAAGTAATAAAACAAAAGCTAGATTAGCATTCATAGGAGCAATCATGAGCGCAATAATATATAAGACTAAGGCGATAAAAATTCGATGATAAATGGAATGGCTGATGGCGCCATCGGTAATTGTTGTATCATTTAATCTTCGATATTGTGCATATCTCCAAATGATCCATTGCATGAATGTAGTAAAAAAAATATTGACGCAGTAAAAATTGATATCATACAGTGCACGATGAGATTGTACAAGTAAGAAAGCGGAGAAAGGAACGATGCAAATACCCATGAGAAAAAAAATATTTAACCATAAATAAAGTCGATTGATCTCACGTAAAAAACTGTATTGAAACACCATCCCTACCCAAGCGGTTCCAAGAATAATAAAGCTACCAGCGTAAACGAATAATTTGTAATATAAATGATTGTGCCAATTTAAATTTAAAATAATAGGGTCGTTGGATTGTGTCAGATTAAAAACTAAAATGGTCATTGCAATGGCAAAGATACCATCCGTGAGCGATTCGACGCGGGAACTTTTGATGCTAAAAGAGGTTTTCATGAAGTCAACTCCTGTAAGATTTTCGTATTTTCTGCTTGAAGAAAGCAAGCAATTACTCTGTTGGAATCATGGTGTCCGGTACTTCCGTTTTAAAATGAAATAATTTTTTAGTGCCAGGCCAAGTGAATTTTAACTCGGTAGCATGTAAACATAACCGATGGATATGGCTATTTTGAGCTATTTTTTTATTGAAAGCTTTATCACCATATTTTTCATCTCCTATAATAGGATACTCAGAATGCTGCGCATGCACACGAATTTGATGTGTACGCCCAGTATGTAATTCCGCCGTCATCAAAGTGGTATTTTTAAAGCGCTGTAACACTCGAAAACTTGTGGCTGCTTCTTGGCCGTCATCAGTTACTTTCACCATTCTCTCGCCGCTTTGTAGTATTTGTTTTTTTAGTCGAGCATCCACATATTTTAATTTAGGAGGCCAATAGCCTTTGACGAGTGTAGTATAAATTTTTTGAATTTTATCTTCGCGAAATAAATTATGTAAAATACGTAAAGCAGACATTCTTTTGGCAATTAAAATGCAGCCTGAAGTATCACGGTCTAAGCGATGTGCTAATTCTGTATTTTTATATTCGGGTTTGTAACGTCGTAACATCTCGATCAAACCTAAGTGAATGCCACTACCTCCATGGACTGCTAGCCCTGGGGGTTTGTTAATGACGATAAAATCATCATTTTCGAAAATAATATGCCGATCGAGCAAATCTTGTTGAGGAGTAGTCAGCGCGCTATTTTCATCCGTCGGTGCCGTCAAGCGCACAGGGGGGATTCGTATTGCATCCCCTGTATGTAATTTATCTGATACATCACAGCGTTTCTTATTGACACGTACTTCGCCTTTACGAATCAAGCGATATAAGTGACTTTTTGGCAAGCCTTTAAGATGGCGCAATAAAAAATTATCTAAACGTTGGCCGTCGTGATGTTCAGTGACTGTGACGTAATTAACTTTATTTTCCATGGAGTGCCTGCAAAATGGGACTGGCAGAATTGTAGCCTGCGGCAAGATAATTGCCCTTGTTAGTGAGAAGTACACCATTACTCAAGGTATTCATTGGAGTTCCTAAGAGTTGGTGCAAGGAGTTGAGGGGGATACGATGCCACGTTTGGTTTCGCCCGAGCAAGCTAATGCCAATATAACCACGTAACACGAGTGTATTGCCCTCATCTGATAGGGTTAATTTTGCATCATACACTTTGCCATTGTGAGGATCGAGTACTTTGCCATTATCCCAGACATGAGAATTTTTTGTAGGTTGCATCCCTACTAAAATAATTAATCCTAAGTTGGGTTTATTGTGACGAGGATCATTGGTGGCGCATAGATTGCATACATCAGTATATTTTTCACCGCGAAAATAGCTAACTTGAATGATGCGACCATAAAGTTGATGCGTAGGGGTTTCTATAATTTGGATTATACTTCGTGCTTTGCCAGTTTCATCATCTATCGTTTGCCAATAACCTGCAGGTGACGCAGGGGTGGCAGCACATGCTAAGTGAAAAAAGCCTAACCATGATATTCCTATGGAATAAAAAGCACCTACTAAAATTTTCTTTACTTGCATAAAAAATCTTTTTGCCAGATTGAGGTTATAAAATAAAGATTATGCAGAATTGCTCCATAAACCGCAACACGACGGATAGTTTTTTATTCGTAACCAGAGGCAGGCTCAGATTTAGGTGCAATGAAAAGCACTTTTTTATCTTTCACTCGAGCGATTTTTTGGGTTATCGCAATAGTAGCTTCGTCTGAGTTGTTAAAATGTTCCGTTTGCATAAGCCGATCGGTTCCTTCCTTATGAAAACGATAGATAATTAAATCAGCGCTATTATCTTTTCTAAGATGTACTCCATAATCAATTTTGTCAGGTTCTGAGCGAATAAGAGTACCAGCGGCTAGAGCATCTTTCAACGGGTTATGAGGGGTTTCCTGAGCTAAACTTGCGGAGGCTATTGCTTCTATTGATAAAGGAGAATGTTCGCCTAAAATTTTCATGGCAGCAATGCCCGCCGCTTTTGACGTAAAATCTATTTGTGAGGTTTCTTTTTTGGTTTTAGCATTCTCAATAGCGTTATGAATTACTGTGGGAATCTCTGCTTCATGTGTGATGGTTATTTGGTGGGAGATATGATCATGCGGGCTGTGCTTATGTAAGATATGCTTATGCAAGATATGTTTATGCGAGTGATGTTTATGGGTGCTATCCTTATGAGAGATAGATTTATCAGCATCCTCATGGGTTTTACGTGGCGTATGAGTGGCTTGGATAAGTGTATGTTGAATTGCAGAACAAGTGGCCTGAGAAACATGGCTACTTGTACATTCGAGAATGGGAGGGTTAATTTGATTATCCACAAAATGAACGGAAGAATAAATATTATTATAGAAACCTTGCCAGCTTTTTACAGCATTTTGATAATGTGCTGGATCGGATTCAATAGTAGAATCTTGTAAGTCTAAAGTAAGTTGACCAAGGGAGTGGGTATTGTGAGAAGCTTGTAAGGTTTGTTGTGCAATATTTTGCAAGCCTGCTCGAAAATTATAGATAGCATTATCATCATCCAGTATTTGCGCATCTTTTTCTGAATCTTCTGGATTAACAATTATTTTAAATCCAATAGGAGTTGATTTATCTTTCAAATAAGTTGCCCAAAATTTATAAAGCGCTTCTTGGATATGTCCTTGTATATAATCTTGAGTTTTTGAATTTGTTAAAGCACTTAATCCAGTAATTCCTACCCAAGAAGACTGTACGGTGAAATTTTTTGGATAGCTTCCACCTTCGTCTGCATCGACAAGTTGCTGGAGTGAGATGCAGTTATTGTCACAAGGGTCGTCGTCTGCTAGCGCAAAATTAACTAAACCACTTCCTAGGCTAAGCGCCAGTACGGCTCCTATTTTCCATAATGACATAATATTCCCTCGAGGTTAAGATAGACATCAGGTGGATAACTTAGCATAGGCGGGGCTTCTTTACAACACGCCTTATGTTTTATTAACGCGTAACAGCAATAACGAAGCAATCAATAAATAAAGGGGTAACACACTTAAGCCAACGTAATAACTGTGTAAAGAAAAATGATGGACGCCATTCACTATGGAGCCATTCCAAGTAAAATCTAATAATTTTCCGATACTGGGCTCAGTGATGGCATCTAATAAAGCTTCACTTGCGTTGATCATTGCAATTACCGTTGCGGTGAGGCGAATATCATTGAGTTCTTTGCCGATGGCAAAAACTAACATAAAGGCTCCAATGCCAAAGCCAAATAAAAATAACAGAAAACTTACGACACTTAACGGAAGCGCGTGACAATACAAGACTAAGGCGATGCAAACACAAGAAGTGAGGGTGCTATAAAACATCACATGACGGCGTTCACCCAAATGATCAGAGAGCATTCCAAGGAGAGGGCTTCCCACACCAAGACCTAGAAAAACTAAGGAAACTAAACTGGCAGCCATGGTTTTGTTAATATGGTACGCTTCCACTAAAAAAGGATTGCCCCATAAACCGCCAAAGACAGCAACGGGTGAGAAAGCAAGCCCACTATAAAAAGTAAGCAACCAATTTTTTTTGTTTTTGAAAACTTCGCTGATATCTTGCAGCGAAATTTCATGAGCGCCTATTTGTGCAACTGAAGTTTTTTTATCTCGCACCCAAATAAAAAATGCTACTGCAAGGGCGAAACCGGTCAAACTTACCAAAAACAGACAAGGGCGCCAGCCAAGCGCATTCATACACATGGTTAAAGGTGCTTGACTAAAAACGGCTCCTGCCATTGCCGCACTTGCTAACAATCCTGCAATAAAGGCATAGCGTCTTGGGGAAAACCACATGGCGGCCACTTTCATGTAAGCCACTGTGGCAAAAGCGACTCCGATGCCCATTAAAGCGCGAGAAAGTTGCGCAACTAATAGATTATGAGTGAGTGCGAATAATAAAATACCTACCGCGCAACCAAAGATAGCAATGGAAGTTAAGAGCCTTGTGCTGTATTTGTCCAGCAAAACGCCCACAAATAATTGCGCAATCATATAAGAATAATAAAAAGTTGCCGCAAGATTACCTAAGCCAGCGCCGCTTAAATGATATTCGCGCATGAGTTGCTCAGTGATAATACTAGGATAGACTTGGAGAATATATTTATAAAATAAGAAAGCACCACAAAGTAAAATCGCCAATAGAGCATAAGAATTTTGGTTGGCTATATTTGTAGGGGTAGTGCGCATTTTTAACTTCGTGTATGGTTTTTTTAACTATATTAATGGGTTAAGTTTTTTGTGTCAATTAGTTGGTTTGCTAATGTATCCCTAAAATTTCTAACGGTTGTGATATCAGCGAAGACTGCTGCG
>CAYYFQ010000022.1:0-34199 GCA_964471475.1 uncultured Gammaproteobacteria bacterium
GCTTGCATTGCCTAAAAACATACCTGACTGGATGCCAGCCTACGCTGGCATGACAATCATACGAGCTTGCGCTGGCATGACAGGGGTTTAAGTTGACGCCTATGACCCTTGTTATGCGTTAATGGCGATGAGAAGATGGAGGCGATGGAGGCCTGCCTGGTGGATGCGCCACACCAGCAGCACTATTTCTATCTGCGCCGCCTAATGCCTGTAGCTCCTGCGCTACCGCTCCTGATCGGGGGCGTCTTGCATTCGCTCGCTGAAGTGCTTGTGCTTCTTGACGTTCTTGGGCAGCCTGAGCCTCAGTTAATTGAGTGCTGACGTTATGTAAGTTAGTTGCCAGAGGAAGAGATTGTCTGATTATTGCAGCTATATTACCTCGCATTCCAAAGCACCTATTGAGTTCGTCGTGAGCGTCATTTAATACTTGTGTTAGGTGAGTGATAAAAGCTTGCGTGGCTTCTTTTTCAAAATCTTTATATTTTTTTGAGTGTTGGCCTAATTGCTCTTTCCCTAATTGAAGGGAGGCGTCATAAGCTGCTTGCAGGTGGTTTTTAAAACCATTGAAAATAATTAATGCTTGAGCAGCATCATTGCCAGCTGGTATAGAGAGTTGCAGGTTATGTTCCCTTAATTCCTGCGGTATAGTTGTCTCAACTAAAGAATTGTATGCGCGTTCTCTTACCCCAAGGGTATCCCGATAGAGTTGAGTAAAAGCTTGTAAGTTGACGATTGGTGATGTGGTTCGTGCTTCAGTGACGTTATTGGTATTTAGTACGGCTACAAACTGTAGATGTACATCTCTTATGAAATTAGCAGGTAGTGGCATTTCTCGATCTAAGGAGGCTTGCACATTTCTCAACTGCTGATCGATAGCAAGATTAAATCGTTGGTTAAGTCGCTCGAGTAGTTTTTGCTCAATGATTGGATGAGAAACATACTTCGTGCGAATTGTTTGCGTTAAGGCCGCATAGTCAGAAGTGATTTTTTCGTGATAGTCCTTGAGAGCTGTGACCATCGCGGTATCGCGATCGGTATTATCATTAATATAATGATGGATATTGCAGATTGCTGGAAGCCTTGCGTCTAAATGTTGGTTAAGTGCTGCCAGCGCTAACGCTTCACGCGTTTTTTGTGTGAAGAGGGGAGCGCCAACAAGAGGAGCAGCCGCAGGAGCGCCTCCCCCTGCAGCCGCCAGGGCCCGGTGCTCGGTATCCACGTGATCTAGAGTGCGGAGCACCAGTTCTGCCGGAAAATTATCTCTCAAGAATTTGATCGCATTGGATGAAGCTAAAACTTCTGAAGTATTAGGAGACATCGTAATCTCATGCACACGAGCTTGAATTGCCGTTTCAAGAGCCGTTATGCCTTGTTTTCTTGAATCTTCCGGAAGGTTGGCAAATTGTAAAATGCCGATATTGGCGCCCACAAGGCTCGCTAATTTTTCAGCAACTCTAGGATCAGGTTGAAGTGCTCCTGCTGCCGCCACAGCTAGGGGGGCTTCGTGATTGTCAAGCTCCATTAAGTCGTAAGTGAGGCCAATGGTCGCAGCTTTTAAGTCAGGAATCCGTCCCCCAGCAAGACGGCCTTCTACGATTGAGTGCTCAATCGCTTGTTTCAGGTGAGTGCGATAGATTTTTTGTAAATTTTCCTTTTGGGGATCCGTCAACGTGGGTTGTCTTCTTAAAGCGTTTTGATAATCTTTATCCAGCTTTTCTATCAATGCTTTTAGCTTTTGGGCTTGTTCTACAGGCGTATCATTGGCTTTGATCTTCAAGCTAAAGTTTTTCTCTAAATCGATTTTCTTGAGTTCATTATAAAGATGGGCTTTGACATCGGGGTGAAGTAATAACGAACGGTCGTAAGGATAGCCAAATGAATTTTTCTCAAAAGCCGCTACGAGATCTTGCAAGAAAATAATATCTACCGACGGTGTGGGTTCTGTAAGTTCTTTAAGTGCTTTTTTAACATCTAAGCGATCTCGAGTAGAGACGCTTCTAGCTCCGGCTGGGTTGGCTGCTAAAAGCTCAGTAATTTTCTCTATTAATGTTTTTACTAGCCTCTCGTCTTGAAGCTCGTGTGCCAATGTTTTAAGGGATTTTCCATCGTCTAATACTTTGTTAAGATTAGCAAATGCAGGGTTATCTGATATTGCTGTTAAAGCTTGTACGGCTTGTGTGGCAGTGTGAACTTCTTTATCTTTTAAGTATTCCAAAGCTTCGTTAAGGAAATCTTTCAATGTGGTTTCAGAACCATCCTCGAATCTGATCTGTTGCGCGGCTTCAGGCAAATTTTCCCATGTGGAAGCGGGCATTCCACGCAAAGAAACAAGGAGATCAAAAAAATTAAAAGTAGGGGGAGCAAAAGGGTGGCCTTCGCGAATTTTTTTGGCGACTTGAGCAAGTTTAACCGCATTTTCTACTACGCGTTGTTGATAGCGTAAATGGCTATCTGCGGATGGATTCGTTAATAGTTTTTCTCGGACGCTTTCCTCTTGGAGGGTATTCCCTAAGCTTAATTGACTAGTGCGGATAGTTGGTGCTTGACGCGCCCGTGCATTTGCTAGTTGCTCTCGGTTTAAGTCGTTATAGCTTGTTAATAAAGCCTCGGTCCTCTCGTCCAAAGCTGCTGCAGGCAGAGCCACTCGATCTGGTGAGTCAATGTTAATCTTGACTCCTCTTAATGTATTTTCTAAGCTGCGCAATTTTTGAAGATTAAGATTATAATCTTCAAGTTGCGCTTTTTCTAAATCATTTAAATCTTCTCCTGCTTTTACTTCTGCTTTGTCAATATCTGGAAACTCGATAAAATCTATGTTCCTCAGTTTGAATCCTTGGCGTGTTAATCCTGTAAGCTGGTTTCGGATTTGCCGCATTGCTTCAAGTTCTGCTTGAGTGAGAGGTTGAGGGGGCTGGGCAGGAACTCGGTTCCCTTCTGCATCAGTGTAAGCTGGGAAGCCTCGTGCTTTTTGAGCAAGTCTATTAAACCTATCAAATTGCATGGATTGTTCTGGAGTCAGAGATCTTGCTTTCTCTAGTTCGACAAGGCGCGCATCGTCCGTAGGTAATTTCACTTTTCCGCTTTCTCGTAGTTCATTTTCTAATCTCGCCATGTGTGGGCGTAATTCACGATATTCGGCTACGTTTTGACTGAGCATTGCTCGAGAATCGAGTTCAATTGGGTGTTTCCAGCTCAAATTATCTGGTATTTGTTGTCTGTCAAAAGCAAAAGCCTCTTGTGTGTGGGGCTCTAACTCAGATCTCATTTCACGTAAGCCAACTTGTACGGCTTGATTGGTAGCCAGTTGTGTGTGAGTAATGGCATTAATGGTCGCCGCATTCGTGTCCTCAAGATCACGTCGTACCCCTTGTAAAGCCGCATATTGATCTTGCGCTGATTTTTGGAAGGCCTCTCGATTTTTTTTTGCAAGATCTGCATCGGCACCCGTGACAGGGCGTAGACGATGGATGCCGTTACAACGAGATTCCACAAAAAGATCGACAGTGGCCGTCAGCGACACTTTTTGCTCGGGGGTAAGCTGCGCATTGTCAGCAATTTCTTTTTTTAAGCTTTCTGCTTTGAGGCGCAGTTCTACCATGGCTTTTAGTTGTTTTTTTTCTTCGGGAGAAATAATAGGATCCCTGGTTGAGGCTAGCGTCTGGATTTCTGTAAGTAACTCTTCTTTGTTGGCGCTTTTTACGTCATCTATTTTTTCTAGTAGAGCTTTTACACGAGGGTTGTTGTTTACCCACACATCACTTAAATCTTCTCCACTCATTTCGCTTACAACTTTTTCATAAAGAGGAATAGCGTTTTTTTTGAGATCATAATTTTTCTTCCACGCCTCGAATTCGTGATCTGTTTTACGAGTAGTTTTATTCATTGGATCATCATAGGGGGGGGCAGTGATTTTGGCGGTGATGCCATGCCGATAAGCCGCTTTTCTCATAGTGTCGACAAATTTTTTAGAGTTGGAAGGAACGTAGGATATAGTAAATTCACCTTTTGCGCCTTTGGCTTCACACACCAAGGCAATATCTCGACCTAAGCGGTCGAGTTCAGCAGGCGTAAGAGGGTAGCGTGTGATTCGGAAGTTATAATTCCCGGTAGGGATTCTTTTGCTATCAAAGTCTGGGTGAAAAGCAAAGATGGAGCCAGCGACGTCATCTGGGCCAAGTGGTACGCGTTTATATTCAAGGCCAAAATGATAAGCGCCACGATTGATACGGTGATCTGCTGCACTTGCTTGAAACGCAATTTTTAATGCTTCGGTAATATCTGCCTGCTTCATGGCTTGGATGGCTTCAATTTCTGTATCCGTTAAATCATGAATTGTTTTTTTATTTGTGGGATGTTCCGTGTTCCAGCGAATGAGCCACGCATCAGATTTTACTTGAAATGAAGCACGATCAGGCAGCGTAGGCTTGAGCGCATTATCCAATGCTTTCGTGAGTGCCTCTTTTTCTGCATTGACGAAAGCTGCAGCATCGGTCAGCGCTTTGAGGGCCTCCTCGATGGGGAGAGGGGCTGCTGCAGGATCCACTGGAATGGCTTCCACTGCAGTTTTTTCAGTTTTAATTGCTGCTGAGTAGGCCTCCAGTTTTTTTGTAAAATCATTTTTTAACGAGGTGAGTTGCGTATTAAATTCTTCTTGCGTTAGCGTGCCAGTCAAATATTTGGTTTTGAGATCCTCAAAGCTTTTTTGAAGTTCTGCAAGTTCAGCAGGATATTGTGTTTGAAGATTAATGATGGCTTCTGAGGAATAGTCTCCTTGAAGAATAGGAAAGGAAGGTAGAGGAGCAGTGAGTGTGGTGATAATAGGGCGACAGGTATCGATAAAAGAGCTTACTGCAGGTAAAGCGAAAGAGGCAGAAGTTTCACGCCATTTATCTGTTACTTTCGCAAGCTCATTAGTCAGGTTCGTCTGTAAGTCAGTAAGTTGATTGGTGGAGTCATCTAGGCGAGGGATGAGTGGAGAGGGAGGAACTAACCCGGCTCGTTTAGTGGTATTAGAATGAATTTGATCTTGGATTTTTTTTAACGTAGCCTCATGTTCTCTTATAAAGCTCTCATAAGCGGTAGTTAATGTAGTGCGTTGTTCATCTGTAAGGCGTACAGTGGAAACCGAAGCCGCGCTTTTTTTGGATTTACTACTTTTCGTATTTAAATCGTTGGCTACCGTTTGAAATTTTGCTAGCAGGTCTTTCAATTGTTTGACTGATTCTGCTTGCGTTTCTCTACTGAACTCGTTGGTGTCACGCAGCGTTAAGCTGATACCAGGTGCGCTACTTAAACTCCCTAAGCGTCCGGTGGGAGCTGCGCCTCGTTCGCCTGGTACCCACAAAGGCGCTAAACTTCCTCCATCGCCCTCAATGCGGTGCGTAATGACTTTACTTGTGGCGTCCAATGCCTCAAAAAGATCTTTTTCTTTCAGCGCCTCTTCCACATGCCAGCGATGTTTTTCAAAATCTTTCGTGTGGTCGGCACGAAATGTGCTGACTTCTGCTAATCGCTCGTCAAAATTTTCAAGTAGGCTGCGGGCTTGAGGAGCATTAAACTCCTTCGTATATCGCTCGGCTTTATTGCGTAGACGCGTTAATTCGCGAGCGACATAGGCATAATCACCTTCTGAGTGCAGTAAAGCTAAGAGTTCTTGATTTAATTTGCGCCAATTTGATTGAAATTTTTTAGTGACTACGATGAACTCTCCACCTGCTTCTTCACCTACAAGTTCCAGCTGGGCACGAATCTTACGTTCAATCTCGGCCGCTTCTTGAAGCGCTGCTTCTTTTTCTAGTTGCGCACGGTTGGCCCAAGAAATAGGAACTTTCTTTAATTGCTTGAATTTGCCTGGTTTGTTTTTAGATTTGCTACCCATAAATGACCTCTCGTTAACTTTATATCCTACCTATAGTGATCGTCATTGCTTCGTCGCACTTCGTGCTCCTCGCAACGACAAAATACCACTAAAAATATATGAATACCTCACCCCACAAGCTAAGCCGTGGTTTTACAGTTTTTCAGATAAGTATTCGCATCTCTCACTTGCGCCTTGTCTAAAACTAAGTGGCTAGCGCTATACACAGCACTGTGTTTTTTATGTTTGTCCACTCTTATCATAAAAGCGCGATCTTGCGCCTTTTACCTTAGGATTAGAGAGCGCACGGTTCTGCTCTCCTTCTCCAGCTCCTTTAGCCGCACTGGCTGTACCCGCCTTAAACTCTCCAGCCGTTTTCATATGGCCTTCCATGCCACTTCGAGCTTCTTTTTCGGCGCTCGACATTTCTTGGCCGAGAGATTGTTGTAAACCACCACTGATCCATTGCGTGATTTTGTCGGGGAAATTATAAATCAACGTAAAAGAGCGATTAATGACTTGCAATACCATCATCATATACAAGATAGGTAAAGCAATATAAGCAATGGCACCCGTTTGCCAGCCTGGCCCAATATTTTGAATGTAAACTACAACTCCCGACGAAAAGCCTTGGTTAATGATCCAAACCCCAATGGAACTAATCATGATTCCCGCGATCAATCCAAATATCATTAAAGGAGGGCGTAAGAATAAGTTTAACATTAACATTAAACCAGCGTCACCTTTACCAAACACGTCGCTACCTTCCGGGTGCATAATGGCAAAGCCTACAATGGGCGCGGCAATCATGGCCTCAATTACCCCGATAATCCACCCGATGGTACCAAAGGTGAAAATCATAAAGGGCACAGCAGGCATATAAAAGAGCAGCATGGCACCGTTTACTAACAATGGCGTCAATAAAATAGTGACTAAGGGGGCATAAAATATGCCTAATACATTCGTGATGACCCCTAGGGCGACTGAAGGAACGGCCGCATAAACGGCAGTTAACGCGGTATAAATTACAATGAGGGATATCCAAGTATTCAAAGCAAATTGAATACAAGCCGCTCCGAAATCCATCATAATAATCATTGGGCTTGAATTAGTTTGCTGAGCGGTAATTAAGTTATCAAAGGCGCCGTAAAGGATGGATCCAGGTCCACTGATGTCGTGAATAACGGAAGACGTGTCTTTTCCTTGGCTAAAATCAGTATGACTGACTTTGACATCTTCATGTCCAATGTTTTGTGCAGGTTTTTGCAGGCTGAGGAAAGCCGCCATTAAACCATTAGGGGTATCGGGTTTGGCCGCAAAAAATGGCATTAACCATTCTTTTAGAAAGTCGACGAAACCTTGGAGGTTATTTGGGATTGTGTTAATGCCTTTGTTGCTAATATTTAGTTGATCAGGGAGTGAAGCGCCGACGGTACTCGCTAAGCTTTTTAAAGTGGAATTTCCTTGTGAGCTTGTGAGAGGCGAATTATCAAAATCAATCACGAAATCATGTTGACTACCGCCTAATTGACCACCTTCGCTTGCTTGTAATAAAGCAAAATAATAGGCCCCGGCATTGAACCAGCTACTGATGGTAGGGTCATCTCCGACGACATCTTTAAGGTCTTTGGCATTGACAATTGAAGAAGGATTATGAGTGGTCTCATAAGTTAACCCTAGATAATCCATGGTAGCCATATTGATGCTTTGGTCCATATTCGCAATACTGGCTTGATTAATGGGGTTACACCAAGAGACGACAGGAATAGTGCCACGTATGACCCCAGGGATATTATAAGGATTAACCTGGGCATCTGAGAGACTAGTGCCAACCATACCATTTGGGAGACATTGATCGGGAGTGGAACAGGTACTGTCAATGCTAATACCAGGAGGAAGCCCTGGTTTTTTAGTCCAATATCCCGGATTGGCAGGATCTTTTTGGTAAAAAGCGGCATCGCACGCGCCGCTTAGAGGTGCGGTCGAGCTATATAAATCAAGAAGTGCTTGACGAACCGCGGTGGAGTTATAAGAAGTGACGCCCAGTTCGCCGCAAACACCATTAAATGGTGCCCAATACGGATCTGATTTTTGGTCGAAATTAGGAAGGCGAACGAGGACATAACTCGTAGAATGCGGGTTGGGATCGGGGGCGGGCATCGTATTTAATACGGAATTAAGGAGTGAGGTGGTAGGCACTGGATTCGTAACGCTAGGATCAGCTACCAGTTGATTTGTCATGTTTTGCAATAGACGCAAACAGGTTGTTGCTTGACTAAGCGAGGTGATTTCCGTACGTACTTTTTGCCCTGTTGTAGAGTTAATATCTTGATTTTGAACAATAATGACACCACCATTAAGAAGGTATTGTACGGCGGCATGCCAGACCATATTGGCAGTGGTTACTCCTTGTAAAACCACCCACATGGCAATAATTTGGATCCAAGAATAACCTGAAGCCGTCGGAACAATTAGCATGATGCCAAGTACGGTACGAAAGGGAATAAAAAAGGAGCTGTATTTTTTGCCTAAAAACTCACCTTCATGAGCCGTATTGGCAATCCCAAGGACGGTGGTGTAGGTG
This sequence comes from uncultured Gammaproteobacteria bacterium, assembly GCA_964471475.1. Lineage (GTDB taxonomy): Bacteria > Pseudomonadota > Gammaproteobacteria > CAISUE01 > CAISUE01 > JAJNBD01. Next base: position 8,442 of record CAYYFQ010000022.1, read on the forward strand.
ACAATCAGGCCGCCTAAAGCCAAGACAGCGCTGTTAAATTGCGCAAACATATGGCCCATAATTTGCGAGCCGGTGCCGTGAATGAGGTTGCCGACGACACCAAAGATGTATCCTAAATAAATGACGGATTGATCTCCTGGGGGGGGTAATAAAAGACCGCCGCTTGGCACATCGCCAGGGCTTTGTGCCCACCCTAAAGCGGGAAATAAGAAAAAGAGGGTTAAGCAGGTGCTTAAGCGTAAAAGTATATGTCTCATATTTTCCCCTTAACTATCCAAGCTAACCAATCGTTAAATGAACAACCTAATTTTCGGTTGCCAATTTGCATACTCCAAAAACTATAAAAATAGGTTTTTAATGCCAATAAAATACACACTACAACTCCTGCAAAACAAATGATCCATGAAGCATGAAACCAAAGATAAACTAAATATCCCACTGCCCCTAAGGTTAACGCAAAAAACAACCAACTGCTCCGTTTATAAACACGGAGTTGATTTTTAAGAGCAGTTTCATCCAAGCCTTGTTGTTGCATCGCTTGTGCAAAATCTACGGGTGGTGGTTCCGTATCATTCTGAGTTTTTTTAAGAAATGCACTGGCAAATAAAGTTTTTAACCACTTAGTATAATCACCAATATTGCTTGTGCCGATCCATGCAGGAATATCGAAAAGAAACTTAGCCGTACGTTTAATTTTCGAAGGTTTAGCGGGTTGAGTTTTGTTCGTCGCTTTTTCCATTGCGCCCCCAATTAAGTGCTTGTATAAGGTAAATCTTAAAGAGTGTAGACTAAAATTACCACTGAACTCAATTGAACGATCTTTCAATTGTGCGTTCCGTCGCATAAAAATAGTAACCTATTTTTAAGTATTGCGCCAATGGAAATATGCTTTGCTTGCAAATCACCTAAAATTCGACGATAGCCATAGGAGGTTTATGTTGTATAGGGTGGTTGTTTAGGCTCTTCTGTGGCGACGCTTGCAGGATCTACGACTTCTTTTGGTAAACCACTAGGTGCGGAATCAGTTGCGATCATTTCGCGAGAACACTCGCCAAAAAACCTTGAGAAAGGAGCGCTTGTTTGCGCGCAATCACCAGAAGCCAACGACTCCTCTAGTTTTTTCGTGCAAAGTATTAAACATTCTGTTTTAAATAGTTCAACTACCCCTGCACATTTTTCAAGCTTTACACGGTTAGCAGCGCAACGCGTAGGTAGATCCTCAAAGCTTTTTGCTATTTTAGCAGAAACCATTGGAATATCGTTTTGGAGTGTGTTCTCAAAAATTTTTTCTAAAATAAAAGTACCAACAAAAAAAGTATAAGTGCTTTTAGTTGTTCGTACTTCTTGTTGAACTTTTTTATAAAATTCTAAAGCTAGTGTCGTTATTATTTGCGCGAAATTTTCTAATAAAATAGTGTTTCCAGGCTCCTGCTTTAATAAAGCTTCTGCCAAAAATTCTTGTAATTTCGTTGATATTTCAAGTGATGGGTGAAATTTTTTTTTATTTCTCATTAGAGTGCTAAAAAATTTATCTGCTAGTTCTTTTTCAGCACTTTCTTTGCATGTTTTTGGGTCGTAGAGACTGTCAAGTATTGTATGAAGACTATTTCTCAATAGGACCATCTTTTTTTCTGATTCTTTATCTACACTCGAAACGGTTTCTGTGTCTACACTAGTAACGGTGCCAGGGCGATAATCGGGCAGGCGTCTTAAACAACTATCTCTAAATATTGCGAAAATACTTGTGAACTCTTCGGTATCAAATTTAGAGTTGTTTTTAGTTTTTTTCTTGCTTTGAAGGAGTTCAAAGCTTTCACCAATATCTTGTTGGATACTTTCTGAAGGTGTAAGAAGAAGAATTTCAGTTAAGATATGAATACCCACATGCAAGTGATAAATAAGTTTGGTGGTCCTTTTTCCTGTATCACGCATTCTGTAATATTTCGAAGCTGGACGCGCTATTATTTCTGCAAAATGTTGTAATAAGATGCTTCTTCTATCCAGTGCTTGTTTTGACGATAGAAATCTATTTAATTGGTCTTTAAGTTCTGGATCCTCGCTTATTACATCAGTAAAATCAGTGTCACCAGGCTTTATCCTGCTTAACTGATTAGAGGCATACCAGTGGTATCTCTCGCCAACTATTGTTTGAAGCATTTCTATAAACCAGTTAACACACTCCTCAACAGAGCTACTTGAAAAGCATGTAAAGATTTCTTCTGGGGCGTTAGCGGTAGTAGCCCTAACCGGTGGTCCTGAAGCACCTGAGGCGGCAGTATTTTGGCTTTGACGAGGAAAGTAAGGAGCGCAATTTAAGTTGAGCGTCACTTTGTCGCTTCTATGAGAAGAATTGGTCTGACTTGGTTCAGTAGATAAGGTGGGTGCTTCACTTGATTTAGCATCGATTGCTTTAGGACGATGTTCTTCAGCTTGCTCAAGTTGTTTTGTTTTTACTGTGATTAAGTTAGCTTCTAGTTCAATTAAAAAAGGAAGGATACTTGTTTCAGCACTACGAGTTTCCGTACTACGAGGAGTTTCAGCACTACGAGCAAAGAAATATACGCTCCATTGATGTACTCTTTTATCTGTCGAACTTGATGCGGTTGCGAATTTGCTTTCTACCACCTTGTCTATCTCATCATTTGAAGGAGTATATATTGAAGGGTTATATGTATTTTTTTTAAACCCTTCCATCTCTAGCAATTGTTTTGCCAAAGATTTTTCTAACTGTTGGTTTATTTGCGCAGGATTGGCTTGTGGAGGATCATCGGCTTGTGGTAGTTGTTTATTTCGTAGCACAATAATAATTCCTGATTTTTCTGTGAATCAACAGGTCACATTTTTAGATATAACATGTTATTTTCTTGTTATTTTGAAACCATGTTACTCTATTTAACATTAAAAATATCTTAAGGGCACCTCTATAAAGTAACTAGTCACGCCCGGCCTCTGTGAGCGATGATTTTTGAATTTGCGTCGCCTCTCCCCTTTGCGGGAGAGGCGATTCCTCTTCTAAGTGAAAGAAAGTTTTAGCTTGCGGAAAAGACAACGTTAGAATCCAGTATCTTCAAGTACGATGGGTATATACTTATAAAAATTGAAAGATCTCAGCTTCGGTGAACTGAGATCTTAGGGGATAAAGCTTTAGTGAGTTTTCGCTAAAGAAGTAGTAAACACGCCGCTCATTGGGTCAGTGCCAAGATCTTTGGTAGGCGTAATAGAAACTGTATAATATTTACCGCCCATCGCATACAAATCGCACTCTTGCATAGGGTGTTGCTGAGAGATTGTTCCTTTAGTTGTTCCGTCTCCACAATCTACCGTAGCGGTATTACCAGAATTATAACCCGCATCTTGTAAAATAACATAATAAGTGCCCCCATATACCGTAAAAGTAGCAGGGTTACTCATAGATTGCACATGCCAGGGTACCGGCAGATTTAAAGGATGTTGTGATATAGTAGAGGACGGGGAGGCTGTTGCTACCGTTGCTAGCATGGATAATACACTTATGAGAATTGATTTTTTCATAATTATAAGCTCCTAAGATTTAAGAAAAATAAAGTAACAATTGCTTTTCGCCGCTCATTGTAGCACAGCAGCCAACAAAGAGTATCGCTAAACTGCTCAGTGTTGTCTTAACAAAGTGATAAGCTCCTCTTATTACCAAGCCTATTTTAAAGCCTTTGTCTATCGACAGAATCAATGCTATAATTTTCGCTTTTTACAGGATATGTCATTTGCCTCGCATGATTTGAATGACAATCAACAATACTGAGGGTAAACATGTATTCTTTTGTTTTATTTTTGCATATTGTCATTTGCTTAGTCTTACTCGCGTTAATTTTAATTCAACGTACAAAAGCGGGAGATATAGGTTCTTCTTTCGGTGCTGGGGCTTCCACCAGTATGTTTGGTGCAAGTGGTGCGACCTCTTTTTTAGTGAAATTAACTACGCTGTTTGGTGTGTTGTTTTTTGCGACGAGTTTAACGTTGGGGATATTGTCTATGCACTATGCGAAACAACATAGTGTAGAAAACGCCGTGATTGCGGCAGCTTCGCAAGTAGATAGCAGCAAGACAGCTAATGCTCCTGTGTTACCTACAGGGCCTACTCCAACCTAAAATTATTGCCGACGTGGTGGAATTGGTAGACACACCATCTTGAGGGGGTGGCGGCGCAAGCCGTATGAGTTCGAGTCTCATCGTCGGCACCATTTATTTATAAAAGAGTCATGCGTATGAACGCTTATTTTGCCATTTTAGTTTTTATTGGTATTGGTTTATTAATAGGAATTGTTCCTATTCTTGCTGGCCACTTGATTGCTAAAAAACATCCGACAGCAATCAAAGATTCTGCCTATGAATGTGGTTTTCCGGCGTTTGGTGATGCGCGCTTGCCCTTTGATGTGCGTTATTATTTAGTGGCCATTTTGTTTTTGTTATTTGATTTAGAAACCGCATTTTTATTTCCGTGGGCAGTGAGTTTACGCACACTTAAAGTACCTGGATTAATTGCTATGGGAATTTTCCTCATGATGTTAGTGTTGGGTTTTATTTATGAATGGCGCAAAGGCGCTCTCGAGTGGGAGTAAGTTCATGTCAGTCGATGCCATTATTCCTCAAGATTTTCAAGAAAAAGGTTTTTTTACCACTACCTTAGATAAACTATTTGATTGGGCGGCGACCGGTTCTTTATGGCCCATGTCTTTTGGGTTGGCTTGCTGTGCAGTAGAGATGATGCAAGCCGGTGCTTCACGCTATGATTTGGATCGTTTTGGAGTAATGTTTCGACCAAGCCCACGTCAATCAGATGTCATGATTGTCGCAGGCACCTTGTGTAATAAAATGGCCCCTGCTTTGCGTCGTGTGTATGATCAAATGGCAGACCCAAAATACGTCATTTCTATGGGGTCTTGTGCGAATGGTGGTGGGTATTATCACTATTCTTACTCGGTCGTTCGTGGGTGTGATCGTATCGTGCCCGTGGATATTTATGTGCCTGGTTGCCCCCCTACGGCAGAAGCATTGGTGTATGGAATCATTCAGCTACAAAATAAGATTCGCCGTACCCCATTAATTCTTGACCGAGATTAATATGGATTCTTTAAATCAAACATTATTAACACATCGATTGCAACATCATTTAGGCGAGCGGTTGGGGGAAATTGCGCAGCACAAAGATGTTGTGTGTATAGAAATTGCGCCTGAAAATTTGTTAAGCGTCGCTAAAATTTTACGCGATGAACCGGAGTTGGCTTTTGAACAATGTATGGATGTGTGTGGCGTGGATTATTTATATTATGGGATGACAGAATGGGAAACCACCAAAGCCACTTCCAGAGGTTTTGAGCGCGCAGTAGAAAAAATAGAGAAAGGGGCGCGGGTAGTTTCTTGGGATAAACCTCGTTTTGCAGTGGTTTATCAATTACTCTCGCAAAAAAATAATTGGCGTTTGCGTATGCGTGTTTTTCCCGAGCAAGAAAATTTAATCTTAGATTCATTAATTCATATTTGGCCTGCAGTTGATTGGTATGAGCGCGAAGCTTTTGACATGTTTGGTTTTTTATTTAAAGGGCACCCTGATTTGCGACGCATCATGACGGATTATGGTTTTGTTGGGCATCCTTTTCGTAAAGATTTTCCTTTATCTGGTTATGTGGAAGTGCGTTATGATGCCGCCTCAAGTCGCGTCATTTACGAGCCTGTGAATATTCAGCCGCGCGTATTAGTCCCTAAAGTCATTCGGAATAACGGTAACAATCGAGCATAATTCATTATGGCAGATATTCACAACTACACCCTCAACTTTGGTCCACAACATCCTGCGGCGCATGGAGTGTTGCGTTTAGTGCTTGAGCTTAATGGGGAAGTCATTCAACGTGCTGACCCACACATTGGGTTATTGCATCGTGGTACAGAAAAACTGGCTGAAACTAAACCCTATAATCAAAGTATTGGTTATATGGATCGTTTGGATTATGTATCAATGTTATGCAATGAACATGCCTATGTGCTTGCGATCGAAAAATTACTAGGTATTACTCCGCCTCTGCGTGCCCAATATATTCGCGTGATGTTTGATGAGATCACTCGCATTTTAAATCATTTACTTTGGCTTGGTGCTTGTGGTTTAGATTTGGGAGCGATGTCGATTTTTTTATACGCTTTTGCAGAACGTGAAGATTTGATTGATGCTTATGAAGCTGTATCGGGTGCACGTATGCATGCCACGTATTATCGCCCGGGAGGAGTGTATCGAGATTTACCGTTAACGATGCCTAAATATGAACCTTCGATTTTTACCGATGCCAAAGAAACCGCCAAGCGTAATGCGAATCGCGAAGGCTCTTTGCTTGATTTTATCAAAGATTTTACGGATCGTTTTCCGGCTCGCATTGATGCTTACGAAACTTTATTAACCGAAAATCGTATTTGGAAACAGCGAACAGTAGATGTGGGAATAATTTCGCCTGAGCGTGCGCTTGCACTTGGCTTCTCAGGACCCGTATTGCGAGGATGCGGAGTAGAGTGGGATCTTCGTCGCAAACAGCCTTATGAAGTATATGACCAATTAGATTTTGCAATTCCTGTTGGAACTAATGGGGATTGCTATGATCGCTATTTGGTGCGCGTACAAGAAATGCGTGAATCGACTAAGATTATTCGTCAATGCGTCGAGTGGTTGGCTAAAAATCCTGGCCCAATAAGTTTAGAAGATAAGTGCGTCCCCCCTAGGCGTGTCGTGATGAAAGAAAACATGGAATCGTTGATTCATCATTTTAAATTATTTACTGAAGGTTATTGTGTTCCTGTAGGAGAAGTATATGCGGCTGTTGAACATCCCAAGGGAGAATTTGGTATTTTTCTTATTTCTGATGGCGCTAATAAACCTTATCGATTAAAAATTCGAGCGGCCGGGTTTCCCCATTTAGCGGCGTTAAATGAATTATGCAAAGGCTATATGTTAGCGGATATGGTAGGAATTTTGTCCGCGCAAGATATTGTGTTTGGTGAGATTGATCGGTAGAGGTGACTCATGTTGCAACAACTAATATCCGCAGACGACATAAAAAAAATCGATGCGTGGATAGCGAAATTTCCAAGTACTCAAAAACAATCGGCTGTGTTAGCCACTTTATTAATCATTCAAAAAGCCAATCATGGTTGGCTCACGGATGCATTGCTTGAAGCGGTGGCTAATTATTTAGATATGCCGAAAATTGCTGTCTACGAGGTAGCTACTTTTTATTCTATGTATGAATTGCAGCCCATCGGCAAACATAAAATTTCTGTTTGTACCAATTTGCCTTGTCAATTACGCGGTTGCCAAAAAATTGTGGATCACTTGGAAAAAAAATGCCAAACCAAATTAGGCGAAACGAGTGCTGATGGCAAATTTACTTTGCGTGAAGTGGAATGCATGGGAGCATGCATTGGTGCGCCTATGCTGGAATACAACGATCAATATTACGAAAATCTCACGTCCGAAAAAGTCGATGCACTGTTGGAGTCGATGAAATGATTCAATTAAACCAAGTATGTTATCGCACCTTACATCTCCCTGAATCATGGACTTTACAAGCTTACGAAAGTGTCGGTGGTTGGGAAGTATGGCGAAAAATTTTAAAAGAAAAAACACCTGCGGAGCAATTAATTGCTGACTTAAAAGCGGCTAGTTTGCGTGGGCGAGGAGGGGCTGGTTTTCCGACTGGCTTGAAATGGAGCTTTGTTCCTCAATCGGCTCCGGGTCAAAAATATTTATTGTGCAATTCGGATGAAGGTGAGCCTGGTACTTGCAAAGATCGCGATATTTTACGTTTTAATCCTCATCAATTATTAGAAGGAATGGCTATTGGGTGTTACATTATGGGCGCCACGGTAGGCTACAACTATATTCGTGGAGAATATCATGAAGCTTTTATGCGTTGTGAAGGTGCGTTGCAAGAAGCTCTAGCAGCAGGATTGCTCGGTAAAAATATTTTAGGTTCAGGAGTAGAGATTAATCTTTTTAATGTGACAGGTGCAGGCGCTTATATTTGTGGTGAAGAAACAGCTTTGATGGATTCCTTAGAAGGCAAAAAAGGGATGCCACGTTTTAAACCACCTTTCCCTGCAAACTACGGGTTATATGGACGGCCTACGACGATAAATAATACTGAAACCATTACCTCCGTACCCGTGATTTTACAAAAAGGTCCTCAATGGTTTTTAGACCTCGGTACCCCACCTAATAGTGGTGGGACGAAGATTTTTTGCGTTTCTGGTCAAGTTAACAAACCGGGAAATTTTGAAGCACCTTTAGGTATTCCTTTTGCTACTTTGTTGGACTTAGCGGGTGGAGTCAGAACTGGATATCAATTAAAAGCAGTGATTCCTGGCGGCTCTTCGATGCCAGTGTTACCTGCAAGTACGATGATGGAAGTCAACATGGATTATGATTCCCTTCAAAAAGCAGGCTCTTTATTAGGTTCGGGAGCTGTCATCGTCATGGATAATACTACTTGTATGGTGCGAGCACTTGAGCGTTTATCGCGTTTTTATATGCATGAATCTTGCGGTCAATGCACTCCATGTCGTGAAGGCTCTGGATGGCTTTGGCGTATCGTTCATCGCATCGAAAATGGCCAGGGTCGAGTTGTTGATCTTGAGCTTTTAGATCGCGTAGCCGCTAATATTTGCGGACGCACTATTTGTGCAATGGGAGAAGCTGCTGCATGGCCGGTGCAAGGAATGTTGCGCCACTTTCGTGATGAATTTTTGTATCACATCGAGCATAAGACTTGTTTGCCTGGGTGTCAGCATGATTGATCCTGAGCATAAGAAGATAAACAAGATCAGCAATCACTATGATCCTAAAAAGCTGGAACCTGAAGTTCAGCAGTATTGGAAAACTCATCAAAGTTTTAAAGCGATTGAAGATTCTACCAAAGAAAAATTTTATTGTTTGAGTATGATGCCATATCCAAGTGGTCAGTTGCACATGGGGCATGTGCGCAACTATACCTTGGGAGATGTGCTGAGTCGTTATCAAAGAATGCGTGGTAAAAATGTATTGCATCCTTTTGGGTGGGATGCATTTGGGCTTCCCGCTGAGAATGCTGCTATTAAAAATCAATCCGTACCTGCTACGTGGACTTATAGCAACATCGAAAGTATGAAGAAAGTTTTGGATAGCTTGGGTTTTGGTTTTGATTGGTCACGTGAAGTGGCGACTTGTTCAAAGGATTATTACCGCTGGGAGCAGTGGTTTTTTATTCAACTTTATAAAAAAGGATTAGTTTATAAAAAAATGGCGGTGGTGAATTGGGACCCGGTAGATCAAACGGTTTTGGCTAATGAACAGGTCATCAATGGTCGTGGTTGGCGCTCAGATGCGTTAGTAGAACGTAAAGAAATTGCGCAATGGTTTATTAAAATTACTGATTATGCGGAAGAACTCCTCAAGGATTTGGATCAACTGACCGGCTGGCCTGAGCAAGTAGTAACAATGCAGCGCAATTGGATCGGGAAATCACAAGGGGTTGAAATTGATTTTGTCATCGAAGGCAGTGAAGAAAAAATCACGGTTTATACTACGCGTCCTGATACTATTTATGGCGCTACTTTTTTATCTGTAGCCTATAATCATCCTGCTATTCAACAAGCGGTGCAAGCGAATCCGGCGCTCCAAGCTTTTGTGGAATCTTGCAAAAAAGTACAGGTGGCGGAAGCCGCATTGGCGACCATGGAAAAGCGAGGAATGGCTACTGGGCTTTATGCGATGAATCCTTTATCTGGTGAAAAAATCCCCCTATGGATTGCAAATTTTGTAGTGATGGATTATGGCACAGGAGCAGTCATGTCAGTGCCCGCTCATGATCAACGGGATTTCGAGTTTGCAAAACAATATGATTTACCGATGAAAATAGTGGTGGAGTCTTCTTTATCCCCTTCCCACCTGGAAGTGCAAGAAAAAGCACTCACTGAACAAGGTATTTTAATTCATTCGGGCCCTTTTGATGGTTTAGATTTTGAACAGGCTTTTGAAGCGATTGTGCAAGCATTAGTGGCTAAAAAAGCGGGGCGCAAAAAAATACAATATCGTTTGCGTGACTGGGGTGTTTCGCGCCAACGTTATTGGGGTGCTCCTATTCCAATGATTGAGTGTGAACATTGTGGAACTGTGCCTGTGCCTGACGCACAACTCCCTGTAATTTTGCCTGAAGAAGTGGTGTTAAGTGGGAAAGGCTCCCCTATTAAATCTGACCCTAATTTTTATCAAACTACTTGTCCACAGTGCCATCGAGCAGCCCATCGTGAAACTGATACGTTTGACACTTTTATGGAATCCTCTTGGTATTTTCTACGTTATTGTTGCCCTGATCAGCATGAAAAAATGCTGGATGAGCGCGTAGATTATTGGATGCCCGTAGATCAATACATTGGTGGAGTGGAGCATGCCATTCTTCATTTATTGTATTCACGTTTTTACATCAAACTGTTACGTGATGCTGGTTTAGTAAAATTTGATGAGCCATTTAAAAAATTATTGACACAAGGAATGGTGTTGAAAGGTGGCGCTAAGATGTCAAAGTCTAAAGGTAATGTAGTAGAACCTACAGATTTGATGGCGCAATATGGAGCAGATACAGCGCGCTTGTTTTCTATGTTTGCAGCGCCTCCAGAGCAATCCATGGAATGGTCGGATGCGGGCGTGGAAGGAGCGCATCGGTTTTTGAAAAAATTATGGATGTTTGTGGGGGAGCATGCCGCACATGTGGTGAATCCGCAACCTATTTCAGAGAGCTCCCGTGCGATCAAAACCAGGCAGCAGTTGCATCAAGTCTTGCAGCAAGTACAATTTGATTATGATCGCTTGCAGTTTAATACGGTGGTTTCTGGAGCAATGAAGATTTTTAATATTTTGCAAGCGTATGGGCAGAAGTCGCAGACGCATACTGATGTGGTATTGGTAGAAGGGATTCGATTGTTGTTATTAGTGCTAGCACCCATTACGCCGCATATTGTGCATGAATTATGGCGCTTATGTGGTTTCGGGGATGATCCTTTGAAAGCACGCTGGCCTGCGGTGGATCACAGTGCGTTACAAAGTGATTCGGTAGAGTTTATTATTCAAGTCAATGGAAAATTGCGCGGCAAAATCTCTGCACTGCGTGATATTACTCAAGAGCAATTATTGGCAAAATTGCAAGAAGACGCACAACTTGCTAAAGTAGTCCCCGCTGTCTTAAAAAAAGTCGTTTTAGTGCCAGGAAAATTGATTAATTTGGTGGGATAAGGATTCATATGCTTGCTCGACGATTTTCTCCGCTTCACATGTTGTTTTTGAGTATTAATGGAATCATTGGATCTGCTTGGTTATTTGCACCGATGTATGGCGCAAAAATCGCAGGTTCTGCCGTGTTGATTTCTTGGTTGTTGGGAGGGGCTGCTACTTTAGTCATTGCTTTTACTTTTGCGGAATTATCAGCAATGTTACCGGCGGCAGGGGGGACGACGCGCTTTGCGGAATTAACACAAGGTACGACCACTGGTTTTCTGATCAGTTGGGTTTCTTGGCTTTCAACGGTGACGATGCCGCCTATCGAAGTGCAAGCCGTTTTACAATATATTTCTACTTATATTCCGGTGCTCACCAAAATTGTGCCAGGTCATGCGCCCGTATTAAGTGGGCAAGGGTTGCTATGGGCCTCGATTTTAATGCTCCTCCTTGTGTTTTTAAATCTTGCTAGCTTCAAAGGTTTCGTTCGCGCTAATTTTCTTATTTTTAGTTTTAAAGTGATGGTGATTGTGTTGACGATTGTGATGCTCATCACTCATCGTTTTTATCCACAAAATTTTTTACTGCCAGCGTTAAAAAACAATCCCTGGAGTTGGGAGGCAATTTTTAGCGCCGTTGCGACAGGGGGGATTGTGTTTGCGTTCACAGGCTTTAAGCACGGCGTAGAATTAGCTGGTGAAATGACCAAACCTCATTTGTCTATTTTATTTGCTATTGTGGGCTCTGTAGTGGTCTGTTTGATCTTATACCTCGGGTTGCAAATTGCTTTTTTAGGGGCGATTCAACCCAGTGATTTAGCGAACGGTTGGCAAAATCTACATTTTAGCGGAGAGGTGGGGCCTTTTGTAGGACTTGTTGGCGCCTTGGGCATTATTTGGCTTGTGAAATTATTATTGATAGATGCCGCAGTTTCGCCATTGGGCGCAGGTTTAGTGTATATCACGTCAACTGCTCGTATTATTTATGCCATGAGTTGTAATCGTTATTTACCTCGCGTATTTTCAAAATTAAATGAACAGCAAATGCCAATTGGTGCCATCATTTTAAATTTTTTTGTGGGGATGTTGTTATTTTTGCCATTTCCTGGGTGGCAAAACATGGTGAGCTTTTTAGTTTCTGCGGTTGTCATTTCTTATGCGATGGGGCCGATTGCTTTGATGAGTATGCGGTATCAAATGCCCAATGAAAAACGCCCCTTTAAATTACCATTTGCGACACTTTTTTGTTTTATTGCTTTTTATTGCTGTAACTTAATTAGTTACTGGACCGGTTGGGAGACAATGTCAAAATTAGCGTTGGCTTTGATTATCGGAGCTTGTATTTTATGGGGTAAAAAAGAAGAACATAATCGCACGGCAGTAGTGGGCCATAAAGCGCTCCTCTGGTTGGTGCCTTATTTAGTAGGGCTTGTTGTTATTAGTTATTTAGGCAGTTATGGTGGAAGAGGATGGATTACTTTTGGATGGGATTTTCTTATTATCGGAATTTTTAGCGCGATTATTTTTGCTATTGCAATTAAGACAAGATTACGTACCGATGAAATGCGTGATGCTTATCAGGAGTTAGTTGTCGAGTCTTCTTCGCCCGAAGAAGCTACATCAAAATTGGTTGAATCTGAGGCGTCTTCTGAATCATCAGTTAGCTGAAACGCAGTATCTTGAGGGAGTTCACGAAGGCTTGCATCATGGCCAATGGCGATGGGAATTCCCATTTGGTCATTTTGTACAGCTTCTAAGCGTTTTTTGTTAATAATAGCACCATGATTCTTTGTGGCGTATGTGAGTGCTTCATGAAGGCTATTACCATCAGCGTATTCTGGGAAAGGGATCTCAGCGGATAAATATAAAATGTGATCTCGCCAGCCCACTTTGTTTTCATTGTGATTAATAATCACGCGTGTACCGATGGGCACATGCTCGTATAAAAATTCTATATCTTGAGGCAGCATGCGCATGCATCCATGTGATGCACGTTGACCCACCGTGGCTGGGTAGTTGGTGCCATGCATGCGAATACCCGGCAATGCAAAGTAAATCGCATATTTGCCAAGAGGATTATCTTTAGTTCCACCTGGATAATATTTTTTATAAGGCTTCCCAAGAGCTTTATCTTCCGCCAGAATAGAGTCGGGTTTTATCCAAATAGGATTTTCTTTTTTATTGATCACTTCTGTAATGGCACGTGGTGTATTCCACCCTTCACGCCCCGCACCAATGGGGAAAATATAAACCACTTTTTCGTTAGCGGGAAAATAATAAGCGCGCAGTTCAGCCAAATTCACAATGATGCCTTCATGAGTATGAGGGAGAATAAAAAGAGTAGGAATAACGACTTTAGTGCCAGGTGTTAAGGCGGCGCGTTCTGGGAGATCTGGATTGGCTTCTAACATGCTGTAATAGCCAATATCGTATTTCATGCCTAAACGAGATAAAGTATCTCTTGGTTGTGTCGTGATAATTTGCAAATTACCCACCAGATTTTCGCCATTTTTAGGTAAATCAAATTTTAAGGCGTGAGAAGAAAAGGGCAGTAATACAAGGCTGAGTATCGTCAGTAATAGGCGTGAAAAATTCATTTATATTTCTTCTCCATTCTCAAACTTTTTTCTTCAAGGATTAACTTTTGTTGAGCTTTTATCGCTATTTTTTCTACAATATCATAAAAAGTTAAATAGCAAATGATGCAGATTGTAGCATATCTTTTTAATAGGACTCTTTCGAAACGCTACTCCTGTGGAAAATTTGTGCGTCGGTTCGGTGCTTTGACCTTCCTGTACTGGCGTGTGTACCCATCGTACTTGAAGATGCTGGGTTATAACAACGTATTTTTTGCAAGATAAAATCTTTCTTGAACGCGGAATAGCCAGTCCTATTCTAAGCGAAAGAAAGTTTTAGCATGCGGAAAAGACAACGTTAGAATCCAGTATCTTCAGGTACGATGGGTATATACTGATGACGGGATGGATGTCGTATAATTTCTCAAGTTAACTGCGATAAAAGGAAAATCCCGTGACCTCTTCTCATTTTGTTGAAATGGATGATCAAGTTCGCCTCTATTGCCATATCGTGGGTGAAGGCGATCCATGCATTATGGTACATGGTGGACCTGGCTTATCCATGGATTATTTATTACCCAGCATGGAAGTATTGGCAAAGTCTCATTTAGTTATTTTTTATGATCAAAGAGGTAATGGTAAATCTCCCAGTAAAATTTGTTCTGATACAATGCAGCCAGATCGATTTATTAAAGATATTAAAACGATACAAAATCATTTCAATTTCAAAAAAATAAATATCATAGGACATTCCACAGGCGCTTATTTTGCAATGCTTTATGCTATTTCCTATCCTGATCAAATAAATAAATTAATTGTATTGAACTCTACTTCCATTGCGGATCACGCTATTCCAAAAAGTGAAGTATTCATACCGCAAGATAACTATGAGAAAATGATTGATGATATTCTAAAATTAGATACACAAAATGCAGCTGAATTAATTAAGCCCTATAAAGATTTATTTCAACATTTTTTCTATGATTCGACATTATTTAATCAGTTAAATTTAGACAGTATGACCGCTGAACAAATTCAAAATAGTGCGAAAATTCATCGTATATTTGGAGAAGTTTTTTTTCATCAGGGACACAGCTTACGTGAAGGATTGGCTCAACTTCATATACCTACGTTAATTATGCATGGTAACAACCATGATACTCCGCTTACAATAGCTCAAGAAATCCACGCTTTAATTCATGGATCTGTATTGAAAGTGCTTAACGCTGGCCATTTTCCTTATATAGAAAAACCAGACGATTTTTTTAATTGCTTAGCTACTTTTCTAAATAATAAAAATTAGGAGGGATCATTTGTATGATAACCTCACCACCAATAAAAAATATCATCTCCCGTTTCGAAAATAGCTTTGATTCAAAAAATTGGTGTGGATTAAATGGCGTTTTATCTACACAAATTATCTCTTTGGGGTACGATTTTTGCGCATATTAAATTTCATTAAAACATAATGTTGTCATCCCGCGACTTGTTCGGCGGGATGACAGCAGCGGAGTTAATTTCTCCCTGCTTGAAGATAAAAAACTTAATATGCGCTAGCCCTGAGTCATCGCGCATTCCTTAACCGTAAAGCTTTCTTTCGTAGCTTTAAGGAGTTTTGCAAGCAGTATTCGGCTGTTAGATTTTATTCCATCAATTTCGTGCTTTATACTAAAAAAATTAAGCCTGACCCTGATGCCTGTCAAAATCTCTTGACGCGTGAATGGCAATATGGGACTTTTCCTGTTTTTCTATAATAGTCTTGGTGATAATCTGCCGCGGGCCAGAAAGTTGACACCGGACGTAAACGCGTCGCTAACGTCAATCCTTGAGCTTCTAACAGATGTATAACGTTTTCTGCAATCTGTTTTTGTTGATTGTCATAATAAAAAATACCACTGAGATATTGCTCGCCTTTATCTGGCCCTTGACCATCAGTTTGCGTTGGATCATGAATCTCAAAAAAAAATTTTACTAATGTTTCATAAGAAATCATGCGTGGATCAAAGAGAACACGAACGACTTCAAAATGTCCTGTATCTTTCTGGCACACCGCTTCATAGCTAGGATTTATTTTATCGCCCCCACTAAATCCCACTTCAGTTTTCAAAACTCCTGGCAATTGTTTAAAATAATATTCCACACCCCAAAAACAACCTGCCGCAAAAATAGCTTCTTCGGTTTGATGAACATTCTCTTTGTCAACAAAATCAAGACTGAGCGAATTAACACAATAGCGCAAATTTTTAGTTGTAAATTGCTCCCCAGAAAAAACATGACCTAAATGCGCGTGACAATGGGCGCATACAATTTCAGTTCGTCGACCATCAGCATCGGGTAAGGTTAAAATGGCATTCGGAATCGCTTCATCAAAACTTGGCCAACCACAGTCCGAATGAAATTTATCTTTCGATTGATATAACGCGGCCCCACAACGTCGACATAAATACGTACCAGAGTGATCGTACGATTCATACTTACCACTAAAAGGGGCTTCGGTTCCTTTGTCGCCGACTACTTTTTGAATCTTTGGAGATAGGCTGTGATTTTTTAACATAGTTTACGTATCCTTCTTTTACGATAACAAAGACTCTTCATCGTATGATCATTCACCATACCAACTGCTTGCACGATTGATGAGGGGTTGATTTGCTTTTGTATTATACCGATCCCCTTATCCCTAAGTCACCACTATCTCTCGCATCTTCAGGTGTAATGGATATATCAGCTAAAAACTCGGTTGCATTTCATAAGGGCTTCCGCCATAATTCTTGTCAAAGATTGTCGCTATCCATCGCAAAAACAGAAGGTTATTTTCTTAAATTATGAAGACTATTACAAACAAAAGCTTAGGGTTTGGGCTCGGGTTACGGCCAGAATATTATCAGCTGATTGAATCAACACACCCTGCGGTAGATTGGTTTGAATTAAATACGGAAGATTATCTTATCCCGGGTGGGCGCCCGCTTTATCATGTAAAAAAAATTCGTGAACATTATCCAATGGTAATTCATGGTGTTGCATTATCCATTGGAAGCGCTGACCCTTTAAATTTCGACTATTTAAGAAAAGTTAAAAAATTAGCTGCTGATATTAATGCGGCATGGATCTCAGATCATCTTTGTTGGACAGGTGTCAGCGGCCACACCACGCATGATTTGTTACCCTTACCTTATACGCAAGAAACTTTAAAACATGTCGTGACCAAAGTGCAACAAGCCCAGGATTTTTTAGGAGAGCAAATCTGTTTAGAAAATGTATCAAGTTATATTAGCTATCAACCCTCCGAAATGACGGAGTGGGATTTTCTCACTGCTATTGTACAAGAGGCCGATTGTAAAATTTTACTCGATATTAATAATATTTTTGTGAGTGCTTTTAATCATGATTTTGATCCTCTTACTTATTTAAATGCAATTCCACGGGAGCGTGTCCAACAATTTCATATTGCAGGGCATTCGAATTTAGGAGATATCATTATTGACACGCATGATCATCGCATCGTGAGCAATGTGTGGGATTTATACGTCAAAGCAGTACAGCGATTTGGTGCCATAAGTACAATGATTGAGCGCGATGCTCGTTTTCCTCCATTTCCACAATTGTTGACAGAGTTACAAAAAGCACGTCAGCTTGCCGCTAAAGTATTGGTGAGTTAACTATGAAAGTCATAGTGGGTCTCTCCGGTGGCGTAGATTCCTCAGTCACTGCATTGCGTTTGGTAGAAGCAGGGTATGAAGTCGAAGGCCTCTTCATGAAAAATTGGGAAGAAGATGATACTGAAGAGTTTTGTTCTGCCGCCCAAGATGCACAAGATGCTGAAAAAATTTGTGAGCGCTTAAATATTCCTTTTCATAAAGTGAATTTTGCGGCGGAATATTGGGATTATGTATTCGAACATTTTTTAACCGAATATAAAGCAGGGCGTACCCCTAATCCGGATATTCTTTGCAACAAAGAAATTAAATTTAAAGCTTTTTTAGAATATGCGTTGCAACTAGGTGCTGATTATATTGCAACGGGCCACTATGCACGCATTCGTCAGGAAGGCGCGCATTATCAATTATTAAAAGGTGTCGATCTTTCTAAAGATCAAAGTTATTTTCTCTATACATTGGGTCAACACGCTTTATCAAAATCTTTATTTTCCATTGGTGATTTAGAAAAAAAAGTAGTTCGACAAATAGCGGCGCACGCGGGTTTTCAAAACTCTAATAAAAAAGATAGCACAGGTATTTGTTTCATTGGTGAAAAAAGATTTAAAACATTTTTAAATCAGTATTTGCCAGCGCAACCGGGTTTGATCAAAACAGAAGCTGGAGAGGTGATTGGTCAGCATGATGGGTTGATGTTTTATACCATCGGGCAACGACAAGGCTTGGGAATTGGGGGCAAACGGGGAACGCTAGAACAGCCTTGGTATGTCGCAGCAAAAGATATGACTCACAATGAATTAATTGTGGTACAAAATCATCAACACCCTTTATTATTTAAATCTCAGTTAGTTTGTGAGCAGTTGCACTGGGTAAGTGGTATGGTTCCTCCGAACTTATTGCGAGTTTATGCTAAAATTCGTTATCGCAGCCAAGATGCTGCTTGTCAGATACAGCAAATGGATCAAACACAATGGATGGTGGTTTTTGACGAACCTCAGTGGGCAATTACGCCCGGTCAATCCGTCGTGTTTTACCAAGGTGAAATTTGTTTGGGGGGAGGAGTGATTAGTGCGTGAATACAACAAACAAACACGGAAAAAATAGTAAATGTTTAGACGCTATGCTGGAGTACCTCCGTACACGACAAAACCAGATAATTGCAAAACGGGTGGCGCGCACCTCGGGTCCCAATGGCACTTGTGCCATTGGGTGGGGGGCAGCGCTCCCAGCAATGCGAAGCATTGATGGGATGCTGCAGCGACAGGACCCGTTTAACTTCGGTGATGGTTTTTGTCGTGTACACAGGCCGGCGCACGCTCACCAGTTCTTTCGAACCCATCTGTTTGGGATGCTCATCAGTATTTTTGGGATTTTATTAAACATCATTTGCACGCAAGCGGTATATGGTGAAACGCTTTCAGTAGTTTCAACACCCACCCCCAGCCTTAAAGCTTTAAAACATTTAACGTTAAGCGATGCTATTTGGTTATCACTGCGTTACAACCCTAACGTTGAGAATGCCGAAATTAACCGAGTGGTTCAAAAATATGGGGTGGCGGTCGCCAATAACCAATTCGAATTGCAATATGCTTTAACAGGTTCGACAACTTCTTCTTATACGCGCACTGCACCTACTAGCTCTCACAGCAATACCACCACCTTAACGCCTACTGTCTCATTGAATGTGCCCTCGGGGGGAAGCGTGAATATGAATATGACGAATACGTTAAATGGGCAGTCGACAGGGGGAACTTATAACCCTGCGCTTTCTCTTAGTTATACGCAACCGCTGATGCGCGGTTTTGGTCAAGCAGTGACTCTGTCAACTTTGGCAAATGCTTATGATACGGAACGCATTAATCAATTGACTTTAAAGCAAACCATTATGACGACCATTGTCACGGTGGCGACAGATTTTTATGCGGTTATTCAAAATCAACAAAATGTGACCACTCAAAAAATGGCCTTGGATACCGCTAAAGAGCGGATTAGCCAAGACAATATTAAAATTAAAGCAGGAAAAATGGCACCCAACGATGATCGCTTACAAGCCCAAGCAGATCTTGCGCAAGCTGCTTTAGCTTACACCTCTGCAGAAAATACTTTGCTTCAATCTAAATTGACGTTGCTTAGCGCAATTGGTTTATCGCCTGACGAGCCAGTGGAGGTTGATTCTCATATTAGTTTACCTCCTTTTCAATTGCCACCAGTGGAAACAGTTAAAAAAAGCACCGTAGAAAATGACCCTACTTACCAAACCGATTTAATTAATTTGGGGATTGCTAAACGAGCTTATTTAGTTGCAAAAGATAATGCGAGGCCCCAATTAAATTTAACAGTATCAGGGACTACCGGAAGCGCCTCCGGAAGCGGGGATGCGGCGAACTTTCCCAGTTTAACTGATGGCAGTGCCCAATCCCGATCGATTGGTTTAAGTTTAAGTGTGCCAATTGACGATATGCCGTTGCAACAGGCTATTTTGACCGCTAAAGCACAAGTTAAGCAAGATGAGATTGGGATTCGTATCCAAAAATGGACGCTGGAAACGAATGCGATTAACGGGGTAAATAATTTAATCACTTTAAAACAGCAATTGGATTTGGCACGCGATTCTGTACAAACCCAAACTAAAGTATTAAATTTAACGAAGCTCAAACAAAATTTTGGATTGGCTTCCGCTTTAGATGTAAGTTTGCAACAAAATGCTTTGACGACTGCTTTATTGGACTATACGACGACAGAAATTAATTATTTAACTACGTGGATGCAGTTTCGTGAATTAATTGGCGCTACCTTGGAGGATTGGGATGTTAAAGTTCGTTATTAAAAAATGGAATGTGCTGTTATGTATGCTGCTTTTTCTCACCGCCTGTCATTCTAACAACACTAAATCTACGGTGTTTGTGGTGAAGGCAGCTTCTGTGCCGCATACCTTGACTTATAAAAGCCACATTGCGCCGCTTCAAGTATTGAGCGTACAAAGTCCAGCAGATGGTGTGATAGGGCAAGTCAATGTGAATTTTGGAAGTTTAGTAGAAAAATCTGAAATTCTCTTAAACTTGATCTCGGTGAAATATATTACCGATTATCAAAATGCCATGCTAGCCTATTTAAAAGCCAAAGAAGATTACGTAAATGCTAAAAATAGTTTTAACGGCACACAAGAGCTCTGGAAAAACGGTTTAGTGGCTCGCGAAGAATATGATTCACAAAGATCATCATTGGCGAATAACTATGCTATGTTGTTACAACAAGAAGACGCCTTAAAAAAATATTTACCTCCTGGGACTACAGTAGATCCTAATTGGAGCTTAGAAGATAAAGCCAAATTATTAACATTATTTAGCGATCAAAGAGATTTGGTGAATATCTACGCTCCAGTTGGTGGTGTTGTCATGGGGCCCGCCAAATCCAACAGTTCGAGTACCGGAGGCAATGAAAATTTGGAAATCAAATTGATGCCAGGCATTCAAGTGCATCAAGGAGACAGTTTGTTAACCATTGCGAATTTAGAAGGTTTTAATTTTGAGATGTCAGCAAGTGAAATGGATATCAATAACATTGAAAAAAATATGCCAGCTACCATTACCAGCGATGCTTTTTCGGAAGTGTTGAAAGGTTATGTGAGTTACGTTAGCATTCAAGCAAAAAGTACCATGAATGACTCCTCCTTACCGGAGTTTCCCATTGAAGTGGTAGTGCCCCATATCAATAAAAATTTATTGAAGAAAATTCGTCTCGGGATGAGTGTGAAAGTGACCATAGACTTAGGAAGCCCAAAGCAGTTATTGATTCCACTAGATGCAATTGGTGATGAACATGGTAAGGATGTAGTGAAAAAATTGGATAAACAAGGTCGCATGGTCATTACTCCCGTTACCACGGGAGATACTACCATTGATCAAATAGCGGTGTTAACAGGTTTAAATGATGGAGATAAAATCCTTGTCCCTTATTGAACTTAAATCCATTTATAAAACCTATCAACAAGGAGATCATCAACGTGATGTGTTGAAGGATATCAATTTATCCGTTAATGAGGGGGAGTTTGTGGCTATTGTGGGTCCTTCAGGTTGTGGTAAATCCACCTTAATGCACATTATGGGTTTGCTTGATGAACCAACGCGGGGAGAATACATTTTGCAAGGCAGGCGCTTTAATGATTTAACGCCAGATCAATTGGCAGTGATGCGCAATAGTCATATTGGGTTTGTGTTTCAATTTTTTTATTTATTACCTCGATTATCTGCTGTTGAAAATGTGATGTTGCCACTGCTTTATCAAGATGTGCCAACGATAGAAGCTAAAAAACGCGCCATGGAGTGGTTGCATAAATTTGGGGTAGAAAATTTAGCGGATCGCCGCCCACAGCAACTTTCAGGGGGGCAGCAACAAAGGATTGCCATTGTGCGCGCTTTAGTAACTCACCCAGTTTTATTATTAGCTGATGAGCCAACGGGATCTTTAGATAGTGAAAATAGCGAAGAAGTGATGCGCATTTTATCGGAATTGCATGCGCATACTAAAAAAACTATTGTTATTATTACTCATAATAATGAGTTGGCTAATCGTTGTCAGCGTATTATTCACTTACAGGATGGTCAGATAAAGGACGATCATAGCGTATGATAAGCTGGAAATTTTATTGGCGAGAGGCGCTAGCAAATTTATTTTTATCGAAATTGCGTTCTTTGTTAGCTATGTTGGGTGTGCTTGTGGGAACTTGCGCTGTGGTGAGTTTAGTTACGATTGGAGAGATGGCAAAATATAAAGCCTTAGCTGAATTTAAAAGCTTGGGGATGGATTTAGCGAGTTTAACTATCAATCAAAATATAGACTTTAGTGCCGGGGTAGATTGGAATCACACCTTTGTGCCAGATTATAATTTTTCCCAGCAGATTCAAAAATTATCAAGCGCGTCGCCCGCTATTTTAGCCGTAGCGCCTGTCGCTTCGTTATTTTTACCCGTTTATTATAAAAGCCGAAAAATTGATGCGGAAATCGCAGCAAGTAATACAGTATTTCCTGTGGTGGCAAAAATTGATTTAGCAGAAGGTCGGTTTTTAACGAACTATGATCATGATAATAATTTTTGTGTAGTAGGTGATGGCGTGGCTACTCAAATGCGGCGTTTTGGAGCCCCCGACCTTATTGGTAAAGAATTGCAAGTGGGAGATGCTTTTTTTTCTGTGGTGGGAGTAGCGAAACCTTGGGTGGGTAATGATTTAGTATTAAATAATATTGATAATAGTGTTTTAATTTCTTTAGAAGAAGCGCGTCGTATTTCTCCTTCCTTATATATTGCTAATACACTTTTAAAATTAGCTCCAAATGCAGATCCGGATGTCCTGGAATCGCAAATACGTGCGTATTTTTCCAAACAATTCCCAGGACTGAATATTGAAGTGCATACTGGGAAACAATTGATTGAAAGTATGACGCATCAAAAAAATATTTTTACTTGGACATTGGCGTTGATTGGCTGTATTGCTTTGCTCGTGAGTGGCATTGGGATTATGAATGTGATGTTAGTTTCGGTCTCAGAGAGAAAGCGTGAAATAGGAATTCGCTTAGCCATTGGTGCAAGACGAAAAGATATTACGGTAATGTTTTTGTGCGAAGCGATTATTTTATCTGTGAGCGGGGGGGTGTTAGGGGTGGTGATTGCGTTAATGATTAGTGGGGTCGTGGCAAATTTTTTACAATGGCCATTGATTATTTCTTTTATTGCAATTTTTAGTGGTTTAGTGGTGTCTATATTGACGGGAATATTTTTTGGGTATTATCCTGCATACAAAGCTGCTCATTTAAACCCTATTGACGTGTTGAGAGCAGAGTAGGAATGAATAGCATGGAAAAAAGCAGGGAGCTGAAGCGCTGGATGTTAGGTGGCGGAGTGACGCTCAATATTATTCTTGCTTTTATGGCATGGCTTATTTTTTCAAAACATCATTTTGGTTTTCCTCTCGATGATAGTTGGATTCACTTAGTATATGCACGCTGTTTCTTCGAGCATGCTCAGTTTTGTTACAACGAAGGTATTTTATCAACGGGGGATTCTTCGCCCCTTTGGGTGCTTTGTATTAGCCTGCTTTATGGACTTACCCATCATTTTGGGACGAATGTCTATGTCGCCAGTATTCATATTTTTAATGCGTTTTTATATTTATTGATTTTTGTTTATAGCTTATGTTTAACATGGGAGATTACCCGCGATGCCACGCCGGTAAAATGGATGGCTTTTTTCTTATGCTTTAATCCTATTTTAATTTATCATGCATTTTCTGGGATGGAAATGTATTTGTGTTTGATTTTTTTGTTATGGAGTGCTTTAAGTTTTATCAAGAGATATTTTTGGCGGTGTGGAGTTTTTTTAGCATTAGCTTGTTGCGTGCGGCCGGAATCGGCAGCAGTCGGAGTGGTATATTGGATTTATCTCACTATTGATAGTGTACACACTAGCGCAACGTTTTCTAACTTCTTCTTCGTTGTCATCCCACGGCTTGTGTGCGGGATCCAAAAGATTAAAAAATTGAATCTCGCGAATAAATCATGGGGTGAGAGTGGTTTTAGAAAAAACGCAAAATTAATGAGAAGTTGTATTAGCGTTTTTTTACCTTATTTTAAAATTTTACTTCCTTGCATTTTTTTAGGGGGTATTTGGATCGCTTTTAACTATCATGCTTCTCGTCACTTTTTCCCGGCCCCATATTATTTTAAACAAACGATGGATCAACCGCATTTTTTGAATCGGTTTTATTATGTTTATGGCAGTCTTTTATCCGTATTTGTGGGCGCTTCACTTTTCAACTGGCCTCTTTTAAGTATTTTTTATTTTAAAAAAAATATTCCTCAATGGAATAAAAATATTTTGCTCTCCTTTTGGATAGGAATTAGTTTTATTTCATTTAATGCATTGCTTGTTGGATTTTATGGGTTTTCATTTTATTTGCTACGTTATGTCATTCCTGGCATTCCATTCATTATGATGACAATTGTCATTGCCGCGTGGTTGATGGCTACGACTTTACACAAACGCTGGCCTTATTATTATTTGCTGCTCATCATGGCTTTCACACTGAGTTTGAGCTACAGCAGTATGCGTTTTGGGTTGAGAAGTTTTGATTATATGTATGACTTAGATATGGCAGCTGCTTTGTGGGTAGAAGATCATGTGCCACCTAATACTACAGCGATCGCTATCAGTGATGCCGGGATTATGCGTTATTATACCTCTCAATTTATCGTCGACACGGTTGGGTTAAATACCCCAGAATTTATTTGGGATCATAAAAACTTCATCAAACAACATCCGGTTTCATTGATTTATGTGTGGACGGATGGTTTTTGGTATAAAACTACGGCGCAAGATAAAGTTTATTTAACAAAATTAGCTAAATTTCACAATGTCGAAAAATTCTCTACGACGCTTTATACGTGCGCCCATGATCATAACATTCATTTTCAAGATATTGTGCATCAAGTATCTTTTGTGAGATCTTTCGACGTGAATTGTGAACCGCTTAAGAGCACCACTAGAAATTAGAAATTTTGTGTGAGAACAAGGCGCACGAGAGGTATGTATTTGAATAAATGAGTATTTAAAATTCTCGCGCAACGCATATCGCGCAAAAGAGCAATTTATAGCGACGCCCTTAATGGCACTTGTACCATTGGGGCCAGGCACACACTGCCCATTTTGCAATTATTTGGTTTTGTCGTGTAGAACCGCCTACATCACATAGAGTTCCACAATAAAGAAAATACAGGATATAATGAATCTTTCTTAAATAATTAAACTGAATAAAGGCAACGAGATGAAAAAAACATTGCTATCGATCATCACCGCGACTGTTTTATGTGTAACCATGAATGCGCAAGCGCATCCAACGAAATCAGCACATAAAGCCGCCGTCGATTTATTTGTTCAAACCGCAAAGGCCGGGAGCTTGACGCCCACGGCACATACCAATGTTTACACTTTACACTTAGAGGGTGTGAATCCTTTGGTACTTTGGTTTAACGATCGTCCACAACGAGCCACTGGAACCGTTGGTATGCAACAGTTTGTTGCTATGTGGAAAACCGGTGGTGACAATAGTTTTACATTAGATCATCCCAATGCGGCGGTGGTATCCGTTTCTGTTGAAAACGATAGCAGCCCTAAAGCCACCGCACCGGTGTTTACCTTATCGCAACCACATTATGATAACCAACAACATACGATGAGTTATCAAGCGACTTTGCTTAAAGGCAGTGACAAACCT
>CAYYFQ010000023.1:0-30907 GCA_964471475.1 uncultured Gammaproteobacteria bacterium
ACCTTAAGAAAATATGAAGTACTGAGCAACACTTTTTCTATTTTCGATTCTTATTGAAAAATGATGTAGTGATTTACACTTTAGCCACGGCTTTCATCCATGCTTCATACAACTGATCACGATGAACATCAGAAAGTTGAGGTAAAAATTTGTGCGCTGCCTGCCAATGTTTCGTTGCAGCAGCAAGATCTTCATAACAACCCGCACCAACAGCTGCTAGCATTTCAGCACCATAACAACTGGCTTCTTGAAAAACTGTTTGTAATAACGGCACATTCATCATATTCGCACTAAACTGCAACAACCAATGATTTGCGGTTAAACCACCATCCACACGCACTTCTTGGATTTCTTCTTGCGCATCTTGTTCCATCGCCAATTGAATATCACGCAATTGATACGCAATAGCTTCCAAAGCCGCACGAACAATATGGGCTTTGCTAGTGTTACGGGACAAGCCTACAATCGCACCACGCGCATCGGGGCGCCAATATGGTGCTCCTAGCCCAGTAAATGCAGGCACAAAATACACACCTTCATTGGAAGCTAAGCTTTCCGCCAATGTTTCAGTTTCTTTAGGAGAATGAATAAGTTGTAATTCATTTTTAAGCCAATTGATAATTGTACCCACATTGAAAATACTTCCCTCTAATGCATAAGTTATTTTATTATTAATTCGATAAGCTACCGTACTCACTAATTGATTATTCGAGCGAATAACTTTGTGACCCGTGTTAAGCATCAGAAAAGCACCGGTTCCGAGCGTCGCTTTCAACATGCCTTCGTTGATACACGCCTGCCCGACCAAAGCCGCTTGTTGATCACCAGCCATTCCCGTAATAGGAATAGGAAATCCAAAAAAAAATTCATCGACTTCAGCAATTTTTTCTGCGTTATTGACAATAGTAGGCAACATCGCTTTTGGGATATTGAAAAAAGACAGCAATTCATCATCCCACTGCCCTGTATGAATATTCATCAATAAAGTCCTAGAAGCATTGCTAATGTCCGTTACGTGAACTTTTCCCCTAGTAAAACGCCAAACAAGAAAACTTTCTACGGTGCCAAATAATAAATCACCCGCTTCCGCTTGCTGTCGAGCATTCGCAATATTTTTTAATAGCCAATCTATTTTAGTGGCAGAAAAATAAGGATCCAACAATAACCCTGTTTTATCTTGCAAAAATTGATCTATATTTTTTTGTTTTGTTTTGAGCGTTTCACAGAAAAGCGCAGTGCGTCGATCTTGCCACACAATTGCAGGCCCAATGGGCCGTCCTGTGTGGCGATTCCACACAATTGTGGTTTCACGTTGATTAGAGATACCTATACCACGAATATTTTTAGGGGCTACATGCGATTTGGCTAATGCGCCATGACAACAATCCAATACAGATTGCCAAATGGATTCGGGGTCGTGTTCAACCCATCCTGATTGCGGAAAATATTGAGGAAATTCGCTTTGTGCTTTGCTAATGAGATGTTGGTCTTGATCAAAAATCATAGCTCGACTGGAGGTGGTACCTTGGTCGATAGCCAAAATATAAAAGTGGGCTTTCATCTATTTTTTCGTACCTAAAAAATAATGGTTCTAAAAATTATAACCTTACAGACCCATATTCTTAAAATTGGCTTCAATAAAAAGCACTGAGCGATGTTGATTATTATTATTTCTTCTTGATGGTTTATTATTATCGTTCTTACCACATCACTCAGTCCGCCTATTTTACTCTCTTTAGCTTAAATTCTGATTAAGCAATTAGAGCGTATTACTATAATAACTGCCTGTAATCACTAAAATAAAAACACCTAACACAGAGGCCACATAAGGGTTATTAATAATGGGGATATCAGAAATAATTGTCCATATCCCATACCACAGTAAAACCGCGGCAAAAAATACAATAAACGCAAAAAGCATTTTATGATGTAATTTTAACTCCCTCATTACACGCTTGTTTTCTCTAATAACAATTTTTTCTGCCACTTCAATACGTTTAGCCATAAAAATTTCTCCCATTCTCTTTAAGTAAGCGATCTTTTCGCTCCCACACACTACTAATAAATTTTTGGAAATGAATCCTAAACTGAGGATCATTTGCATAATCTCCAATTAAGTCTTCAGTGAGCGGGATTTTATCAATAATAATTTTTACTTTTGTCATTTGACCAAAAAATAATTTCATAATATTAGGCTTTTCAGCGTAAATAATGGTTAGACTCAAAATACACTCCAAACGATCATGCAAAATATTGAATGCATTTGCCACCCCTCCCGATTTTGGTTTTAATAAGTTTTTATAAGGGCTTTTTTGATTATTATGTTTGGTTTTTGTAAAACGCGTGCCTTCTGGAAAATTATTTAATTTAAAATATAATTCACGTAATTCCGCACAAGAACGTTTGGTAATTTCTACATCTTTACCTTTATCTTCTGGATGTTTTGCCAAATGACTTTTCGGAAAGCGATACATGTAAGGAAAATGCAAAGACTTACACGCCCAGCCAGTCAGTGGAACATGCATTAAATTTTTTTTAATGAAATAACGTGACCATCCTGTTCGCCCAATAAGCGCATCTTCTAGCATTAAGATATCGACCCACGATTGATGATTGGCAAGTACAAAATAGTTTTTTCCAGGAGTTATTTGATCAGCACCTATTACTTCTATTTTAAGAAAAAGCAAATAATGTAAAATAAAATAATTCACATAAACCCAAGCAAGCGCTGTTGTTTCCATCGCTCGATCTAAAGCTCTACATGGAAAAACGAGGCGCACGAGTGCTAATAATAAAATAGGAAATGGCAATATAAAAACGGTAAACAATTCTAAAATAATCGCTACTGGACACGTAATGAGTTTTAATAAATTTCTCAAAATAAATCTCCTGCTTGACACGTATTGACAATTTTTAATGTTTCTAATTCATCTATGTCTTCTAAATTAAAGTCTACGACCTCTTTGTCTTCCTGATCTTTTTCTTCTTCAGCAACCAGTGATTTAAAATCCCATAAATTTTTATCCATCATTTGGCTGGGATGAATATTACGAATAGCATGTAACATATTACTAGGAATTTTTGGATTTTCATGAGCCAGTTGGTTAATCAAATTCTTAACACGCACACGCGCTAAATTTTCTTGTGACCCACAAAGATTACAAGGAATAATTGGAAACTGCGCTTGATGTGCAAATTTAATAATGTCGTTTTCCTGACAATAAACCATTGGTCTTATGACAATATGCTTTTTATTATCGCTCAATAATTTTGGCGGCATTGCGCTGATTTTGCCAGCATAGAAAATAGACATTAATAAAGTACGTATTAAATCATCACGATGATGTCCTAACGCAATTTTATTAAATTGGTGCTCTTGCGCATAACGATAAATAATTCCTCGACGTAAGCGTGAACAAAGTGAACAATAAGTTTTGCCTTCAGGAATTTTCTCTTTAACAATCGAGTAGGTATCTTCACGCAAAATTTGATAAGGGATTTCTCGTGCCTCCAACCAGGCCCGCAACGCTGCATCATCCCACCCGGGCTGCGCTTGATCTAAAGTAAATGCAAACAAGTCAAACTTATTACCACTTCTTTTTTTAAGATGGCTTAAAAGGGTAAGCAAAGTAAATGAATCTTTCCCTCCCGACAGGCAAAGCATCACACGATCGCCCTTTTCAATCATTTTGAAATCAGCAATAGCTTTACCTGTGTAATGCAATAGTTTTTTTAATAAGGGAGATTCTTGACGTTCTTTAGCGTGTAGAGAGGAAGTTGCTGTCATATGAAACCTAGATAGAAATAGAAAAATACTGCTATTTTAAATAAAAACTTTCTCCACATCCACAAGTGCCTTGTTCGTTGGGATTTAAAAATTTAAAGTGTTTACTTAAGCCTTCTTTCACATAATCCAAGCAGCTCCCCTCTAAAATAGGTAAATCTTTTTTGTAATAAGCCATAAACACTCCATTCGATGGCTCAATTTTTTCCATATCTGCACTTATTTCTTTAATCATACTAAAATCGTAAGCATAACCAGAACAGCCGGTCGTTTTAATCGTTACAAGCAAACCCGAGGCTTCAGGATGGGTGTGGCAGAGTTTTTCAATTTGTATAAGTGCATTTTGTGTGAATGTAATGGAAGGTGTGTTCATATTTTGCTCATGTTAACCATATTAATCAAAAAAACTAATTTCAATTCGCCTATTTTGAGCACGACCCGCTTCGGTAGCGTTGCTCGCAATGGGATGCAACCCACCACCTGCTGCCAAACTAATTCTAGCGCTACTGATGCCGTGATTTCGGAAATAATCAGCAACCATCATAGCTCGCTTCAACGTCACCAATTGACTTTTTTTCGGGTTCCCCCGGTTATCTGTAAAAGCCGTAATTTTAATTTTTGTATGAGGGGACGCCTTTAAAGATTGAATAACTTTGTTTAAAAACTGCATCATCCCAGGGCTCAATTTATTCGTTTTACCTATAAAAACATGCGCATTATCAATAATTATTTTCTTGGAGGCACCTTGAGTAGAAAGGTTATAAAGCTCTGACTCCCACTGCTTATAGGTATAACTTGAATCATCAGTAGTATTGGTATTGCAGGCTGCCAAAAAAAGCATGCTTGCAAAAAATAAAATGCTATAAACTTTTTTAATATTTGCCATAATGTTTACCTTTAATGAAGTGCTGTACTAGATGTGTCCCTAGCTCACACTTTGACCAGCCGCCTGCAAATCTGCATGATAGGAAGAACGCACTAAAGGGCCACTAGCTACATGGGTAAACCCTAAAGCTTCCGCAATATTTTTTAATTCCAAAAATTCATCAGGATGCACATAACGCTGGACTCGAATATGGTGGGTGCTTGGCGCAAGATATTGTCCTAAGGTGAGTCGATCCACGTGATACTCACGCATATCTTTCAATACTTCCACCACTTCTTCTTTCGTTTCCCCAAGCCCCAACATTAACCCACATTTTGTCGGAATAGAAGGAAATTTTAATTTAAACGTTTTCAACAACTGTAACGACCACCTATAGTCCGAACCAGGCCGTGCTTCTTTATAAATCCTAGGCACTGTTTCAATATTATGATTAAACACATCAGGTTGTGCCACCTCAAAAGCCGCTAAAGCTTTTTCCATACGCCCACGAAAATCAGGCACTAAAATTTCAATTTGAATCGTTGGGGATAATTCGCGAATCTGTAACATACATTGCACAAAATGAGCCGCTCCTCCATCACGCAAATCATCACGATCCACAGAAGTAATCACTACATATTTTAACTTCATAGCGTGAATCGTTTTAGCCAAATTGATGGGCTCTTGACTATCAAGAGGATCAGGGCGCCCATGCGCCACATCGCAAAAGCTACACCGACGCGTACATTTATCGCCCATGATCATAAAAGTCGCTGTACCATGAGAAAAACATTCGGATAAATTCGGACAAGAAGCTTCTTCGCAAACTGTATGCAAACGATTTTCACGTAACACTTTTTTCAAATCATCCACAGCAGATGTAGAAGAAGCACGAATACGAATCCAACCTGGTTTTTTTAAAGGATTTGTATTATTTTCAATGTGAATGGGAATACGTGCTATTTTTGCAGCTCCCCGCTGTTTTTCAGTGTTCATTTTTTTCTCACATGCGAAATACACCAAATTTAGTATCGGCAATCGAGGCATTTAAACTAGCCGCCAGCGCTAACGCTAATACCTCTCGCGTTTGACCTGGGGTAATAATACCATCATCCCATAAACGTGCGCTGGAATAATAAGGGTGACCTTGTGTCTCATATTGCTGCCTGAGCGGTGCTTTAAAAGCTTCTTCTTCGGCAGAAGCCCAATCGCTCCCTCGCTTTTTCTTAGCATCGCGTGTAATTTGCGCCAAGACATTCGCCGCTTGCTCCCCTCCCATCACTGAAATACGTGCATTAGGCCACATCCATAAAAAACGGGGATTGAAAGCACGTCCACACATACCGTAATTTCCAGCGCCAAAACTACCACCAATGATTACGGTAAATTTTGGAACGTTAGCACAAGAAACCGCCGTCACTAATTTAGCACCATGTTTGGCAATTCCAGAAGCTTCATATCGGCTGCCCACCATAAAGCCAGTAATATTTTGTAAAAAGACTAAAGGAATTTTACGCAAGCAACATAACTCAATAAAATGGGCTCCCTTCATGGCTGACTCTGAAAATAAAATACCATTATTAGCCAAAATTCCAATTGGCATTCCATAAATATGGGCAAACCCGGTTACCAGCGTCGCTCCATATAACGCTTTAAATTCATCAAAAGCAGAATCATCGACGATTCTTTTAATTACCTCATGCACGTCATAAGGTTGCCGTAAATCGCAAGGAACCAAATCGTATAACTCATCAATAGGATATCTCGGCGCCTGAATCACAGAAAGCGCCGCTAATGTATTTGTTTTTTTACGATTTAAGGAAGCGACCGCTTGTCTTGCGAGCTGCAATGCATGTGCTTCATTTTGGGCATAATAATCTGCAACCCCGGAGGTTTTGCAATGGACATCAGCCCCTCCTAAATCCTCAGCAGAAATTTCTTCTCCGGTGGCTGCTTTCACAAGAGGAGGCCCCCCTAAAAAAATAGTCGCTTGTGATTTCACCATAATAGTGATATCAGACATAGCAGGGACATAAGCTCCTCCCGCAGTACAAGATCCCATCACTACGGAAATTTGTGGAATGCCATTAGCAGACATACTCGCTTGATTATAAAAAATGCGTCCAAAATCATCTTTATCAGGAAACACCTCGTCTTGCATCGGCAAGAATGCTCCTCCTGAATCCACCAAATAAATACACGGTAAGTTATTCTGCTCAGCAATTTCTTGCGCGCGTAAATGTTTTTTGACCGTAATAGGGAAATAGGTCCCTCCTTTCACTGTTGCATCATTAACAATAATCATACATTCTTGGCCGCTTACACGCCCAATTCCTGTGATGATACCAGCGGCAGGAACTTCTTCTTCATACAATTTAAATCCAGCAAACAACCCCACCTCTAAAAATGGACTCATTTCATCTAGCAATAAATTAAGTCGCTCTCGAGCCAATAATTTACCATGCGCCAAATGCCGCTCACGAGCTTTTAAGCCACCTCCTTCCTGCAACAATTGCGCGGCAGCATGTAAATCCTCTAAAATTTTTTGCCATGCTTCACGATTCGTAGTGTTTGATGTCATCGGATTTACTCGTCACCAATCGTTAATATTTCAAGTTCAAATTCTACTTCTTGGCCAGCCAAAGGATGATTAAAATCCACTTTTATTTGATCTTCTTCAAAAGCGCGAATAATACCAATCATTATCTGACCATTCATGTTCTCAAACTCAATCAATCCACCGATCTCTAACTCTTCTTCCACCTTTAAATGGGCAAATTGGCTTTTAGGAAACCACATGATATTTTCTGCGTAAGAAATACCAAAAGCATCTTCAGGAGATAATTGAAAGTTTGCTTTCTCTCCAATCATTAATCCTAAGATGTTTTTTTCAAACGCGGGGGATAAGGAACCATCCCCTAAGCGCATTTTGCTTGGACGACCCGTACGACGCGTGTTTTCAGCAATGGAGCCATCTTTAAGACGAATAATTAAATGCGCATTGACCAAACTATTATGTTGAACGACAGTCATTTTGATGAAGATTCCGAATTAAAAAACACACTAGCACCTAAAAGACAAGCACCTAACACCACGGCGGAGTCAGCAATATTAAAAGTAGGCCAATAATAATGTTGATAATACACTTGAAGAAAATCGACAACATAAGAAAATCGGACTCGATCGATTAAATTGCCGAGCGCTCCACCTATAATTAAAACGATCGCAAAAGATAAATATTTTTTCTTTGGATCTAACTGCATGAGCCAATGAATCAACGCTCCACAGATCACTAGTGCAACTCCCACAAAAAACCAACGTTGCCACCCGTTATAATGCGCAAGAAAACTGAACGCAGCGCCTGTGTTATTATCCCAAAATAAATTAAAGCACCCAGGTATTACTTCCCATGGTTGATGAAATACTAAAGTGTGTACGACCCAATTTTTTGTCCATTGATCCAACATAATAACGAACACACTAACAATTAACCAATATAAATTTTTTACATGCATTATTGGGTATCCTGAGCGCTTAAAGAAGCGCTATTTTTTGCAGCTCCATCTTGCACTTTGATGGTGTATTGTGCTGATTGCGCTAAATCGGGATTAATATCGTCATATAATTTAGCATAAATTGTATGGTCACCGGGCGTTAAATCTTTTAACACTACGATTCCTTCTTCAGCAATAGGTCGTGACACTCCATCGACAAATAATACCGCTTTTACATTAGGAAGTTTTTGCATCACTACTGTAAATTGAAGCGGAGTGTGAGAAGTCATAATTTGACCATTGGTGAGCCCTACCAAATTGATTTGTGGTCTGACTGACGGAACTGCAGTAGGATACTTTACATTGCTATTAAGAGAACTCGCATCATTCGTAATCGTCACTCCATTTTGTTGGTTTTGCACCTTAACAGCCCCCGCTGAATATACATCGGAATAATAAGTGACGTTACCTTGTTTAGTTGCATAAATATCTGCGTAACTTGTTGTCATACAAAAAAATAAAAAGATTAAGCATTTGGTAAAAAAATTCATAATTCATTTCCTCTCGCTGCATAATGACTATGACACAACGCGATTGCCAATGCATCACTCGCATCTACTTGGGGCAATCCTGATAAACTTAATAATACTTGTACCATTTGTTGTACTTGATTTTTTTTAGCTGCTCCATAACCCACCACAGCAAGCTTCACTTGACGAGGCGTATATTCTGACAAAGTTAAATTAAAATTGGCTA
The DNA here is from genome assembly GCA_964471475.1 of uncultured Gammaproteobacteria bacterium. GTDB lineage: Bacteria > Pseudomonadota > Gammaproteobacteria > CAISUE01 > CAISUE01 > JAJNBD01. The sequence continues at coordinate 8,900 of CAYYFQ010000023.1, forward strand.
ATGCGGTAATAGTTGCGCCCCGTGCTTGACCAAGCTTTAATGCAACTGATGGATTAAGATGCATAAAAATTTGTTCGATTGCAGATTCGGTAGGTTGATAAGTTTGAATAATTTTATGCAAAGCATCATAAAGCACCCCACATTTTTCCAACCAATTTTTTGAAGAAAGACGAATACATCCTGAAGTCAAATAATAATTCTTGCGATTCTCAACAGCAATAAGGCCAAAACCCGTAATGCGCGAACCTGGGTCAATCCCTAGAATAATTCGACGATTCATGAGCTTTCCATATTGGTATATACATTTTGCACATCATCTAAATCGTCTAACATGTCGATGAGTTTTTCTATTTTTTGTTGTGTTTCAGCATCAACTCCCACCTCTAGCGCAGCTACTTGGTTGACTTCAGCAAAATCTGCTTTTAACCCAGCGGCTTCCAGTGCATTTTTTACCGTTTCAAATTGCGAAGCAGATGTCACCACTTCAAGCGACTGATCTTCATAGGTATGCACATCATCAGCACCCGCCTCTAAAGCCACTTCTAGCACTTTATCTTCTGAAGTTCCTGGTGCAAAACTCAATACACCTTTTTCAGAGAATAAATAGGCCACAGAACCTGCTGTACCTAAATTTCCACCGCATTTTGTAAAAGCATGGCGCACATCACCCACCGTTCTGTTTTTATTATCAGTTAAACACTTCACCAACACGGCAACGCCCCCCGCACCATAACCTTCATAGACAATGGATTCCATGTTGACATCTCCCATCTCTCCACTACCGCGTTTAATTGCACGATCAATGGTATCTCGCGACATATTCGCTGCCAGGGCTTTGTCGATAGCTAATCGTAAACTTGGGTTCGTTGAAACATCACCACCTCCATGACGAGCAGCCGTAGTAATAAGTCGAATAAGTTTGGTAAAAATCTTGCCACGCTGCGCATCTTGCGCGCCCTTTCGATGTTTAATATTTGCCCATTTGCTATGACCTGCCATGTGTGCCTCATTTTATACTGAAGTTGGAATAGGTTTGCTTGGATCAATATGAAGATCCTTAATCGCTTTTTTAACAATATCTGCTTTAATTTCACCACTTTCTTTGAGTACATATAAACTAGCTAACACGATGTAACGATAATTAACCTCAAAGAATTCACGTAACTTTTCACGCGTATCAGAGCGCCCAAAACCGTCCGTACCTAGTACCACAAAGCGTGTATTGATAAACGGGCGAATCTGATCAGCATAACTTTTCATATAATCGGTAGCTGCAATTACCGGCCCTTTTTCTTTGGAGAAACAACGCTCAACAAAGCTCTGTTTTGAAGATTCCTCAGGATGCAACATGTTTTCACGCTCAATTGCCAAACCTTCTCGACGCAATTCGGTAAAACTCGTGACACTCCATACATTCGCAGAGATCTCATAATGTTCTTCTAAATATTGGGCTGCTTTTTCTACTTCGCGCAAAATTGTGCCACTTCCTAACAATTGCACTACACCTTTATTTTTTTTCAAACTTGAGCGTTTAAAGCAATACATACCATGCAAAATATCTTGTTCCACACCGTCAGGCATTTTAGGTTGTGCATAATTTTCATTCATCAAAGTGATGTAATAATAAACATCTTCATTGGCTTGATACATTCTACGCAAACCTTCTTTGATAATGACGGCTACTTCATAAGCATAACAAGGATCATATGAAATACAATTAGGCACTGTCGCTGCTAGCAAGAGATTTTGCCCATCTTGATGCTGCAACCCTTCACCCGCTAATGTAGTGCGCCCAGCGGTAGCTCCCAATAAAAATCCACGCGCACGAATATCCCCTGCAATCCAACATAAATCACCAACGCGCTGAAAACCAAACATCGAATAATAAATATAAAAAGGAATCATCGGTATATGATTGTTAGCGTACGACGCACCGGCAGCCAACCAAGAACACATAGACCCCGCCTCGTTAATTCCTTCTTCAAGCAATTGGCCCTTAGTTGTTTCGTGATAACTCATTAATTGATCTGCGTCGACAGGGCGATATTTTTGTTCCACTGCAGAATAAATACCAATTTGAGAAAATAAGGCTTCCATACCAAACGTACGAGATTCGTCTGGCACAACGGGCACAATATGCTTTCCTAATTTTTTATCCTTTAAAAGTAAAGACAAAATACGCACAAATGCCATCGTCGTAGAAATAGCACGACCGTTGCTCCCTTCATACAACGGCGTGAATAAATCTTCACTACTCATCGATAAAGCGGTTTTTGTCACCGTCCGTTTTGGTAAAAAACCACCTAATGCTTCACGCTGTGCTAACACATATTGGACTTCAGGGCTGTTAACCGCAGGTTTATAAAAAGGATAATCAGCCAATTTATCATCGCTAAGAGGGATATGAAAACGATCTCTAAATTGTTTTAATGCGTTAAAATCCATTTTCTTTTGTTGGTGCGTGGTATTCATTGCTTCCCCGCTGCCTTCCCCCATACCATAACCTTTCACGGTTTTTGCCAAAATGACGGTAGGGCGCCCTACACTATTAACTGCTGCATGATAAGCCGCATATAACTTTGTGGAATCATGACCACCGCGACGTAAACGCCAAATATCTTCATCCGATATATCTGCCACGAGTGCAGCAGTTTCTGGATATTTACCAAAAAAATGCTCGCGAATATAAGAACCATGATTGGCGCGATAATTCTGATATTCTCCATCCACCGCTTCATTCATACGTTGGACTAATTTGCCCGATTTGTCTTTAGCTAACAAAGCATCCCATTGTTTACCCCAAATGACTTTTAAAACATTCCAGTTGGCACCACGAAATAAAGATTCCAAATATTGAATAATTTTGCCATTACCATACACGGGGCCATCTAAGCGTTGTAAATTACAATTAATCACAAAAATAAGGTTATCTAAGCCTTCGCGTGCTGCATAACCGATAGCACCTAAGCTTTCTACCTCATCACACTCTCCATCTCCTAAAAAAGCCCATACTTTTCGACCGCTTGTATCTGCCAACCCACGATTATGCAAATATTTTAAAAAACGTGCTTGATAAATTGCTTGCAAGGGCCCAAGCCCCATGGAAACTGTGGGAAATTGCCAAAAATCAGGCATCAACCAAGGATGAGGGTAAGAAGATAAACCATTTTTTTTACTGCTAATTTCTTGTCGAAAAAAATCTAATTGCGCCTCATTTAAACGACCTTCAAGATACGCGCGCGCGTAAATTCCAGGGGAAGCATGCCCTTGAATGTATATCAAGTCTCCACCAAAATCTTCTGAACGCGCACGAAAAAAATGATTAAACCCTACTTCATATAAACTGGCTGCTGACGCATAAGTAGCAATATGCCCACCTAGTTCGGGAGCGTGTTTCCCAGCACGCAATACCATCATCGCCGCATTCCAGCGAATAGCTGCTGAAGCTTTCGCTTCCAACTCCAGATCACCAGAGTAGGTGGGCTCTTTAGAAACATGAATACTATTGACATAAGGCGTTTGCAAACTAATGTTGACGCCTTCTTTGTTTGCGTAAGCATTTAAACGTTGTACCAAAAATTCGGCACGCGCGTCTCCCTTGCGTTCAATTACCGAACGAAACGCATCCAACCATTCTTGAGTTTCTAAAGCATCAGTGTCAGCTTCAGGAGTAAACATATCATTACGCATAATCAAAATATCTCAATTACATAAACCAACTTAATAAAGCCAATAATGCATAGCAAGCCAGCAATAAAATACTGGCGTCGCGTACTAACAACTCATAGCTTTGCTCAAGAGTAAGTTGTTTTTTTTGCTGCACGCTGGCTACTGCACAAGCTTCAAGAAAAAAAGCATTCAAAGGAATACCCGCTGCCAATATTTCCCCCCACATCTTTAAACCAGCCGTCATATTACCCACTAAACAATAGGCTAAGCCCAATAATCGAGCCGGAATCCATGCCATAAATTCTAACCAAAGCCGCGCTTGCATTTGCCACCGAATTCCTGGAATTTGTTGCAGAAAAAATAAGAGCGCATAAATAATAAGCCCAAATAATCCCGTAAATAAATACCAAAAAAACGGCGTTACCCAAATATAATTTATGTGCCACACGGAAGGTGGGGTAGCATTTAATAAATCCTCCGAGAGCCTTGTGGGCAACATTGCAGGCGTTAATTTTTCAAGCGTGTAATTACTCAGCTTCACAATGATCCAAAAAACAACGACCACCTGAAAAAAAAGTTGCAACCAAGAAAAGGATAATAATCGGTTAATCAGTACAAAAATCAAAGCTGCAACCACTAATATCAATGCTAAACCAACCCCTTGTTGATACCAGTTTTGACGTCCAAAAGTTTTTTGAAAAAAATTGAGGTACAGTGCAAAAACATGGCTACTTTCAGCCAGTTGTCGCAAATAAGCCACTTGCCAACAAAGCAATACGATCACCAAACTAATTAATTTCATAAGACTCCCAAAAAAAACACATCTGGCGTGTTTTGTATTAAAATGGCCCACGATCCTAGATTCGACCGTTCTCATCTACTGAAAGCGCCTACTGCATTGAATCTAGAGCTAGTCAAGCATTTTAACGTATAACTATTTCAAATTAAAGGCCGATACCATGGATGCATTTAACGCCCCAATGAAAAACAAAAAACTCTGGATGAGCTTAATCGTTAGTCTTTTGGTGATCTATGCAGTATGGACGTTGTTATATCACCCTACTCAAAAGGAAAAAAGCATCCCGGTGGAGGTCAGCATCGTAGAACCAGGTGATATTTCCCCCAACTATGATACAAGTGGCAATATTGTGGCGCATAATGTGGCAGATATTAAAGCTCAAATCACAGGAATTCTCGTCGAAATGCCCGTGGTCCGTGGACAAGAGGTGGCCGCTAATCAATTACTTTTTCAAATCGACCCAAGACCTTTTGAAGCTAGCCTTAATCAAGCAAAAGCTACCTTACTTAAGGATCAAGCCATTGCCGCCAACAATACCGCTCATTATGATCGCTTTCAAAAATTGATGAGCAAGGGGTTTGTTTCGAAAGATGATTTTGAGCAAACAAAAGCTAACAAACTCTCGGCCGATGCCCAAGTGGCCGTCGATCAAGCAGCAGTCCAAAGTGCGGAACTACAACTGCAATATACTAAAATCACTGCCCCTTTTGCAGGACGCTTAAGTGATTTGCCCTACCATATCGGTGATTTAATTAGCGCGGCGAGTACAACCGCTTTAACCACTATTAATCAAATTAAACCGCTGGATGCCGCTTTCAGCATACCATCCGTCGCTTTACCACAACTATTGAGAACTCCGCTTAATAACATTAAAGTTATTGCCACTCCCGACGCAAATAAAAATTACCATGCCGAAGGAAGTTTATATTTCATTGATAATCAAGTTGACACCACGACAGGCTCGGTTGCTCTCAAAGCTTCATTTAACAATGATAATGAAGGGCTATGGCCAGGCGAATTTGTACATCTACATTTAATTTTCCCTACTATCCCTAATAGTTTGTTAGTGCCAACGATTGCCATTCAACAAAATCAAGATCAAAAATATTATCTTTACGTAGTAGATAAAAAACATAAGGCCCATTTGGTTTTTGTGACATTGGGACCTGTTGAAGGCGATAAAACAGCTATCTTAACCGGTCTCAAAAAAGATGATACCGTTGTCACTAAAGGACAATTTGAAATTTCGGAAGGAAGTCACGTTAGCTTTGAGGTATAATATGTCCATTACACTTGAAGATGCGAGTTTCTAACCTTGCCTTTTCCGCAAAAAAAACCTTTTTCTTACTAGAAAATTTTTATGGGGACGCTATGAGCGATAATTCACCATCTACCAATCAAGATATTAATGTGAACATAGCTGCTGTCAATGCCAGCAATGCTCAACCCGACTCAAGATTAAAACGCTTCCGCACCACAGAACCACTCGATGAAAAGCTACTGGCGTTTCTGGAAAAAGAATATGCTGATCTTGAAAGTACCCTCAAAGCTGCTCTTCGGCATAATAGCCAAGTAGTGGCAAAACGCCTTCGGGAACTTGCCAAAGTCATAAAACCAGCTACCGAAGACGAACCCTCGATTCTTAAAAGTATGAAAAAAGAGCGAGAACTTTCCTTAGCGCAACAAGTTGAAGCCCTTCAATTCAGTTCAGTAACTGAAACGCTAAGCGATGGACGCAAAGTCACCGTAGTCAGTCCTGTGTATACGACTACAAGCTCTCGCAGCACCATCACTACACTTCTAAAAAATCGTCCTAGTCCAGAAGCGCTGTTAAAACATTGGAACCAATCCCAAAATCGTGCCATGCACCGATTAGAGCTTGAGGTACTATACGTTCACCAAAAGGAAATTTATCAAGTTTCACTCCGTCCATTGCCTGGGCAACCCACCACTCCTGCTGCTTCCGCCAATCATATGATTGAAGTCCCTTCTTTAGGAGTGCGCATGACTCCTGAAGCAGCCGCGACTCTTCACAATGACCGACAAATCCAGCTTAAAATAAAAGAAGAAGAACAAGCACGAACCGCTGAAGCTGAAAAGAATAAAGCAGAGGATGCTAAAAAAGCACCTGCGGGCACTGATGCCGCCGCCACAGGTAAATCAGCGGGCACTTCTCAAGCGATAATTCAACAAACTGAGAAAATAAGCCAAAATGCTGCTTCGACAGCAAGCAGTACTGCATCAAAAGTGGTTACTCAGGCTAAGGCTTCAACTGAAACATCATCTCAAACAGTTGCATCGAAGGATAGTTTAACCCAAACCTACAGCGATGCTATTTCCAAAAGTGCAAGTACTGCAATGCCAGCAGTAAACCAACATAGTCCACAAGCTCAAGCCAGCGCATCTGCAAGCGCGTCAACATCTACCACACCTACACTAACTCCAAGCATGGGGAGCGGTGGTGGCGGAGGCGGGGGTAAAAAATAAATTGTTATGCATTTTTCTTCTCCATTACCAACGCTTTGGCAAGCTTTTTTTGATATCGATTGTTATCGCACCGTCCGCCTGCACTGGAAACTCAAAACGTCCCTCTATTACCTATTTTTAATTTTTGTAATTCAAGCAGGAATCTTCGCATTAGTTCATTGGCAAACACTTTTTACTAAAGAAATACTGTGGAATCTCCTTCTCCATACCAGTATAGGCTATATTTTCGTTTTATTTCTCTGTTTATTTTATGCTTGCCTTATCATGTTATTTGGGGCTTCTTTTAAATTACATATTACCTATCACCAAGCTTATCGTTTGGCGATTGTAAGCATGACCCCTTTTTTATTTTTTCATATTTTTGTTTTTCAACTAGTGGATCATTTTGATTGGTCCATTAATAATTTATTTTGGTTAATTGAAATAGCGCTGCAAATTATTTATTTATTTTTTGCAGCATTTGCTAATAAAAAAATTTAGAGTGCATTTATGCGTGGATTTAATAAACTCGTTAGTTCTTACGAAGAAGCTCTGCAAGGATTTGCTAGCGATATGACGATCATGATAGGCGGATTTGGTTTGTGCGGCATTCCAGAAGGTTTAATTCAACATGTGGCAAAATTGCCAGTACGCAATTTAACTTGCATCTCCAATAATGCAGGCGTAGATAATTTTGGCCTAGGATTGTGGTTGCAAAATCGTCAGCTTAAAAAAATGATTGCCTCTTATGTGGGTGAAAACATCCTATTCGAACAATTACTTTTATCTGGGGAGTTGGAAGTCGCGCTCACCCCACAAGGTACGTTAGCTGAGAAAATTCGGGCTGGAGGCGCCGGTATTCCTGCTTTTTATACTGCCACTGGCGTGGGCACCCACATTGCAGAAGGCAAAGAGAAAAAAACTTTTCATGGCCGTTCTTATATTTTAGAAGAAGCGTTAACCGCCGATTTTGCCTTAATCCGCGCCTGGAAAGCGGACACCATGGGCAATTTAATTTACAGAGAAACCGCTCGCAATTTTAACCCTATGATGGCTACTGCAGCCAAAATTACCGTCGCAGAAGTAGAAGAAATTGTGGAGCCCGGTGAGTTAGATCCTGATTTTATTCATACTCCCGGCATTTATGTTAAACGAGTGATTCAAGGTCAATTCGAAAAACGCATTGAAAAACGCACTGTTTCTACTGAATAATGCTAAAATATCGTTTCTTAAATAATACCAGGAATGCAACAATGCAATTGAAATCTATTGTAGTACTCACAAGTTTACTAACAACTATTGCTTTAAGCGGATGTACCTTGCATAAAATCACTGATAAACAAGAAATTTGTGCAAATGCTAAGCGTCAAGAAATTTTCAATGGCACAAATCCAAGCAGCACTACTGCTAATAATTTGACGAATGGGCAACAAGCTGCTTTAAAAACTGCATCGGAATGCTAGCACAACGATTCACACATTTTGTCCCTCTCCCAGCGTGACTGGGAGAGGGTGACGCGAAGCGCCGGGTGAGGGGAGCTCTAAAAGAGCCCCTGATCTCAGCAGACAAAATAAATGACGTGATGTACTAGGGGCTCTCGTGGCAATTGATTTATTCAACAACGTCGACGTGCCCTCGGGATTCAATAACTTCTTAAATCTTAAATCCAATCACTTGCCGCAATTCCTGCGCCAATGCTGTTGGTATAATGGTTATATTCAATTAAACTTTGACCATACCCGCTGAACACTTGAAAATAACCTTTCAAATGCTTAGTTAATGGGAAGCTCCAACTTAAGGTTTCTGCCCCTCGTTGAAAACCGCTTTCGACTTCATTTTGTACAATAGCTGAAATAACCTGGTCGCGATGAAAACGATAAGCTACCACTACTCTTCCATTGCCTAAATATCGCCGAATATCGGGGTTATGATCCATCATCGTTCCATCATTAAAAATATACCAAGGGCGCACACTCAACATCAATTCGTCACGCGTGAATGTTCCTTCTGCATAAGCACGATTCCAACTACGTTCATTCACTCCCCCTCGACCGTTAGATTGATGCTCTACCCCAAAATTGACTAGCTTCAAACGCCAATCCTTTCCTAAATTTTTATTCCAAAAATAAGAAGTGAAAATTTCTGGCGCATAGTTAGTTTCACTGAAAAATGCTGAATGATTGTAAGCTTGCCAATAAGATAGCTGTGAGTACGCAAAATATAGTGACGTACGTGGATTAAATAAATGATACGTAATGGGTACTTTGAAGCTGAATTGAAATTTCAGATCAATTTTATCGATATGTTCATTATCAGGTGTATTATTTTGATAAAAACTGTAATAAGGTTTTTGCGTGTAGTACACGGGCAATAAATAAGTAGGCTCATACGGTGCGATCAACCAAGGATTATGGCGCATATCGTGTTCATATTGAATACGTTGATCAATTACGTCGGCGCACGCGATATTTAGAAAAAATGCGGATAGCAATAGAAATAGAGAATTTTTTTTCATGTGTTTTTTTTATAGTAAAATTTAAATATTGTTACTTTATTTTGCTTCCAACTTAGCTCGACGCAGATCGCATATGCGGAAATAAAATCACATCGCGTATTGATGGAGCGTTGGTAAATAACATAGCTAATCGATCAATACCAATCCCCTCACCCGCTGCAGGCGGCATTCCATATTCAAGCGCAGTGATGTAATCTTCATCAAAATGCATTGCTTCTTGATCGCCTGCATTTTTTTGCTCCACTTGTTTTTTAAATCTTGCCGCTTGATCTTCAGGATCATTAAGTTCTGAAAAACCATTAGCAATTTCACGACCACCCACAAATAATTCAAAACGATCAGTAATAAAAGGATTCTCATCATTACAACGCGCAAGTGGGGATACTTCCACAGGATATTCGGTAATAAATGTCGGCTGAATAAGCTTTGCCTCCACTGTTTGCTCAAATAATTCCACTTGCAATTTACCTAATCCCACATTTTTAGGAATAGCTAATTTTAAACGAGCAAATAGTTGCGTAATGGCTTCTATATCATTTAGCTGCGCTAAAGCAATCTCAGGATTAAAATGCACAATCGATTCCAGAACAGTCATTCGTGCAAAAGTTTTTGCAAAATTAATTTTGTGTCCTTGATATTCAATTTCTGTAGTACCTTTTAAAGCTAATGATAGTTCACGAAATAACAATTCTGATAAATCCATCAACTCTTTGTAAGTGGCGTACGCTTGATAAAACTCCAACATAGTAAACTCAGGATTATGACGTGTAGACAACCCTTCATTACGAAAACTTCGATTGATTTCGTAGACGCGATCAAAACCACCCACAATCAATCTTTTTAAATATAATTCTGGAGAGATACGCAAAAATAATGGCATATCTAAGGCGTGATGATGCGTGGTAAAAGGCTTGGCCGTAGCACCCCCAGGAATTACTTGCATCATGGGAGTTTCTACTTCGAGAAATTGCCGTTTTTCTAAAAATTGGCGGATAAAAGAAATAATTTTGCTACGCAAACGGAAAAGTTCTCGAGTTTCCTCATTTACCATCAAATCTAGATACCGTTGGCGATAACGCATTTCTTGGTCAGTAAGACCATGGAATTTATCTGGCAATGGACGTAAAGATTTACTAATCAAAACAACCGTTTCTGCTTTGATTGTCAACTCCCCAGTCTTTGTTTTAAATAATTTACCACTCACCCCTACAATATCGCCCACATCCCAATGTTTAAAATTCTCGTAAACCTCTTCTCCTACCAACTCTTTTGACAAATACACTTGAATTCGGCCGCTATTATCTTGCACGTGTAAAAAACTTGCTTTACCCATCACACGCTTTAGCATCATTCGACCTGCCACAAAAAAAGTTAACGCCAAACTTTCCAAGGCCGCCTCATCTAAAGGTGCATAATTTTGCATTAATTCTTGGGCGGTATGAAGTTGTTTAAAATGATTAGGATACGCCTGCCCTTTTAGGCGCAACGCGCTTAATTTTTCACGGCGTGTTTTTAACAATTCGGAAAGATTTTCTAAGTTATTATTTTCATGATTCATGAGTCTAATTCGAACTCCATTGCTTCAAAAGTGTTAGGGAAATAAGGGTGCATGGCTTTAGCAATTGAATACGCTAGTTGTGAATGCTCTTTTTGTGTGCCATTGCCTAAACGCTGTTTAAGATAAAACATCATATCACGCAAAGTAGCGGTAATATAAAGTCGACTTTCAATAAGACCTTCGGGCAACAAAGAACGCGCTACTTCTTTCGCGATCCCTTTTTTTAAAGCTGCTTCATAATTATTACGAGTCACATTCCACACCTCATCTTGTGCCTTTTTCCAAAAAGCATGAACTTCAGGATCATCGGTTTCTAAAGATTTCTGACGATTTTGATGATCTTGCAAACGACATTCTTGTTGGATGGGGGTCTCTGGCATCACTGCATAACGACCACTGTATTCTTGCACATTCAAACTTCGATGTCTAATAAGTTGATGGCTAATCGCTCGTGTTGTTTCAACTTCCAACGAAACTGCTACCATTTGAAACGGACTAAAGTGGCCTTCTCTGAGTAAAAACTTTAGCAACTTGGGTGCGGTAAGGGTATTATATTGATTTTTGGGTGAAGAAACTCGCGCCATATAAATCACTAATTCTTCGGCACTCATGTGCGCTAAATCTTCAGCGACAGGTTTGGTAATAGCAATTAAACGAGCGCTATGCGTCATAAAGCTTCCTTGATTTTTTAAAAGTAAATTATTTTAACTGCTGATAAGGGCGATGTCTAACTTTTTAACGGATGACGGTAATATCAATACCCAGTTTAAGCTTAGACCATATTTTATCTGCTGTTAACACAGAGGCATTATAGCTTTTTGCTAAGGCAAGACAAGCACGGTCTCCGAAAGATAAACCATATTTTTGTGTATGTTTTATGAAAGAAGCTGCTTGTTGTGCTTGTTTAAAATCAAAGGGAATGACCTCTTTAACAAACTCGGCAGATTTAAAAATAATCATTTCATTGGCGCCTTTTTTAATTAAACAAGCCATCACCTCAGAAAGATTTACTGTAGAAATATAGACCGCATCAATGTGTTTTTCCACAATGCTATAACCGGGCTCTTCACTCAAAAATGCTAATAAAGCAGAAGCATCTAAAACAAACAGCTTATTCACGACTTGCTTCCTCTTTGCGCATGCTTAATAACTCTTGAACCAAGCTTTTTCCTTTCGCACAACGCTTTACTTCCGCGCGAATTTTTTTCAATTCATACTTTAAACTTGTTAAACGTAAGGTTTTGCCTTCCAATCTTAAAAGAATTTCATCACCTGCCTCAAGCTGTAACGCATGCCGATAAGAGGCAGGAATAATAACTCTACCGCTTTCATTGATTTTAGCTCTTACTTCATTCATTGTCGTAACCTCTAAATTCTGACATTTTTATGTTAAATGACAATAGCAAAAAAAACAAGTGACCAAATAACAGGACCACCTCATTATCAACCGTATGAATTTTTAAGGTAGCTCTGGGCCAAATAAACCATGCTTGCACCCTCTTCAAAGAACACGGTAGAATATCTTCTCTGGTTGATTGGACATGATTCTGTTATGCTCGACTTCTATTTACTTATTGTATTTATTGCCTTCTTTGCGATCTGCTTTGGCATAATTTACTTTTTTAATTTGTTAGCCAAGGACCCAAGCCAATGATTCTCTATATAATTAGTGGAATCGTTTCAATAGCCTTGTTACTTTATCTTTTATTTGTATTATTTAAACCTGAAAAGTTTTAACGACTTAGCCATTTTATGCACCCTGTTTCATCTCTCCTCACCCCGAAGGACTCTTCATGACTCAAATAGGCTTATTACAAATTTTATTTTTTCTGTGCATTTTACTTCTAATGGTCAAACCTTTAGGAAAATACATGGCGAATATTTATCTGGGTAAACCTACCCTTGCTGTCAAAATAGGCTGGCCTATTGAGCGCGCTATTTATCGTCTGTGTGGTGTTAACCCTTTAGAAAGCATGGATTGGAAAAAATACTTAACCAATCTCTTACTTTTTAATATTCTAGGCTTATTCCTAGTTTATTTTTTGCAAAGGCTTCAAGGCTTTTTACCTCTTAACCCGGAGCACTTCACTAATGTCCCACCTTTTTTAGCTTTTAATACCGCCATTAGCTTTGTCACCAATACTAATTGGCAAGCGTATGGAGGCGAAACTACGCTAAGCTATTTAACGCAAATGCTCGGTTTAACGGTACAAAACTTTGTGTCAGCCGCGACTGGTTTAAGCATTGGTATAGCATTTATTCGAGGACTCACCACCAAAGAAAATACCAGTTTAGGTAATTGTTGGGTCGATATGACACGCAGTATTCTGTATATTTTATTACCCCTAGCTATTTTGTTAAGTACGTTTTTAATTTCTCAAGGGGTAATTCAAAACTTTAAACCTTATCAAACAGCCCACACCTTAGAACAATCACTCGGCACTCCTCAACTATTACCCATGGGCCCTGCTGCTTCTCAAATCGCCATTAAACAACTTGGCTCAAACGGCGGTGGATTTTTTAATGTCAATTCTGCACATCCTTTTGAAAATCCTACTCCTTGGTCAAACTTTTTTGAAATGCTCGCCTTAGTAGCCATTCCCGCAGCGCTTTGCTACACCTTTGGCATCATGGTCAAAGACCGCAAACAAGGTTGGGCGCTTTTTTTTGCTCTATTTTTACTATTTATTCCTGTAATATTTTTTGCCACTCACACTGAGCAAACCACCAACCCACAATTTATTCATCTTGGTATCGCCTCTTCTCCTATTAATGACCTTTATCCGGGTGCTAACTTAGAAGGTAAAGAAACACGTTTTGGTATCAATGGCTCTGTCCTCTGGAGCGTGGCGACAAACGCTGGCACTAATGGCGCCGTGAATGCTTCTATTGATTCTTTTATGCCATTAACCGGAGGAGCTGTGGTTTGGATCATGCACTTAGGTGAAGCATCCTTTGGAGGATTAGGAGTAGGCCTCTCTGGAGCTCTCTTGCTCGTCATTATTACCGCCTTTATTGCAGGATTAATGGTGGGAAGAACCCCGGAATTTTTAGGCAAAAAAATTGAACCTTTTGAAATGAAAATGGCAACCATTAGTCTTTTAATTATGCCTTTAATCGTCCTACTTTTTACCGCAATTGCCGTCGTAACCCCAAGCGCACTCAGCTCACTTGGTAATCCTGGCCCTCATGGTTTTACAGAAATTTTGTATGCTTTTACTTCAAGTGTAAAAAATAATGGAAGCGCCTTTCAAGGTCTAAACGCCAACACACCTTTTTTTAATTTATTTACAGGAATTGCTATGTTGATCGGTCGGTTTTGGCTTGCTATTCCCACACTGGCCATTGCAGGTTCTTTAGCACGCAAAAAAATTATCCCACATACCTCCGGCACGTTACCTACCAATGACGCTTTATTTGTGATTCTGCTCATGAGTGTAGGGCTTGTCATTGGCGCACTCGCTTTTTTACCTGCATTATGTTTAGGGCCTATCGTAGAACATCTCATGATTTGGAAAACGATATGACCATCAAAAACCGCTCGATTTGGAATCCTGATATTTTAAAAAATGCATTGTTAGACGCGTTGATTAAATTAGCGCCTAAAACACAACTGCACAACCCTGTCATGTTTACTGTGTACATCACCGCACTCCTTACTACGGGTTTATTAATTCAAGCTCTATTTGGCCACGGTGAAACCGATACTTCTTTTATTTTATCGATTTGTTTATGGCTATGGTTTACTGTACTTTTTGCAAATTTTGCAGAAGCTATGGCTGAAGGTCGCGGCAAAGCGCAAGCGCAATCTTTACGCAAAACCCAACGCGATATTCAAGCCAAAAAACTAAGCAAACCTGAATACCATGCTAAACAAATTATCGTACCCTCGACATCTTTGCGCATGGGAGATTTTGTTTTAGTAGAAGCAGGAGATTTTATTCCCAGTGATGGAGAAGTCATCGAAGGGATTGCTTCTGTCAACGAAAGTGCTATCACAGGAGAAAGTGCTCCTGTCATTCGTGAAAGTGGAGGAGATCGCAGTGCAGTCACCGGAGGCACCCAAGTGCTATCCGACAATTTAATCGTACGTGTGACCTCAAATCCTGGCGAAACTTTTTTAGATCGTATGATTGCTTTGGTGGAAGGAGCTAAACGGCAAAAAACGCCTAATGAATTAGCTTTAACTATTTTACTTTCTGCATTAACCTTTATTTTTCTTTTAGTGTGCATAACTCTCTTGCCATTTTCGATGTATGGCGTTCATGCGATGCATAGCGGTCATATCATTTCTATCACCGTATTAGCGGCTCTCTTCGTTTGTTTAGCCCCCACCACCATTGGTGCCCTCCTCTCTTCTATTTGTATTGCAGGAATTGATCGCGTGATCCAAGCCAATGTGATAGCGCTTTCAGGTAAAGCGGTAGAAGCAGCGGGCGATATTGACACTTTACTCTTAGACAAAACCGGCACCATTACTCTTGGTAATCGACAAGCCACGGAATTTATTGCTGCGCCCAATGTACTTATTGAAAGATTAGCCGATGCTGCACAACTTTCTTCTCTTGCCGATGAAACACCCGAAGGTCGGAGTATTGTAATTCTTGCAAAAGAAAAATATGGGCTAAGGGCACGAGAAATTAATGAACTCCAAGTCACATTCATTCCTTTTACTGCACAAACTCGCATGAGTGGCGCTAATTTACCTGGGCGCCAAATTCGTAAAGGAGCAGCCCAAGCCATCGAAGCGCATATTGAAAGTTTGGGAGGACAGTTTCCTGCCGTGGTGCAACACACTGTTGAACAAATTGCATCCAAAGGTGGAACCCCTCTCGTGGTGTGTGAAAATGCTGAAGTTTTAGGGGTTATTTATCTTAAAGACATTATCAAAGGTGGCATACGCGAACGCTTTGCTCAATTACGCGAGATGGGTATTCGCACTATTATGGTGACCGGTGATAACCCGTTAACAGCAGCTGCGATTGCAGCTGAAGCGGGAGTGGATGATTTTTTAGCAAATGCTAAACCAGAAGACAAGCTAGCTTTAATCCGTAAACTGCAAGCAAGTGGCCACTTAGTCGCGATGACAGGAGATGGCAATAATGACGCTCCAGCGTTAGCGCAAGCCGATGTGGCAGTCGCGATGAACTCAGGAACACAAGCAGCCAAAGAAGCTGGCAATCTTGTGGATTTAGACTCCAATCCCACCAAACTCATTGAAGTCGTAGAAATTGGCAAACAATTGTTAATGACTCGTGGCGCATTAACCACTTTCAGCATTGCCAATGATATTGCCAAATATTTTGCTATTCTACCTGCTGCATTTATCACTACTTATCCGATTTTAAAAGAACTCAATATCATGCACTTACATTCACCGCAATCCGCTATTTTATCAGCCGTCATCTTTAATGCGGTGATCATTGTTTGTCTGATACCTTTGGCATTAAGAGGTGTATCTTATAAACGTGTTTCTGCTGCCAAATTATTACGAAACAACATTGTGCTGTATGGAATTAGCGGCCTTATTGTGCCTTTTATTGGCATAAAACTAATCGATATTTTTTTAACTTTATGCCATTTGGTATAAAAGCTTATTCAAAGAACATGTGATGAGCAAGATAGTGAAAGACTTTGAATAAGCTCTAAGGGGAAAACATGTTCACTCTACTTACTAAACAACTTCGTATTCCACTTTTCTTCTTAATTATCATGACGGTGCTAACGGGTGTTTTATACCCACTTTTGATGACAATCATTGGTCAAGTCTGTTTTCCTTTTCAAACCAATGGCAGTTTAATCAAGACAGGCGATCATCAACTCATTGGTTCACAATTAATTGGTCAACACTTTACTCTCTCTCGCTATTTTTGGGGACGTCCTTCGATGACGACACCAACCCCTTATAATGCTGCCAATTCAGTCAATTCTAGCTACGGGCCCTCTAATGTTGCACTTTTTACCACTATCGAAAAAAGAATAAAAACTTTGTCAAAAACTACGGCTGCACCTGCTGTTGATAAAAAAAACCATCTATCGTTAAATAAAGGCATTCCTGCTGACCTCGTGATGGCATCCGCAAGCGGGCTAGATCCTGAAATTAGTCCATTGGCCGCTTATTATCAAATTCCTCGCGTGGCAAAAGCACGCGGAATCTCAGAAAAAACATTGCGTGAGTTAGTCACGAAACACATTGAAGCCCGAAGTCTTAGCATCCTGGGCGAACCTCGTGTTAATGTATTGGAACTTAATTTAGACTTGGATAAACATACTGGATGGAACGGCCAACCCCTGAAGAACTTTTAGCGCGCGTCCACGAGGAAGAGCGTAAAACCAAATTTGGTAAACTCAAAATTTATTTAGGGGCTGCCCCTGGCGTGGGCAAAACCTACACCATGCTGCAAGATGCATTAGCGCAAAGAGCACAAGGTTATGATGTCTTAATCGGTGTGGTCGAAACCCATGGTCGAAGCGCCACCAAAGACCTCGTCGATTATTTTGAAACCCTCCCTCGTCAAAAAGTAGATTATCGTGGAAGAATCTTAGAAGAGTTTGATTTAGATGCAGCGTTAAAACGACACCCTCAATTAATTTTAGTAGATGAAATGGCGCACACCAATGCGCCTGGTTTGCGCCATACTAAACGCTGGCAAGACATCAAAGAACTACTAGATCGCGGTATTGATGTATATAGCACTCTCAATGTACAACATGTTGAAAGCTTAAATGATGTAGTAGCTCAAATTATTGGCACTCAAATCAAAGAAACAGTGCCTGATTCTATGCTGGAAATCGCTGATACGATTGAAATCGTGGACTTGCCTACGGAAGATCTTCTTAAACGTTTACGCGAAGGAAAAATTTATTTCCCTGAACAAGCCAAATTAGCTGCTGAAAATTTTTTTACAAAAGGTAATTTGATCGCATTGCGAGAGCTCGCTCTACGCATCACCGCGGAGCGCGTTCGCGTCCAGGTTTTATTGCATCGCACTGGCGAAGACAAACACAAAGTCTTAAAGACCAAAGATGTTTTACTCACTTGTGTTGGGCCAGGAAACGCGTGCTTACGTGTGATTCGAACGGCCAAACGCTTAGCGAACTCTCTCGGCGTTGAATGGTACGCTGTTTTTATTGAAACGCCTCAAAAAAATCTTACACAAGACCAACGAAATAGCGCTATAAAAAATTTACAATTAGCCGAAAAACTTGGCGCAAAAACGCAAGTACTCACTGGCAATGATTTGGTAAAAACCATTATGCGTTTTGGCCATGAACATCATGTCACTAAAATTATTATTGGAAAACAAATTCGTCCACGTTGGAAAGATTTTTTATTTAGAAGCCTTCCTGATGAAATGGTGCGCCACAGCGGAGATATGGATGTTTATATCATCACTGGGGGAAAAGAAAATGTACCTACAATCCATCAAGCACTCAAAAGAGAATGTTCGGATTGGAAAGTTTATGGCATTGCTTGCAGTATAGTGTTTTTAATTACTTTAATAAGTTTTTTCTTTGCTAAGAACATCGGCATACCAAATATTTTGATGATGTATCTTTTAGGCATCACAGCTATTGCACTATATGGAAAAACAGGCCCTTCTGTCATCGCTTCTATTTTAAGCGTTCTGGCTTATGATTTCTTTTTTATTCCGCCTCGTTTTAGTTTTAGAATGACTGATATTAAATATTTTTTCTCGCTGATTGTCATGCTTTTTATTGCGCAGATTATTAGCCATCTTGCGATTGTAACTCGCAGGCAAAGTATCAATGCTTATCTAGCTGAGCGTCGCACTTCTGCCTTATACCGCTTAAGCCGACAACTGGCCAGTACTCGAGGGACTGCTGCGCTTTTAGAAGTCGCCTTACATTATTTATCGGAGCTCTTTGATAGCAAAGTGATTGCTCTCTTACCTAAAAACAATCAATTATCGGTAGTCATGAGTGCACCTCCTCACTTAACGCTCACCCCCAAAGATCAAAGTGTCGCTCAATGGGTATTTGAAGCCGGCCAGAATGCCGGGCTCGGCACCGACACTCTTCCTTCTGCTGACGCTCTAAACGTACCCCTCAAAGCTACGCAAGGTACGCTCGGTGTGATCAGCTTTCAGCCTCTTGCTCCTCATAAATTATTCACACCGGAAGAAACCAACTTACTAGAAGCCTGTATTAGCCAAATTGCGCTAGCACTAGAAGTGGATAGAATGCAAGAAATAAAATAAAACTACCACGTGCCACGAATTTTTTTCAGTGCAAAGCAAATTTCTAATTTATAGAGGTGTCGTTAATCTTTTATTAATGAATTTTCTGTAGAATATAGTAAAAAATAAAATTTTAATAAGAAAATATGCTATTTGCTCTAGAAGATATCTTAAGACTTGCGTCTAATGCTAATCCCTTGACCGATTATGATTATTATCATTTATTGCGATTAATTGCGGATAACGATTTTGCGCGTACTATGGCTTATCATTTTTTGCGAGAAAAAATCTTTCGGTATGAAAAAAAAGTTGCCATCCAGGATTATCAAATGGGTGTTAACGTTCATCACCAAATGTTTAAAGCGCTGCATGAGCAAGCACAAACGCGATTATTAAAATTGGCTAAAGATCCTCTCTATCCCCAAAATGAAGCAGCATGGAATCACTTTACCGATGAAATCTTTGATAGATTATTGAGCGTAGTGAATGCCAAGACATCAAATCCTGTATTACCGAATGAAGGCTCGAGCGCAGCAAGCGCAACGCATTTAACCGATTTAGCTGCTTATGTCGGCTTTATTAAAGATCATTTTGATCATTTCAATACCAATCAAAAAAAAGCTTTTATTATTTTTATCCATCATTGTTTACAAAATGACAACATATTGGTTTTATGTGATGTCTTACAAGAATGTCATGATGCTTATTTGAACTCGCCGTTTAAATTTTGGGCAGAAGAAAATAAACCCTATTCATGCATGCCTGGCTTACTTGAGCGTTTATTGTTAATGGTTCCAGCGGTTTTAGATACGACTGAATATGACTCCATTTTAACGCAAAGCGCACAGCACATTTTACATATGTTTGCAAAACCCGATGGAAATCCGAGCGATGAATATCTTTTTTTATTGCTGGCTGTCCTAGAAAAAAAACATTCTGGACACTGGCAGAAAATTAAAAAAAATGAAAATCGATTTGTTGTAACAAATAGCAGCCCGCTTATTACATTATCGATGTTTTTAGATAATGAAGACAATTACGTTTTATTAAAAAAACACTTAATTGCCGCATTCAAAGATCTAATTACAACCGATCTGAATTCCAAAATTGCGGCAACCCAACCCATATATGACGAATTACTCGCGAAAGAACAGGAATCTAAAAAGTGCGCCGAAACCGAGTCAGATGCCGAGATTAAAAAAGCTTGGGAACAACGAGAAAAAACTTGTAGAGCACTGAAGATTCAGCATGCCAACGCGTATCCTGTTGCACTCGATGCAACACAAAGAGGCGCATGGATTAATGACACGATTGAATCTTGGGCCACACAGATATTGGATAGTTTACATCAGGATCCTACCACCCCACAGCAATGGGAACAGCTTAATAAACAAAATACTTTAGTAGATCGTCAAAGAGTGAGTGAATGGATGAAAAGCCAGGGCATATCACCTCATCAAATCATGCATCTCATGCATGAAGAAGTTATATTCGCTCCGATAAGCGAAGCAGCTCAAAAACTTTTCTCTTTAGAAGAAATGCTGAATATGCTGACAGAAGAAGAGCTAGCAAATTACTTAAGTAATCGGTATTGGAGTAAAACCATGTCATTAGTTGCTTTACATGCTCCACGCTATGGCTTGGAAGCAGCTAAAGCCACTTTATCTGAACGCATCAATGATCTACCACTTGAACAAATAGGTAATTTAGATGGTTTTCTAAAACAAAAAGAAGAAACACAAGAAAAATTGTTGGATGAAAAAGTTTATGAAGCCTCCAAACAGGTTGTTCGAGAAAACAACTCACTGAATTTTTTATCAAGAATGCTCCGCGTTATTCCTTGTGAGTTTGGCATCAACTATAAAAATATTCATCTACCGCAAGGATATATAGAGCGTATATTGACGCGTGATATGGAAGTTACAAGGTTTATGGTTCTTTTAGCCCCTATTCCTTTACGCTATATTAAAGCATTTTGTCGTGGCAGAAAAGAATGGTTGCTGCAACGCCAGAAGAATCTTCTAGAAGGCAAAGCGACTTTCGACGGCGCATCAGATGCACAAAAACAAAAAATCTGTATTTTTAATTATAAAGCATTGCTATTATTGAGCCGGTTGAAAAACTTCGAGCTTGAAGATCCAGAATTTACCCATTGTTTTACTGAAAATTTATTCTATCCCAAGAGCTGTAGCGATTATGAATTTATAGTCGCACGTGACCTAAAACCACATTTAGAATTATTTAATCATGTTATTTTTAGTCGCTACATGGAACCCTATTGCGCCCTGTCTCTATTAACTATTGTAAATGTAAAAAACGCAACGATTGAATGCATGTCAGCGCGCCGCATAAAAGAATGTTTACAATCTTTTTTTGATCGTGCTTTTATAACCGCTTGCGAATCTGATGATTTAGAGCTTCTAGAAGGTGCCCTCACTTTCCATCTTGAAGTGAACAAGCAGCTAGACCATAACCCGTTTACGGTAGCGTTGCGTCATGCCGTAAGTTATAAACGCTTACGGTTCGTTCAACATATAAAAACTATGTGCGCAGCTGATCAAGAATTAGCAATTAATACATACTTTATAAGTGAGCACGATGACGCTAATCTCACATTACTTGCCGTGGCGGTTCGGCGAAACGACCCGGATATGGCTGAATTGTTATTTTCTTATGGAGCAAATGCTACTGATGTTATTTTTTATCAAGATGGTGGTGAAGAAACCATCTTAGAACATGCAGCACGAATGGGTTATGAAAATATGGTTTCAGTTCTTTTGAAGAAGATCAGTGAACACAT
>CAYYFQ010000024.1:0-29055 GCA_964471475.1 uncultured Gammaproteobacteria bacterium
TGTTATAAAACACTTGTACGGGGGGATGTGTTTGCATGAATTTTATCAAAGCGTGCGAAGGAGCTTCATCATGATTAATGCGCAGAGCCATCCATTGGTGATGGTTGAGATGAAGAGGCTGGTTCAAGTTATTAATGTGGGTAGTATGTGTGACAATTAGTGGGTTTTCATATTCATGTGAAGCATAAAACGCTACTTCGGGTGAATTAGTCAGTAATGTGTCAGTGGCTTGCATATGCGTATTTAACCATCGCCCACTTTGCGTAATATAAGTTTTTGAATAACCAAATCGTACTAAACCGCTGATCGCCATAACAAATAAGGCTAGCAAAATAGTAGGGAAGATCCAACGTGGAGCTCTATGATTTTGCCATAGCCCCTGTATTTTTACTAAGGAAAAGGGGACCCATAGCATAAGGATAAGGGCCATAAATATTGGATAGCGTGTGGCTATAAAATAGCGCTCCCACAAAAATAAAGCGAGCATCAATGCATTAAGGAGTAATAAAAAATAGAGAAGCGTGGTTTCACCATGAGGGTTTTTAATAAGCGATTTAAGTTGACCATACATAGCAAGTACTACGTACAGTGGTTTGATAACGATAACTAATGTGTAAAAAAATAAAGCGAGCAAGCCACCTAGTAATAAAATACGGGCGTTTTCATGGGCAGCTTCATCCAAAATGGCAGTGCTGAATTTTTGAGCATCCATATTTAATTGGCTCCAAAGGTGCGGAAGAATTTGGAGTAATTGATCGCGATATTCCATTAATCGATTCATGTTCTTATTGAGGAGAAACTGTGGGTGTTGCCAAATGAAAAATCCAGAGAGACTCACTAGAATAAGTAAAAAAATATTAGCTTTGATGAAGAGATAAATTTTTTGAGTCCAAGCCGTATGAGGGATGAAAAACAAAAAGAAGGGTGTAACAGTAAGGAAAATCAAACCCTCTATGCGAAATAAACTCGCAATGCTGCAAGCGATTGCCCAAGCAATACCATAATACCACGAGCGGTGTTGTAAAAATTTTAATAGATAAAACACAGCTAATAATGCAAAAGCCCAATAGCCGGAATCGCGTGTGGCGTAATTGCGGATGCTATTAAGCATTGGGTAAATAAGGATAGTTGCTGCGGCCCATACGTCAAGAGTGCGATCTTCGGAAGAAGTTTTTGAAAGAGAGTGGGAGGTTGTGATTTCCCTATCTTTTAGTTTCGCTACAATCATTATAAAAAAAATTACGAGGAGAGCTTGAAAAAAAGCATTCAAGCAATTAAAGCTAGAAAGTAAGCTTAAACCTGTTAATCGATGAAAAAACGCGCCTAGAATAGAAAAAAATGGCCACGGATAGGAAAGAAAAGCAGCTTTTAAGCCGTTGGCATCAAAAGCTTGAGCGGCAAGCACGTAACGTAAGCCATCCACATTGAGAGGGTTGAGAGGAAGTAATTCTACATAACTAAAAAGTAGACTGAGAAATCCTGCGACAATTAGGCGTTGAAAATAGGAAAGTCGTTTTAAATGAGCTATCATTAGAGCCATTGACTATGAATTATGCATCGCATGGAATTTTATCATGGAATTATGCTTGTGCCTATTTAAATACTTTCCCTACGGGGGGTTGCAGCGCGATTTTTTAAAAATCGCGCTGGGGGCTTTGGCGCGCGGTATGCGCGTGACATGTTATGTGATGAGCTGGGAAGGGGAGATCCCACCTGGGTTACAAGTGATTTTATTGCCAGCGAAAGGACGCAGCAATCATGCGCGTTGCTGGCATTTTGCGCAGTTACTTCAAGAAGTGTTAGCGACAAAAAAATATGATTGTGTGATGGGCTTTAATCGATTGCCAAGCTTAGATTATTATTTTGCGGCGGATATTTGTTTTGATGAAGTAGTTTCCCAAAAATATCCTTGGTTTTATCGGCTATTACCACGGTATCGTACTTTTTTGCGATTAGAAGCCATGGTGTTTAATAAAAAAAGTAGTACACAAATTTTGTTGTTGAATCCTGCACAAAAAAAAGTGTATCAAAAATTTTATCAGACACCATCTGAGCGTTTTCATTGTATTCCTCCTGGTATAGCATTACCACAGAGGCGATTAACACAAATGCAAGCAAGAGAGGTGTTGAATTTAAATATTCCAAAAAATGCTTATTGGTTGTTGATGGTGGCTAAGAATCTACAGCTTAAAGGGATAGAGCGCAATTTAAAAGCTTTGGCGGAATTGCCCGAAAATTTACGAAGGCAGACGTACTTACTTGTGATTGGTTCTGATGGCGTGTCGTATTATAAAAAAATCGTCAAAAAAATGAGAATTAGTGAGCAAGTAATTTTTTTGGGTGCGGTGGACGATGTAGATACTGCAATGCAAGCGGCGGATCTGTTTGTGCATCCAGCACTTTCTGAAGCCGCCGGTATGGTATTAATTGAAGCATTGGTAAATTCTTTACCTGTGTTGACTACCGATAATTGTGGATATGCTTTTCATATTGAGCAATCCAAAGGGGGAAGAGTAGTGCCGGGTGCTCCCTTTGATGCGGCAAGCTGGTTGAAAGCTTTGATTCAATTATTGCAGGAAATCCCAAATGTCGTATTAAAAAAAAATGCACAAGCTTACGTGCAAAGTGCTAATTTATCAGGGATGGTAGAGGAGGTGCTTAATTATCTGAAAGAGTGTAGGTCCTTTTTCAAAACCCCATCATCTGTCGAATAAAACGTTTTTTAGCGAAAGTACTATGTTCGAGCGTGAGTAGAGCTAATTGACGTGCGATCTTTGTAGGCAACGCGCTGCTGGCAAAAGTACGTTCTGTTTGTTTTGTCCATGTGGCGAGTGTATTGGCTCGCTCCAGCTGTCGAGCAGCAAAATTTTCAAGTGAACCTTTCTCAAAAAGAGAGTGGAGGCAATCACGAATGCCACGGATCCCTAAGTTCAATCCTTGTGCGCCGAGAGGATTTAGCGTATGAGCGGCATTCCCAAGGAGAATTGCTTTTTCATGAACCATTTTAGTGGCAATTACGCTCTTAAGTGGGTAGTGGACACGTTTGCCAATGGCATATAGTTTTCCTAATCGCCATCCAAATAATTTTTGTAATTGTGCTAAATAATCTTCATTAGATAAGGCTAATAGGGAAGTTATTTCTTGTTGGGGTGCAGTTAATACAGTGCCAATGCGATTTTGTACCAAAGGCAAAACGGCTAAAATATGTTGTTTAGCAAAGCGTTCGTAAGCAATATTGCGATGAGGAAAAGTGCACTCACAGACGCTCACGATGGCGGCTTGTTGGTAATCATGGTCAATCGTAGAAATGCTTAGTTGATTTCGCAAACTCGATTGTGTGCCATCTGCGATAAATACATAAGTGCTTTGAATGATTTTTTGGTGATTTTGCGATGCTGAGTGGGTGTCAGGTGGTGACTTGGTGGTGAGATCGGTATTTTTTGTCATTTGAAGTTCCAATTTCCATACTGCTCCAGTTTGAGTTAATGCATTAACTTTTGTATTGGGCCAATAATGAATATTTGGATATTTTTTAACAGCACTACTCAAAAAATCGACGAGTTGTTGAATGCTAATTACAGCACCTAGCTGCGAGGCATTAACTGTATCTGCGCTCAGCCGACAATGTCCAAAGACGCCATACTCTGAAATTTCAATGTGTGAAATTACATTAGCCTCTTTATTTAAATCAAACCACAATCCTAACTCGGTAAGGTATTCGATGCTATGTTGATTGAGTGCAAGAGTTCGCAGATCCAACGGGTTTCGTGAGTAAGTGAGTTGATCAATATTTTTGTCATCAATCAAAACAACGGGGCCTTCACTTTTTTTAGCTAAGCCAATAGCAGTTAACAAACCCACCAAACCGCTGCCTACCACCACAAAAGGATAAGTGTCTGCCATCAAAACATTCCTAGGAGTAATTTGGTTTCTTCCGACATGCAATCTTTCGTCCAAGGTGGATCCCAGACTAAATTGAGTGTGACGGATTGAACGAAAGGAACTTCTTCCACGACTTCTTTAACTTTTTGTGGCAAGCTTTGCGCTTCTGGACAATTGGGGGTCGTTAGTGTCATATCGATGGTGATGTGGTAATCTTCATTGACTTCGATGCGATAGATCAACCCTAATTCATAAATATTAACGGGTAATTCTGGATCATACACCGTTTTTAATGCACTAATGATATTTTGACGAAGTTTATCGATGTCGATGGGAGCTTTCGGAGGAATTTTGCTTGTTGAATGAGTGTGCATGAGCTAGAATGTCTTTTGAATAAAGGAGAAGGATTTATGCCATTTGTTGCATATTATAAACGAATCTTAGGGTGTCTTGGTAATTATATCGCGCAATATATTCGAGCGCTTGTTTTATATTTATTTTTTGCTCATGCGGCTTTTGCTGATCCGCTTTATACTAATGAACATGGTCAAAAAGTGAGTCTCAGCAATCATCCTGCGCAGTATTTAGTATTGAACTATTGGGCACCTTGGTGTTCAGCGTGTAAAGAAGAGATTCCTATATTAAATAAGTTTTATCAACAACAAGCTAAAAAAGTGTTGTTGTATGGTGTGGATTTTGATAACCCTCCCGAAAAGGAATTGTTAAATGTGATGAAAGAGATGCACATTCAATATCCTAATTTAGCAGACGATCCTCGGGAGCAATTAAAATTGCCTGATATTCCTGCTTTGCCAGTGACTTTTATTTTTGATACTCATAATCAATTAATTGCCACATTGTATGGGCCGCAGACTTATGCATCATTGATGAAAAATATTAAGGTTTAACGCGTGAATGATCAGCAGATAATTTTTGTTTTCTTCCTTATTTTTGTTGGAGCTGTCGGCTTTTCTACATTGGCGATTGTATTGCGGCAATCTATGTTGGTGGCCTATATTTTATTGGGGTTGTTTCTTGGGCCTTATGGGGCGAGATTAATACCTCAAGCGCAGGCATTTTCTGCTATTGGCCATATAGGAATTATTTTTTTATTGTTTTTGGTAGGCTTAGATTTAAATCCTCGCGAATTATTACAGTCCTTAAAAAACGTAAGTTTTATTACTGTTATTTCTTCATTGCTCCTGAGCGTAGTAGGTTGGATTTTCGCTTATTTTATTTTTCATTTTAATGCCATCGATAGCTTGTTGATTATCGCTTGCATTGTATTTTCGAGCACCGTCGTAGGTTTAAATTTAATGCCCAATAAAATCCTTTTTCACTCGCGTCGCGGTGAGATCATGGTGAGTATTTTATTGCTACAAGATTTATTAGCGATTTTTGTTTTATTTTTGCTGCAAGGGTATCAAGTGGGGGGTGGTTTTGGTTCGAATGATATATTTACTGCGTTGGTGGGCTTGCCTACGTTGTTATTTTTAAGTTTTATGGGTAAAAAATTAGTTATTCGTCCTTTGGCGCATTATTTTTGGCACAATAAAGAATATGTGTTTTTATTAGCAATTGCATGGTGTTTAGGGCTCGCGGAATTAGGGGAGTTTTTAGGATTAAGTGGAGGGGTGGGAGCATTTATTGGGGGCGTCAGCATTGCGAGTAACTCGAGGACGGCAGCATTAATTCGTGAGCGCTTGAACCCGTTGCGAGATTTTTTTCTAGTTTTATTCTTTTTTGCAATAGGGTCCGAGTTTAATTATCACGCGATGTGGATGGTAATTATTCCCGGGATTGTATTAACTTTATTAATTCTGTTATTTAAACCTTTCGTTTATTATTTATTGTTAAGGTTGCGTGGGGAACAAGTGTCTGATGCGAAAGAAATTGCCATTCGTTTAGGTCAAGCCAGTGAATTTGCTTTGTTGATTTCAGCGATGGCAACGATGATTACGCCACGATTAATTAGTTTGCGGGCAGAATATACCATCCAGGTTATGATTTTGAGTAGTTTAATTGTCTCTTGTTATTGGGTGTCAATGCGTTATCCTCTTAGCAGGAAGAGAAAAAAGTTAGAGGAAACACTGTGAAAATATAGCAGTAGTGAGCAGGAGATTTTCATACTTGTTAACGCGCAAGTTTGTGGAACGAGGAAAGTTCAAGGTGTGAGAGAGGAGACTCTGACGTCGTTCCTTTTCTTTCGGGAGAAGGTGGTGCAGAGCGCGTAGTGACAGAGCGAGATAAACTAAATGCAGTGAGTGATAAGGAGGCTGCTGAAGCATTAGCTATTCTTGTTCCTACCGCTTGTAATTTGGGAGAAGTCGCGTCGGAGATTGAGCGAGGAGATATGGGCGCGTGGTGATGTGTGGAGGAAGCACTCGCGACAGACATAGAAGGAGACGTAGGCGCAGCTGCGGGGGGTGGTGATGCGCTAACGGAGTGTTTTTTGCGAGAGTTGTTTTGGTTAGCAAAATGTAACTTATATATTGCGGTACCTTTTGTTGGATCATCACTGAATGGGTTTTCTTGAACAAATTCACGAAAATGTTCTGTAGGAATATTTTTATAAAAAAAGAGCAAAAGTATTTCCTTGTTAGGATCTTGATCGATCTTGTCCAGATTATTGATATAGAGCATGAGCTTGGATTTGTTATGAGACAGCGCATCTTCGCCACTTATTATAGCGAGTTCATGAGTTAAGATCTCCGCAATATAAGAGGTGAGGTAAGTGGATTCTATCTTTGCGCGTAACTCACTGACTGTAGGCTTGGGCAAATAAGAACACAATAGCACATAAAAACTAGCATAGAGTGATGAATTAGCTTTTTCTTGAGAGGAAGAAGATGTCAGTTTTTTAACGAAAAAATCAATAAAAGCATGAGTGAACCAATAATCCATTTCTATGGAGCTATCAATGTGTTGAGATTTTCTTGCATGTTTAACTAAAAAGAAAGCAGGCCGGAGAACCTTTTCTAACCAAATTTGAGCTTGGCCAATATGTTCAGCAGTTAGTGGCACGTTATTTAAAACATCAATGAAGGCTTGAAACGCCTTTTTTTCTGGGATAGTAAGTTGTTTTAGATTTCGAATCCATTGCTGCTCGTTTAAATCAGCAAGTTTTTCATCTATGTCTTTATCGTTCTCTGTGAATAAATAATATAAGAGAGGAGATATATATTCTCTCAACCCATTTGCTTCCATACAATGGTCTTTAAAGCTACCACTGCCGTCTGCTTTTAATACACTATCCATACTAAAATTGAGGGAAGAAGTTGAAGCATGGTCTTCTTCGCTACTAGACCTCATGCTTTCTTCATCTTCGTCGCTTTTTACCCTATCATCTACGCTGTCTTCTAATAATCCCTGGAATAAACCTAGGTCCTCGAAATTTGCTTGATCATAAAAAGTAGCGAGTATAGCGCGGTGAAGGTCAGCGCTAGTCAGGTCATCATGATCATTGGGTTGGGGTAATTCGGGAAAAATCGCCAACGTGGTCGGCATTAACAGGGATTTTCGATAAAAACTCAGAGAGCGAGAAGAAGTTTGTGATTCAGGTATGGTTACAGGAATTTTTCCAGTAAAAAGATATTCAGCAAACGTATTGATGACGGCAGCTGATACAGTTTCATTTAGAGTTTCATAAACTCGGAAGCCTATTTTCTCTAACGCATTTTTGGTTACCCAATCATTGAAATAATAAAATAAAAAAACGCTTACGAGTGCTTGCCCTACGCCTGGATTATCTAATAATTTCTGAAAAATTTGAGGTGTAATTGGGCGAGCTTCTGGCGCTACTTTCATTAACATATCTTCGTTAATAAAATCGAGAAATTCTTGGAGCTGAGGGTTGTCAGAGCCAGTTACCCCATGATTTTGCAAAAGAGCATAAAGGCCGGAAAAAGCAGAAAAGGCTCCAAAATTTGGGTTGAATTTTGTTAGTGGTACGGAATAATTAGAATTTGGCATATCGAGACCCCATTAAATTTAATTGGTTTGCGCCAAAATTCTGGCAGCTTTTTAAGAGTACAATTATTATTATCGTGGAGTTGTGTGAAATTTATTTATTGGTCTTCTTCATTCACTTCAAAAATACCCGGTGCATTGCGTAGATATTCTTGATAATCTAGGCCATAGCCAAACACAAAGCGATTGTCCACTTCTAAAGCTACAAAGTCCGCTTTTTGTAAACCATGTGCTGGGCGTTGGACTTTTTTATCTAACAGCACACCAGTTAATACTTTTTTGGCGCCTTTAGCGTAACAATAACTTACAATAGCTTGAAGAGTGATACCTAAGTCTAAAATATCATCCAGAACTAAAACGGTACGTCCTTTTAAATTGGCTTTAGGTTCATATCGCCATTCTAGTTCACCACCGACAGTGTTGCCTTGGTAGCGTGTTGCATGAATATTGTCAATTTCTAAAGGGAAATCCAGTCTAGTTAAAATATTCCCTGTTAAAACAATACCACCTTTTAAGACAGTTAACAAGATGGGGTCAGCATCTGATAATGTTAATTCAATGGATTTGGCCATGTGATCGAGCGCTGTTTCTACAGCGTCTTTATTGTATAAACAAGTGGCATTATTATAAATTTTTTGTATTTTTTTGGGGAGAATCATCATAAAATTCCTAAAAGAGTATTGATTTTACCACTATTTTTGGTTGCTTCTTGGAGTAAATGCGAAGGCAGCTCATGAATATATTTTCCGATAACTAATTGTGTTTTATATGAATTTTTAGCATGATAGAAGATATTTGTATCTTGTAATGCTTGATCGATCATGCCGAAGTCATTACATAATAACGCGAAATCACAACCCGCAGTGCTTGCGTTTTTTAGTTGTTCATGGATACGACCTACGGCTTGAGCACCCGCCATTCCTAGATCATCACTAATGATAGCTCCTTGGAAATTTAATTGATCACGTAAGATATCTTGTAGCCAAATGCGCGAAAAACCCGCAGGTTTATTATCCACTTTGGGATAAATGACATGTGCAGGCATAATACCTTCTAAGCCATTTTGAATCAATTTTTTAAAAGGTAATAAATCCGCATTCCATAAATAACTTAAGGGTCTTGGATCTATGGCGATTTCACCGTGCGTGTCGGCGATTACTCCTCCATGGCCTGGAAAATGTTTACCGACAGCCGCCATACCACCTTCATGCATGCCCGCCATTATGGCGCTTGTTAAGGCAATGAGGTCTTGTGTTAAACTGCCAAAACTACGGTCTCCAATGACTTCACTTAAATGATAATCAATATCCAAGACAGGAGCATAGCTTAAATCGATGCCATATTTTTGCAGTTCTACGGCAATGACTAAACCGCACATATGCGCTAAATGTAAACCTGCCTCAGGATTGTGGCGATAATAATTCAGAATTTGTTTAGCAGAAGGGAGCGTTGTGAATCCTTCGCGAAAACGTTGAACCCGTCCTCCTTCATGATCTACTGAGATAAAAATATCTGTGCGGGCGTCTCGAATAGCGTGTGTTAGGTGAAGTAATTGAGTCGGATTTTGATAGTTGCGGGCAAATAAGATAACGCCGCCCACCGCTGGATTGGCTAAGCGTTTGATGTCATTTTTAGTGAGCGTAAGAGATTCAATACCAATAATTAGCTGCATAAATTTGTCCTTATCGTTAAATCTTATCTCTCCGTTTCATTTTTGCGCATAATTCCTGTTGGGAGAACACGAACATTACTGGGTTCACCTGTAGGATGGATGCGAGCCACCCCTTCTTTTTCTAAAGAGTCAATGCGTAAAATTTGATGTAAAGGAATATATGTGCGTTTGACCCCTGAAAATTCATTTTTAAGTTTTTCGTCATTAGGATCGATCACTAATTGGGAGGACTCCCCAAAGATAAGGTCCTCTATCTCAACAAAGCCAAACATTTCACTCTCAGTGACGCTAAGTGCGTAGAGCTCATAAACTTGATTGTGAGCTTGAAATACTACCTTGTAGACAATTTTTTTATTCATAAGAAGATATACCTTGCGCTATCATTTTTAAGGGGTCTATTGTACTTGATTTGGTGTGCGCATGTCATTTCTAAGTAAGAAATGATACACTTTGCTGGGTTAGCTAAACTTAAAGGAGCTTTCGATGAATGATTTTGCGTCCCATATGAGTCCACGTGCCGCGCTTGGTGGGGTATTAAAAGCTCCGACGCATGCAGAAAGTACGGAAATCAAAATTTTTATTTACGATGCTCATGAATTTGAAACGTATACTCTTAGCGATTTACTTGACAATCATATTAAACCACAAGAAGGTAAGGTGCTATGGGTCCAAGTGACCGGCTTGGCTAATGTAGATGAGATTAAGGCACTTTGTACACACTTTAATTTTCACTCACTTGCTATTGAAGATACCTTTAGTGTGCATCAACGACCGAAAGTAGACGATTATGAGCATTATCAATTTATTGTTTCAAAATATTTAGAGTTGATTAAAGGTAAGATTAATGTGCAACAAATTAGTCTTTATTTTGGTGAAGGTTATTTGGTGAGTTTTGCAGAGCGACATTGCGATATTAATTTAATTTCTGAAAAAACTTTACCTAATGCGTCTATGCAACTGCGTGCTCGTGGCGCCGATTTTTTGCTTTATGAAATTATCGATTGTACTACGGATAGCTATTTTCCAGTGATGTCTGTGTACAATGACAAGTTAGATGGGTTTGAAAATTTAGTGCTTGGGAAAATGCCGGGAGGTGTATTGCGTCAAGTTCAGCAATTTAAGCATGATTTACGTAGTTTGCGGCAGGTAGTTTGGACGAATCGCGATATGTTAAGTGTATTACTTCGCAATGATTTAAATTTAATTTCAGATGGTGTGATAGTTTTTTTACGTGACTGCTATGACCATGCGGTTCGCCAAATGGATATTCTAGAATCTCAGCGCGATAGTGCTTTATCTTTAATAGATTTATATCTTTCAAGTACGGCCAATCGTTTAGGGCAAATTATGAAAGTATTAACGGCGATTTCTATTGTCTTTATGCCACCCACTTTTCTTGTGGGGGTGTGGGGGATGAACTTTAAAAATATGCCAGAGTTAAGTTGGAAGTATGGTTATGTGTTTGCATGGGGTATGTTGATTCTTGTGAGCATTTTACCCCTTACTTGGTTGTGGCGTAGTGGATGGTTGAAACAGGAATAAATTCCGATGAAAATAGCTTTAGCACAATATAATTTTAAAGTCGCAGATCTGTACAACAATCAAAAAAAAATTTTGCAGATTTATGCTAAAGCGCAAGAAGATCAAGTGGATATATTAATTTTCTCTGAATTGAATTTATGCGGGTATCTTCCCGAGGATTTATTATTGCGTGCTGATTTTATGGAAAAAGTGGCATCTGCTTTAGCGTTTATTCAAACCCAAATAGGGGAAACGGCAGTGGTGATTGGGTGTCCGCGTCGTTATGGTGATGATTTATATAACTGTGCCGTGGTGATCCAGCATCAAAAAGAAATTTTATGCTATCGAAAACAAGTACTGCCCAATTATGGTATTTTTGATGAAAAGCGTTATTTTCGCGAAGGAGAGCAAAACGGTATTTTTCAATTGACACAAGATGGCCCAAAAATAGGATTGTTAATTTGCGAAGATGTGTGGTCAGTTGGTGCTGCCAGCCGAGCTGCGCAAGCGGGAGCGGAGATTTTAATCAGCATTCATGCTTCGCCTTTTGCAATAAATAAAGAGAAAGAGCGAAATAACGCTTATCGTGCAGCATGCGTGGCAGCAAAATTACCAATGTTGTTAGCATTTGGTGTGGGAGTTCAAGATGAATTTTGTTTTGATGGTGGTACGCGTGCACTCGATGCAGAAGGTGCGTGTGTGGCGCATACGCCATACTTTGAAGAAACCACGTTGAGTATTGAAGTGACGCAAAATGACTCCAAAAAGTGGGAAATCCAGAAGCAAAAATTGCCTTCCCCCCCACCAATGATTGCTCGGGTTTATCAAGCGCTGCTGCTCGGCATTCGCGATTATGTGCGTAAAAATAATTTTGAAGGCGTCTTGCTGGGGTTATCGGGCGGTATAGATTCTTCCTTGACTTTATTATTAGCAATTGACGCCTTGGGAGTTGAGCATGTCACGCCCGTGACGATGCCTTCGCGTTTTACTTCTTCGCTTACCATGGACGCTGTTAACGAACAAGTAAAGTTGACGAATGCTAACGTTCTTACCTTATCTATTGAAGCCATGTATCAAGCGACAATGGAAACATTGGGGGGCGTGTTTGGTGAGAGGGCGCCGGATAAAACGGAAGAGAATATTCAAGCACGTTGTCGGGGGATGCTATTAATGGCATTATCCAATAAATTTAATAAAATGGTATTAACAACTGGGAATAAAAGCGAAATGGCGATGGGTTATGCCACCTTATATGGTGATATGACGGGAGGCTTTGCTGCTTTAAAAGATGTGCCAAAAACTTTAGTGTATGAATTGGCTCGCTATCGCAATCAAATCACCTATCAAATTCCTCAAATCATTATTGATCGAGCACCTACTGCGGAGTTGGCCTTTAATCAAAAAGATGAAGATAGTTTGCCTCCTTATTCCATATTGGACGAAGTGCTACATCGCTTAATTGATTTGCAACAAAGTATCCACGAAATTGTTGCCTCTGGTTTTGATGAAACTCTCGTAAAACGCGTAGCCAGTGGGTTATATTTTAACGAATACAAACGTCGTCAGGCGCCGCCAGGCATTAAAATTACTGAAGTGTCTTTTACACGAGAAAGACGCTATCCTATTACTTCTGGGCGTTGGTGGGACTTAGAGCCGGTTTAAACCGGCTTTTATCTTATAGGTAAGTCATTAAATCCAGTGTAGTGGTATAAGTATGTTTAGCGATATCGTGGTTTATGTGTTCTGTGGCAGCAGTAGCTCTTTGAAGAGCCAATCCGAGCGTAGTATTGGAGGTAAGAGGACGTGCCACATTGATGCTCCATGTATTGGTAAGCCCCGCTAGAGCAGAGGTCATGGTGTCATAACCTGGTAAAGGAGCAGGTATATTTTTTAAACTTAATGCCTTGCTAGTCCCTACTCCAAAAGTGGTATCTTTACCCATAATGGTTTTTACATAATCTGCCGTTAATGCAAAAGCTTTAGGTAGACCGCTATTTCCATTTATTTTATTACGTCCTTGCAGATATTCACCAGTGAATGTAAGTTGACGATAGCGGATATTGCCGGAGACATCAACGACCGCTCCAAAATTTCCCACACTCGTGTTAAGGAGATTTTTGTTTAACGTAACGTCACCGGCGTTGTTAGATTTCAAATCATTTAAATAGCCCACGCCAAATCCATATCCAAGAGCACCCGTATTTTTATTGTAGTACAAACTGTAGGCATAATCATTTTGGTGGTTGGCTTGATCTGCAAATCCTGTGGCAACGGCGTTCCAACCATTTTTATAAAAACCAACACTTAGTTGTGGGGCTTGTAAGGGGCTGAAATAAGTAGTAAGTGGGGTATCCCAAGGTCCACTACCCATAAATACGCCAAATGGAATGGTGTTAATACCAAAGGTAGTATAGAAAGGTGCTTGATCTAAGTTACCTAATAGCACAAACGCATGCGGGGAATAAATATAATTGGCGGGGGTATCATTTCTGCCTACGTGGCTATCAGTTAATGAAAAAAAGGCAGTACTCCATGGAGTTATATTGGTCATGATATCCGCTGTTCCTTGAGTTAGATAAAAACCATTGCCATCTTCGTAAATAGCACCCGCAGGAAATTCTTCAATTTGATCGCCATGCCATTGTTGAAAATCGAGTTCCATAGAGCCGCCTAAAATAATATTTCCCTCGGCGAATTTATTTTTTACTTGTAAGAGTTGAAGGGAGAAAGCATTGGGAGCCAACGCATCAAATTGGATGCCTTGTGATCGATCAAGGTGAATATTTCCATCTGAAGGAAAGAGAGTTGGGTTGGTACTGCCATAAGCACTCCAAGCGATGAATGCAGCTGTTATTGGTAATAGTTTGGTAGCTAATTTCATTACGTTCAAATCCTATACAGAGCCACTTTGCGAGAAAAATTTAATTCTCTTGAAAAATCTTAGTATTGTATCAGAAATGCTAAGAGAATCATTGGGAGTATCAACGAATGATTTTTTCGGAAAAAGATGGTATGCTTTTAGCTTGTACAATTGCTGATGTATCCCTAAGTTTTTTTAAGTTTGTCATGCCTGCGTAGGCAGGCATGACAACCGCTTAAGTTGACGCAGCAGTCTTCGCTAATATCACAATCGTTAGAAATTTTAGGGATACATCAGGTACAATTGACATTGCATAAAGGTGAGGGTCTCAAGTACACTATTACGAATGGTTTGAATGGAAACTTATTTTGCTAATTTTTAATCAACTCAAGGAGTAAGAACAATGCATAAAATTAAATGCTTAACGGTAAGTTGTTTGACTTTGGTATTGGTAAGTTGGGGAGGGGTGGTTTTTGGAGAAAATGGAAATGATGCCTCAATAGCTTCTAAAGTAAGTATTCATGAAGCAGCTGCGAAAAAAACTTCTGTTGATCTTTTATTCGTACAGGTAGCGCCACAAGCCACTTTAACAGCAAGTCAACTGGTCCTTAATAATGTTTATTCAAAAACGATCTGGTTTTCTGATCGCCCTGTAAGGCGAGCAGGATTTGTTAACACCTCTGATTTTGTCAAAGTATGGCAAAAGGGAAGAGGAAAAGGAAGTTTTAACCAAACTCCTCCAAATGCAGCGATGATAGATGCCACCGTTCAGTCTCACCACTTAAAAGAAGTCAGATCGGATGTAGTTGAATTAACTAGCCCTTCTTACAATGAAAAAACAAAACAATTGACCTATGAAGTCAAATTTTTAAAATCAGATCAAGCGCCTAAAAATATCCAATCATTTACCGATGTATCATTATTCATTGATGGATGTGACAATGGTTTTGGTTGGGGTGAATCAAATTCGTCACAATTTTGCAATAAAACTCCTTGGGGCGATCCAGGTTGGCGGTGATCATAACGCAAGTGCAATTCAATGGTCACTTTCTGAGTGACCATTGTCTATAAACGAGAGGGACATCAAGAGTCACATGCTAGGTGTTGATATCGGTCCTTCTTCCGATGGCACTTCTGTGACAGAAACATGTGATTTTGGTCTATCTTGAGAATCGTTCCCATATTCTTCTAAAGTGATGTCGTATTCCATCATGACTTTTTTTAGCGCTACTATTTTTTGACAGACGGTTTCATGTTGTACAGAAGCTTTTTGCAACATGTCTTTCAGTTCTTGAGCAAATATTTCAATTTCTGTTTTTTGGGGGTATCGTTTTAAGCTATCATACCGGTCTTTGAGGAATGCTTGTGTATCCCATTTTTCCATACCGCTGTGATAACTGAAAAGCTGAAGCTCAAGAAGTATGGCATCTAAGCGTTGAATGTACTGAGCCACATAGTTTTCTAAGTGGGAGAAGAAGCGCATTGGATCGCGTTGTTGGTTTAGGCATCTTCTGAAATCAAATGATGTGTTAAGCTGAAGGGCAAGCCACCCCGTTTGCTTCTTTTGACTGCTTAGACAGTGGTCGACATAGCCAAATAAAGAGGACTCAATGTCACGTAAAGCTTCAAAATCACGGCCAATACGTTTTTTTAAACCATTAAAAATTAGGCGTTTTTCGCGATTGATATAAGCAGTCAATTTTTCATTAAGCTTTTGCGAAAAATTACAATATTCTCTTCGTCTATCCAGTTCGCGTAAAGATTCTAGCCAAGGGGAAGTTACGGAAGAAAAACGGTGTAGAGTGCTATCAATATAATTTTTCAAAAACAATCCATAATTACGACGACAGTCGCGCTCCTTTATTTGCGTGAACACACTTGATCTGTCGCGCGCTGAAAATTCCAAAGAAATTTGATAAGTATCCTCCCCCGATGGAGGCTCTGTAAAAACTGTTGCAGGTGGAATGGGGGTGTTTTCATTACCAGTTACCATATTTTGAAATAGAGTTGCGCCTAGAAAGCCTACTCCATTAAGGACAACAGCAGTAGCATTCATGAGCTCTTCCGCTGGTTTATCCCCTCGATCCTCATTAGGTGGTCCTTCCTGTAAACCATACGCTTCTGGAAAATTAAGATACAGTAACAGTAGCATAACGAACAGAGAAGGAAACAATATGAAAAGTATTCTACCAAGGAAACCAAATGGATCATTACGAGATTTCATAAATTTATTCTTTAATTTTTATATTATTGGAAGTGAAGAATAAGCATTTTAACATATAAATAGATAGCGTCAAAAAAATGAGCGGCGATTAGCCCTTAAGAGTATCTCCAAAAATTTTACTTTATCATTCTCGATAGGTTTTTGCGACAATGGTTGCGCACACTCCGCTCCCTGTGACATTCGTCATGGTACGCATCATGTCTACAATTTTATCGATCCCAATGACAAAGGCTAATCCTTCTAATGGTAATCCAACACTCGTTAATACTACCGTTGCCATAATGGAAGCTGTTCCTGGCACACCTGCGGTACCAATAGTGGCAATAGCCGCAGTAATCACAATTAAAATATATTGATAGAAAGAAAGATGAATACCAAAAATCGTCGCCGTTAATAAGCAGACAATAGCCGGATAAATGGCTCCACAACCATCCATTTTCATTGTGGCACCTAGGGGCGTCACGAAACTTGCAACGCGTTCAGGAATTTTGATCCGATCAACCAATGTTTCCATCACAACAGGCATCGAAGCCAAGCTAGAAGAAGTGGTAAAACCCGTGATCATTGCTGGCCAATAAGCCTTAAAAAATTTCCATGAATTTCTCTTTGCAAAAAAGGCTACTAACACTCCGTAAATCAAAATTTGGACTGCGCATGCCACATAAATTGCCACAATAAATTTTCCTAAAGGCAATAAGCTGGCAATCCCATAGGTATGTCCTACGGTCACTAATAAAGCAAAAATACCATAAGGCGATAAACGAATAATTTTTCGGGTAATCGCAAACATCACATGTGATACTTCATCAAAAAAAACACGCGCAGTACGCCCTTTATCAGCAAGAGAAGTCAAACTCAACCCAAAAAATATCGCAAAAATAATGACGGGAATAATTTTTCCATTCGTAATCTGGCTGATGAGATTCCCAGGTACCATATCCAAAAAAATCTCTTGCAAAGAAGGAATCTGGTGTGGAGTGTAGTTTGCCGCTGCTTGAGTGAGACTAATTCCTTTGCCGGGATTCAATAATAAACCAACGCCGATTCCAACGGTTGCTGCAATTAAAGCGGTAATCATGAACCATATGAGTGTTTTCAATCCTAATTTTTTCACCACCGTAATGCTTTCTAATTTTGCAAAGCTGGCGACAATAGTTGAAAAGGTTAATGGTACAATTACCAATTGTAATAATTTTAAAAAAGCATCGCCAAAAGGCGTAATAAAACGAATAATCGATAATGGCAAAAAATGACCTGCGAGTAATCCCAAAGCTAGCCCTAATAAACATTGATTACCAAAACCCAGTTTAAGCCTCATATTTTTTCCTTGCGTTAAAGGTTGATTAGCGAGCTTCGAAAGAGATCTATACCCATTACACCTGAAGATGCGAGCATTATAAAAAAGCATTTTTTGCAAAGAAAAATTTTTTCGAGGGAGAAATAGCCAGCTCTATCGCGAGTGAGAAAAAGTTTTTCTTTGCGGAAAAGGCAAGGTTAGAAACTCGCATCTTCAGGTGTAATGGGTATATTGTATACGGATGCTGCCACAACTCACAATGATCATAAGAAAGAAAATAATTGTTATTGTGGTTCATAAAAACAGGATGTTCAAAAAAAAACGTATTTTTTAATTATTTTCGCAAATAGTTGGCAATTTTTTCGTGCTAATACTTGAAGGTGTGATAGGATAAACAACCTTCGTTTTATAAATCGAAGGCCATAAACGGCGAAGAAAAAATTCCACTATTAACTTCTACAATAAGGATAATGCATTATGCCAGATTCAACCCATAGCCATCTTCGACAGTTTCAGTATGGAAATAACGATCTTATCCAAATGTATTTTTATGGTTCAAAAGGATTCGGTGAAGCCTCTGGGTCAGAAGAAGTGGATGCATTTGAAGTAGTGGATAAGCCAGAAGAAATGGAGGATGCACAAGTACCAGGAAATGCATCTGACGAATCTGAAGCGCAAGAATCTACATCACAGCGATTTGAAGAACCAGCGTGGAGACCTTTAAACCCACGCTTCCAAGAGTTATATCCTAAGCACGATAGACAAGAAGTGGCTCATCAGCAATATCAAGATTATACGATGGTATATACGATCAATGGTCTTTACGGGGATGCAGAGCTCTCTTTTAATGGAGTGGGGCAGCAGCCTTGGCCACGTGAGAATACACGGCGCTTGCTTGAGCTTGCGACAAGTCAAGAAACAGATGATTGCAAATGGTTTGATGAGCTTATTGTTCGCTTATGGTTGCAGCCAGGAGGGAAATCTCCTAAGTTTACTGCCGTTTTGGAGAAACATGGCTACCACCCTATGATGCGTCACGCTTTATTGTGGCAAGCCAGAGAGTCAATGGATCGCTCACCAACTCCAATTCCGCTATTCTTTCCCAGTTTCTATGATTCTCTCCAACAGCACGAGCAGGTACCCACTTCTGCATCTACTAAAAGAAAAAAAAATAGATCCTCTCAAGCGCGAAATCTGGAATTAGGTGGTGCTAGTGGTTCCGGCTCGAGTGTTGAGTTATCAAGTGGAGTGGGGGGGGGATCGCAAACTGGAAGGAATCCGGATGGTTTCAGGTCGTTGGTTGCTGCTTGTCTCCATAGACTGTTAGGAGCTGCAGCCAAGCTTTTGGATGGTATAGATTTAACACTTGAGGCCGACAACGCAGTTACAATAATATTTGGTCCAGATCTAGAGAGAGTAACATTCTATAGTTTGCTCACTTCTTTTTATCATACTTTAACAACCAGTGGTTTATTTGCGGATCAGATAAAAGCGCTTTATCCAGATTTGCCATGGGCAGAAGTAGATCAAAGAATGTCTGCGGATGTTTTAAGATATCGTCAAATAGTAGCTCAAAAGCTTGAGGATAGCGAGTATGGGGAGCTGGATGATTTAAAGGTTGGTGTGCTCTTTGGATGCCTTAAAAGAAGCGATGCTGATTTTGTATTATGTTTATCCCCCCAAAATGTAGTCACTTTTGCACCCATGATGTTTGCTGTATTACACACAGATCAGCAAGAAGTGACGCGCATTTTTATTAAGCAACCAAAGGCTGCTAAAGGTCCTAACGCACGTTGCCATCAACCCGAAATTTGGGGAAATCCGGATATTTTGAACAAAATAAAAGAAGCTTTATTTTTAGCACCCTCGGAGTCTAAGGAAGATAAAGAGAGGATCGCAAAAGTTATTACTTTACTAGCTATCTTTTTTAATAACGTCGTCAATATATTCCTTAGCGCTGCTGAAAAAATTGTAGACTTCAAAGACATAATGATGCGTACAAAAAACCCAGCTTATAAAAAGACTT
The DNA here is from genome assembly GCA_964471475.1 of uncultured Gammaproteobacteria bacterium. GTDB lineage: Bacteria > Pseudomonadota > Gammaproteobacteria > CAISUE01 > CAISUE01 > JAJNBD01. Next base: position 19,452 of record CAYYFQ010000024.1, read on the forward strand.
CTGAATATCCTGATAAATTTTATTACGAAGCGAGAGTGCGTTATTTTGGATTCATGATGGAACTTTTGAGCCATTTTAAAAATCACGCTCTCCCCACTTGCAATAAAGAATTTGAGAGCGATTTAATTACGCAAGTGTTTACATTTTTTGTTTATAATCCACATTTCCTTTATTTTTTTCTAAAAGAATTTGCTGCAAAAGATCCAGCATTATATGCAGAGTTTATTGAGTTATACCAAGCTAATGAAAATGCATTGACGAAGGCATTTTTTGAAGATGCACTTCATGATCCTCATTTTTTGGATAAGATGAGCAGTTTACCCCTTTCTATACGAGGAAAAATTCAAGGCGATTGGTTATTAGCATTAATTAATAATGTCGATCGCGAGTTTCTTGAAGGAGCACCCATAGAACGTAAATTTAGCGTTTTATTTACCCTACAAAAATTGCTTAGACTTGTTTTGCGGAGTGGATTTAATGAAGCAACAACCCATTTCCCTCTAGATATGCCACCTGGTTATGAAATGCCAGCAGCAAATGCCTCCTATCAACAGCAGATTATGTCGGTATGGCTGACAAAACTAGAGGAATATGCTAGGAACCCACATGATAAAACACTGGTGGCGTTTTCTATACCTCTATTAGCTAATTTTCATAAAGATTTTACACAACTTGGATCTGATCTTAATGAGGAAAAAAAAGCGCGAGAATGTTCAATAGAGGATGTTTTTAAAAAGAAACGGAAGGACTTATCCAAGAGTATTAGCGGTATGTTTGCTTACTTTCTTGCTCCAGAATCGCTATTTCTTGCAGCTGATTTTACTCAAGAAATAGAAAGCTTGGCAAAGGAGTTCGCGACTCTTCAATCATCTCAACACAATGGCCCTAGAGAGTTTATTGAGTTTTCGGGGCGCTTTCAAAATTTATGGGAGAAATTGAAAAGTTTTTCTGCTCGAGAAAAACTAAACATTTCGGATGAAATAGTTAACCTATACGCGCATTTTCTCAATACGAAAAAATACTTAGAAAATTTTTCGCGCGAATCCAAGATTCAACAATGCAGAAGGTATCTTGAGGATGCAACAGTCGCGCAAGAATATTTAGAGCAACTTACACAACAATATAATGCAATAATGGGGTTTGAAACCACCAATGCTGATGCGCTCAAAGCTTTTGTTGATCAATCTTACGATCAAACGTTGCTGGCAATCACTTTTGACTATTTGCTTTATACGGTTGCCCATGTGCTTCCTAAAGAAATAAAAATCGAAAATTTTTCACAAATAATAGCCTATTTTGATCAACATAAAAAAACTTTTGCGAGGCTTTTTGAAGAGGGTAGCTTAGAAAGAGACTATGCATTTTTTGCGTTATTTCCATCCAGGGAATTTCCAGTTAATTTTGTGAATCAAAATTTTTTACAAAACCTTGTCCAAAATGTTGATGAAGCGGAAAAGCGTAATTTGGTGCTACCGCCTCTACTAATTTATTTTGTTGGGCTGCAACTGCTGAAATTAGAGGTTGCTCGTTTGAAGAAAGACATAGCATCTCATTCAGGTCCTCCTGTTGCTGATATACACTCTCTTTTTGATTCAATTTTCAAAAATCTTACGCTTCATCATGAGGGTGAATCGGCGAGCTTTTTTATTTTTAGGCAATCATGTTTTGAATATATGCAGAGGGAGTTAACTCAACTTCTCGAGATGGGGTTTTGGAAACGAGATAATCCATCACTCATTCCACAGATTAGCGCACTGCTAGAAGAAGTAAAGGTATATCTCCTAGAACCATCAGAAGTATCCCGTGCTAGAGAGTCTTATAGCGCTCCACGTAGCCGTGATTCAATTTTTGAGCGTGCTGATGAAAGTGGGCGAACTACCCAAACTAGTGGTGAAGAGAGTATCGATGGTGGCTCTTTAACACCGACAGTCAAACCAGAGGGGGGTGTTGCCATGGATGTCGATCAAGCGTTGGCCGGCGGTGCGTCGTCGTGTGCTCTGTAATATACCCCTTACTATTAAAGAGTATGCGATGAGCAAAAATATTACTCACCAAGTATGGTATAAATTTATTGCCATGATAATATGGTGATTTATTACAATCGGTATCATCTATTTTAAAAATTTAAATCGAATTTAATGTGGAGATGTTATGTTTATTTACCCTCATATCAACCCAGTTGCCATTCAGCTTGGTCCATTAAAAATACATTGGTATGGTTTTATGTATTTGGTGGGTTTTTTGTCGGCATGGGTGTTGGCCAAATATAGATCAAGTAAACAAAATAATAAATGGACAACAGAGATGGTATCCGATGTTATTTTTTATTCTGCTATCGGCGTTGTGATTGGAGGGCGAGTAGGATATATGCTTTTTTATGGTTTATCCGACTTCATAAATCATCCTTTATCTATTTTTGAAATTTGGAATGGTGGGATGGCGTTTCACGGGGGAGTGATTGGAGTTGCCATTGCCTTATTATTTTTTAGCAAAAAATATCACTTAAATTTTTTTGATGTTACTGATTTTATTGTTCCTTTTGTACCCATTGGATTGGGTGCGGGGCGTATTGGAAATTTTATTAATGGAGAATTATGGGGCCGGGTGACCACTATGCCATGGGGCATGATTTATCCACATGTGGATGCGATGCCAAGGCACCCATCGGAAGTTTATGAATTTTTATTAGAGGGTGTAACATTATTCTGTATTTTATGGTTCTATTCTTGTAAACCAAAACCTAGAATGGCGGTTACCGGTCTCTTTTTATTGCTGTACGGAGTTTTTAGATTTTCTTGTGAATTTTTTCGTCAGCCTGATATACAGCTTGGTTTTGTTTTTGATAATTGGATGTCACAAGGGCAGCTGCTTTCCATACCGATGATTGTTTTAGGGGCAATTTTTTTATTGATAGCGTATGTGTGGAAGTAGCTTTTAAATTGAATTGAGCGTAAAAAATCGATTTTAATTGAAGTGCATGCGGTTAAAAGAAGCTGAAAAGATAATTTCTAAAGGCTAGACATATAGGGCAAGCGCATATGCGCTTGCCCTGTTTTATTTAACAAGCAAAATAAAAATTAATCAAAAACTAATACACAAGCAGGTAAAATAACACATGAAATAAATTCAAAGTTAGAATAATAAATAATAAGAGAGGTTCACGTGCTTAATCTGATAAAAAGTGTTTTAAGGCGAATTAACCGAGCTGCAGTGACTGTCATTGGTAGCTTAACAGGAGCAGGAGGGTTTATCCTAAGTAAAGTCAATTTTCCTGCTGCTTATTTTCTTCCTGTAGTAAGTGTGAGTACTAACTCTCTCGTTTCTATGTCAAAACTAGACAGTGCTGAACAGGAAGTACAAATGAGAACGCTTGCGATTCAAAATGCACCAGAATCTATGAGTGCTCAAGTAGTACACATTGTTGATCAGCTTGCGGTAGACCCTCTAGCACATGAACAAGTCATGCGGCATGCAGTTCCATCGCTCGTTGCATTTGACGAAGAAGGGCAAAGAATTTACGGCGTAAGATTAGAAAAACAACGCAGACAATCTAAGCTATATTCTGATATTAATATTTATGTACAATTAGCTTCATTAGGAGCTTCTTTATTAGGAGCTTTTCTGTACTACTTTCGTGTACGTGATTCAGTGAATGGAGATGCAGAAGGAAATTCATCCAGCAATCTAGATTATATGTTTTATATTGCAAGTGCACTCATGGTATTGGGACTAACGAGCACAGCTGCTGGTCATTTATATTTTTCTAGAAAAATGAGAAAAGTTCAAGATGGTCTTTCCACGATGGAAAGGGAAATAATACAACAGGAATTAGGTGTTACACGACGCGCATTAGGGGATAGAGAACAAACATTAAATAATACACGATTTGAGCGAGACGCTCTTCAAAGAGAATTAACGCGGTATGATATTCGTCGTAGAGGTATCGAAATCTTACCCGCTGCTGTCGAAATATTTAGACCTACTGATTCGCCAGATCAAGGTATAGCTACAGTCCAAACTGCATTAGAAGAAGCACATGCGCAAGGAATAAAATTACATTTACAAGGATTAGAATACCTACGAGCAGAATTTATTAACGATTATGTGATAAAACGTTTTGTTCCGGATCCAGAAAAACCGCATGATATCAGAGGAGATTTTTCATTAAGTGAGCTTTTATTTTTATTACAAGATCTATTAGTGGATAAAAACTTATTTTTTCAAGAATATAATTATCAAATTATTCCAGTTCATATTAAAATTCCAAAAAATGATGATATCTCTCCTATAGCCAAATTGATATTGCAAAATATATGGAAAAATATTAAAAATAGCTATCCACAAGATGGTGGATTTATTTTCTTTGTGGAAGCAGAATCCATGGTGGCTACACTTGCTATATTAGTGAAACATAAGAATGGGAAAGTTAGTAAAATTACTTCTTTTACACCAAGTCCATTTAATAACGAACGTAAAAAACTTGAAACAGAAGTCGTGCTTGGGCGTTGTTTTAGAAATGTATTTGGTATACTAGATGATGAACTGCCCGAACTATGCATTCAACAATACGATACCCCCACAACAGATGATATTCAAAGAGGTAGCTTGTTGTGGATTTGGATCAGCCATATTTTTATCTCAAGCAATCAAAATCTCACTGAACGAGGGATGATAGACCAAAAATGGCTTCAATATGTTCGTAACGGTGACGACTACCAGCCTATTACTAACATAGGTAGCATAGAGCTTGACGATTTAAATGACTTAATCGCTCTACAATTAAATGTTTTATGGAGTGCATTAAACCTTAGGTATGGTGTAAAAAAACAAGGTTTGCAACCTGTCTTCTTTACAGATGAAAATAGAGTAAATGTCTTTGAAGTTAATCATGAATTTGTTGCACGCTTTGAAATTCAAATCAAAAAATATAAAGATAGTGTGGGCTCAGAAAAGATAGGAAAAATATTTTATGATATTTCAAATGCTATTGAAAGGAAAGTTATCACTGATCAAGCCCTTGGCTTTGAACCGTTATGGCAAAAATATCAATCGATTTCACAAGACAAGCAAGATGAGCAACTTGCTTTGCAAGAAAAACTTGTGGAGTATATGACAGGAGAGAATAATTTACTGAAACAATACCTTGATTTTTTTCAAGTTAATTTTTCATGGCTTGAACAAGAATCAAGAGAACTATGGGCAGAGATATTTGAGGTACGTATTTTAGTTTGGGAAGCTAAGATTAGCTATGGAAATCGTTGTGAATTGTTAGAAGCTATTGGTCAGGAAGATTATGAAGAAATTCACATTTTAAAACATGCAGACGGTTATAGCCAATTACAGCAGCATAACCCTTCTTCATCACCAAGTGGACCACATACATCTCCTAGCATAAGAAGACAATATGGGCATGATAATGCTGAAGCAAGTACAAGCGGTTTACTTGTTGGTAGTTCCCACCCATCAACGATTTACGCTGCAGTTGCAAGCGGATCACGAGATGCTTTGAATTTGCCACCAGCGCAAGAGGTGAGTGTTCAAATGCCATCAACTGGACATCTCATGGTACCTCAGGGCACCTCATTATAATGTTTCTTGACGAACCTGTTCCTGCGATCGGCAAGCACATCCTTGATGCTTGACGGTCCTTGCTCAAGACTCCATCAAGGTTCTTTCTCATTATCACAACATTTTATAATGAGAGAACTTTGCTGGACACCTAATGAAAATGTAATTTGATGCTAAAATGCGGTAGAATAAGTAGAACAATAAAAAATTATGAAGATCAGATGTTGGGGTAAAATATTCTTATGATAACACTTGAAAGCGTAGAGTTATTTCTCACAAAAAACAAGCTAGTGCTTAGTAGAAGAGAAGAAAAAAAATTACATTCTTTTTTAAAAGAAAGCGAGCCAAATAAAAAATTTAGTTATTTTATAGAAGGTATTTTTTCTCCTCTCGAAAAAGTAGGGCTATTTGCTCAGTATGAAGAAGGTTGGAGTTATATAGAAACAGCCCTCTTGGAAAACTATACTCATCATTTATTGGCTACAAATAATATAAATTCTATCGCCATTTCGATAGCGAATGTATTACTTGCCCCAAGCTTATGGTTAACACCTCAATTGCTTACACTTATTCAATTGATACTAGAAACTTATGGAGGTTTAACGAAAAAACAGATTAATAAAGAGATATTAATTATTCAACAATCCGTATATCAATCATTGCGTTGTATTATTGAAACTTGTTTGACACAAGAAACATGTGATGCGTCTCTTTTTGACATATTTCATAAGGTATTGATACTTGTAGATGCTTTTTCCTTGTTAAAACGAAGAAACCCTGATCATTATCGTGTTGATTATTTTGATCAAGAAATTATGATGCAAAAAAAACAGTTGTACACGTTAATGGCTATAAGATATCAAATGGCAAGGAATGTAGAAAAAGCCACAGAATGTTTGCAGATAGCTTTTGGTAAAACGGTACCAGAACGGTTAATTGTTTTTTTTAATCCTGAAACAACAGAAGAACAACTACAACATTTATTTAATTGGATTCGCACCCAACCCTTGTGTGTAGACCAAGAAGATCGTTTTTGGGAGCGTATTCCTGATCGCTTTTTTACGGAAGCTTGTTCTATTGCGGAGTTAAATGAGTATTTGCAACAAGCAAACTTGCAATTAACAACGGAGTTACGAGAAAAGATAAGCAATTTATTATTGCAATATCATAATGAAGTGTTTTTAAAGAAAAAACCTTGTAATTTAGAGATGGCCTTAGACACAATTCCTTCAGACGCTACGTTTAATAGGATTATTTATAGTCAATGCATGCCATGCGCAACAAAATTAGTTTTATTTAAATTGCTAGTGTCTTTAGTGCCTTTAACACAAGTATGTATTTACAATATGTTGAAAACTATTGTTGATAATCGACAAGAGTATGAAAAAATATCTTCGTTTGAAAAAAACTTGATTTGTACTCTCATGAAGCTTTGTTTATCGTGGTGTTTAGATCACTACGATGCTTTAGAAGCCTGTGCTCGAATCGAGGCTCTACAACCGGGAGACTCGGCAGATACTACATTTAACTCAACCAGCAGTGATGGAGGTGATGGCGAGCATTCTGTGCTGTTTGGAGAAGAAATGGATGACAGTGATGATGGCCTTGATGATTTATTATCTCCTGCCAGAACGGTTTCGGCTGCTCATGAACATCCTCCTGTATTAAACCTTGAACCTGCACCAATAGTAGACCATATACCTACCCCTCCTCCTGTTGAGGCAGTAAATAGTGATAGTGCTTGGTACCCTCAAACGCATTTTGGATTAGGATTACGCCACCGTCGAGTCTTTTGTTCACCTGATGAGGGTTGTTCTAAGATGCAGATAGAACAACATGAGCCTAAAACAGCAGGCCCCTCGTAATCACAGTGAAACGTATGTATTGTATTTGTTGAATTGTATTTTTAATTTCTTTAATAAAAGAATGCTCAGCTGTAGAAAAATGACGCGCCATTTATAATGGCTTTCTGGTAATATTCTAACGCTTGTTGGCGCCGTTGATGCCAATCCTGAAACAAAATGGAAAGATCATGAAGCAACACATATCAAAAAATAACATGGCGCCGAAGCGCTGTGATTGGGTGAGTGCAGAACCTATCTATAGGGATTATCACGATCACGAATGGGGCGTCCCTATTTTTGATGATCGTTTATTATTTGAATTTTTAATTTTAGAAGGCATGCAAGCCGGTTTAAGTTGGTTAACTATTTTAAAAAAGCGTGACAATTTTCGCGCGTGTTTTGATCATTTTGACGTACAAAAAATCGCGCATTATGATCAGAAAAAAATCGATATCTTACTCAAAAATCCAGGTATTATTCGTAACCAATTAAAAATTCAATCCGTCATAACGAATGCGCAAGCGGTTTTGGAGTTGCAAAAACATTTATCCTTGTCAGATTATTTGTGGAAATTTGTTGATGGAAAGCCCATCGTGAATCATTGGGAAACAAAAGCGGCCATTCCAACCCGCACTGGTGTTTCGGATGCTTTATCTAAAGATTTAAAAAAACGCGGTTTCAAATTTGTAGGAACCACGATTTGTTATGCCTTTATGCAAGCGATAGGTATGGTGAATGATCACACGGTGGATTGTTTTAAGTGTGAGGCAAATCAACGCTAGCGAGCCTGAATGGAAGAAGCGTTAGCGACGAGCAGGCGAGCCCGCAGGAGCCGCTCCAGCGCGCGGAGTCGCGCGCGTACAAAAGGCGGCGTCCAGTCATTGTGGAAGCTCATTGAGCGAGCAAAGTGAGGTATCAATGAGCGGACGCAGGGCGGCTGCGGTATAAAATGTAGTAGCTCAAACTTGAGCTGACAGTTCCCGGTTTTTTGGAAGTGACTGTCAGATTAAGTCGAGACTAATACATTTAAAACGATAAGGCAGTATTCTAAAAACAAGCTTAGTAGCTTTTTCGTTCGGTATTATTGGTATTAAAAGAAGGAGCTGCTCCATCTTGTTGTTCGGTATCATCGGTGTTAAAAGAAGAACCTGCTCCACCTTGTCGTTCGAAACATCGCCATGCGTCAATCTCCATGCTACGAGTGAAAGACAAAGGTTCGTCGCTTTCTGTACCATCATCACTAAAAATAGTTTTTTGTCGAGTTTTTCTTCTTGAAGTTACCCTTGCAGTTTGATGCTCTTCTTGATTAGGAGTAGGCCAAATTTTTTGAAGTTCTTTAAGAGCATCTTTCTCTTCTTCAGAGGCTTGATTAACAGTAGAATTTTGCAGTGCGGGGAGATCTAGATTGGCAGGTTCTATAGCAACAACGGAAGGAAATAAGTGAGACAGCAAAATATCGAATCTCCTCTGCCCCCTATGGGCTTTTTGCTCTCTTTTTTGTTCAACTTCTTTTACAAATACAGGATAGTTTGTTGAAAAATAAATATTTCTTTCTAATTCCTTAGCTGATTGTACTAGAGAATTAAGGTATTCTGTGTGACCGTCTTTATCAAAAACCTGAAATGGTGTAGAAGGAGAGAATGGTTGCATCACCAAAAAAAATCGCTCATCTTCAGTGTTATAATGTACGCGCATTTGCTGGTGTTCTGTATAGAACATGTCGGCTACCTTTATATAATAATGAAGTTCAGTTTTTATTTTATTGTATTGTGGATCCAACGGGTCGGTTACCTTTCGCGGTATATGCGTCATATACATCAGAAGATATTTTCTTATTAATTCCTCAACCCTTTCCTTATAAGCCTCTTTTGTCAAATCCACTCCACCCTTATCTATTGCTTCTGCACTAGCCTCAATAAGAAGAGGGTGTAAAGTTTTTGTAAGATGCTCAACAATTTTGTCTTCAAAGGTTTGCTCAAGCTTGAAATTTTTTGGAAGCTGATAGTGCTCTTTGTTTGTTATCGTAAAAAACCACCGCATATTATTATTTTCCTCATTGTTATTTGGTTTGACAAGGTCATTCAAAAGGGTAATATTTTTCTACAGTGTAAAGCCTCTTATAACTTAAGGCAAGACATAGTCTCTTCCAATACAAGATGAGTCTGAAGGGTATAGCGTGTTTCTAATACAAG
>CAYYFQ010000025.1:0-28911 GCA_964471475.1 uncultured Gammaproteobacteria bacterium
GGATGCCAGCCTGCGCTGGCATGACAAGCTTGAAAAAAATTTAGGGATACCTCAGATTTCACTCTCGAAACTTTGGTGGTCGTTTTTCTAAGAAAGCAGTCGTGCCTTCTTTTTTTTCAGGGGTGGAGCAGGTATGCGCAAAAGCAAGAGCTTCTAGCGTTAGCGCGTGCTCTAATGGCAAATCAAAACCATCATTAATAACCTTTATGGCTTTTTTAACGGCTGTTGGGCCTTGTTGAGTCGCCATCAATAATAATTTTCGACTTTCTGTCAATAAATTTTCCGGAGTGGTAAGGAGAGTAATTAAACCCCATTGATAAGCAGTCGACGCGTCAATTAAACGACCAGTGATGCATAAATCCATCGCACGACCTTTGCCAACTAAACGTGACAAACGTTGAGTCCCGCCATAGCCTGGAATAACGCCTAATTTGACTTCAGGTTGACCAAATTGCGCTTTGTCACTGGCGCTACGCATGGTAGCTGCCATGGCTAATTCACAACCACCTCCTAAAGCATAACCATTCACGGCAGCAATAGAAGGTTTGCCTAAGGTTTCTAAGGTCCGGAAGACTTTTTGTCCTTCTTTAGCAAAAGCCAACCCCGCTACACTGTCCGCTTCAGCTAAACGAGTGATATCTGCCCCTGCGCAAAAAGCTTTTCCTTCTCCAGTAAGGAGCAAACCATGCACTTTTGGGTTAGACTTCGCATCCGTCAATATTTCCAATAACTCATTTAACATCGTGCTATTTAAGGCATTTAGTTTATCAGGACGCGCTAAAGAGATTTCTAAAATCCCATCTGCCGCTAAGTGAGTTTTAAGTGTTGTCAATTGTTTCATAAAAATTCCTTTAATGAAGGGGTGAAAAATAAGCTTGAACGCCAGTTAATAACATTTGAATGGCCAAAGTGGCAAGTAACATTCCCATTAATCTCTCAATAGCAATTAAAAAACGTTGTCCTAAAAAATGCGCTAATTGAGAAGAAAAAACGAGCACAATGGTGCAAATTACTGAAGAAACCGCTAATGCACTTATCCAAAGCCCAAGGCGTTCGGGATGGTGGTTGGCTAATAACATCACAATTGCAAGCGAAGAAGGGCCCGCAATAAGAGGAACCGCTAACGGAACAATAAAGGGTTCGTGAGTAATCAGTTCAGTTTTAGGTTTGAGTGCTTCAGGGGGAAACATCATTTTGAGGGCAATTAAAAATAAAATAATGCCGCCTGAAATTCCCAAAGCACTTTGAGTGATTCCCATAGCTTGCAAGATTTCTTTACCCAGCAATAAAAAAAACACCAAAATTAAAAATGCAATGATAGATTCACGTAAAATAATTTTGCGCCGGCGTGCGGCATCATAGGTTTTTAACAAACCAATAAAAATAGGGACGTTTCCAAGAGGGTCCATGACAAGCAGCAAAGTCACAACGGCATTGGTGAAAGTCATAGGGTCTGTTGAGTGATTTTATTAATGAAGTACGGTATTTTATCATATCTTATTTTTATGTGTATTGCATGAGAAAGCGTTCTAAAGCAAGCCATGGATCGCCATGTTTATTATTTTTAATACATTGGTCAATAGATAACATGTGCTTAATAAGATGTGGAATGGAGGCTTTTTTTTGTAGGGCTTGTCGGTAGAGGGGGCGTTTTTTTTCCCAAATACCTAGTTTTTGGCAGTTGGCAGCAAATTGTTTTTCGCCCCCCAGTTGTTGAAGTTTGAAAATTAACCGTAAATCTTTCATTAAAGCACCGTAACTTAAAATGATTTCTGCACCGCTTGCTTGTAAGGTTCTGCAAATTTTTAACGCGCGAATTTTATCGCCTGCTAAAAAAGCATCATTCAGCTGAAAAGTGTCAAAAACAGTTTGGGGTGTGATGACAGTGAAGATTTCTTCCCTCGATAACATGGTGTGATTGGGATAAATCAATTTAAGTTTTTCGATGCTTTGAGCAGCATAGAGCAAATTCCCTTCTGTTAATTCGGCAAGTGCTTTTAAGCCATCTAAAGTGGTTTTTAGTCCTTCGTTCGCTAGGCGTTGCGATAACCACTTAGGTAAATATTCAATATGGATTGGCCAGCTTTGTATAATAACGCCTTTTTCCTCCAAACTTTTATAAAACTTGCTGGCACTTACGCCACTTTCAAATTTTGGGCTAATCAAGACCACGATCACCCCTGGATTAGGTTTTATTAAAAAAGCCAGTAAAAGATCGGCGAGCGTACTGTCTATTTTGCCCAGAGTCAAGCGAATTTCAATGAGACGGGAAGGGGATAACAGAGAATAGTTATAGAGTTCCCCTTTTAAAAATTGTGGATCAAGATTTTTACCATCGAGGTGTTGAATTTCACTAAAACCTTCGGCCTGTGCTTTTTGATACAAGGCTAGTTTGGATTCTTCTAGTTGAAAAGGTTCATCTCCCGAAAACCAGTAAAGAGAGCTGAGCGCTTGTTTAAGTGTGGATTTAAGAAAGAGGTCTGTCGTTGTTTTCATTGAGCATTTGCCGCATATTTTTGCTACTTAATCTAAATAATATTTGATTGACAACAGCTTGTTGCAATTCTTGCGTGTAATTAGCATCTTGATTAAAGCTTGTTAATAATTGATTAGAGCCCATAGTAAATTGGGTGCTGCTTTGTACGCCTTGATCAGGCAATATCACTTGCCCGCTTTGCGTGGTTAATGTGAAGCTCACATTGTAAGTAATATTGTAAGTATTAATTTGTCCTGTCGTACTGCTTGATTGTAAGCTTGAATTTGTACTTGCCTTGTTAATTCGCAAAATATAGCTTGCCGTTGTTTGCGTGGAGCTTAAGGTCATATGTGCATTTGCTAAAGCTTGGCGTAATGCTAGCGTAAGTGGTAAATCATCGGTAGAGTCACTGACGACATAAATATTTTTTAATTGAGGGGGGAAGTCGTACTCGCCTCGTAAGCGGAAACCGCAGGCGGTAACAATGATGCATAGGAGGCTTAAGCACAAGACTTTAGCTAATGTAAAACACTTACTCTTCATGTAGTTTATCCAAAGCGTTCATTAATAAGTTACGAAATTTTGTAGGTTGTGCCACTGAGTTTAAAAAATTTTGATTTCCCCCCGTTTTATCAATGGTGACATCACCATAATCTAAGAGCCTGCCTGATAATGTTTGTATCAAGCGTGTGCTTTCAATTTGCGTTAAGGGAATATCCCACGTTTGCACAAAAATTAATCCTTGACGGATAATAAGGCGTTCATTTGTTAAGGTGAAAGTAGTAGTGACGTAGCGAATAAAAGCATCTCCTAAAAAATAACAGATGAGAGCGATCGCTGCAAAATTTAGGATAAATAAAAAATTTTGTTTAAAAATAAATACGATGGAACCACAAGTGACAATAGCGGGGAATAAAAAAATAATCCAATGCAATTCAGTTTGCATGATAACGGTTTCGTGATGGGTAGTGGTGCTTTTGGAGTCCATAGTCGTGCATCCAGGATTAAAAAAGTGTGCTTATTAGACTTCTTGCATAACTTCGTCTTTTGTTTGATAGCGGCGTTGCCTTTTGCTCTCGGTGTTCATGTATGTCTTTATACACTCCGCTCCTCGAGTTTCAAGGCGCCTTGCTCTCAAAACAAAATACTGTGTTATGCAAAAAGTTTATTATACACCTAAAAAAACCCGCGAATGCGGGTTTTTTTAGGTAAAGCTAAGTTCGAAAAGGGGGTCTACATCATACCACCCATACCACCCATTCCTCCTATACCACCCATGCCGCCCATATCACCAGCGCCACCATGTGCATGATCATCTTTCTTAGAGGCATCGCCTACCATGCATTCGGTAGTTAGCATTAAACCAACCACAGAAGAAGCATATTGCAAGGCGCTGCGGGTAACTTTGGTAGGATCCAAAATACCCATTTTGATCATATCGCCGTATTCACCAGTTGCTGCATTAAAGCCAAAGGCATCTTTGCCAGCCAAAACTTTGTCGACAACGACTGAAGCTTCATCACCTGCGTTCGTAACGATTTGACGTAAAGGTGCTTGCATAGCGCGACGTACGATAGCAATACCCATGTCTTGTTCGTGATTATTAGCTTTAAGCGTATTTAAAGATCCTAATGCACGAATCAATGCAACGCCACCACCGGGGATAATCCCTTCTTCAACAGCTGCACGCGTAGCATGCAAAGCATCATCCACTCGAGCTTTCTTTTCTTTCATTTCGATTTCTGTCGCTGCTCCTACTTTAATGACGGCAACACCACCTGATAACTTAGCAACGCGTTCTTGCAGCTTTTCGCGATCATAATCAGAAGAAGTTTCTTCAATTTGCGCACGGATTTGTGTGACGCGAGCTTCGATATCTTTGGCTTTGCCAGCACCATCAATAATTGTCGTGTTTTCTTTGGTAACAATGACTTTTTTCGCTGTTCCTAAGTCTTCGACTTTAGCGTTTTCTAAAGTCATCCCGACTTCTTCAGCAATCACATTAGCTTTCGTTAAGATAGCAATATCTTGCAACATTGCTTTGCGACGATCACCAAAGCCAGGTGCTTTTACAGCACATACTTTTACGATCCCACGGATGGTGTTAACTACTAAAGTGGCGAGAGCTTCGCCATCAACATCTTCTGCAATGATCAATAAAGAACGGCCACCTTTAGCGACAGCTTCTAAGGTAGGCAATAAATCACGGATAGTTGAGATTTTTTTATCCACCAAAAGAATAAATGGATTGTCGAGTTCTGCTGACATGTTTTGTTGATTGTTAATGAAGTAGGGTGAAATATAGCCACGATCAAACTGCATGCCTTCAACCACAGATAATTCGTTTTCAAGACCCGTACCATCTTCTACAGTGATTACCCCTTCCTTGCCCACTTTGCTCATAGCTTCAGCAATTAATTTACCAATTTCTTCATCGGAGTTCGCTGAAATCGTACCAACTTGTGCAATAGCGTGGCTATCTTTGCAAGGTTTAGACATTTTTTTCAATGCTTCCACAGCCACATTGACAGCTTTATCAATACCGCGTTTCAAATCCATAGGATTCATGCCGGCGGCAACTGCTTTGATACCTTCAACCAACATAGATTGCGCCAATACAGTGGCTGTGGTGGTACCATCGCCTGCCACATCGGAGGTTTTGGAGGCCACTTCTTTGACCATTTGTGCGCCCATGTTTTCAAATTCATCGGCTAATTCAATTTCTTTAGCAACAGAAACACCGTCTTTAGTGATGTTTGGAGCACCAAAAGATTTTTTTAATACTACGTTACGTCCTTTTGGACCTAGAGTAACTTTTACAGCATCTGCTAATTTATTAACGCCCATCAGCATTCGATTTAACGCGGTCATACCAAAAATAATTTCTTTTGCAGCCATGATTTATTTCCTCTCTTGTATAAATAAAAGTTATTCTTCAATTGCGATAAGATCATCTTCACGCATGACTAAATATTCTTTACCATTGTGTTTAATTTCAGTGCCAGAATATTTGCCAAACAACACCTTATCACCTACTTTTACACCTAATTTCATGATGTCACCACCGTCAGTGCGTTTACCTGGGCCAACGGCCACGATCACACCTAATGCGGGTTTTTCTTTGGCATTGTCTGGGATCAAAATACCTCCTGGACTTTTTGCATTTTCTTCAATGCGCTCAACAATAACACGATCTTGCAGAGGCCGAATTTTAATTTTACTCATACTTAGTTGTCTCCTTAGGATTAAAAAAAAATGATGATCTTCCTCAAAATGGGGTTTTAGAGGTAAAAATTCAAGGGCTCAATCACGCATTTTACAATAGCTTTCTTTCAAAAATAGGGTGCAGAGAATGGCTATTGCAAAAGTAACAGGTAAGATCCACATGGCGAATTGGTAATCAGTAGGGCTGTATACAGGGACACCATTGAGCATTTGACCATGATGCCAATGCCAATCCATGATGCGGCCAAATAAAGGTTGAAATAGGGCGTAACCACCAATGCAGGTAAAAGAAACTACACTCACAGAAGTGGCTGTCAAAATACGAGGACTCAGCTCAGAAACTAAAGGGTAACTGATGATTTGAACGCTTGAGAAGAGCCCTAGGCAGAAAAATAAGACCAGCAACACAGGTATTGAAAACTTTGGTAGAAATATGATGGTGAGAATAGTGAACAAAGCCAAACAAGCCCCGATGATCATGGGGCGTTTACGCAAGCCTAAGCGGTCGGAAATCCAGCCAGAAGTAGGGGAGCCTACGACGGTGCCTAAAAAAATCATTGTAGTCACATAAGAGGCATGGGTAGGCGTCAAATGGTAAACGGTTTGTAAGTAGGTATTTCCCCATAAAGCTCCGAGTAGCGTGATGGGAAGATTGAGAAAACAAGTAAATAAACCAGACAGCCAATTGCGAAAATTTCCAAAGGCAATTTTTTGGGCTTGAAAAAAACCCATATTTTTAAGTGTGACTTGTTCTTCATTGTGCTTCGCTTCCGATCCTTCTGGATAATCTCTCACATAACGAAAAATAACGCCACAAATTAATACACCTAACACTACGTCAAACCATAGACTATGGCGCCAACCAAAATATTGAGCCAACAATGTTAAAGGTGTTTGTGCTACTACTCCACCTAACATGGCCATGGTCACCGATAGGCCTGTCATTAAAGCCATTCGGCGTGGTTCAAACCATCGGGATGCTAAACGGACCGCGCTTAATAAACAAAAGGCGCTTCCCATTCCTGTGAAAAATCGACAAGCGGCCGATAAAAATAAAGTATGTGATAAAGAAAAGAAGAGGGTTCCGAGGGTGCAAATAAACATAGCCACTAAAATAATCAAGCGAGTAGAAAAGCGATCTAATAATATCCCGGCCAACGGGATACACATTAAATTGGCATAAAAATACCAGGCGGATAGCAAGCCTAATTGGGTGGCATCAATCTTAAACTCACCTGCAAGATAACTCCCAATGGAATTCAGCATGTTCATCTGAATAAATTCATAAAAAAAGAACAAGCTGCCACAGAGGCAGACTAACCAGGGTAAATAAGCTGGGTAAGACGCGGTCTCAGTTTTCATGGTTTTGACTCGGTTAGGTGAGATCTCGTAGAGTGATTATTGCCAGCCTGAACCCGGCACAGGTGCAACTAACTGCCGTTGCTTCCTTCCGGACCTGGCGGGATTCGCTAGCGCCTCTTGCGGGGAGGCTGGCGCGCATAATCATAGGCGAATTGAAGGTGAAATGCAAGATCATTTTCAACTAAAATCTGTATACTACTGTAACTATATCTTTTTAGATAATTATTCGGCTTACTCTAAGCTTGTAACACGCAGTAAAATTGAGCGGGTTTCTGAAGCGTGGATGCTGAAGTAAAGCCTATAGAAGATGTACTTGTAGCGTAATGACGTGATGTACTAGACAATACATGCTGTTGCATTCTCTTTATCCACATATTGTGCGCAAATCTGTGCTACTTGGCCGTTATCTTGGAGTTTAATGAGGGCATAGTCGGTAGGGTTTCGATAAGGGCTATGTTTTGGGAAGGCAAAAGCAAATTCATCGTTAGCGAGGACAATAGGGTATAGAGGGAATTTTTTTGATAAAGCAGGATTCTTTTTTAGATAGTTGTCTAAAATAATGGCGTTTCCAGCAACCCCATCAATATCACGATTTTTGAGCATGGCATTAAGGGCCTCAGGTAGGTTGGAAAATAAAACCACTTCCCCTCCTAATTTTTTTACCATCTCGGTGCTGTAATAACCTTCCACCGACGCATAACGTTTTCCACGGATATCTTGCGTACTATAGCTTTTTTCATTTTGACTTTGGGATAAAGAGAGTGTTAAAGAAGAAGTGAAAGCCGCTGACACTAAGGCGCTAAAAACAATAGAAGCTATTAGCACAAGCAAGACAAGCGCTCTCGTAACAGCGGCGTTTGGTTTGTCGACTAAAAATCCACCAGCTAATAACATCAGGAGATACCACATGGCATAAGCGATGCTTTTAATATAGCCTTTGTTTAAATCAGGCGCATTGGTTTCGCGTTCGTAGATCCATAAAAAATGGGCCGTGAGAACAAATAAGATGGCGGCTCCTAAGAAAATATAATTAAAAACCTTGCTAAAGACAAACCATAATGTACTTAAGAAATGATCAGTTGCAATCCCTTTTTCAAAAATAAGCATTTTATTAATTAAGAAAGTGCGAGAAAAGTCGACTTTTTGAATGCGTGCATAAGTGACTGTAGTTCCTCCGATAACTACATCATATTGGTGATGCATGAGTTCATTGATGACATGTTCTGTATTCTCCGAAACTGGAACGAATTCATATTGCCAATGGTTGAGTTCTGCAATTTGTTCCCATAATGAAATAGCAATACCATGCCACGTACCATCTGCAAGAGATTGATAGGCGATGGGGCCTTGGTTAGGTAAGACGCCAACGCGTACGACGTGATTTTTAATGAGAGGGTCGGGTTTGGCAATAGCATTCCAAGGAAAATTTCCAAGAAAGCTAAGCAATAGTAATAAAATCCATTTTTTCATGTGCAATGCCAACCTGACAAAATTAAAGAAAATTGTGGAATAGTATATAATGCCTGCAGTCAAAAAGGAAAGTTGTAACTCATGTCGAAACCACGAATGACACAAGCTACGAGGAAGAAACCGACTTCACTTCAAGAGCCCCTCATTTCTTCCTCTCATTTCCGCGAAGTATTTTTCATTATTGCGGTGGCGTTAGCGGCTTTAGTGATGGCCGATTTATTAAGCATTCAGCACATTGGTTTTCATCAATTTGGGGGGCCTATTGGTGCGTTAATGGCTCAAGCATTCATGAGTTTTTTTGGGTTCACTAGTTATTTATTACCCATCGCTTTGGTATTTATTGGTTATCTTATTTTGCAAGCTAAACAGTTATGGACCGAATCGGATTATAAAAATTTAAGTTGGCGAATTTTGGGCTTATTTTTAGCGGTGGTAGGTTTGAACTCTGTTTTGAGTCTCTGCTGGCAGACAAGCTTGGAAAATGCAGATTTGGGTGGATATTTAGGAGATTTTTTTAGTCAACATTTTGTGGCTGTCATGGGGGAAGCGGCAAGTTTAATTATTTTGAGTGTTTGTTTTTTGGTAGGAGTGACATTATTTACCAAATTATCGTGGCTGCAGGGGTTAGACTGGCTCGGTAAAAATTGCTTGGTTTTCTTGCGTGTTACTGCACGATTTTTGTTAACTACTCAACAAAAATTGTCTGAAAAATTGACAACTTATCTTATCGCGCGTAAAGCTAAAAAAGCGGCGAATGCGTTAGCTTTAGAAATCAAAAGTCCCGTAGTAAGTCGCAAAAATAAAACCAAAGCAGTTTCGACAGCAATGGTCAATAAAGGATCACCAGAAGAAGCACGGCAAACACGAGAAGGGCCTGTCAATATTGTTTTGCAAAAAGTGCAAAAAAATCGACAAAAAAGTTTATTCCCGAGTGTTGAGCGGTCGGAAGGTTTACCTTCCTTAACATTGTTAGATCAAACCCCTCCTGCTACCAATAAAGTAAGTGCGTCGGTTCTTGAAAATACTTCGCGGGAAGTGGAAGCGCGTTTATTGGATTTTGGAATTGATGTGCAAGTTGTGGCGGTTCATCCGGGCCCCGTGGTGACGCGATATGAAATGCAATTGGCCCCAGGAATTAAAGTCAGTAAAATTAGTGGGTTGGCTAAAGATTTGGCGCGTTCTTTATCAGTCACCAGTGTACGGATCGTCGATGTGATTCCCGGTAAAACTACCGTTGGCTTAGAAGTTCCCAACGAAAATCGCCAAATTGTCCGTTTGGCTGAGATTTTTTCTTCACAACAATATGAGCAAGCTCGTTCTTTGTTAAGTCTCGCACTTGGAAAAGATATTAGCGGAAATCCAGTCGTGGTGGATCTTGCCAAAATGCCACATTTGTTGGTGGCAGGGACCACCGGGTCAGGTAAATCTGTGGGGGTTAACGCAATGCTGTTAAGCTTGTTATTTAAAGCGGAACCCGCAGATGTTCGTTTGATTATGATTGACCCTAAGATGTTGGAATTATCCATTTATGAAGGCATTCCTCACTTATTAACGCCTGTAGTGACAGATATGAAAGAGGCAGCAAATGCTTTACGTTGGTGTGTTGCGGAAATGGATCGTCGTTATCGTTTAATGGCCAATTTAGGAGTGCGTAATTTAGCGGGCTATAATCAAAAAATTAAAGAAGCAGAGAAGGGTGGGGAGCCTATTTTAGATCCTCTTTGGAAGGCGCAAGATGAATTTGACAGTGAACGCCCACCTTTGATGACGCTCCCTTATGTTGTTGTCGTGATTGATGAATTTGCTGACATGATGATGGTGGTGGGCAAAAAAGTGGAAGAATTAATTGCGCGTATTGCACAAAAAGCGAGAGCTGCAGGTATTCACATGATTTTAGCCACTCAACGGCCTTCGGTGGATGTGATCACAGGTTTAATCAAAGCTAATATTCCAGCACGTATTGCTTTTCAAGTGTCATCTCGGATTGATTCACGCACTATTTTAGATCAACAAGGCGCTGAGCAATTATTGGGGAATGGTGATATGTTGTATCTGACTCCTGGTTCAGGCGTCCCCATTCGGATTCATGGGGCTTTTGTGAGTGATCAAGAAGTGCATAACGTGGTGGCAGATTGGAAAAAACGAGGGGAGCCGGTCTTTATTGAACAAGTCACCCAAATTGCGGAAGGTGCTGAAAACGGGGAAGAAGAAGGCTCTGCCGAACAGGATCCTTTGTACGATAAGGCGGTCCAAATTGTCTTAGAAACTCGCAAAGCCTCTATTTCAAATATTCAACGCCGATTAAAAATTGGGTATAATCGAGCGGCGCGTTTGATTGAAAGCATGGAAGCAGCAGGTCTTGTGGGAGCAATGGAGAGTAATGGTACGCGAGAAGTGTTAGTGCCAGGGAGCGAGTGATGGTTGTAAAAATATTTTTTGCTAACGAGTAGGGAGCAAGAGTGCATCAGGAAGATGGGTTAAGGGGCGTTATAAACGACGCACTCTGGGGTAAATTGTTCACTTCTCCCTTGTGAGAGAGGCGATTCGGCCGAAATTTCCGTACCTCCCAGAGAACGACGCCTCTACACTGGACAAAAATCGATCATAAGCAAAACGGGTGGCGCGTAGGGAGGGCTCCCAGCGATGCGCAGCATCGATGGGATACCGCAGCGACAGGACCCGTTTAGCCTCGATGTAAATTTTTTGTCCAGTGCGGAGGAACGACGCAGTTTATAAGAATATCCTTAAGCGAAACTAAAGGATTAGGGTGCTATTATATTTTATATAACATCCTAATAATAACTAGGGCAAAGAAGGCTTTTTATGGCACGCTCAACTGGCAAGAAAAAGCAAGCAAATACTGACGCTAAAGTGTTTTTTGATAGCTTGCCGACTGATGTTCTTCACCCCCACCCCAATTTAGTGGGGTATTTAACTAAGCAGGGTGGCGTAGGCTTAGATCAAGATGCCTTTGTTAACATTTTTCAGCAGTTATTTGCGCAAATGGCTTTTTGGCACGCAAAAAAATTACTACTTTCCCCACCAGTTACCCCCTTTAATTTTGTACTAGATACGTCTGAAGAGTCTCTCAAAGTAAGTTTGCTTACTAATGCTAATGGCACACTTTCTTCACTGGAGTATTTATCTCCCTATCAGATAAAAAATCAAGTGCTAGATCCAACGTGTATTTGGAGATTTAGTCCTGAACACTCACAAGCAAATGATTTATGGGCGCTTGGGAAAAGTATGTTATATGCTTTGCTTCCTTATGAGCCGCCAAAAGATGCGTACGTAACTAAAGCAGCGAATGTGAGCAATCCATCACAAAAAGAGGCAATCGAAACGCTCTATCATGACTTCAATGTCGTTTTTTGGTATGAATTATATTTACGATTAAAGCCAAAAGAAGAAACAGAGGATGCTTGGAATGCGACTTTTAATGATTTTTTACAATCAAGAAACCCTATAACCGATATTACTGACGTAGGCCAGTTAACACGCGCGTATGAGCGAGTTAAAGAAAGCTATTGTGGGTCCAAAGCCGGTAGTGATGAGCTTATTTGGCCTGTTTTTTTACCAAAATTTATTGATAAAATTTTTGTAGTACGTGCAGACCAGCGGCTATTAAAAGACAGCGAAGCTTTCAAAAAAAATATCACAAATTTATTAACTAATCATTTATTAAATTTTGACTGCTATTTTCCGAGTGCCAATGTGAAAACTGCTTCCGAAAACCTAACTAGTCATCCTTCCGATGGATCCGAAAGATTAAAAACTTCGACTTCGCGAATAAATCGCGGGGAGACAGCAGCAAAAATAGAAAATTTCTCGCATCTCTTAAGCGCTACAGACGTCTCTCACGTTAGTGTTCCGTCGTTATCTGGGTTTGTTGAGAGGTCTCCTTCATTTTCAAACGCGGGTGCTTCAGGTTCGAATAATCGCATTTCACCATCTGCGTTGGGAGTGGCTTCTTCAAGTGCTTCTGCTTCTGGTAATGATAATGGCGAAGAAAAAAGAGAGCTTTCAATAGACGAGCTTTTCGAAGATTTACAATTAGCAGTAGCTAATTTTAAAAATAAATTTGCGTATTATTGGGATCGTCTTTACTCCTATGATTTGACAACACAGCAGCCTACGAAATGGGAGAAAAAACCCTCTAAAAGTGAAGTAATATATATGCGAGCGGCATTGCTGAAACAGTTAGCAGAAGTTTATCAAGGCATCAGTGACTTAGCTGAAAAATCAGATCTCAATGACAGAATGCTAAAGTATATGCATCAGATTTCTCAGAGCTTGAACCAAAATCAAGCGCTATTAGATTTATTATTCGAAAAAAACACGCAGCTTACAGCATTGCAACAGGCTGCCAAAGCTCGTTTACCAAATTTGCGCACACAGGACTTGGCAGGACCCTTGCTTCCGGGACCTTCTGGCGACGACAGCGATGAGAGTGAGACGGCTTCTGTTTCTGACTCGGGCGCTTCTCCTGGCTCTCCAAGTTCATCTGACGATTTGAACTCGCAACTAGGCCGCCATGAAGCTGATGGCCCACTCGCTTCCATGTCTGATTCAATACAAGAAAATTCTGGAGCGGCAGCCGTCACAGAAGAGCAAAAATGTGCAGACGATCGAAAACTTCCTGTTGTTCTCACTCAGTTTTGGACGATGGCAACGAAGACAATAGCTCCAAGTTCTTCTGAGCAAATTAAAAAAAAGCAAAAAGTTGATTCTCAGTATGCATCGCGACTTACGGCAGAATTTTTAAATAAATTACTATTGTTCATTGATTCAGTCCAATGGATTGACCGGGCTTTATATAATCAAATGCAATTGCAATTTTGGAGATTGTATTGGAAATATTTTTTATCGCCAACAGCAACATCACAATCTTGCAATGTTAGCAAGTTTTTGAGGGAACTTTGCGAGGATTTGATACCGTTGGATAAGCTTTTAAAGTCTTCGGATCTAGCATCGTCTTCTAGTCACGATAGCGTTTCTCCTGAAAAAGCTAAAGATCACACTTTAGGACAAGAGCTATGGGGTTTTTATGAAAATAATGGAACGCAAGCTATACACTTAGAAACCACAGACAAAGCAGCGTTGAATGAAAAATACCGCGCAACACAGCTTCCATGTTCTCCAACGGAGGGTAGTTTAAATAAAACTGCTGCTTTTAATTGTTTAAACTGTATTTTGACTTATATGCAAACACTTGCAGCGGATTTTACTTATAGAGACATCCTTGTGAGGATGCAGAAATTATTTGAAGCTTCTTACAATTACTTTTATGGGCGTACGATAGTGCAAGATAGAGAGACTGGCCTTGAGAGACCTGCTTTTACATGGGAAGGTAAAAAAATAACTTCACCAGAGGTAACATGGAAAGAACTTTTTGAAGGACTTCTTCCAGGTAAAACAGTATCTTTTTTAGCTTTTTTAAAAAACATTCCTCATGAGAGAACACCTAATTCAGACCAATTAAATGCGCTAAGAGATAATATCTGCAATTTTTATCAGCAATTTAAAGAGGAAGTTTTTGAATTATCTCCAGCTCAAAGAAGGGAGTTTCGTCAGATTTATGCGCAATACTATAGTTATGACTTTTTACATAATCTATTTTCTCTCACTGGTGTACTTAGCAGGTCAGTAGAGGGGAATGCTCGTGCTGCTGAGGAGTTATATCAACTTATTGCTCAGCGTTATAAGGATTGTTTTCTTGCTGGACAATCTTCAAAATTACTGACGATAGATAAATTTTTTCATGAGGCGGATGCTCAACGAAATTCTATTGCAAAATGGCTAAAGGATCATCAAGTTCCAGCGGCATCTCAGCACTATCATCAGTTGAAAGCGTGGATTGAAAGCGCTGCGCGTGAGAGAGCGAATTGGCAGTTAGAGTTATCTCCTGAAGCAAGGGTGCAGTTGGATGAGACTGCTAGACAAGCGCTTGCGCCTCCCGTGTCCTCTGCGCCGCAAGTCTAACCACTTAGGAGGAGGCAGTGATAATGTCTCAACTTCGCAATTGCGCTTTAAATTTTTCCTCTAAGGCGTTAATTAACTTCGTCGATAATTGATTTACTGTTTCATCAGCTAAAGTTTCTGTTAAGGATTGCAACACGATGCCAAACGCGATACTTTTTTGATCAATAGGCATGTTTTTACCTTCATATACATCAAATAAAATTACTTCGCGACAAAGCACACCTAAGGTTTGTTGTACAAACTCCACGACATCGCCTACGGCTTGCGTGCGTGGCATGAGGAAGGCGAAATCTCTGCGTACTGAAGGGAATCGGCTAATGCTTTGGAATTTTTTATGAGAAATTTTGGGAAAAGTATTTAGGAAAAGCTCAAATAAAAACACAGGAGCTTCTAATTCAAAATATTGTTGTAACTTAGGATGTAATCGCCCCATACGCCCGATTAGTTGACTGTCTACAAAAATTTCAGCTGCTTGGCCTGGATGCAGCATAGAGTGCGGATTTGCACGAAAATCTATTTTTTTATCTGAGAAAAAAATGTGTAATAAGTTTTCCACATCTTTTTTTAGATCAAAAAAATCACAAACTTTTTTAGCATCGGACCATTGTTCAGGAAGACGAGATCCCGTGATTAACCCCCCTAATACGGGTTGTTGCTTCACGGTATGCGATACAGTCTCCCATATATTTTCATAAACAGTACCTAATTCAAAAAAACAAGCACGACTTTGTTGACGCTTTGCATTGTAGTTCCAAGCACTTAATAAACTGGGCCATAAGCTCGTTCGCATGATGGCAAGTTCATTGGATAAGGGGTTTTGGAGACGTAGTGATTCTTTATCGCCAAAACAGAGTTTTTGCAAATCTTCTGAAATAAAACTGTAACTAATAATTTCTTGATAACCCGCGTTGACTAAATATTGGTTCAATAAATTTTTGCTGCGAACAAAAGGATCGGTAGAAATTTGATTAATTTGGGGAGGGTTTATGGGGATATGTTCATACCCGTGGATGCGTGCTAATTCTTCAATGAGATCTACTTCTAAACGAAGATCAAATCGAAAAGAGGGTGGGTGAATTTCATAATAGTCTTCTAGAGCTTTTACAGACATACCTAAGGCGGTTAACGTGTGAAAGATGGTGTCAGCTTCTATATTCATTCCTAAAATGCGTTCAATGCGCTTTGGTCGTAAGTTAATGGAGGAGATAGAAGGTAGAGAAGTGCCCATGGTAGTTTGAATAGCATCCAGCTCGCCGCCTAAATGCTGAACAATTAAATCACTCGCATATTGTAAAGCAATAAGAGGTAAAAAAGGATCAACACCACGTTCAAAACGTATGGCGGCTTCTGTTTGTAAACCATATTGGCGGGCGCGGCCTGCGATAAATTCGGGTACAAAATGCGCACTTTCTAAAAAAATATTGTGCGTATGTTCTGTCACAGAAGCGTCTAACCCGCCAATAACGCCAGCAATCGCTAGCGGCTGATCAACGTGATTGGTCACCAGCAAAGTATTAGGTTGTAAGTTAAGGCTTTGCCCACCTAAGACTTTCAGTTTTTCTCCTGTTTTTGCAAAACGCACATGAATTCCCTGGATGCTTTGCGCATCAAAGGCATGCAAAGGTTGGCCTAATTCGAGCATGACATAGTTGCAAATATCCACAATAGGGTTGATGCTTTCGATGCCAGATTTTGTTAAGCGATCAATGATTTCTTCAGGTAATTTTTTTTGATTATTAATATGGCGAATAAATCGGCCGCTATAGATTGCACAAGCTGCTTTGGCATCAATGCGAATGAATGAAGAAGCTTTATTGAAATTTGTGGTTTCTTCTTTTACAAGAATGTCGTTAAACATCAGTTGATTTAAGCATGCAATTTCACGCGATAAACCTCGCAAGCTTAAACAATCGCCACGATTGGCGGTAATGCTTAAATCAAGTACATAATCGTCTTCTATTTTTGCTATGCTATCTACTTCAAAACCTGCCATGGGTAATTGCATGGATAATTTTTCTACGCTCAGTGTTTCTGGCCAGTGTAAAAAATGAGAATTTTTTAACCAAGCTAAAGAAATTTTCATGCAAACTGCTCCAAAAAACGGCAATCATTGTCGAATAATAAGCGTAAATCAGGAATGGCGAAGCGCAGCATGGTTAAGCGATCAATCCCCATGCCAAAAGCAAAACCTGAATATTTTTCAGGATCGATGTTAACTGCTTTTAATACATTAGGGTGGACCATTCCGCAACCCAATACTTCTAACCAGCCAGTATTTTTGCAAATTCGGCAACCGTTGCCTTGACATTGAACACATTGAATATCCGCTTCTGCTGATGGTTCAGTGAACGGAAAATAAGAAGGACGAAAACGAATCGCTAATTCTTGCTCAAAAAAATCATGCATGAAGGCAAGTAACAAACCTTTTAAATCAGCAAAGCTACTTACTTCATCAACCACGAGACCTTCAAGTTGATGAAACATTGGTGTGTGGGTTAAGTCAGAATCACAGCGATAAACACGCCCTGGCGTGATGACGCGAAGGGGAGGAGATTGATTTTTCATCGCACGAATTTGTACGGAAGAAGTGTGCGTCCTCAATAATAAATTTTCAGGCCAGCTTTTATGTTTTTCTACATAAAAAGTATCATGCATAGCGCGAGCAGGATGGTGAGCGGGGATATTCAATGCTTCAAAATTATGAAAATCATTTTCAATTTCAGGTCCTTCTACGATGGAAAATCCAGCTCGAATAAAAAAGTCTTCAATGCGTTGACGGCTTTGTTGAATAGGGTGTAAAGCGCCGATAGGGTGGCCGCGCCCAGGTAAGGTGATATCAATCGCTTCTCGATTTAAGCTTGCATTGACAGTATTTTTATTTAATTTTTCTTGTTGTGCGTTTAAGCGCTCTAAGAGGGTTTTTTTTATTTGATTAATTTGTTCGCCAGCGGCAGGGCGCTCTTCCGGCGTTAATTTGCCTAAAGTTTTGAGCTGTTCGGTGAGGATGCCTTTTTTGCCAAGATATTGAGCTTTCACTTGCTCAAGTTCGGCGAGATTGTGAGTTGCTTCAATTGCTTGGGTTGCTGTTGAAAGGAGATCTTTCATATAAAATTTCAAAAGGAAAAATTATAGCATAGAAACGTTGCTGTTAAGGTCAGTTTAGTTGGCATAGACATCTTTTCGGTGTTTGATAGCCACAATTTGTACGGCAGCGCCTTGGATTTTATAAACAACGCGGTAGTCGCCGATACGTAATCGACGATAACCCTTTAAACTATATTGTAAGGGTTTTCCAAATTTTATTGGATCTGCTGTTAAGCGTGTTTCTATGGCTTTTTTAATAACATTTTTAATAGGTGTTGATAATGCAGGAATATCTTTTTTAACTACGATTTCTGTGTAAACAATCGTATACATCTTAGTTTATTTCCAAGCGGCTTGATGGGAATAAAGTTTTTGTTTTTTAGATGCTCGTTTGTGCGCAAGTTTTGATAATGCCATGTCTTCATGAAGTTCAAGTGCTTCTAATACCAAATGTTTAATCACATTTGAAATAGAGCGCTCTTCTTCTTTTGAAATGGTTTGTAAGATAAGAGCTGTTTCTCGGTCAAAAGTTACATTTAATCGGGGATTGGTTGTTGTCATATCGAGCCTCCTTGATTAAAGTGTAACACTTTTGCGGCACCTTAGCAATTAAATAATACACTCCCCTACGGGTGAGGAGCAGCTAAACTGTGTGTGGAGTTTTATTCTTTTTTCGTCGCAGTTTGTTGATCAATCAAGGTTTTTAAAATACTGCCAGCTTTGAAATGTGGTTTTGCATTTGGACCCGTCATGATAAATTCGCCAGTGCGTGGATTGTGCGCACGACGCGGTGGATAATAATGGACATTAAAACTTCCAAAGCCACGAATTTCGATTCGATCTTGACTGAGTAAAGCATCAACCATTCGATTGATGATACTATCCACGGCAGCTTTTACAGTATTGGTAGATAATTGTGTATGACGGGCTTGCATAGCAAGAATAAGTTGTGACTTCAGCATGTTCTTCCGTTTGGTTCGAATAATTATGGGGATTAAAATTTTAACAAACATTTAAATAGATAAGCAATGAAAAATGTATGTTTAAATACAAATAGTTGTGGTTTCTTAAGTATTGAGTGTTGACTTTTCTATTTATTTGACGAGATAGAAATTATATTATCCTAAATTCGGTAGAGTAGTTGTGATCTACTGCCGAATTTAGGATAATGCAAGATTCATAAATTTTTTTTTAAGGAGTTTCTCAAGATGGCTTTAATTACTTTGCGTCAATTACTGGACCACGCAGCGGAACATCAGTATGGTATTCCTGCCTTTAATGTGAATAATCTTGAGCAAATGCGCGCGATTATGGAAGCAGCAGACAAAACCAACAGTCCCGTCATTGTGCAGGCTTCCGCGGGAGCTCGTAAATACGCAGGTCCCATGTTTTTAAAATATTTAATCATCGCCGCTAATGAAGAATTTCCTCATATTCCTATTTGTATGCATCAAGATCATGGTGGGTCACCTGCTATTTGTCAGCGCTCTATTCAATTGGGTTTCACTTCTGTCATGATGGATGGTTCATTAAAAGAAGATATGAAAACACCAGCTTCTTATGAATATAATGTGGATGTGACGCGTAAAGTAGTTGAGATGGCGCATGATTGTGGTGTGTCAGTAGAAGGGGAATTAGGATGTTTGGGTTCCCTAGAGACTATGAAAGCGGCAGAAGAAGATGGTTCAGGAGCTGAAGGGGAGTTGCATCATTCGCAATTATTAACAGATCCAGAAGAGGCGGCGAAGTTTGTGAAAGCTACGCAAGTCGATGCCTTAGCGATTGCGATTGGAACCAGTCACGGTGCTTATAAATTTACGCGTCCGCCGAGCGGTGATATTTTAGCTATTGATCGTGTTAAAGAAATTCATGCGCGTATCCCAGATACTCACTTAGTCATGCATGGTTCTTCTAGTGTTCCGCAGGATTGGTTAAAAATTATTGATGAATACGGCGTCGCTTTAGGTGAAACTTATGGTGTTCCTATGGGTGAAATTGAAGAAGCCATCAAATATGGTGTGCGGAAAATTAACATCGACACAGATTTACGCATGGCTTCTACAGGAGCCATTCGTCGCTACTTAGCTAAAAATCCTAAAGAATTTGATCCGCGAAAATATTTGGGCGCAGCGCAAGAAGCGATGCGTGATATTTGCATTGAGAAATATGAAGCCTTTAACACAGCCGGTCAAGCTTCAAAGATTAAAGCAATTTCAATGGAAGATATGTACAAGCGATATCAAAAAGGGGAATTAGCTCCGCGTGTGAAGTAAGGCGCTATTAAATAGACCTCTTTCGAAACTCGCTCCTGTGAGAAAAGTTGAAGGGGCTCGGAGCGCAGAACCGAAGTGTACACGCCAGTACATGAGGATTTGAGCACCGAGCCGACGCACAAATTTCCACAGGAGTAAGAGTTTCGAAAGAGGTCTACTGAATTGTTGTAGAGCCACCTGCCGCGCCTGTCGTGCCACTACCATTTTCTTGTAGCAAGCGTTGCTGGTATAAAGCTTCAAAATTAATAGGGTCTAAAGTTAATTGAGGGAAGCTAGCGCGCATGGTTAAACTGGAAATCACTTCGCGGAAATAAGGAAACAAAATATTGGGGCAAACTACATTCAATAAAATAGGTAGTTGATCGGAAGGAATATTTTTCAGAGCAAAAATACCCGCTTGTTTGACTTCTACTAAAAATGCTATTTCATTTTCAATTTTAGCCGTTGCAGAGCCAGAAACGATAACTTCAACAATCTCTTCACCACCTGGTTGGTGGGTGGCAGCACTGAGTTGTTGATGGGTAACTTGTAATTCAAACGCTACATTAGGGTGCCAATCTTTGCGAAAAATGTCGGGGCTTGTTGGAGTTTCAAGTGAACAATCTTTCAAGTAAACACGTTGAATGCTGAAAACAGGTTCTTGAGACGCTTCGTGAGAAGTGGTAGTCATAATTTTCCTTGATGTTGTCGCCAATACCAGGTGGTACTCGCAAAATAAATAAAAAATACTAAAATAAATAAACCATAGGCATATGGTTCAGAAAAGCGATATTTTGCCATAAAAAGAGCTAAAAGTCCTCCTATAAGTGATAATAGCGTAAGGAGAGCAGTCACATAAGATTTGCGTAGACCAAAATTTAACAAAAAATGATGAATGTGTTCGCGATCAGCGGTAAGGGGAGAGACGCGCTTAATCATCACGCGGCGCAAACTTACGGACGATAAATCAAAAATAGGCAAAATAAATAACCAAGCTAAATAAGCTGGTTTTAAAAAATGATAAGGAGGTTGTGAAAGTTTTATGCTAAACCAGGCCAGCATTAAACCTAAACTCGTACTTCCTGCATCCCCTAAAAAAATTAAGCGTTCACGATAACGAAACATTGGAAAATTGAAAAATAAAAAACTTAACAAACACGCTAAGAGAATTAATAAGAGTTCAGCATCGTTAGTTGCATGCGAAATATAAGCCGCTGCCAATAAGCAACTGAGGGTAATAAATGAGCTTCCTCCCGCAAGGCCATTTAATCCATCTAACATATTGTTTGCGTTAATGAGAGCAATCATCAAAATGATTGTGATGGGTATTGACCAATACCCTAAATACACCACGGCATCATTACTATACAAGTGGCCTAAATGACTCAAGACTACATTTCCCCAGCAAACGGCCATCATTCCGACGATGAGCTGAGCAATGATGCGAAGGCGAGGAGTAAGTTCATTGAAGTCATCCATCATACCTACAATAATAAGTAATAAGTATCCAGCGAGGAGGGCGCGATAATTGCTTAAACTAATGTTGAGAGAAAGAATGCCGATACAAAAACCAATAGCGATTGCAATTCCGCCAATAAGTGGAATTTGGCCACGATGATGTTTGCGATCATTCGGGTGATCAACGAGATCTACTTTGCAAGCAATTGGGCGCATGCCAATGATGATAATCGTGGTAACGACAAATGCAATAAAGCCAGTGAATAGGTGATAAAAAGTTTGGTTCATAATACTACTAGTAGCCCTAATATTTCACTTTCAAAATTTCATATTCTACCTCACCACTCGGTGTGTGGGCTTTGATAATATCGCTCTCGGATTTGCCAATGATCGCTCGTGCTAAAGGCGCATTATACGATAATTTGTGAGCTTTAATATCAGCTTCATCTTCCCCTACAATTTGGTAAGTGACTTCTTCATCATTTTCAACATTTAGTAAGGTCACAGTAGCACCAAAAATCACTTTGGGAGAGGGTGGCATTTGGTGAATATCAATGACTTGTGCATTGGATAATTTAGATTCCACCTCTTGGATACGCCCTTCAATAAAACTTTGTTTTTCTTTGGCCGCTGAGTATTCTGCATTTTCTTTCAAATCACCATGGGCCCGTGCTTCTGAAATGGCTTTAATAATTTCTGGACGCTCAATAGTTTTTAAGCGGTGGAGTTCGGTCTTCAATTGTTCGGCCCCTTGGAGGGTCATGGGTACTTTCAACATAATTATCCTTTAGGGTGTTGCTTAAAAAATTCTTTGAGATGGTTGAACCAAGTATGACGCTTGGGCATGTGCTTATTATCCGCTTTTTGTAAACTTTCTTCCAGCGCTTTAAACAGTTCTTTTTGTTTATCGGAGAGATGGATCGGCGTTTCAATTAAGATGCGACATAAAAGGTCACCCGTACTGCGTTGGCGTGGGTTGTGAACACCTTTGCCACGAAGGCGAAATACTTTGCCAGTTTGTGTTTCAGGAGGAATTTTGATGGCGAGCTTACCTCCTCCAAGTGCTGGTACTTCAAGCTCTCCTCCAATGGCGGCACAGCTAAAGCTAATTGGAATATCGCATAGCAAGTCTAAATCTTCACGCTGAAAAATAGCATGTGGTTGTAGGTTAATTTGTACATACAGGTCTCCGGCTCCACCCCCATTAGCACCCATTTCGCCTTCGCTGGAAAGGCGTAAACGATCCCCATTATCAACACCCGGCGGAATAGTGACTGAGAGCGTATGTGATTTTTTCATTAAACCTTGGCCGCGACAATCTTTACATTTTTCTTTGATAATTTTACCTGAGCCCCTGCATTCTGGGCAGGTTTGTTGCACACTAAAAAAACCTTGTTGCATGCGCACTTGGCCATGGCCGTCACAAGTTTTACAAGTTTCGGGTGTGGTACCTTTTTTCGCTCCGGCTCCCTCGCAAGTGTGGCAAGCTATATTTTTTGGAATAGAGATTTCTTTGGTGCAACCAAAAATGGCTTCTTCTAAAGTAATTTTAAGTTGATAAAGTAAATCAGCACCTCGTTGAGTATAATTCTCACGTTGACGATGGCCGAAAATATCCCCAA
Organism: uncultured Gammaproteobacteria bacterium; assembly: GCA_964471475.1. Classification (GTDB taxonomy): domain Bacteria; phylum Pseudomonadota; class Gammaproteobacteria; order CAISUE01; family CAISUE01; genus JAJNBD01. The sequence goes on from CAYYFQ010000025.1 coordinate 22,932, forward strand.
AGATATCGCCAAAAATATCTCCAAAACCACCACTAAACCCTCCTCCTTGAGTAGCTTTGAGACCTTCGTGGCCAAAGCGATCGTAAGCGGCTCTTTTTGAATCATCCATTAAAACTTCATACGCTTCTTTAAATTCTTTAAATTTTGCTTCCGCGTTGCGTTGCTCTTCGCCTTGATGACGATCCGGATGATATTTCATCGCTAACTGGCGGAAAGCTTTTTTTATTTCCTCTTTAGAAGCATTGCGTTTAACATTGAGGAGTTCGTAATAATCGCGTTTGGACATTGTAAGGCCTTGGATCTCGTAGGAGCACTACGAGAGAGTAACTAGTTAGGGGGCTCTATTAATCCTAGATTCGGCAGTTGAAAGCTACTGCACAATTCTCGTGCGCCTTGTACTCGCACAAAATTTCTAATTTATAGAAGTCCCCTGTATAAGATATTAAAAATATAATCTGTCATGGCGGTAAAGGCACACGGCCCCAACTTAAGCTCTTAAGTTGGGGCTTATGAGCGGAGACTGCTATGACAGTTAACTCATATATTCCTGGTTTATTTTTTCACTTCTTCAAACTCAGCATCGACTACATCATCACCACCAGGTTTTTTACCGCCTTGGGCGCCTGTTGTTGAAGTACCGTCAGCATCTCCAGTAGCGGCACCGCCGGCATTTTGACTTGCTTGTAACGCTTCCATCATTTTGGAAGAGGCTTCCGTCAATGCTTTCGTTTTAGTGTCAATAAGGTCTTTATCATTGCCTTTGACCGCTTCTTTCACTTCTTCAACCAAGGCATTGATTTTAGTTTTTTCATCGGCACTTATTTTGTCACCTGCGTCATGAAGTGCTTTCGTGACCGCATGAATCATGGCATCAGCTTGGTTACGGCTACCCACTAATTCATGGAATTTACGATCTTCTTCTTTGTGGGCTTCCGCATCTTTTACCATTTTTTGAATTTCTTCTTCTGATAAGCCGGAAGAAGCGCGGATGACGATAGACTGTTCTTTTCCAGTGGCTTTATTTTTAGCAGAGACGTGCAAGATACCGTTGGCATCAATGTCAAAGGTAACTTCAATTTGCGGTGTACCACGAGGTGCGGGTGGAATATCAGCTAAATCGAAACGGCCTAATGATTTATTCGCAGATGCCATTTCACGTTCGCCTTGCAATACGTGAATAGTAACCGCTGTTTGATTGTCATCAGCGGTTGAGAATACTTGGCTTGCTTTTGTGGGGATAGTGGTGTTTTTTTCAATGATTTTAGTCATTACGCCGCCCATGGTTTCGATGCCCAATGAAAGTGGAGTGACATCAAGCAAGAGTACGTCTTTAACATCGCCTGATAGTACCCCCCCTTGAATAGCAGCTCCAATCGCGACAGCTTCATCTGGGTTGACGTCATGGCGAGGTTCTTTGCCGAAGAATTGTTGCACCGTTTCTTCTACCTTAGGCATACGGGTTTGACCACCCACTAACAAGACTTGATTAATTTGATCCACAGTTTTGCCAGCATCTTTTAAAGCAATTTTGCAAGGTTCAAGGGTGCGTTTAATCAAATCTTCCACTAATGATTCTAACTTAGCGCGTGTAATTTTAATGTTTAAATGTTTTGGACCTGAAGCGTCTGCAGTGATATAAGGTAAGTTGATATCGGTTTGTTGCGCACTGGATAACTCAATTTTAGCTTTTTCAGCAGCTTCTTTGAGACGCTGGAGTGCTAAAGGATCGTTGTGCAAATCCACACCACTTTCTTTTTTAAATTCGGCTACTAAATAATCAATTAATTTTAAGTCAAAATCTTCACCACCTAAGAAAGTATCACCGTTTGTGGCTAATACTTCGAATTGATGTTCACCATCGACTTCAGCAATTTCAATGATTGAAACGTCAAAAGTACCACCACCTAAGTCGTAAACCACGATCGTGGAGTCACCTTTTTTCTTTTCTAAACCATAAGCAAGAGCAGCAGCAGTAGGTTCGTTAATGATGCGTTTTACATCTAAGCCTGCAATTCGGCCCGCGTCTTTGGTGGCTTGACGTTGAGCATCGTTAAAGTATGCTGGAACTGTAATTACTGCTTCCGTTACCGCATGCCCTAAATAATCTTCTGCTGTTTTTTTCATTTTCATTAATACTTGGGCAGATACTTGTTGGGGCGCTAACTTTTGTGTGCCAACTTCAACCCACGCATCTCCATTATCAGCATCAATGATTTTGTAAGGGACCTTTTTAATATCACGTTGTACAACATCATCCTTAAATTTTCTACCAATTAAACGTTTAATTGCAGAAAGGGTGTTTTTGGGATTGGTGACAGCTTGTCGTTTAGCAGGTTGCCCGACGAGGATATCGCCATCGGCAAGATAAGCTACGATAGAAGGGGTGGTGCGAAGGCCTTCGCTATTTTCAATTACTTTTGGACTTCCGCCTTGCATAACAGCTACGCAAGAGTTGGTTGTTCCTAAGTCTATTCCTATAATTTCTGCCATAAAGTTGCCTCGTGTGGTTATGAAAAACGTTAGACTTAATATGGGGGATGGGGATTAAAAATTCAAGCCCTTATTTGCACTTATTTCCCGCATGCAATATGGATCGTCAAATTCTTTCCCAACCCCGGCGATTACAAACATAAGCGTTATTTGTTATTGATTAAAAAACAAGCATTTTTTGTTTATAATAAAAATATAATCAATAGGTTAAATTTTATATTTATTGATTAGTTTAAGTTGGATTACATCACGATGGGGTGGTAACTTACGCGATGAGGCTTGCCTAGAGAGGTATAAAGCATTTAAGATGGGTGTGGGTAGGATGCTTTGGCATGGATGCGTAGATAAGGATGTCGCATATTGGAATTGCATAGTGCTTACATGGATGAAGCAGCTGCAATATCAAGGAAGAGAGCAATACCCAGAAGCCCGTTAAAAAGCGGGCTTTTTTTTGCTTTAAATTCTGTTCTCGCATCTTTTGTGTAAATCCTCCATAATGCTGTTTTATTTCTTCATTACTCTTAATTCTTATGATCAAAAAAATACTTTTTTTATTTTTTCTTATTTTGACTAACTATGCTTTTGCAGAAGATCAAAAATTGACGGTAATGTTAGATTGGCAAATTAATCCTGATCATGCATCTTTGTGGATTGCGCAGAATAAAGGATTTTTTCACCACCATGGTTTAGAGGTAGAGTTGATAGTTCCTTCCAATCCTAATGACCCTTCGCGTTTTGCAGCGGCAGGTAAAGTAGATTTAGGATTAACTTATGAACCAGGTTGGATTTTGCAAAAAGCCCAAGATATTCCACTGGTGTGGTTTGCTACCATTGTCGCCCAACCATTGGCATGTATTATTACTAAGCCTATGATCACTTCATTAAAGCAACTGGAAAATAAACAGGTAGGGTATACAGGGGGGGCTTTAGAAAGTATTATGCTTCGCAGCATGATGTGGCACGTGAATGCTAATCCCAGTGGCATTCAGTGGATTAACGTTCATTATGATACTTTGCAAGCTTTTGCTGCTAATCGTGTCGATGCATTAACAGGAATGATGCGTAATGTGGAGCCAATCGCTCTACAATCTAAAAATATTCCTTTTCATATTTTTTTACCAGAAAATTATGGTTTTCCTTCTTATGCAGAAATGATTTTAGTGGGAAATCCTCATTTGCAACATGATCCACGCATCAAAGCTTTTTTGAGTGCGCTCAAAGAAGCAACGGTTTATATAAAAACCCATCCAGAAGCGAGTTGGCAAAGTTTTGCAAATGGCAATCCCGCATTAAATAACGAAGCAAACCATCGGATGTGGCAAAAGACAATACCTTATTTCGATAATACTCCAGAGATATTTGATAACATACAATATCAACGAATAGAAAAATTTTTATTGAACACTTTACAAAAATAATTTAATATCATCACACTAAATATTTTTAATGGTATATTATGTCTTCTAAAAAGAATGCTATTTTTCCTACGCGCGACGAAAATTTTCCTGAATGGTACCAGGAAGTAATTAAATCAGCTGATCTTGCTGAGCACTCGGCTGTACGAGGTTGTATGATTATCAAACCTTGGGGTTACGCGGTGTGGGAGTTTATACAAAATGCCTTAGATAAAATGATAAAAGACACAGGTCATGAAAACGTATACTTTCCAATGTTAATCCCTCTTAGTTATATGCAAAAAGAAGCGTCGCATGTAGAAGGATTTGCTAAAGAATGTGCGGTGGTGACACATTATAGATTAGAAACTGATAGCTCAGGCCAGTTAATTCCAGCCCCTGAGGCAAAGCTTTCAGAACCTTATGTTATTCGACCCACGAGTGAAACCATTATTGGTACCGCTATGGCATCTTGGATAAACTCTTATAAAGAGTTGCCCATCAAAATTAACCAATGGGCAAATATCATGCGTTGGGAAATGCGGACGCGTTTATTTTTAAGGACATCGGAGTTTTTATGGCAAGAAGGGCATACCGCACATGCTTTAGAAAAAGAAGCGGTTGAGGAAACTTTAATGATGCTTGATGTTTATGAAAAATTAGCCACTGAATATTTAGCCATTCCTGTGATCAAAGGTCAAAAAACTCCTGCTGAGCGTTTTCCAGGGGCGATAAATACTTATTGCATTGAGGCTATGATGCAAGATGGTAAAGCGTTACAAGCTGGGACTTCGCACTTTTTAGGGCAAAATTTTTCTACAGCTTATAACATCAAATTTACAAATAAAAACCAAATGAGTGATTTTGCCTGGACAACTTCGTGGGGCGTTTCTACTCGATTGATTGGCGCATTAATCCTCACTCATAGCGATGATGATGGGTTAGTATTGCCCCCACGCGTGGCGCCTGCACAGATTATCTTAATCCCCATAGGGATGAATGAGAGTGATTTAGCTAAGGTAAGTAGTTATTGTGAGGATTTTGCTAAAAAACTTTCTGCACAATGCTATTGTGGAGAAGCTTTGCGTATTCGTATTGATAAAAGTGACGAGCGTGCGGGTACCAAATTTTGGAATGCCGTTAAAAAAGGGATCCCAGTTCGGATAGAAGTAGGCGTGCGTGAAATGGAATCAGGTATGTTGTCTCTTTCTCGTCGAGATAAACCTGCTAAAGAGAAGCAAGCGATGTCACCTGAACTTATCCTAACCGAAATAACACCCATATTAACTGATATTCACAACTCACTTTTTAATCGAGCTTTGGCTTATCAACGTCTGAAAACATTTCCTATCAACACACTGTCGGAGTTAGAAAATGCCTTTCAAGAAGAGGCTAAAGATAGCGGTTTTGCTGTGGCTTATTTTGATATAGCAATGGAAAGCAAGCCTGAAGTTGAGAAAAAATTAAAGGAAATGAAACTCACTATCCGCTGCATTCCGTTTAATGCCGACAATGAAATTGGCACCTGTATATTTTCTGGCAACCAAGTTAATACAAAAGTAATTTTTGCACGTGCTTATTAGGGCTGTTGTAATATACCCATTATGACACTTGAAGATGCGAGTTTCTAACATTGCCTTTTCCGCAAGGAAAAATTTTTTCTCACTATTAAATTTAATGACGATAGTATTATACTGTTTCCAAGCGCTCCTATTTTTTAGCCCTGTTGAAAAATTAGTTTTGCACCGCGCTTAAATAAAAAAATAGAATTCGCGTTTCCAACAAGAACAATTTTTAAAATAAAGAGATGGTTTTTCTGCTTTTGATTAACACAAAAACCAAATGTGACAAGGTTTTGGCAGATTTGAGACGCAGTTATCCTGCAAGAGGTACTAATTCCAGTGTTTCAATTTCAAGTGCCACTAATCTTTTGAGATTAGTGGCATATCGCCTGCATAAATCCCATGAACTGATTTTTGACAATTCCTCGATAACGCGCTTTGTGTGAGCTCTTTGAGAATACCCGCTCGTAAAAGGGGCACATAAAAAGCTCCTTAGGGCTGATGGCCTTGAGGTTGTTGTGCTGGCGGCAGTAC
>CAYYFQ010000026.1:0-28406 GCA_964471475.1 uncultured Gammaproteobacteria bacterium
ACCCTTACACCGAGCTTGCTGCTTCCGCTTCCTCCGAAACTTCTTCTTTACTAGGCTCTGCTTCCAGCTCAGAAAAAATCTCCTCATCAGCTTTTGCTTTTTTCTCTGCCTGAATTCGCTCATACACTTCCAGTCTGTGAATACTCACCGACTGTGGCCCATGAATCCCCAGCGTTATCTGCCGACCACTAATACTTAACACAGTTATACTCACGTCATCCCCGATCATCACACTTTCTCCTACTTTTCTAGCGAGTACAAGCATAAAAATTCTCCTCAATTAAAAAATGAAAAATACTGCTACCTTTGTTTGAAATAATCCGTTTTCGGGAAAGATTTTTCCTTAAAAATTCTTATTACTGTTTATCTTAAAATTTCACTATATTTTTCTAGAGAGTGCCTAGGTCGTGTCCTTAAAGTATCTTTTGGCTGCAAAAGAAGCGAAATCGGTCAATTTTAATGATCCTCCTCGTTAAATATGTCCAATATTTGCCTCGGATGATCGTTAAAACTGCCTCGATTATCTTCTTTTTCGCTTCAAACAATACTTTAGGGACACGCCCTAGAAAAATAAAATCAACCAATATTATTTGTTACCTTATTACCTAAAACTCGCCTTGCCTATTTATTTATTAAATAAATATTTAAAACGTTATGCACAGCTTACTCTCACTGACAAAGCGTGTTCAATTAGTTCATTTTCTTAATGAAATTACACTCTGTATTTCAACATCTATTTTGTTAATGTAATTTAGCCGTGTAAATTACAGAGCAAAATTGCAAGGCATCTTGTTGATTAATTTTGAGTTGACTGATAGGATTGAGCTAACGTGAAGGAGTATTAGGAAGCAATTACGGCAACAACACATCCTAGAATTGTCAAGATGACCTACTTGTTTTCATGGCGTGATATTTTAATGCATCCACGAATGTATGAGCCATTTTCCGCAAACTTTAAAGATTTGTTAGCTGCAAAAGGACAGTATAAAAAATCTTTATCATAGAGTGGGATTTCATTGGTAGGGCGAATATCTTTTCCATAAGAATATAAGTCGGCATGATAATATTCGAGTTTCATTAAACGCACTAAATTATGCAGTAAAGCACCGTTAATTTTTATATTCCCATAGCTACGCACAATAGTTGGCTTTAGCATAATCAGCTCACGAATATCTTCAATAATGGTTTGAGCCTTTCTAAAGCTTGGATTGGCTTGAATAATAGTTGGCACTTGCATCGAATAATAAACTGGAATATTCTCTTCAAAAGAAAAACGATAAGAATATAGCATAGTCGGGATTTGTGTTAAGCGATAATGCTCAAGATAAATTTTTTGTATTTCGTTAATTGGACCAGCATAATCATTGATGACTGGTCGCATCCCTACCACGCTCCCCAAGAAAATATGTATTAAATGTTTTAAGGTATCAATAATGTAACTATCGGGTTTAAATCCAGGATCACTGGTTACTCCCGCAATATCTAAAATTAATTTTCTTCGGCTAAATTCCGAGTGTTCAACACATTTTTTGTAAAGGTAGGCTTGTAGTTTTTCCCATGCAACTGATTTTTTATTTTTTTGCAAACCATCACTCCAAGCTTTGGTGAGAAAAATCATTTCCGTTTCCCACTTGGTTGTAAAAAATTCACTGTTATATAATTCTTTAAAAACATACCATTGTTTAAAAACATTAGTCGGTTGAATGCATTTAGCGTGAAAATGCTTGGTAACTTTTTTATGATGACGGGTTTTAGATATTTTAGGGACGAAAAATAAAGAACGCGCGCCGGCGGTTACCGAATAACAAGTAGTTAGACCAAAATATTCAAAAATACCTAATTCTATGCCTTTATTAGGCCCGGAAAGCGCAATTGATAAAACGTGCTCCCCCACTTCCCGAAATATTTCAATAGGATTTTTAGTAATAATACCAAATGGTATTGATTGATAAGATAATTTGGCTCTAAGCGTTTGCGGAATTTCAGGGCTATTAAGAGAAATTGTTAAATTGCCATCATAGGGTATATATAACTCATCATTGTGCATGATTAATGAGCCATAAGGATAGCAAATACGTATAAAGGTATATTGATCTGTGGGATCTATTTCTTCAAAAATTTTATACAGTTCTCTGCAGCCGTGCACCATATATTTTCTAGCTTCTTTCCATTTGAGTTCTTCAACACCTGGATATAATGTTTGTGGCACAGCGTATTTCCCTCAATATACTTTTTTCATCCTAACAAGTAATTAATAAAAATTCAAGACAAAATGCGGCATCAGGGCTAGCGCATATTAGGCGGCGTGGTTACAAATTTTTTCATCCAATTTAAATAAGGAATTAATAGGCATGCGAGTTTATTTTTTTCTTCATAGAGACCATCAAGCGCAAAATTCATGGGGCGAAAGTCACAAGAGGTTGCTATCAATGTGATTGATTTTAATAGATATAAAAACTTTACTATAAAAGTCAAAATTCAGCGGTCTAAAAAAACTTTTTTTATTCTTTTCAAGAAGTCTTGGGTCAAGTAAACTTAAAAAAATATATAATGACTATTTATTGTTCAATAGTGATATTGCATGCGCACGCTTTAAAGCTTCACTAAAGTTATATTTGGGCTCCCACTCAAGGCATTCTCTTGCTTTTGTATTGTCATATACGCGACTTAGGCTTGGAAGCATTTGCCAACCTATCTTATCAAAGATTTCTTTATAGGAAGGATAATATTTTTCTAAAATGGCTGGAGCATTCAGTGTTAAATCAGGACAATCAGATGCTTGGAAAGGTGTTGTGGCTGTTATTATAAATTGATCGAAACCAAATTCTGATGCATGCTCAATAGCTTTTTCGTGTGCAGTAACAATATCGGCTACATGTGCTCTTCGATAAAGATATTCTATAGTTTGAATGTTGTCTTGTGAAAAATGGGGAGTTAATTGTTTTATGTCATGCTCTTTTTGGAAAAATCGTGATGTTTTTAAAATGATACAATTTAAACCCTCTTCTTGGTAGGCAAGTTGACAGAGGTTTTCAGCGGCAAGCTTAGTGACCCCATAAATATTTTTAGGTATGGGTATTAAATCTTCATTAACCCAGATTGCGGAAGCATTATTTTTAGGCGATAAAGCATGTCCAAAAACACTGGTAGTACTCGTATAAATGAATGATTTTATTTTATGTTTTATTGCAGACTCTAGGAGGTTTTGGGTTCCAATAACATTTACATCAATAAATGCCCGTTTTGAATATGCATTTATATGAGGTTTATGTAGCGCTGCTGTATGAATGATGACATCTGTTCCTCTTAAAGCTTTTTCAATTAATGTTTTATCTGTAATGGAACAACATGTGGTGGTTTCATTGGAGGCTAAGATATCAATACCTACGACATCATGTAATCCTTCTCTCAGTTTTTTAACCAATGCGGAACCCAAATAACCCGAGCTGCCAGTAACCACAATCTTCATTTTGTTATTAAATCCTCATTTAATTTTTTCCGGATTGATACGGTCACTATACTTTAGTCATTTTATTTAAAGCAATTTGTATAGGATTGCTCACTTAGATTTATACTGCGTTGCAAGCTTGGTCGTCTTCAGGCGTGTACGTTTGTATACACTCCTTAGGTTCACCCACTTGCGCTTTGTCTAAAACTAAGTGATAAGCACTATACTTTTAACATCTCTAAAATTCCAAATAAAAAGACTGTTGATTGCGAAGCTCATCATAGGTCTCTGGGTTTACCTCTTCCCGTGTCAAAAGTATTGCCAAATCAAAATCGACTAAGCTTTGTAGCTTAGCATACAAAATTTTTTCATTGGCAGGCACTAAAATTAGCAGCGGATATTCCAAGCTTGCAATGGCTAAACAGACTTCAAAACCGGCTTCTTGCTGTTTTTCTGTTTGTTGCGGTGTAAACTCTATGCAGTAAGTGTGAGGAGTGGTCATATTATCCCGCATCCTCACTCTCCTTGTTTAATAAGATATTTTGGGTAGGATAAGCAGGGTGAATATTTTCTGATTTTAAATGGTTTAAAATATTGAACAAGACACGTGAGCTTGCTTCAGCGCTGCTCGTTAAGTTGTAATGAATATAAAAACGAATTTCGAGCTCCAACAAACCATCTGACATACTTGCTAATAAGATAGCGGGCTCTGGATTGTTTAATACTCCTTCTGTTTCCATTACCACTTTTTTTAATTCGCTGCATAAGGTTTGTGGATGGTCTTCCCAATGTAATTTAATATGAACTGAATAACGCACCACATCATCTTGGCGTGTCCAATTAATAAATGTTTTAGAAAATATTTCTGAATTGGGAACCACGATTTCTTTATTGTCACCACCTAAAATGGTGATGGCGCGAATTCCAATCGCATGTACGGTACCATTGTAATCGCCAACTGTGACGGTATCCCCTCGGCGCATTGGGCGCTCAATCAAAATCAATAAGCCACTAATAAAATTATTGGCAAGATCTCTTAGTCCAAGACCCACACCTAAGGCTAAACCAGTTGCAATAAAAGTGAGCGTGGTTAAATCGATTTGTAAAATTTTGAGTACGGAGAGGGCTCCGATAACTACTACAGAATATTGAGAAAAAATAGCCAAAGAGTTTCTTGCGCCCAAATCTTTCACGCGACGATAGAGTTTTCGATAACAAAATTCTCGTGACCATTTAGTGGCCCAAATAAAAAACATACTGGCAATAATGGCCTTGGAAAGCAACCACAAATTGATAGGGTGATTAGAAAATTGAATGAGTGGAAAATGTAAGGCCGCATGAAAATATTTTAAAAAGAGAGGTTGATTGCTAAAACCATATAAGTAGATGAGTACCCAGCAAGCAGAGAGAAACAATAAAATATGTAACCATAACGACAAAGGTTTTAAGAAAGCTTCCGAAATAATCCAGCCGGATCGATAACGAATGACATTGTCGGCCCATACTCTCATTAATTGATTGCAGATTCCACGGAGTAAAAAGTACCCTACAGCCACGATTAAAAATAAAACCTCATAATGGCTAAATGTCCACGCTAAATTGACGAAACCAAATAAACCAAGGATACCTGTGGATAGGATAACTAAGGGTATAATAATTGCTAAAAATTTCACCATTCGAATCAGGTGAGAATGTCGTTCATGAATTAGTGGCAACAATACCTGAGGAACAGTTTTCCAACCTTTTAATAATAAAACGCCCACGATAAACACAAATAGCATAAAGAGGCGTGCAAACATATCTTGGGCCACATAGGAAGTATCCAAATCTTGCGCTAAAAACATGAGCGAAGCACTTAAAAAGCCAAATAGAAACAACCAGCATAATCTTTTAAATAAACGAATATTTTCTAGCCGATGGTTATCGGGGAGAACCATTTCTGTGTGAAACATTTTACGTATTGTACTCACTCCGATGCCTAATGCTAATAAACAATTGCCTAAATGAAACACAATATTCCAAGTATCATTGCTGAGATTGACAATACTTAAAAAAATCAAAGTGGTGATAAAAAATACGATAAACCAAAGATGAGATAACAAAATAGCAGAAGCATTTTTTAAAAAATTAGCGAATAAGCTGATCGAAAAATTTGCTATTTTACGGTTGGCCCAGTTTAAAATGGCGCGAATAAAATAATAGCTGCCAATACTTAAACATAACAGTAGCAGAAGCCCAGCATTAAAGAAAAGAGAGGCCGAGCTAATTTTTGCATAAATGCTTTTAATGTCGGTTAACGCTATTTCATAACTTAAATTAGACATATTTACCATATCATCTAATAGCGCGCCCCACTTTTCTAAGCTTAGGCCTGGTAACCCTTGACGTTTGGCTAAAGTTTTGGCAAATTCAGTGGTGATTTGTGCTTGCGTGGTCGCCGCAGAAAGTAATAAATTGTCTGTAGTGACTAGGATCTTTTTGTAGCTTCCAATAAATTTTTGAGTAGAGTTAAAAGCATCGGTGCTGGTGGATAAGAGGGTTTGTCTATTGTTGAGCAGCTGAATTTTTTTGTCTACCACTTCTTTCGTTTGTTCGAGCGTATCGATAGTCAACAATAAAGATTGCTTAAATTGGTTAAGATCATCAATAGAAACGTCATCGAGTTGTGTATCATTGATGCTTTGAATAGTGTTGGTGCTACGCAGTAAATTAATTTTAAATTGTGCAAGGTTGCTATTTTCCTCTGCAATGAAAATTTTTTGCAAGGTGGCAGCATAAGCTTCTGAATTTAAGTTCGGGTTGGAGATTAAGAAGCTATTTAAGCTGTTGACTTGGTTCAGCCAATAGTTTTGTTTTTCGCCAAGGTCTTCAATTTTGGTATGAATGAAACGCTCACGTTCAAGACGGGCGGTATGGGCACTTTCAAGAGTAATGGTATTGAAGTGGCTGCGTTCTTGAGAAAGTTGTTTTTCTAATACATTGATAACGTTGATTAGATTTTCTTTACGTTGGTGGTCTAGTGCTAATAAATGTTTAAGATTGGCGGTTTTTTCTTGAAGATATTGTTTTTTATACGCAAGTTGTGTGTTGTCTCGGTTTTGATCAGAGCCCAACATGTCCAATTGACCTTGATAATTTTGCAAAGCACGTTGGCTATGCGCAATACTTTGTTCTACTTGTGTCAATGATAGCTTGGTGTTATCTACATCTAAAGCTAAAGCACGCATATTGAGTTCTAATGCATTTTGATTGGTTTGTGCTTTAGTATCTACTGTGGCGTTTTTTGAAAAATTCCCAGCAAAACAATTAACAGAGTAAGCGCCTAAAAAAATGCTGAGAAAAACAATCAATATGGGAAGTATATACCCCTTACCTGCGCTTTGTGCGACCTTTCCTGCAAGGGGAGAGGTAATGTACTTACGTGCATTTGGGTTTTGTCGTGTCCACCGAATCATGATTAAAAGATACGCATTTTTAAGGGTAATAAGTATATAATACCCTTTTCAGCTATCTTTTGACTATAGGAATCATTTATGCCCCTTAATCTGGATAAGCATTACGTTAGTGAAATTGATTTGTTTCTGGAAGAGCTTGCCAAAAAATTCCCAGAACCCTCCAAATCACAGCAAACAGAAATCAATAAGTTTAAAGAAATTATTAAGCGTATGTCTCATAGTGGTGAGCGTAGCGACGAAACTATTCAGCCTTTCTCATAAGTTTGTTTAAAACTTGGATGGTTGCGTTTCGTTTGCGACGACATCCTGTCGCCTGGGTTGCTTCGTCGTATTTTGTGCTCCTCACAATGACAATCTTCAATTTATAGAGGCGTTTTTAAGCGCTGTAATGATGTTAAAATTTTCAATCACTGCTTTTACTTTAATAGAATGTCTGCTGACAATCGCGTTAGGTGCCATATTGATGATAGCAAGCGTTCACCGGTGGAACCAATGGGAAGTAGGACATCTTAGAGAAATAGTAACGCGGCAGTTAATCGCGGACCTTCAGTTTGCGCAGCAAACCGCACTTTTTAAACAAACCAATGTGACCATTTGTCCGGCGGTTAATGATCATCAATGCGGGGAAGACTGGTCCAAGGGACTGTTAATTTATTTGAGTAATGCTCCCTCCCCCGCTACGCTATTGAAGATTGATACTCTATCTCTAAAAGCGCAACAATTACAGTGGCATGGATGGCGACAAGGAAATAAGATACAATTTTTTTCTGATGGGCAGCCACATGGCTCGCAAGGCTCTTTTACGTGGAAGCTCACAGGGCAGAATATAGTTATTTTAACGATGAACTACGTAGGACATTTAAGTGAGAGTGTATGAGATTTAAAAATAAGGTGGTATTGGTAACTGGAGCAACTCGAGGTATTGGGCATGCTATTGCAGAGCTTTTTGTGAAAGAAGAGGCGATTGTGATAGGGACTGCGACAACGATAGAAGGTGCGACAAAGATCGAGCAAGCGCTAAGCAGTTTAGGACATATTCATGGTATTGCGTTGGACGTCACTTGTGCTTCTGCCTGCGCGAAAGTCATGGCTGAAATCACTGAAAAATGGGGATCTCCTGAAATTTTAGTCAATAATGCAGGCATCACGCGTGATAATCTTTTCTTGCGGATGACAGAAGCAGAGTGGTTTGATGTGATGAACACTCATTTAAACGCTTTATATTATTTATGTAAGTTGGCGGTAAAGCCGATGTTAAAAGCGCGAATGGGTCGTATTATCAACATTAGCTCAGTGGTGGCAGCCACTGGAAATCCTGGTCAAACCAATTACGTCGCAGCTAAAGCTGGGGTGGTGGGTTTCTCAAAAGCTTTAGCGCTTGAGCTGGCAAGTCGCCATATTACAGTGAATGTGGTAGCCCCTGGTTTTATCGGTACAGAAATGACGAGTAAACTAACACAAGCACAACAAGAAGCGATTTTGTCACAAATTCCACAAGGCCATATGGGAACGGCAGAAGATATCGCCCAAGCGGTATTATTTTTAGCCTCCAAAGAAGCCGCTTACATTACCGGTCAAACTCTTCATGTGAATGGGGGCATGTACTGCAGCTCATGATCTGGTTATATCTTAAAGCCTTACACATTATTAGTTTGGTAGCGTGGTTTGCTGGTTTGTTTTATTTGCCACGCCTCTTTGTTTATCATGCAATGACTACCAATCATGAGAGTGTCGCTCAATATAAAATTATGGAGAGGAAATTATATTTTGGCATTATGACGCCGGCGGCCTTCGTGACGATACTGAGCGGCTTAGTACTCTATGCTCATCATAAAGAAGCTTATTGGCACTTTAGTTGGATGAATTGTAAATTAATAGCGGTTGTATTATTAATTTTTTTTCATTTAAGCTGTGGTTATTATTTAAAACAGTTTAAGTTGAATAAAAATATTCATCACCATCGATTTTTTAGGTTTTATAATGAAATTCCGACGGTATTGTTAGTTTTTATTGTAGTGATGGTTATTGTGAGGCCTTTTTAGTTATGTTTCTTGCTCAAGCAAAACAAGCGTTGATTATTATTTCTGAAAGAATTGGCGATGCGATTTTTTGTACACCAGCGATTCGTTTTTTAAAACAGCAATATCCGAACTTGAAAATAACTATTTTGGCCTTAAGTGTTGGAAGCGGAGAAGTGTTTTGGCATAATCCGGATATTGAAAAATTAGTAGTAACTCCGTCCATTAAAGAGTTTTTAAAATTATCAGAGAACTGTGATGTATTAATTGATCTTCATGCTTCAAAAAAAACCTTTGGTTATTTAGAACATTGGCGAAAAACGGCCTATATTAGCCCACGCGCAGGTAAGCCACACCAAAGCCGCGTCGCTCTTGAGTTCATTCACAGTTTGACCGGGGGGGATCTAAAAGATTTTAACTCTCAATATCGCTTATTCCCTCAAGCAGAATCTATAGAAGCAGCTAAAAAATTATTAACCACAAAAGAGTTTCCTTTTTCTGAAAAATTAATTTATATTGGTTGCCATATGGGTTGTTATAAAGTTGCTCAACGTTTACGCATTGGATTATTTCGTCGAAATAAGCTGTCGCATAAAAGCTGGCCTTCTGAATATTTTGCACAATTACAAAAAATGTTATATGAAAAATATCCTAATGTTCGTTTAGTATTAACGGGCTCAAAGAGCGAAGCAAAATTACTAAAACGATTACACACAGATCTCCCAAATCTTATTCCTTTATTTGGAAAAACATCTATTCTTCTTTTAGCCGCGCTCATGCCATTATTTAAAGTATTTTTAACGGGAGATACGGGTCCTTTGCATGTAGCAGCAAGCACTCATGTTCCTATTGTGGCTTTGTTTTTTTCTCCTAATATGGATCAAACTGGTCCTTATCCACTTTGCTCACAACATCATGTTTTATACAATGGTGATGCTTTTGCTATTACGCCGCAAATGGTGTTTGCAGAGCTTGAGAAATATATTAATGGAAACATATGACGGAGAACCACAAAGTTTTATCCGGGTGGGGGCAGTATCCTAAATATTTAAGTCAGATAGAAGAGCCATTGGAAGACGAACTGTACGAAGAAATTTTGCATGCCGATCAGTGGATTCCAAGAGGCCTCGGGCGTAGTTATGGCGATAGTGCCGTTGCCAAACAAGTAATACTCACCACCCATTTGAATCATATCTTATCTTTTGATCAACACAGCGGGGTGTTGCATTGCCAAAGCGGGGTCAGTTTGCGAGAAATTATTGAGCGAATTTTACCCATGGGGTGGGCATTACCTGTGACCCCGGGGACCGCCTGGGTAACCGTGGGGGGAGCCATTGCAAGTGATGTACATGGTAAAAACCATCATCAAGCAGGGTGCTTGAGTCAGCATGTGTTAGCGATAGAATTATTAACACCTCGTGGGGAAAAAATTATTTGTTCAGCAGTGCAGAATGCGCAAATATTTTTTGCCACTTGTGGTGGAATGGGGTTAACTGGGTTAATTGTGAGCGCTAAATTACAGTTAATACCAGTGACTTCCAGCTTGATTCAACAACGTTGTATTAAAACGAATTCGCTTGAAAAAACGATAGAAGTACTTGCTCAAAATAATCATTCCACCTACTCAGTCGCCTGGATTGATGCATTAGTTCGTGGTGATAAATTAGGGCGAGGCCATGTGTATTTAGGAGAGCATGTGCAAGTCGGCACGTTAGATTTGAAAGAGAGGTTTCATCCGAAGAGGCTGCCATTAAAATTTTTTTCTCCATTAATGCATCCTTTAGTATTAAAAACATTTAATGCCAGTTATTTTCATCAACAGCGAACGGATGTAAAAGAATCCATTCTGAACTGGCAGGCTTATTTTTACCCTTTAGATAAAGTATATGATTGGCATCAATTTTATGGAGAAAAAGGCTTTACGCAATATCAATTTGTGGTGCCTTTTAGTGCAAGCCATCAAGTAAAAAATATTCTATTAAAAGTGCAGAAAAGTGGGTTGGCATCGGCATTATCAGTAATCAAACTGTGTGGAGCGGCAAATAAAAATTATTTGTCTTTTCCTATCGCGGGAGTTAGTGTGGCCTTAGATTTTAAAATCACACCCCATTTATTTAAACTATTAGATTATCTGGATGGTATGGTGATTGAAAGCGGTGGTCGAGTTTATTTAACGAAAGACTGTCGTTTGTCTGCCGAAAACTTTCGCGTCATGTATCCTGCTTATGAGGCTTTTTGTACGGTGCGGGCACAAGTGGACCCTTCTCATAAAATATATTCGTTGCAATCAAAACGCTTGAAGCTCTAAAAAACAGTGAGTGTTATTTTAACGCCTCTTGCGCCGGATGATAAGATAGACTTAACGCATCTGCCACGCCTAAATGAGTAATTTTACGATTATAAACATTTAAGCCATTTAATAAATGAGGATCCGACTCGAGAGCGCCTATGGTGCCTTTATTTGCTAAAGCGAGCACAAAAGGCAATGTGGCGTTATTTAATGCAAAAGTTGATGTTCTGGCGACCGCACCCGGCATATTTCCCACACAATAGTGGATGATATTTTCTTCTACATAGGTAGGATTATCATGGGTGGTGACGTGACTGGTTTCAAAACACCCCCCTTGATCAATTGCTACGTCCACTAAAACAGAGCCAGGACGCATTTGTTTGATTAGGTCTCGTGTGACTAATTTGGGCGCTGCCGCACCTGGAACTAACACAGCTCCAATGACTAAATCAGCATCTTGAACATATTTTTCAATGGAATCATAGGTTGAAAAAATAGTGTTTAAGCGGCTGCCAAACTGCAAGTCCAATTCTTTTAAACGATGTAAAGAGCGATCAAGCACGGTTACATTGGCTTCCATCCCCATGGCAACACGTACGGCATTTGTGCCAACTACCCCACCGCCAATTACGATAACATTGGCCGGCGCTACTCCTGGGACTCCACCTAATAAAACTCCTCGACCTCCTTGAGCTTTTTCGAGGCAATGGGCACCTGCTTGAATAGACATGCTGCCAGCTACTTCACTCATCGGGGCAAGCAAAGGAAGGCCTCCAAATTTATCAGTGACGGTTTCATAAGCAATGGCGGTACATCCAGATTCAAGTAATAATTGAGCTTGTAGAGGGTCTGGGGCAAGATGCAAATAAGTAAAGAGTGTTTGTCCTTCACGCATCATTTTGCATTCTTCTGGCTGAGGCTCTTTTACTTTAACGATTAAATCCACTTGATCAAAAATATCTTTAGCTTCTTTAAGAATAGTGGCGCCCGCGTTTATGTAGTCTTCATCCGTGACGCCAATGCCTTTCCCCGCATGTGTTTGAATAAATACTTCATGGCTATTGATAACTAATTCTTTTACGGAAGATGGCACAAGACCAACACGATGTTCATGATTTTTAACTTCTTTAGGAACGCCGATACGCATATTATTTTTCTCGCTCAATCAAAAAGAAAGCATTTTAACATGAAAAGAGAGAGAAGCGTCTTAATGAATGAATTGGAGCTTCATACACGACAGGGCTCCCATTGATGCGAAGCATCGATGGGGTGCTGCAGCGACAGGACCATTTAATCTCGGTTGTGGCTTTTGTCGTGTGCACAGGAATTGGAGTCAGACTTGGGTTTTTCAAAAAACAAAAAAATGAAGCCTGACCCTGGGACTGTTCCTTAAAACAACCGTGCAATTAGCGGTGCATGATCTGAAAACTTAGGTTCGCGAGGCATTTCCAAACTTTGTAAGTAAGGAATTAAATTGGAGCTTACAATATGATAATCAATACGCCAACCCACATCGTTGAGATAAGCTTGGCCGCGTTGCGACCACCAAGAATATTGCACTTTATCAGGGTATAAATAACGAAACATATCCACCCACCCCAATTGGCTAAAAATTTTTGTCAGCCATTCGCGCTCTTCTGGTAAAAATCCTGAGTTTTTTTGATTGCTGCGCCAGTTTTTTATATCGTTTACTGTATGCGCAATATTCCAGTCCCCACAAAGCATAATTTTTTGTCCCGATTGTTGTAATCGCAAAAGATCTTTTAAGAAATTTTCCATAAAAATAAATTTTTGTGTTTGACGATGTTCGCCAGAAGAACCAGAGGGGAGATAAAGGGAAGCAATGCTTAATTCATCAAGATCAATTTGTAGATATCGCCCTTCTTCATCAGCAGGCGCCCACCCCAACCCATAATGAACATGCGTAGGCTTCATCTTACTTAAAATGCTGACGCCGCTATATCCTTTTTTTTGAGCGGGAAAATAGTATGCATGATAGTGCGCTAACGCCTCCCATTCTTTAGGAAATTGATCCGGGGTGGCTCGAAGCTCTTGCAAACAAATAATGTCAGGGTTTTCTTTAAGTAACCAGCCGACCACACCTTTTTTGACAGCGCTACGAATGCCATTAAGATTAAGAGAAATAATTTTCATCTTTTATTTCCCAATGCAAAAACTAGAAAAAATTTTGCCAAGCAAATCATCTGCAGTAAAAACGCCGGTAATTTCACCTAATGCGTGTTGAGCATGGCGAAGCTCTTCGGCGATGAGTTCACCTGCTTTGCGTTTAATCAGTTCTTCTTTGGCGCTTTGAATATTTTTTTTTGCTTGTGCGATGGCTTCTAAATGACGGCGTCTGGCTAAAAACGCGCCTTCAAAATTTTGAGTGACCCCCGCAAGATTTTTTAAATAAGTTTTAAGCTTATCTAACCCTTGATAAGTTTTAGCAGAGAGCGAAATTCCGTCAGAGTATGAAAAAAAAGGCGCCACATCTATTTTATTAAAAATGACAGTAATAGGGATTTTATCTTTAATTAATGCGTCGATTTGAGCAAGTTGCGTATTTAATGATTCGTTAGTGATGGTTGAAGCATCTACTACAAGAAAAATAGCTTGCGCTTCTTTGATAGCTTCTTTTGCACGGCGAATTCCTTCTTGTTCTATCACATCAGTGCTTTCTCGAATTCCCGCAGTATCTAAAATATGAATGGGAATACCATCACAAATAATATTTTCTTTGATGATATCGCGGGTGGTGCCGGGGATAGGTGTGACAATGGCGACTTCACGGCCTGCAAGCGCATTTAATAAGCTAGATTTCCCCGCATTGGGTTGACCGGTAATCACAATATGGAGGCCTTCACGGAGAATGCTTCCTTGTTTGGCTTGTCCTTCAAGTTGATTAATGGTGATTAGGAGATGATCGATTTTATCACGCACGATACCATCACTTAAAAAATCAATTTCTTCTTCGGGAAAATCGATGGCGGCTTCTACATACATGCGTAGTTCAATTAATTGTTGGAGTAACATATTGACGTGTGTTGAAAAATCACCACGTAAAGAGCGTATGGCAGCACGTGCTGCATCTTCGCTTTGAGCTGCGATTAAATCTGCAATAGCCTCGGCCTGAGCTAGATCAATTTTGTTATTTAAGAAAGCGCGTTTTGAGAATTCACCAGGAGTTGCTAAGCGTGCACCTAAGGCAGAGGTGGTTTTTAACAAGCGATCCAGCGTAACGGGAGAGCCATGCCCCTGTAGCTCTAAAACATCTTCGCCAGTGAAAGAATGAGGGGCTTTAAAAAATAAAGCGATGCCTTGGTCAATAATTTCTCCTTGTGCGCTTTTGAAATTAGCATAACAAACTTGGCGAGGCAAAGGAATCGTATCCAATATTGCTTGCGCAATTTTTTCACAAAGTGATCCCGATATTCGAATAATTCCTACTCCGCCTTGGCCTACGGGAGTAGCTATGGCTGCGATGGTTTCGGTTAATGGGCTTCCATTTTTTAAATCCATATTCACACTCAAGATTTTTTAGCTCGAAGCCGCCTAGCTTCTTTGGGATCAATAATTAAAGGTTCATAAATTTCAATTCGATCGTTGGTGTTCAAAATAGTCTCGAGGGAAACTAAGCGACCAAAGATGCCAATTTTTTGGGAAGTAGTTAGTTTGCAGAGCATTAAAGCATCTATTACACGAGTTCCTGAGGGAACCATTAAATCAATTACCGTTTGTTCATGGGAGTTACCCAAAACAATTTCAATGGGGGTCAAGTTCATATATTCCTTCGTGGCTAGCTGCATACCGTGAATGAGCTTCTTGCGTAAAAGCATGCACCAAAGTTTGTGCTATTTCATTGAACACGGGGGTTAATAAAACGGATAAAATTTTTCCAGCAAATTCAAATTCTAAATTAACACTAACTAAGCAGCCAGCTTTTTGTGTTTGAAAACGCCAATGACCTGTTAAATGTTTAAAAGGACCATCCACTAATTCAATATCAATACGTTCATAAGGTGTTAAATGGTTTTTTGTGGTAAAGGCTTTATGAACTCCTCCTTTGACTAACACTAGGGTAGCTGTGATAGAGGATTCCGTGGAGGCCAGTACTTTCGAGTTTTTGCACCATGGTAGAAATTTAGGGTAATCAGCAATAGCATTCACTAAATCATACATTTGTTGGGCGGTGTAAGGAACAAGTGTTTGCCGAAAAACCTGATGCGTCATGATTATGTGCTGGCCAAAGGAGAAGGTAAGTCTAATTTTACCAAATGTCCATTTTCTAGGGCATATTGGCCACTTTTATGGACAAAACGAATCACATTAGCAATTTTTAGAGCATTTGGTTTTACATGCACAAGTGGTTTACCATTTTTATCTAAAGGGGGCGCTTTGGGGTGTAGAATCATATCATTAGGTATTTTTACTACCGCGTAGCCTTCTTTATTAGGGTGCTCTTTATGGCGAATAAGGTTAATTACATCAGCTTCATTTTCGTAGATGGGACGCGAAACGCCTTGCATTCCAATGGCATGTAAAATCGTTTTCCAACGATCAAGGTTATCGCCTTGCATTTGATATAAAGCCACATAAACATCTCGGTCTTTTTTATCAGCAGACGCATCATCTGGGTTGAGGTGTGTTTGAAAAGCTTTTTCTGGAAGTTGAGTGAGGACTTCTTGGGTAAAATTGGATTCTATTTGCTTTAATTTTTCTTTCATTAAGTCAAGAAAAAGTCCACCGTCTTTCGGCCACATATTGAGGGTATGTTCAAATTTTTCTATTAATGCTTTGACTTCTGTCGGGGTTGGTGGCATAACTTAAACTTTCAACTGTGAAGAAGCTGTTTCAGCAGCTGCAGATTCTTTGATTTTTAGTGACATTTGTTCAATGGAAGCTAATAGTTCAGCAGTGAGATTTTTAGCTTCTTGAATTTTTTCCATTTTAGAGCTAAAGCGCGAATCCGCGCTCCCCATATCCATAACCTTGGCAACTCCTGCGCCACCTACGGTGCCTCCACCCGTTGAGCCTTCATCATCTTTATCATTTAGGTTCGCTTTAGATTGAGCTTTTGCTAACATGCTTTTTTCCATATGGGACAACCGTGTAAAAACATAGTTGGCTTCTCGATAAAGGTTTTCAAAACCAAGATGCGCTATTTGAATATCATTTTTGATCGAAGTTAAGGCATTAAAAAGCTCATCCACATCAATTTTTTTTACTTCACTCGTGTGAATTGCCTCGAGAGTGCCTGAACTCAGGCGGTTAAAAATTCCATCGATCATAAAATTTACCTGTATTGATTTATAGACGTGCTTTTCTAATTGTAGTTTTAATTATTTACACTTAAATAGTACAGGAAAGTCAAGGGAATAATCAAGTGTAATCTTGAAGGGGTATGTCTGCTAAATATAACCAATTTAATAATCTTTTACCTGCTTGCGTTTGATATTTATTATGATAAATTTTTAAATAGTTTCTTAAAATGTAGCGATATTCAGGTTGAGATAAAATTTGCAAAATCCGTTTAGCGCGACTTTCTTGAATCGCATTAGGTTTCGTACACGCTTGAAATAAGACGGCCGCAAGCAGTGCTGCTTTGGTTGCTTTGCGGGCAGGATTCGCTAGCCAAAAACTTTGAATAGTCTCATTGAGGGCGATATCCCGATCCCACGTACGCCAGGACTCATAAAAGTTAACCGCAATTGTCAATGCCTTAGTGGATTGCGTGTATTGGCGATCTTTAATCATTAACATAAAAAGTAAGGTAGGGATGGTGGCTTCGACATTGGCCCATGCACAGTTGCCAATGGTTTGTGCGGGGATAGGCAAGGTGGCGATGGGATTCAACGCCAAAAACTCATTTAAACGCTCATGAATGATGTCTTCATTTTGCCGTTGAAACATTAAGTTGATCATCAAATCAAATGATAAAGCTTCTGGTTTACCGATCTCATAAATTACTACCGCTCCTTCTCGTTTACTGTTGGCTCCCCGATCACACTTGGCTAGCCAATTGCCGTATTTTACAAAACAAATTGCATGTCCTTCATAAGCGATAGGTAAAATCAAAGGATCATTTTTTAAATAAGATTTAATTTGCTTATCGTATTTTTTATATTGTTGTAAATATTGTTGATAGTGAACAATTTTATTGGCGTTGCTCAGAGCTTCCAGCACATGGCGTAAGTAAGGATAATAAGGGCGAAAAGCACGAGCTGCAAAATTGTTTAAAAATTGACGTAAAGAATAATATACGATGCCTAGCGTAAATTCTAAAAAAAATCCGGCGAAACTCACTTCAATAAACTTCCCTTTTGCGTTGACTATATCGACTTGATCACTTAATTCAAAGCGGTGTCCAAGTAATTTGGTATTGATATAATCTTGAGCAAAATTTAAATCTGCGCCATGTTGATACAATAATTTTTTTATAAGCAGTTGATCGCGTAATAACGCTTTAGTCAGCACAGGTTGATGGGAGGAGTTATAAGTATTAGCATCGGCTTTATGATCCAGCAATAATTTGACGATGCCGGTATGATTCAAGTCAACGGCCCAATGTAATGGACTGGTGTTGGTTAAATCTGGTTCGTGCACATCTGCCCCATTTTTTAGTAACAATTCGGTGATATCTTGGCGTCCCGCAATGATAGACTCAATAAGTGGGGTAAACCCATATTCATCAATGGCATTAATATCTTCCACATGAGCCAATTGATTTTTAACGATTTCAGTGGGAGAAAACAAAATGGCGTCAGAAAATGACATTACATGCCTCTACCGGGACTTGGTCTGGGTGTCATATCTTGTTGCAACTGATTTTGTTTGGACATTTGTAATGTTAAGCGATGTTGGTAACTCTCTTGTGCTTCAGGGTGGCGATCTGGAATAGACATATCGGGGGTATCCCCATCAAATTTCGATAAATTGCCTAATGTAGGATGTTGTTTTAAGCCCGCGCTTTGGCCCAGCTCTCCTTTCAAACTACGTGTATCTTTATTAAGATATTTAATTGGGTCAAATTCATTGGTGGGGCCAAATTCTTTTTCCCCTTGTCTTAATAAACTAAAAACTTCCACGAAAAGTCGTTTTTCTATTTCAACCCCTCCTTGACCACCAATGCTGCCGGTGCCGTCATCTCCGCCATCGCTGCTCTCGTCACCCTCATTATCTGTTTGAGCTAAATGTAATCTGGTATCAAAGCCAGCTAAAGCTTCTTCAAGTTTTAGCAAATCTTCGGATTTCGGCATATAATTTTACCTTTCATTTTATTAAACTTAGTTATGCTACATATTGTGTTGGTTGAGCCGGAAATTCCGCCTAATACGGGTAACGTCATTCGGTTAGCCGCAAATACTGGATTTAGCTTGCATCTTATTGAGCCGATGGCTTTTAAGTTGGATGATGCTAAAATGCGTCGGGCCGGCTTAGATTACCATGAGTTTGCACATTTACAAATTCATCACACCTTAGGGGATTTTATTACAAAAATTCAACCAACAACAGTCTTTGCTTTTTCATCAAAAGCCCAGCGCCCTTACACCGAAGCGCGATTTTCGTTAAATGATGCACTGGTGTTTGGTCCCGAAACCCGTGGATTAAGTAAGGCCCAGCTCAACGTAGTTGATCAAAAAAATCATCTTCGTCTTCCTATGCAGTCAGGATCTCGGAGTTTAAATTTATCCAATACGGTGGCCATTGTGGTGTATGAAGCGTGGCGCCAACTTGATTTTGTCGGTGCAAAATTATCATTTGAAGGAAATTTATGACGCAATCTTTACAAAAATTAGCCAATGCTATTCGATTCCTCAGCATGGATGCTGTACAAAAAGCAAATTCAGGGCATCCAGGCGCCCCTATGGGAATGGCAGATATTGCTACTGTGTTGTGGCGTGAGTTTTTACAGGTGAATCCTGCCAACCCTCAGTGGTTTAATCGTGATCGATTTGTGCTATCCAATGGTCATGCGTCCATGTTGCTTTACTCATTATTGTATTTGACAGGCTATCCATTGACTATTGAGGATTTGAAACAATTTCGTCAATTGCACTCTAACACACCCGGGCATCCTGAAGTGCATAAAAAATATGGGGTGGAAACCACCACAGGGCCCTTGGGGCAGGGATTGGCGAATGCTGTGGGGATGGCACTTGCAGAACGCGTATTGGGTGCTACTTTCAATCGGCCGGATTTTCCAATTGTAGATCATTATACCTATGTGTTTTTGGGAGATGGTTGTTTAATGGAGGGAATCTCACACGAAGTGTGTTCACTGGCAGGAACGCTGCATTTAGGGAAGTTAATTGCTTTTTGGGATAATAACAAAATTTCTATTGATGGCGATGTGGAGAGTTGGTTTACCGATAATACGCCTGAACGTTTTCGTGCTTATGGCTGGCAAGTTATCGCAGACGTAGATGGTCATGATTTTAATGCGGTACGTGAAGCGATTATGGCTGCAAAAGCGGAACTTCAGCGCCCCACTCTTATTTGTTGTCGTACGCAAATTGCGCATGGAGCGCCTCATGCTGGTGGAACGCATCAAGCGCATGGAGCCCCCCTAGGAGATAAAGAAATTGCCGCAACCAGAGAAGCATTGGGTTGGTCTTATCCTCCTTTCGTTGTTCCTGATGAAATTTTAACCTCGTGGAATTTGGTTACAAAAGGCACAGAAGCAGAAGAGGCTTGGCGTAGGTTATTTGAAGCTTATGAAAAAACTTATCCCGATTTAGCGGCGGAATTTATTCGGCGTCAAGTGGGCTTGATGCCCGGAGATTTTACTTACTTAGCGCGCGCGTTTGTCAAAAAAACGCTGGCAGAAGCACAAAAAATTTCGACACGTCGTGCTTCGCAGTTAACACTGGATCATTATGCCCCCAACCTTCCTGAAATTTTTGGAGGCTCGGCGGATCTGACATGTTCTAATTTAACCAATTGGATAGGTTACAAGCCTGTGACGGCAGAAGATATGGCGGGAAATTATCTTTTTTATGGTGTCCGTGAGTTTGGCATGTCTGCTATGATGAATGGGATGAGTTTACATGGTGGGTTTATTCCATTTGGAGGTACTTTTTTAACATTTACCGATTATGCACGTAATGCGGTACGAATGGCAGCTATCATGCAGTTACGTGTCATTTTTGTTTACACGCATGATTCGATTGGACTTGGGGAAGATGGCCCTACGCATCAGCCTATCGAACATTTAGCGATGTTGCGTTTAACGCCGGGATTATCGGTGTGGCGCCCAGCAGATCTAACAGAAACAGCCGTGGCGTGGCAGTTGGCGGTTGAGCGTTATGCGGCTCCCACTTGTTTAGTGTTTGCTCGTCAAAATGTAGATTCTATTGCGCGCACGGAAGAACAAGCCGTATTGATCGCGCGCGGAGGTTATATGTTACGCGATCACTCACAAGCCCAAGTGGTATTGATTGCGACGGGATCCGAAGTTACATTGGTTTTGAAAGCGGTTGATGTATTAGCACAAGAAAAAATTTTTGTGCGTGTAGTTTCAATGCCATGCACGGATGTGTTTGATGTGCAGAGCGAAGAATATAGAGAGTCTGTCTTAAGCAAAGATCTGCCACGCATTGCTGTTGAAGCCGCCGCAGCCGATTATTGGTATAAATATGTAGGTTTAACTGGCAAAGTCATTGGCTTACATCAATTTGGTTTATCTGCACCCACAGAGGCTGTTTTTGCGGCCTTTGATTTGACAGTAGATCGCATCGTGCGTGAAGTGCGTGAGTTAATCTCTAAAGATTGACGTTTGTTTATGACAAACTGGATAATTATTTTAGTGAAGATTAAAATGGATTGCGGTATAAAAAATGTTTTTTGTAGATACTTAAGCAAATGAAATTATTAGAAAGGCTGTGGGTTTTTATTTTTTTAGTGATAGCACTTACAAGTTACAGCGTTTTAATCTATCATATGATCGATTTAAAATGTGCGACTGACT
Source organism: uncultured Gammaproteobacteria bacterium (assembly GCA_964471475.1). Lineage (GTDB taxonomy): Bacteria > Pseudomonadota > Gammaproteobacteria > CAISUE01 > CAISUE01 > JAJNBD01. Next base: position 21,179 of record CAYYFQ010000026.1, read on the forward strand.
TTATTTTATTGTATCATTCTACTAAGAATTTTTTAAGCGGCCATCCTATTTATGGCGTGATTCCCTGGCAAGAATATCATTTAACTAAAGAAGCTTCGGCCGTTCATCATATTGCCGCACATTTTTTCACCAGCGGTAAAAATTTTAATGCCAATTTAAATACGCCTGCTCATTTATTATTTATTTGGCCTTTTGCCCTGTTAAGTTATGGATGGGCACTTGCTTTGTGGAGCTTCCTTGCTTTTGCCTGTGGTGCTTTTGGTGTATTTTTGATTAATCAAAAAATTTTTGGTTATTTAAAAAATCCATTAGCTTTTTGGATTGGATTAAGTTTGTTTTTTGCCTGCTTTTTTACTTTTGCCAATATCAGTCTTGGGCAAATTGGTTTTGTGAGCTTTTTTTTAATTATCAGCGCGTGGTATTTGGCGCGTGATAATAAAGATACGGCTGCTGGAATTGTTTTGGGCGTGTTACTCAGCTTGAAACTTTTTTTCGGGACTTTTATTTTGTTTTTTTTGCTGCAAAAACGATGGCGATTGGTGATAATGAGTACCATCATTTTTTTAGGCGCACATCTTTTATTATTTATTTTTTCAGGTAAAAATGTTTTTATAAATTATTGGGATCTTATTACCCATATTAGTTGGTATGATCGTAACTGGAATGCATCGTGGTTTGGCTTTGTATTTCGCTTAAGTGCGAAAGTTATGCCCGGCTCGGTAATAATAATGCCGTCATGGGGGAAAGTGCTTTACTATACCGGAATTTTACCGCTTGCGGTGATTTTTTGGCGCTTGTGTCGCGCTCAATTTGCCAATATAGCGGAATACGATTACGCTTTTTGTTATAGTCTCATTATTTCTCTTTTCATTTCTCCTCTTGGTTGGATTTATTATTTCGCTATATTTTTTCTCCCAGCAGCTATTTTAATTCGCTATTTGGCAAGTGTGCCCCACATTAAAACCACACAAATTTTTTTCGCAACTTTTTGTATGGGGTTATTGCTTTATCCAAGTTCCCTAGATGTATATTTTAAACCAACGGTATGGTTACGTTTGTGGCCAGATTCCGTCAATTTTTTTGGATTACTCGCCTTTTTAATTTTTTGGTTAGCCCATCACAAGGTGCTGACTCAAGATGAAAAGCAGCCTCCAGTCAAAAACTATTGGCCATGGTTAGCATTGGCTTATTTAATCACATTGCCTGGGTTGATGTTTTTAGTGTATGTTATATTCTTACGCCATCCTCCGGTGTGGGAATAATATTTTTTAAATGCCAAGTTCGCTATGTGAACCAAGCCGAACAAGACGCATAATTTTCTTGTTTGGTTTTTGATAAATTAATATCAAATCCGGTTTGATATGACAGTCATGATAATCCTACCAATTTCCAGAAAGGGGATGGTCGCGATGGCGAATTTCAATGGGATGATCATTTGCTAGTTTGTTAATAACCGAAAAAAATCATCATCTAATGTGGTACGATATTGACCTTTGCTTTCACGTTTAAAGTCGCGTTTAAACTGAGTTGTCCACTCAATCGTTCGCATGCAGTGCTTCCTTAAGTTCTTTTATAGTACGAGCATGTGGTAGATTTTTTCTAGCTCGAGCCTCCATCATGGCAGCAATAGTTTTATCATTAGGAACAAATGCCTCAAACGGCAAAACATGTTCATTCGCGATTTTAGTCAATAGCAATCGTACTGCATCGGAAATAGTCAATCCAACCGATTCTAGTACGATGGCAGCTTCTTTTTTAATTTCCCCATTAATACGAGCTTGTACAAGTTGATTTGCAACCATAGTGTTGCCTCCATATTATTTGAATGACATTGTAATACAAAATAAATTATACAGCAAAACTAAGCCAATCAATTATCCGTTGAATTTAGAAAATAAAATTTTTTTAAATGTCGAGTTCACCACTAAAGGTTTATTGAGCAATGTATTTGCTAGTGGGGTTAGCATAAAAAATATCTTAAGTATGTTTTAAGGGGACCTCTATAAATTGCTCTTTTGCGCGATAACTGCGTTGCGCGAGAATTTTAAATACTCATTTATTCAAATATAAACTCTGTTTTAAAAATCAGCAGGATGGCTGATTTCGGCGCGCGTAGCGCGGGCGGAGCCCTCAAAACATGGATGTTTTGAGTCACAATTCTCGTGCGCCTTGTCCTCGCACAAAATTTCGAGGTGCCCTTAATGGGGAAGATGTTGAAATATCGGTTTTACCAGATCCACAAAAATGAAAGCTAGTACAGCTAAAACCATAATACTTGTGGTGATGAAAGTGCTTTTTTCACACCTAACATGAAGATTGCAATCTCTATCCCAACTCGTCATGCCTTGTTCTTTCAAATGATAATAGGCGGTAATTTGTGTGATCATCACAATAAGTGGAATCGCGGCTCCCATTCCTCGAAACCAGACTAAAAAACTTCGTTTTAATGCGAGGTTAAATGTTAATGGGTTATTTGCATGCGTGCTTATATGAATTCGCAACAGCCATTTTCCCGGAGTGGTTCTCCAGGTGATTAATAAAATAGTCTCAATAAAAATCCAAATAAAATACGCTATTATTCCTAATACATAACTCATCCAAAAATGCCCCGAAAGCAACTTGGTTTTGGCAAATGCAGGGAAAGCAAGAGCTATTGCAATGCCGAGTAAAAAAGAGAACAAACCGAGGTCGATATGTCTTGCAAAAAAGCGGCGCCAAGGAAAAACATTTAAAGTGGTTTTGAAAGAGGGTGTGGAAGCGTTGTGAGGTATAGCATCATTTGATAGTGTCATATTAGATCCTTTATTCAGAAACCCAGCAGCATTCGCATTATATTGTATCTCTGGGGCATGACAAACTTTATAAGCATATTTCAAAAAAATCATACCCCATATATGGACTCACCCGTATTGTCAAAGAATCGTTAAAGTTTTTGGTCAATGGTTGCGATCACATAACCCGGGGAGGAGACTTCTGAGCTTACTTAAACCCACAGAGACCGCTATACCGTATTCCGCCAACAATCCACGAATTTGATTGCTTATTTTAGTCCGTGTTTCTACATAGCTTTCACGTATCCTTAATACACTTTGCCAATCTTGTTGCTCCACACTCTTGGGCGTGACAAATCGCATCCCTATCGCTTTCGAAGCAATCACGATCGCTTCCGCGTCTTGACTATCGTTCTTGTTCCTTTTCACAAACGGTTTCACATATTGTGGCGCAATTAATTTCACCGTGTGCCCTAAATTCTCAAACACTCGTGCCAAATAATTCGCACTACCACAAGCCTCCATCACAACCTCACACCGGGGTAGATTCACCATGAATTTCAGCAACTTTTCTCTTTTAACTGTTATATTGAATACCTTTTTTCCTGCAGCGTCTACACCACACAATTGAAAAATATTTTTTGCAAGGTCAATGCCTAATGTTGTAATATTCATACGGACTCTCCTTTCGTTAATTTTAATGGTCATAGTTAACAAACTAACTGCAAAACCATTATGGTACTTTTGATGCCGGTGGCTCTAGATGAGCCCTAGAAGGGTGAGTCCATTTCATTATAGAGATATTATATTTTTTTATTTAATGAGCTTCATTTTTTCTTAACCTTATGATATTACAATAGAAAAACCATAGCGCTTAAAATAGGTGAAAATTATGCTGCCTTCAGTTGACTTAGATGACTTTTTTTCTATTTTATCTGCCATTCAAATCAATAGGTTGGCGGACGACACGATATTAGAGATTTTACAAGGTATTCAAAACAATAGCTTACGATGGACACCAGAGGAGCAAGGGACCGCTTTTTTTTGGATACTACGTAACGCGATGCGAGAAAAAAATATTGCTGTGCTTGAATCGGCTCTTACCGTGTTCAAGGAGATTAGAAAGCAAGAAGCAGACTCTATATTGAAAAAAACAGTGGAAACACGCTTATCTGTTCATTTTGAAGATGGCTTACCCGAGCTGCCTTCTAGGCTAGAAGAAAGAGTAAATTCCCATTTACATGCTGTTCTACTGAGGTATGGTCCGCCTCAACTGATCAATGCTGAAATTTTTGATATTTTTTTAGGAGGGGGGGAACCTGAATTCATCGAACTGCTTTTGGAACGCCTTGCGCTGGAAAAGAGACTGAGTAAAATTGTATGTCCTATCCTAGACAGAGATCTAGACCAAGAAAAAATGAGGATGTTACAACAAGGAATAAAAAAAGTTGCCATCGATAAGCTAAGTGAAGAAGACTTAGCGGCTTTATTTGTTAAATTAGCCGAAAAACAAGAGCGACAGGCTGATTTTTTGAATGAATGTCTTCACCTGTATTTTCATGATACTTCCCATGATAGTTGCCGTCTTTTAGTTAAGATTATGAAAGAATATAATTCATACTCATGTTTTTTATTAATCCTTAATTTATTAAAAAACTTTAATGTGAAGCTTTATCCTCCATCACGTGAGATGAGTTTGGGAACTTTTTGGTCTATTGGGCAAACTCTGTTTGGGCGCTGTCTTGAAAGGATGCGCGCTGATTTTGAGACACCTTTAATAGCAGCGTTTGCAATGAGTCGTCCTCTTCTCCTTCTGATGATTTTATTGCTGCATAAAAAACGACAGTCGGAGGAGACTGTTAATCCTGCAATTGAGAACCAAGAGCTCGAAAAATGTTTAGGTCACATTTTCCACCCGAGCGCATATGTTCAGACTGTTGCCTTTTATGAGCGAGTTGAGCAAATGCTGGGACGAGGGGGTATGGTGGACCGGGCGTGCGCTCTTCCAAGGCAGCAATTGTTGCTTTTGATCAGCTATTATGGTGAAGAACGGATCCTCTCTCTTCTTTCAGAAGAGCAAAAGCCACAATATGATCGCTTAGTTGCTGTAACTGATGGGCTCGATTTTAGGAAAGTATTTGAGGAGAATTTTTTTCATCTTGAGCAGGATGAACAAGACCGATTTAAAGCACAATTTGACCATGTATTTGAAAGCGCGGATTGGGGGAACTTTGTGGACTTACTCGCTCAGATTAAAAGAAGCAGCGCACGAATAGCGCCAGGGGGCTAACTCAGGGCCCCTGCCTGATCTCCGACTCGGACCGAAGCTGCTCCTGCGATCCGCAAGCACATCCCTGATGCTTGACGGTCCTCGCTGGAGATACAGGCAAGTCATTGCTTAATTTTTTCTTATTTCATGCGTAGGCCCTAGGGGCTAACCTCTGCACCGGACAAAAAATCTCTGAAGCTGTCATCCCGCAATTTATTCGCGGGATCCAAAAAGTTGAAACCTTGAGCCCCGCGAATAAATTGCGGGGCGACAGCGTTTTTAACAAGCTTTTTCAAGTAGCTTTTAAATTTTTGTCCAGTGCAGAGCGTTTACCGTGTTATCCTATTAAAAATTAAGAAAATTTTAAGGTTTTCGTGAAAATTTTTTGATACAATGAACCCGCCAAACTAGTAATTATTTTATTTTCTTACAATATTTTTGGAGCTTGTATCATGAAAAAGCTAATATTAGCAAGTGCATTATCGATGGCGGCAACCTTTGCAAGCGCAGCGCCTGTAACGACCCCGGTCCCCTGGCACCTATCTGACATGAGCGATACGGTTACTATACCGAACATTTACGGAGGCACCTATTATATTATCGTAACAGGGACTCAGAATGAGGACTCGAAAAATAAGATGATCGCGACGGTAGACTGTGGGGACGGCACGGGTGGAACAATCTCTGTCCTACAACCTTTCCATGAATGTCTGCTTTATGCGCAGGGCGGAAAATTTTATAATATCACCATCAAGCCTACCCAAGGATTTACGGGTTATGCTTCTATGTATGGTCAATTTACAACTTCATTAAATGCGAAACATTAAAATCTTTTATTTTGCATCAAGTGGCTTTTCTGTGAAGCGCTTTTAGCGGCTTCATAGAAAAGCTTTTTATCATCAATAATGATCACCAACCTTGTTTGAATTACTTGCGTTTTTGATTTCTTGATCACATTCTAGCCTAGTTACTTTTATTTTAACGAAGCGAGTTCTTCAAGTTCTTTTTGCGATAAACTGGTGAGTTGGATAATGGTTGATTTATCAATACTAGCCGCCAACATTTTTTTTGCGATGGTAACGGCAGTTTCTTTGGCGCCTTCTGCTTTACCTTTTGCTAAGCCCTTTGCTAAGCCCTTTGCTAAGCCCTTTGCTAAGCCTTTTGCTTCTCCTTTCGCAAAATATCCCGTCATGAGCGTTTTTTCTGAACTTACTTGTTTCCAGTAAGCATCATAGGCTTCAAGTTCACTCGGCGTATAAGCAGCTTCTTCTACCAAATCCAAAGCTTCACGAATTTCAGGAACCTTTGTTAATTCCGGAGGAACGACCTTCGTGTCTTCGTTAATTTCTCTTAAAAAACGTAGCCATAACAACCGCAATTGCTTTTCTGCTGGGGAATGAATAGGGAATTTTTTCAGTTCAATAAAAATAAGCTGTAAATGTTCGATCGTTTCCTGAGGCGATTTTTCTAAATTCACGAGTTGATAATGATGATACCATTCATCTGAAGTATCAAAATTCGTCGCTACAATACCGAGCCCATAAACCGGCTGCAACAAATGGTAGTCTTCTCCTTTTTTCAGTTGCCGCACAATCGCTTGCCCGGTTTGAAAGAGTAAACGTTGTTTAAAGCTATCGATCCAATCAATTTGCATTTCCACAATAAAAATCCGTCCTTGGTTATCTTTGCATTTGACGTCTGCAATAGTTCTTTTAAAAGCAGGGATTTCCGGAATAAATTCAGGCGAAAGGTATTCGATTTCTTCGATAATACGGCCTTCCGGTAAGGGTAAAAGCGCATTCAAAAAACTGATAAGTAGGTGAGGATGCAAAGCAAAGACTTTTTTAAACACCACATCTGCTTTGGGATCTAAATAACGCGACATACTGGAGAATCTCTTAATTTTTTGGATATTTTAACATAAAAGGTACTGCGAGGGATGAAAGTTTTTCTTGATCCATTTATTTTCTGTGACTAGTTACAAACAGTCAGCGCCCTTAAGGGCGCCTCTATATCAATCATTAAATAGTTTGCTTGCTAAAAAATAGAGCTGAAGATAGCAAGGGGATCGTATTTTAGCAATGCTCTGTAATGTTATGCTAATTGGCCATGGTTGGCATTAGCTTATTTAATTCTGATGTATCCCTAAGTTTTTTTAAGTTTGTCATGCCTGCGTAGGCAGGCATCC
>CAYYFQ010000027.1:0-27688 GCA_964471475.1 uncultured Gammaproteobacteria bacterium
TATCAAGGCTTGTAGAAGATTACTTTGCATAATCACCTACTTTCCACAATAAACCGTAAGAATTTGCCGGCGCGAATGTCCAAGCTCTTCAGTCAGTACGGCGCGTGCATAATCATCTGCTACCTTTTGTTCAGTTGTCAGCTCCATTAACTTTGGCCCACCTGCAATTGGGGAAGCAAATCCTGTTAACACTTGGTAACGTTATTGAGCATACGCATGTCGAAGCCCATGCAAATTTTTTAGCCCCGCACGTTCAGTTTGTTTATCATAAATATAACGTTGCTGAATAAAACTTTTATCTTTTGGAATGAGCGAGGCGCGTATTTGTTTTACGATTTTTTTTGCTTCATCAAGCCAAAAACGTTGCTCCACTGTAAGGATAGGTAGAACTCGGCCACGCCCACCTTTGCACCACGAAGGTAAAAGCTCTAATCTGGCCCCTTTATCAGCAATATGGGGCTGTATCTTAATACACTCTTCTCGTCTTAAGCCAAATGCTTTTTGTAATTGCAATGACAGATACAAATGGCGATCCGTAATTTTGCTAAAATCAGGATTAAATAAAGCACGATTAAAACGTGGCTTGTAGTTACGCCTCTCAATACCCAACGCATCATTACTTGGTAAAATAGCTATTTTATTCGTTGCTTCAAAAATAAAACGCACGGTTGCCATGCGATTTTTAATCGTTCTAATCGATAAGCCGCCTTCCTGCCAATGCTTTACTAAAGCAGTAACATGCTTTGGTTTTAGCGAATAAATATTTGGCATAAGCATACCAATCTTTTGTAAATCATCTGCGATGCGTAACAAAATATTTTTACGATCTGCTTGTGTAGCAAATGAACCGACATTTTTTCTTTTTAATAATTGGTGAATAGAATGTTTCAGTTTTTGTTTCATGCTCATAGAAAAGTCTCATCATAGAAAAATCAATTACGGAGTGAAATATTGCAGCGTTTTGATTAAGCATGAGGAATGGTTAGTGTTAAGTTCCAATAAGCAAGACAAGCTTGCATACCGCAGCCGAAGTTACACACGGAACAAAGGTACACTTAATCAAAATACCATCAAGATTGCGTTGTTACCAGGATTTAAGAAATGAAAATATAAAGATGAAAGAATAGGAAGTGAAAAAAATACTGACTGTCATACAGACATAACGACGTTTCGCAATATGAAATACAAGATAAATTAATAAGATACTTTGATGACATGGGCGCGTCACTATCGACAAACCGATAGTGACGCGCCAGCTTTATATTTCGATGTTAAAAAATATAAACACACTCAATAACGCACGTTTACTTAAACAAAAAATAGACGCTTAATGTACTTACCTTAATGCAATTGACACCAACATTGCGTGTCAAAGAATAAAACCGCAATGATTTTATCCTAAGTTAATACAATCTCTTTGGATAAGAGATATCGCACAACAATCAAACAACAATTGCGATCAACGTCAAAAGACGGTGCGAAAGTGATCTAATGCTTCGTTAACGTCGGAAGCATCAACGACAAAATAGAGATTAAAACTTATTCCAAATAAATATGTCATCCATCAACCCCATCGCATCATAAGTGTGACATACCGTGCTCACAAATCAAGGACTACTCGCTACGCTGCGTTCCTCCTTGATTTGCTCCGCGCGGTACGCTGTTTAATTGATGCGATGGGGCTGACGGATGACGAAGCAAATTAAAATGAAATTGCTACGCAGAATTATTTTTAATTTACTTAGAGTTTGTGGCTTGCTTCGCAAGCGGTTTGTTTTAGTGCGAAAGAGCTTTATGGAATCAAAAGCAAAGTTAGGGCCAAAGTTTTCTAAATTACGCTATAATTACAAACATTAACGCTGTTTTATGAAAATCTCAGAAAAGCTTAAGAAGTGCGTTGCATTTTTCAGTACCAACAGGCTTGATCTGCTTGAATCATCAGCATTAAAAAATACTGAGAACTTATACAAAAAAGGCCAACATACTCATGAATCATCTTATTGAATTTGCAACTTTTCTTATTTCTATTTTATCGCTACTAGCAGCTTTCATTGCGGCTATCTATGCAAGCGTAACCTATTTACTTACTAAAAAAATGTTCAAATTTAGCCTGTTCGATAAGAGATATTTAATTTTCAAAAAATTCAGTGATCTGCTAATGGAGTTAGAGCTATATTGGCATGGTGGAATGGGGGGTATGCCACCAATAAGTGTTTTTGAAAATCCATCACCAGCAAAAATGCATTTTTTACCACAGCTGGAGAAGCTGAAAACTGAGTCTAGATACTTGTTCTCAGAAAAAATAACCTTACTTTTTACTGAAGGAATAAACTTATTTAATCAATTATCAAAACCAAATGATGAAACGTATAAAAACTTAGAAACTTACAAAGAAAAACTAAAAGTTGATAATATAAAGCAAATATTCGATGTATATCTTTTTGACAAAGAATTTCAAAAGCCCGAGCCTTATTCTTTAAGCGAATGGTTTAAAAACATCTTCTTCCCTCACTAATCAGATTAAAAGGGTAAACTATGACTTCCGATAAAAAAACACCTAAACTGGCGGCTACTGACAAACGGAAACAACGAGGGCGAGTAGACCGAACCGTTATGTTTCCTGTTGCTCCACCAAAAATTGAATTACCTGCAGATTATCCTGATTGGCTAGCTGATCTAAAGCATCGCATTCAAAATGAACGTTTACGGATTGTGGTAGCCAGTAATGCGGCTATGGTTTTGTTATATTGGGACATTGGACAGCGTATTCTTGAAAAACAACATACGCAAAGATGGGGGGCAAAAATCATCGATCGTTTGGCTTTTGATTTACATGAGCAATTTCCAGAGATGAAAGGTTTTTCTCCCCGTAACCTCAAATATATGAGAGCTTTTGCTTTAGCTTGGCCTGAACGCAAAATTGTGCAAGAGGCGCTTGCACAATTGACTTGGTACCATAATATAGCTTTATTAGAAAAGCTTAAAACCTCCGAGCAACGGCTTTGGTATGCCGCAAAAGCCTACGAGCATGGATGGTCACGTAATATTTTAGCAATCCAAATTGAAACACAAGCGCATCTGCGGTTTGGAAAAGCACAAAATAATTTTCTTACAACACTTCCACCAACAGATTCTGATTACGCCGCACAAGTGTTTAAAGATCCATATTTGTTTGATTTTTTGGGTACGGATGCGCCACGACTTGAGGCTGAGCTAGAACGTGGTTTGATGGCACATGTACAAAAATTTCTACTTGAGCTAGGACAAGGCTTCGCATTTGTTGGACAACAGGTGCATTTAGAGCTGGGGGATCAAGACTATTACCTTGATTTGTTATTTTATCATCTCAAGCTACGCCGGTATATTGTAATTGAATTAAAAGCTAGAAAATTTGAGGTGGGTGATGGTGTTCAATTAGGCATGTATATGCATGCTGTAGATAATTTGCTATGTCAGCCAGAAGACAAGCCTACATTAGGGTTATTATTGGTGCGTGAAAAAAACCGTGTATTGGTGGAGTATGCTTTAGGCGATAATAAACGACCCATTAGCATAGCTGAATGGGAAACTCAACTAACTCAATCGTTACCTGATAACTTGAAAGGAAGTTTGCCCAGTATTGAAGAAATTGAGGCTGAATTAAGTAGTGATTTTACTAATGAAGCGGATGTAGTCGCAAATGAAGGTAAACCTGAATCCAAAAAATAACTGCAACTTGTGAACCAATATTATCCCTGAGTAAAACGGTTATTTTGGGTTAGGTAAACGAGCCAATCTGACCTAATATATTAGGTAATCTGTTTTAGGAGAATTTTTTATGAAAACATTTCTATACGTACTCAATACCTTATCCGATTGGGAAATCGGCTATATAACTGCTGAACTTAACAGTGGTAGGTTTTTTAAAACACCGGTCGATCTTATTAAAATTGGGAACACTATCCAACCTGTCAAAACAATGGGTGGCATTACAATTACTCCGAATGAGAGTATTAATAATATCGAACTTAATAAGGGTGACATATTAATTTTACCAGGAGCCGATACTTGGTTTGAAGATAGTAATAAAAAAATAATACAACTTATTCCAGATCTTCTAAACCAAAGTGTCGTAGTTGCGGCAATCTGTGGAGCGACAGTTGCTTTAGCAAAAAATGGCATACTTAATACTAGGAAACATACCAGCAATGATAAAGAATTTTTAAAAATGAGTTGTCCTGAATATTCGGGAGAGGCACTATACTTAAATCAGCCAGCAGTTACTGATGGCAACTTGATAACAGCTACAGGACTTGCACCATTAGAATTCTCATATGAAGTATTCAAAAAAACAGATATCAACCCTGAAACTCTGGAAGATTGGTATCTGCTAAACAAGACAAGGGATGTCAAATATTTCTATGCACTGATGGATTCATTAAAATAATTTAGGCAGGTGAGTTGCAGTTGCTAGTTGAATTCAACGAATCATAAAAACAAGCCTATTTTTTCACTGTAGCAAAATCGTAGCAATTTGAAGTAAAATTACTACGATTTAGGTAGGATACAGTAGAAAATAAATTGAGCTAAAGCCACATCAGGCTTGGTTTTTAAAGGTTTTGCTAATTTCACTACTCGGCCTCTTAATCAATAGGTCGTAGGTTCGATCCCTACACGGCCCACCAATATTTACAGTGTCTGTATCAATACGTACATCACGGTCGGCTTAATTGACGAGCCAAAAATGCGCCTCCATACAGTGCATGCTCAGGGTTCAATAAAACTCCGAGTGGAAATTTTTCACGTACCTCCAAGTAAGCAGTGCTCGCCTCTATACCTCGCCAAAAATCACTTCGCTCAAGAGCTTCCAGATGTTTTAGGATCACCCCCCCCGTCAACCAAATACCGCCTGTCGGCATAAAGCTCAACTGAACTGTTCCAATATATAAACCTAAGTACCAAGCAAATAAGGCTAACACGTCCTCTGCTTCTTTATTTCGTATTTTTTCACCTAAACTTTCAGGGGAATGCGAGAGCGAACCAGGATATAAAAAATCATAAAGTAACAAGGTTCCACGACCAGATAAAATTTTTTCAAAGGTGAGCGCTTGTTTTTTAGCGTATAAAAACTCTACTAAGGCTTGATGACGTTTGAATTCGTCATAATTGACACTTGGGGGCATCGTGATTCCAATGTGACCCATTTCATTGGCGCCATAAGCCAGTGTCTCGTTAGCTAACCACATGACGTCTTTTAAGCCAAGCCCCGTACCGACTCCAACGGCTACACGCCGCCCTTCTCTTGGCATCTTTGTCATGGTGAGATCATTTAACATTTTTATATTGGCCGTATCGTGCATATAGGAGGTATAAGTGGCACATGCCACAGGCAAATAATCATGGACGATATCAAAAGAAGGCCAGTGATACTTTTTAGCAAGCTGCAAAAAAGGCATAGGATAAGGATAGCCTTCCACCAAATGCAAAGCTTCACCATCAAAACACCCCGCAGCTCCAATTTGAATACGACACGCTTTCGCAAAATCAAAATCCAAAAGCTCTTGCATCTTTAGTATCAACGCCTCAAGAGAAGTATATTCACGAATCGCCAACGTACATTTTTTTTCTAATAAATATTCTTGGCGATGGTCATCAAATAACATGAGGCCCACGGCGCATTTTGTACCCCCCAAATCCCACGTGATAATGGGTTGCCTCATACACGACCCAGCCTTCGAAGTGGTAACCCTTTTCGAATATTTTCTTCAATTTGTTCCAATGAAACTCCCGAAGTTTCGGGCACTTTGAGATAACAAAAGTAATAACTCAAAACACACAATGCTGCATAAAAGAAAAAACTCAAACTTGCACCCCATTGATTCAATAAGCTTAAAAAAGTGGAAGACACCACAAAATTCCAAAACCAACAGCTAAACACAGCAATCCCCATTGCAGTCCCGCGTACTTCGAGGGGAAAAATTTCGGCCACCATTAACCACAATAATGCTCCCAAGCTAAAAGCAAAACAAATGATATAGGTAAAAATAAAACAAATGGCTAAAAGCTGTAGTAAAAATAAATGTGGTTGCGCATGAAACACTATTCCAAGACCACTCAAGCACAAAAACATCCCTAATAAACCTGTGAGCAACAAAGGGCGACGTCCTAATTTATCCAAATAAAAAATAGCAAATACCGTCGCAAGGACGTTAACGACCCCAATCCCTACTGTGGCTAAAATAGCATTAGCTGTATTGGCAAATCCAGCCATTTTAAAAATAGTAGGGGCGTAATAAATAATGGTATTAATCCCTGTGACTTGCTGGATAAGTCCTAACATCATACCCAGAAACAACACCGGGCGTACCCACACTGCAAAAACTTCTTTAAAGCTGGCTTTTTTAACTTTCAAGCTCTGCTCTATCGCGTTAATTTCATCTTCAACTTCATTATCCCTTTGACGAAATGCTCGCAAAACAGCTTTGGCTTTTATCAACATATTTTGTTTTACTAACCAACGAGGGCTTTCTGGTAAAAAAAGCATGCCTATGCTAAGTAAAATAGCAGGCACCAAACCTACCGCAAACATCCACCGCCATGATCCTGAGGTATTGGTAAATGCAAAATCAATCAAATAAGACACTAATATACCAATAGTAATAGCTAATTGGTTCAAAGATACCAAGCCTCCCCTCTTATCAGCGGGTGCAATCTCAGCGATGTATAAAGGTGCAGTATAAGAACCAATACCAATCGCTACTCCAATTACTAAGCGGCCCACCAAAATCATCTCTATATTGGATGCTAAACTGGCAATGAGAGTACCTATCATAAAAAGGATAGCGACGATTAAAAGCAATTTTCGTCTTCCCAAAAGATCTGCCAAATGACCACAACACAAGGAACCCAGCATCGCTCCGAGCAACACACTACTCACAATCATTTCTTTCATAACTGTGGTGAGTGGGAAATCTTTTTCAATGAATAATAAAGCACCAGAAATAATCCCGGTATCAAACCCAAATAATAAACCTGTCACGGCGGCAATCAGAGAAATAATAGCAACGAACTTAAAGGGGTTGGTTTTGAGTGTCATCTTCTGTCCTTAAAGCAAAAATTGTTATTGTACATTAGATATGGGGTCGTCAGGCTTCGGTTTTTCGTTTTTTACAAAAAAAACCGAAGGAAGCGTGCCACCTATTTTTTCTATTCTTTATGATATGATCTTTAGTGTTTTAAAAAATTAATTTACACAATGAAAAAATCTGATTTCAATTTTATACTTCCAGAAGCATTGATTGCTCGCTATCCTCTACTCAATCGCACAGATAGCAAGTTGTTAGTGGGCAATCCTAATACGCCAAGCATTCAAAATTCGACTTTTAAAGCACTAGGTGAGTTTTTATACCCAGGTGACTTATTGGTGTTTAACGACACTAAAGTGATTCCTGCACGACTTTATGCTGTTAAACCTACCGGAGGCAAAGTAGAAATTCTCATTGAACGCTTGCAAGATCAACATCAGGCGCTCGTCCATTTAGGGAGTAATAAACCCATTAAAATTGGGCAACTCTTATTATTACCCGACAACTCAACCGCCATTGTTATCGATAAACAAAATATGCTTTATCGTTTACAGTTTGAAGCAAGCCAAGGAAGTGTATTAGAGCGTCTTTTTAAAATTGGCCACATGCCTTTACCTAACTATTTAAAACGAGCGGATGAACCAGAAGATAGCGAGCGCTATCAAACGGTATATGCCAGACTCCATGGATCCGTTGCTGCTCCTACCGCCGGCCTCCATTTTGATGAAACCTTATTAGCACAATTAAAAGCGCGCGGGATTCTTTTTGCTTTCGTTAGCTTACATGTGGGAGCTGGCACTTTTATGCCTGTGCGTGTAGAAAATATCGAAGAACATCAAATGCATCAAGAGTGGATGGAAATAAGTGCGGAGACTGTCAAGTTAATTACTCAAGTGAAGCAAAGCGGCAAAAAAGTAGTCGCAGTGGGCACTACGAGTGTGCGGTGCTTAGAATCAGCAGCTTTAGCATTGGGTCAATTACAACCTACGTGTGGTGAAACTAATATTTTTATTCGGCCCGGTTTTGATTTCAAAGTAGTGGATGCTTTGATAACCAATTTCCATTTTCCTGAATCCACCTTATTAATGCTTGTCTCTGCATTTGCCGGCGTCTCCTTTATACGAGAAGTTTATCAACATGCCATTGATAACGCCTATCGCTTTTATAGTTATGGGGATAGCTCCTTATTATTAAGGGGACCTCTATAAAGTAACTAGTCACTCTATAAATTGCTCTTTTGCGCGATAATTTTAAATGCTCATTTATTCAAATATAAACTCCGCTTTACAATTCTCCTGCGCCTTGTCCTCGCGCAAAATTTCTAATTTATAAAGCTCCCCTTAAGGAGCTAAGGTATCTTCAGGACCACCCAAACTTTGCAAATCTAACAAACTAGGTAATTCTTGCAAATTTTTTAAATTAAAGTAATCTAAAAAAAAGGGGGTGGTGGCATACAAACTAGGGCGACCTGGTACTTCACGCTGCCCAACAACTCTGACCCATTCTTGCTCCATCAATGTCTTTACAATCTGGGTACTTACGCTCACACCACGAATTTCTTCAATTTCAGCACGTGTCACTGGTTGCCGATACGCAATTATCGCGAGAGTTTCCATCAAAGCACGCGAATGACGAGTGGGTCTTTCTTCCCATAATTTATTCACCCATGCACCAAATTCAGGACGTACTTGAAAACAATAACCGGTGGCGACTTCTTTTAATTGCGTTGGACGGGTTTGATAATCTTCAATTAACTCAGCTAAGGTTTGCTTAATTTCCCCTTTACTTGGCTGCCCTTCTTCCTGCTCAAATAAAGATTGCAAACGCTCTATATTCAGTGGTTCACCTGCTGCAAATAAAGCCGCCTCTAAAATATTTTTTAATGAAATCGGTAGATTCGTTGACATAAAATTTTCCATAGTATTAAGCAAGTAGAAGGGATTATAAAGTATTAATAAAAGTCAGACAAAACATATCTTTTCAGATGATTATTCGTAGCTTACTCTAAGCTTGTGACACCCAGTAAAGTTGAGCGGGTTTCTGAAGCATGGATGCTGAAGTAAAGCCTACAAGGATGTACCTGTAGCGTCCCGCGAGACTTTACTGGGTGTCACAAGCTATATTCAGATTTCACAGATAATTATCTGAAAGAGTGTAGTATAAAGAAAATATCGAGCAATTTGCACATCGCAAAAAAGTTATGTTATAAGAGTATCGTCATTTTTAAAATCATATAGGAACTTCAATGAAAAAATTTAAATCACTAGGTATTTTAACTTTATCAGCAAGCATTTTATTATCAGGATGTGCTGGTATGGGCAAAGACCAAACGATTGGTACAGTAGCGGGTGCCGCAGGTGGTGCTGCATTAGGAAGCTTAGTGGGTAATGGCACTGGCAGAACAGTAGCGATGGTTGCGGGTGCCGGCTTAGGTGCTTTAGCTGGTAGCTCTCTCGGTAAGTCAATGGATAATAAAAATCAGCAGTAAAACTTTTTCTCGTTTTCATCAAGGATGAGGAATGGGGAAGATCTCTTCATACACGACAAAACTCAAATGCATCTTAAATATATCACCTCTTTCCTTGTGGAAGAGGTGATTAGTAGCTCTATAATACATAGCAAAGACCTATTTCTTTTATTTGCTAATTACTACCGCTTAGTTTAAAATTCTTGCGATCATTTCACGAGAAATTTTATGGACGCCATCTCTTCATTTCAAGAACATCATCATTTTCGTCGGTGGTTTGTCATTTTATCGGCTTCCCTCTTTTTTCTTTATGAATTTATTCAATTGCATATGTTTAATGCTATTCATAATGACTTAATGCAAGCCTTTAGCGTAAACGCAAGCCAGCTGAGTAATCTCTCCGCGATGTATTTATATGCTGACGTATTATTTCTTTTCCCGGCAGGTATGATTTTAGATCGTATGTCTACGCGCAAAGTCATTATTACCGCTATGTTAATTTGTATTATTGCTACGGCGGGCTTCGCGTTCTCTACACAATATTGGCAAGCGGCTTCCTTTCATTTTCTTGCAGGCATAGGGAATGCTTTCTGTTTTTTAAGTTGTATTCGGCTGGCATCCCGCTGGTTCCCAAGTAAAATGCTTGCTTTCGTGACAGGATTAATTGTGACCTTTGCTTTTCTTGGTGGGCTTGCCGCTCAAATCCCTCTGACCTTATTAACGCATCATTTTCCTTGGCGACATATTATTTTGCTTAATGTAGGGTTAGGAATCATTATCTTAGCCAGCATTTGCTTGTTTGTGCGTGATTTCCCGAAAGGTTACATCGTACAATTCGAACGCCAGCAGAAACAACTCTCTTCATTGGGAGTTTGGCACAGCATTGTGGCGGCTTTTGACAATAAACAAAATTGGTTGGGGGGTATTTACACAAGCCTCATGAATTTACCTATCATGATCCTCTGTGCTTTATGGGGAAATATGTACTTGCAACAAATTCACCATGTGACCGATGTGGAAGCGTCTGGTATTGCCTCGATGCTACTCATCGGTTCCATGATTGGTTGTCCTCTTCTTGGGTTCTGGTCCGACAACATTGGGTTAAGGAAAATGCCCATGATTATTGGCGCCATTTTCTCGCTCATTATTGCTGTGATTTTAGTTTATGCACAAAATCTTTCTTTTGGAGCATTAGCTTTGCTGTTTTTTCTAATTGGATTTTTTACTAGTACACAAGTTATTGCTTATCCTCTTATCAGTGAAAGTAACAATCGCATTATTAGCAGCACCGCACTGGCTATTGCTTCTATCATTATTATGGGGGGAGCTGCCATTGGGCAAAACCTATTTGGCATCATTATGGACCATTTTTCTACCGGCGCAATTGCCAATGGTCTCCATGTCTATCCTAACGCAGCACTTGAAAAGGCGATGCTTTTATTCCCTATCACCTTATTCATTGCCTTAATTGTGGCAAGTTTTACACGTGAAACACATTGTCGAGAAATCAATACACATAATCAAACCACTTTGGAGTAATCAACATGAACGCGAAAGTAAAATTAACAACAAATTTAGGCGATATTATTATTGAAGTCGATGAAAAAGCGGCACCTGAAACTGCAACGAATTTTTTAAATTTAGTCAACTCAGGTTTTTATGACGGCACTATTTTTCATCGTGTCATTGAAAATTTTATGATTCAAGGTGGTGGCTTTACTAAAGAGATGGAACAAAAAATCGCCCCCCAAAAAATCTCTAATGAAGCGGATAATGGTCTTCATAATTTACGCGGCAGTGTAGCTATGGCACGCACTTCAGACCCTCATTCAGCGAGCTCACAATTTTTTATTAATGTGGTAGACAATCACTTTTTAAACTATCGCGCCAAAACTTTAGATGGATGGGGATATTGCGTATTCGGCAAAGTGGTAGATGGCATGGCAGCTGTCGACAAAATCAAAAAACTAAAAACCTCTCATCAGCATGGTCATCAAGATGTCCCCATCGACACTGCCATTATTGAAAAAGCTATAGTGGTGAAGTAGTTAGCATATTGGCACTCCCCATGCAATATGCTACATTACCAAACTAGGGCGTGTTGACAGTTCGCCCTAAACGGACAACAAGGAGAACTGCGCTATGCCTCCTGCTCAGCAAGGTGGTCAAGGTACCGATGAAAACGCCACAATATGGCTCGCGGCGCTCACTATTGTAGCTTTAGTAGGAATTTGGTTTCTAGCCCATCAATGGATTAGTTTCTTTTTTCTAAAGTTGAAATTACTCGAATTGCAATTAATTACTCCTTTTACACATCGTTATGCCAATTTGCACTCTTGGCTTCAACAACTTTCTTTTGAAAATGCTGCTGACTTAAACCTTGTTGTACTTGGCAACATAGGTAATCAGGTAGGAACGATTTTGCGTTATCCTTTTGCAGGTTTATTGTTATTATGTGCGCTGTGGTTATTTTTTGGCGATATCTTGGCTCAATATCGGCACACGTACACCATGAATAGGCTTGCTGAAACTGAACAGCGCGAATGGCCACAAATTACTCCTATCGTTCCACTTAACCTCATTGATGTACCTCTTGATGAAGGGCCTTGGGCAATGGCCATGAACCCCATGCATTTTGCAAAAAAATACAAGCTATTATCTATTGAAAAACAATTACCTACTGAAGAACAACTCAGCAATGCCATTAAACATAAAGTCACGATCAAACGTTTGCAGGCGAAACAAGTATTTTTAATGCAACTTGGGAACTATTGGCATGGGGTTGATCATCTTCCTATGCATTTTCGTGCATTGTTTGCGATGTTTGCAGCCAAAGCACATGGTGATGCTACGTCTGTGATATCATTAAATAATCAAATTGCCGTTAGTGCATCCAAAACAAACTGGAAAAATATTAATTTTAATGGAGTAGATGAATTATTAAAAAAATATTTCAAAGAGAAAGATGTTCAAAAAGTTATCACGCGTCATGCTTTTGTTTATACTGTGATGGCAGCAATGTTAGAATTAGCAAGACAAAGCGGCGTTTATGCCTCTGCCGATTTTTTATGGTTAAAGCCTCTTGATCGACGATTATGGTACATCTTAAATAATGTAGGCCGTAAAACAGCTTTTTCAGAGGTAGGCGGTATTTTTGCTCATCTAAATGCAGAAATGATGTATCAGCGTCCGATTTATGTGCCTATGATCGATGAGGCTATCGATGCTTTAGAAATTGCTTTGACTGAAATCTTATATAAAAGTGATGGGGATTAGTTAAATGATCCGTGGTTTAGAAAGACATCATGAACAAGACTCGCAAAAGTTGTTGCGCGATACGCGCACACTAGGTCAACGTTTTTTTGATTTTTTTGATAACCCTGAGCATGTGGCTATGCTTGTTGGGGGACTCGGGATTGGTATCCTTTTTGTCCCTTTTGCTTTTGATTTAATTACTCTCGTCGGCATATTTTTTGTCATTCTTTGCAAAAGTCGTAAAAGACGTCTGCCTTTTCGCATACCATTGCGCGCGCATGCAATTGATTATAATGATTTAATCCCAGGCACCACCAAGCCCCGAGAATCTCGCGGCATTTATTTTTTTGGTAATGAACTTAAAACTAATGATGAATTGTGGTTTTCTAATGAAGACATGCGAACACACGTACTCATGTTTGGTTCAACCGGTAGTGGTAAAACAGAGGCTTTAATTTCCTTAGCTTTTAATGCGCTCGTACAAAGCAGTGGCTTCATTTATGTCGATGGTAAAGGGGACAATACTCTTTTTACTAAAATTTTCTCGATTTGTCGACGCATGGGGCGAGAAGATGATTTATTACTCATCAATTTTATGACGGGAGCTCGGGATATCGTTGGCCCTCAAGAAAAACGCCTCTCCAATACCATGAACCCCTTTGCCCATGGTTCTTCTAGCATGTTAAGTCAGTTAATTGTCAGCTTAATGGATTCAGGTACCAGTGGAAATGCAGATGCAGACATGTGGAAAGGCCGTGCTATTACCTTTGTTGAAGCGCTAATGAAAATTTTAGTGTATATGCGAGATAAAGGGGATATCTTACTTGATGCTAACACCATTCGTAATTATTTTACTTTATCACGCATCGAATCTATGGTCGCCGATAAAATTTTTATTCGTGATAACCTAGAACCTGTTAACATTCAGGATGTGCCGGATAATATTTTAGATCCTATTAAAAACTATTTAATCAACTTGCCTGGTTATGATTTCAACAAAAAAGGAAAGCAAGTTTCGCAAGTACTTGAGCAACACGGCTTTATTACCATGCAATTAACTCGAGTATTTGGTTCGCTCGCTGACGTCTATGGCCATATCATTCGTACTAACTTACCTGAAGTGGACATGAAAGATGTGGTGTTAAACCGTCGCGTCTTAGTAGTGTTATTACCTGCTCTTGAAAAATCCCCTGACGAATTAGCAAACCTAGGCAAAATTATTGTGGCATCACTAAGGGCCATGATGGCTGCCGGCTTAGGTGAAGATGTAGAAGGCACCTATCACGAAGTTATTTTAAAAAAACCAACCAATGCTTTAACTCCCTATTTATGTATTTTAGACGAATATGGTTATTATGCTGTAAAAGGTTTTGCGGTCGTTCCAGCGCAAGCGCGCTCACTTGGTTTTTCAACAGTTTTTGCAGGCCAAGACTTACCTGCTTTTCAAAAAGCTTCTAAAGAAGAAGCTGCTTCCATTGGTGCTAATACTAACATTAAAATTGCCATGAAGTTGGAAGACCCTGTAGAAACCTGGGACTTCTTTAATAAAACAGCGGGTGAAAGTTATGTGACCAAAGTAGATTCTTTCCAAACACGTGCTGATACTGTCACCAATACCTATGCTGATTCACGTAGTGCTTCCTCAGAAAAACGTCAACGTGTCGACTTATTAGATCTAAAAGAACAACGTGAAGGAGAGGCGCATCTCTTTTTCAAATCTAAAATTGTACGTATGCGTTTTTTCCATGCAAATCCTAAACCCACTAAAGAAATGCGGTTGAATCAATTTTTGAAAATCACCTACCCTCCTTTACGTAAGTTAATTGATTTAGAAAAAGGAGTCATCAAATTACAAGAATTAAGTCATCAAGAAATTTTATTTAAACAGGTACCCGTTGAAAATGAAGAATTAAACTGGATTGCTCATCACTTTCAACAAGCCGACATCACTCAGCCACTCCCAGCACTCGCGCAAGCTTTATTAACATCCTTACATGCTAAACTAAATAAATCGAAAGTCTCCGCAACATTTGATGTAACCACGGTGTTTAAAGAGCCGCTTAACATTTTCTTGCCCATGAAGCCTGCAAGTGCTACCGCAACGCATCTTTTAATCAAAGATAAAGCAGCATTTATGGCGCCGTTGTTAATATATGCTAAAACTGTAGAATCTTTAGAGCTTATGGAAAGATTAACTGGAAAATCAGCACGTCTTGCAAGCACTGTGAGCAACGAATTGATGAAAGATCTACGTTTCAATACTCAATATCCACCCGCTAATTATCCTGTACAAGATGATTTTTTATTGATCAATACTATCGATGAGTTTTGCTTTAAAATAGAAGAAGCGCGTGTAGCGGCAGCTGCTGCTGCCGCTGCTTCTGGCGAAACTACGCCACCTAAATAACTAGGAGTAAAAAGCAATGATTAAAAAAACTTACTACGTACACGACAACCTATTAAATTGTGCTCCTACGACTCCCACCGCTGCGGTATCTCATCGTTGCTTTGCTATGATGGGAGCTCTCCTGCACATCACCCGTTCTGCAATTATTGAAATTCGTCGTGTACGAATAAGTTATCTTTTATGTTGCATCGGGTGCTGTACCTTATTAAACGCATGCTCTTCCCCTCCTCCCCCAACTATTTTAAGCCAACATCAACAATATGAATATGACCAAGCCGTACAAGTGCGTCGCTTAATTATGAAAGTACAAGATTTAGGAGCGCCCGTCTATGTACAAGGTGATACTTACCAAATTATTATCCCGACGGATAGGATGTTTAAGGGGCTCACCTCTCAGTTAAATCCAACCCGTGGTCCCCTATTGCAAGCCATTGTCAATTTACTGAATGCCCAAAATATAGCAGCAATCCAAATTGATGGGTATACGAGTGCGCCAGGTTTTGAACACACCACCATTAATAAAGAACAGCTTCGCTATTCCTTAACGCAAAGTTGGGGAAATAGTTTAATGGAGCAATTACGAGAAAATGGGCTTAAGGTCGGTTTAATCACTGTCAATGCGCATGGGCAATGTGATAATATTGGCACGCTAAATGCTTACTCTAATCGAATTGAATTAAATTATCGAATTAGCCATGAAACTTAATGAAGAAAACCAAAAGCTAGCCGCTGAATATGGCATCCCCGCTTTGCGTAAAAGACGTAATCAAAAAGGTTATTATGTCTTACACTTACGTAGCGCCACTTGGTGTTTACAGTGGCTCATGGTCATCGATTTTTTATTGTTGATTACTCTATTTTATTTATTTTTTACCATTAAACCAGAAACTTATTACGCTACTTCTTTAAATGGTAAAAATACATTACTCACCGCAAGCAATAAAAACAGCGCCCAATCAATTAGCATGCAATACTCTAATACCGCCTCTTCATAAGGAAATACTATGGCCACTACCCCCCCTACCGCCCCTCCCGATAAAGATGTTTTGATGGTGATTAATGAACGTAATCAATTTTATCGAGACAGTTATCGCAAAGTACTTATTGCACTTAATTTGTGCTTAGTGGCTTTTATTATTTTAGTAGGCGCCATCATTTATATCATAAATAGCCCTCCTGCCCCTAAATATTTTGCTACTTATGGAGATGGTCGCTTAGTTCCCATGATTCCATTAAATATGCCCAATGTTTCGACAGCCTCCTTGTTGGAATGGGCAAATACTGCAGTTATCGCCTTGAACACTTATGATTTCTTTAACTATCGACAACAAATCCAAAGCGCCTCTCAATATTTTACCGACGATGGTTGGCAAGCTTATTTAAATGTGTTAAGAGCTTCTCGAAACTTGAATGCCGTGGTAGAAAAAAAATTAGTGGTATCCTCTGTCGCCACAAGAGCGCCCGTATTAATTCGCTCTGGGGTGCTAGAGGGAGTATATACGTGGGTGGTACAAATTCCAGTGCAAATCACTTATCAAAGTGCGAGTGAGTATAACCAACAAAATCAGATTGTCACCGTGATGATCAAACGTATTTCTACCCTCACTAGCCCTGATGGAATTGGCATTACTAATTATATCGGTGCTGATGCAGCGGCTGATGTTAACAATAACGTGGCTGCAGCAGCTCAAGGTTAAAGAATTTAAGGAATCTGATGATGAAAAAATTTTATTTAAGCTTTTTATTTTGTTTTGCTTCGCTGTTTAATTTTTGTGCAAACGCAGATCAACCAGTAAATGGGCCAAACTATAAAATCCTTACAGCCTCCCTCCCCCCTACTCTCCATGTTAATCCTAATCAAATCCTCATTTTAGATTTTTTTAGTTATGGCTGCCCTCATTGCTATCACCTTTCTAAAGCCGTGACGCAATGGATCACACTTAATCGCGACAAAATCGCATTTGACAATCAGGATGCCACATCACATCATGCTAAAATTATTTTTCATGGCGTGCCTATCGCTTGGAATGCATTTTGGACTTATGATCAAAAAGCCTATGAAATTGCACATTTATTAAAAAAAGAAAGCGTTTTTAATCCAATTTTATTTGAAATTGCGCAAAATCCTTTATTAGGAATATCCAGTGATGATCAACTGCGTAGCGTTTTTCTTCATCATGGGGTGGACGAAACTACTTTCAATAAAATATTAAGCTCTCCTGAATTGAAAAAAGCTACCGATGATGATATGGAGCTCGCCAAATATTTTAAAATCATGGAAATTCCTTGCATGATTATTATTAAAAATAAAACCCTGTACTACGTGAGCAATCTGACTATTCATCCAATAACACCTGAGCAATTCATAGCTACGGTGGCGCAGTTGACGCAGACAAGAGTGTAGAATAAGTATTTGTGTCATGCCAGCGCAGGCTCATAAGCGTCAACTTAAGCTAAAAACCACTGTCATGCCAGCGCAGGCTGGCATCCAGACAAATAAGCATCTTGAGAAGTAAAAATAAAGTGCATTTAACTTTGTAAACTAAAATTTTCGTCGCTTGCATTGCCTACAAACATGCTTGACTGGATGCCAGCCTGCGCTGGCATGACAATAATTCTTAGCATGTGCTCCTTAAATTGACGCTTATGAGCGTAGGCTGGCATGACAACCGCTTAAGTTGACGCCTATGAGGCTTTGCTGATATAACAGTCGGTTTTAGAAAGGGACAAAACTAAGGATTGAACATACTACAATGAACTTAAACTTTGACTTAAAACAACTACCTCACTTTCCTGAAAAATTACATACTTTACTCAAAGATCAACAAAAGGTGTTGGAAGAGTTTTTGGCAAAAACGCCTACGCCTACTTACGCTCAATTAGTTCCTTTACTAGAGGCACACTCCAACGCATTACATATTTTATGGTCGCCGATTTCACATCTACATTCTGTCGTAAATTCTGAGGATTTACGACACTGTTATGAAAAATGCTTACCGTTTTTAAGCGAACATTCCACGTGGCTTAGTCATTATTATCCTTTGTTTCATGCGTTTGAAGTGATTTCTACTTCTAACAATTTCTCAAGCTTAGCAAGTGCCCAACAAAAATTTGTCAACGATAGTTTGCGAGATTTTAAATTGGCTGGCGTTCATCTTCCAGAAGAAGAAAAAAACCGTTTTGCTAAAATTAATTTAGAGCTGAGTGAAACCACCAATTTATTTGAGCAAAATCTCTTAGATGCTACCGATGCTTGGGAGCTTCACATTTCAGATAAAACAGCTTTATCCGGCTTACCTGAAAACGCTTTGCAATTGTTAGCTTCTCAAGCACAAGCAAAAAATTTGACGGGCTATTTACTTACTTTGCAAGCCCCTGCTTACTTAGCCGTCATCACCTATGCGGATGATCGCCAATTAAGAAAAACGATTTATGAGGCTTTTGTGACCCGTGCTTGCGACATAGGACCTTATGCTGGAAAATTCGATAACGGCCCTATCATGCTTCAGTTGCTCACTTTACGGAATGAAGAAGCACACCTTTTAGGGTTTAAAAATTATGCTGAATACGCCCTCCAAACTCGTATGGCGCAAACTCCAGAGGAAGTGAATCAATTTCTAGAAAAATTAATTAAGCTTGCCAAGCCGTTTGCTGAAAAAGAATTCGCCTTATTATGCGCATTTGCTAAGGAAAAATTTCACATAGAAGCCGTTGAACCTTGGGATATGCCGTATCTGAGTGAAAAATTAAAAACCGAACAATTAAACCTTGATGATGAGCAGCTGCGCCCTTATTTTCCTCTCTCAGTGGTCTTAAAGGCTCTTTTCCATATTAATGAAAAATTGTTTGGCACTTTTTTTGTCAAAGCACCTGAGTTACCAAAATGGCATAAAGATGTGGAAGCGTATGCTATTTTAGACAAAAATAAACACAACGTAGCTTATTTTTATTTGGATCTTTATGCACGCACAAAAAAACGGGGAGGAGCTTGGATGGATGATGCACAAGATTTTTGGTGTGATCCCTCTTCTAGCCAACAATTGCCGATTGCTTATTTAACATGCAATTTTTCTCCTCCTCAAAACAATCATGATACTTTACTCACACATGATGAGGTGATCACTTTGTTTCATGAGTTTGGTCATGGCTTACAACATATGATGACACGCATCCCCGTATTAGGATTGACAGGAATTCATGGGGTAGAGTGGGATGCGGTTGAGCTCCCAAGTCAATTGATGGAAAACTGGTGTTGGGATGCTGAATGTTTAAAATTTTTAAGTGCGCACTATCAAACGCAGGAAAGTTTACCACCAATATTGTTAAAACAATTACTGGCAAGCAAAAATTTCTTATCGGGCCTCTTTTTAGTGCGTCAATTAGAGATGGCACTTTTTGACTTGCGACTATATTGGCATTTTGATCCTAAAAAAGGCTATCAACAAATCCAACAAACGCTTGATCAAGTACGACAAGAAGTGGCTGTTACACCTATTAGCCCGTTGAACCGTTTTCAACATAGCTTCAGTCATATTTTTGCAGGGGGCTATGCCGCTGGATATTACAGCTATCTCTGGGCGGAAGTCTTAGCACAAGATGCCTTTGCTTATTTCGAAGAAGAAGGTTTATTATCGCCAAAAGCTGGTGAACATTATCTTTGCACCTTACTTTCTCAAGGCGCTTCCAAAAGCGCCGCAGAGCTATTTCGTGAATTTCGAGGTCGCGCCCCTATCATTGAGCCGTTATTGCGAAGTTATGGGTTAGATTAGGGCGCGTTGACAATCCTAACTAAACGCCAAACCAGCAGAGTGTCGCCGCTGGCGTGGGGTACATATTAATTTATTGGCCAGTTCTTTGACAAAGGCTAACTATACGTTTACAGTGCTAGACGACTACTAGGCCCACCAGATCCAACTGTGGGCTGAACACTGACTACTTCGCTAGCATTAGAGGAAAAATGTGCAGGATCTAAGCGATGCTCTAAGCCAAGTCCACCACCATTATCATAAGGTAAACCAGGTGGTGGACACAGCAAAGAAGAAGATGCGGAGCTTGTAGAAGCACTACTAGAGTCCCGTCGTCCTTCCAACGTGTCTCTCGAAGATTGTACCTCTCGCAAAGAAGCGGCATATTTCACTGTAGTATCCTCTTTAGCAAGTGTAGCATGATGTTTTTTAAGGCTACGTTGAATCCAATCGATAATGGCTGCACTATTTCCAAGCGCGGTATTTGCACCATAGGTAGAGCCTTGCAATACCGCAAACCATGTGCTTTTTTTTATGGCTTCAAAAGAAGAAGTTTCAATCAAATCAAGCGTCTGTTGATATTCAGAAAAACTATCAAATAATCCATCCCCCAGCACACATGCCGTAGCAATAATACCCACTACCCACAACCAAAACCTTTCATTGCATTGCCTAACCCCTGCTTCATTTTCTGCAGATCGTTGGTTAATAGCACCACGTGAATAGACACAGTAATCATCAATTTTGCGCGCCAATAGTTCAATAGGGTTACATGGCTCATCACCCACTGGTTTACAAAGAAAAGTATAAATAACGTAGTCTAGTCCCACTGAAATGAGTGCTGAAGGCAGCGCAATAACGAGAGCGGCCCAAGAAGGCATTTTTTTAGAAAGCGCATTATAAGCCGCATAACCTTCTACCATTCCCAGTGCAATCATTTTTGTCCATGCCAATCCAAGACAAAAAGCGTAAGCTCCTTTTTCCCATATCCTTCTTGTTCTTTTTTTTCTTTCTGACTTCGTCTCACTTGGTCCTAGTAATGGTTCCGCAGCACTAGAATCATGCGCGAAATCTGTATCCTGAAGGATCGCGGCTTTTCCACCAATTGCTTGAATTTTTTTCCACCAAAAATCTTTTAGCAATGGTAGACCATCTTCAATGAGTTGTTTCAAAAAAGCAAACACTCGGCTCACCGTAGATAAACGCCATCGTAATGCCGCATTTAACCACCAAAAATAATCTGCATATTTCTCAGCTGCCGTTAACATCAACGCTTCAAATTGAGAACCTATCGTATTTTGTGTAGTTCCTGCATCGATACCAAGTAAAATAAAAACAAGTAAACCATAACAAATGGCTTTTGTTTTATTAATATTTTTCAATATATTTTTAAATTTTTCCCATAAAGATTTTTCGGAGGGCAAGTATGAGAGGTCTCTAAGTAATATTTGCTCGGCGGGAGTCTCGACATTTTCTAAAACGAGTTGACCCTTGTTTTGACGCATTACAAAGGTTTTTGAAATTTTTTTTATTGGTTGTTCTGCCGCAGCAGGCACCGAACATTCTATAGTATATGTATTATTCTCTTCATCATCGTCAATGCTATCTTCCTCTTGAGCTTTAGCTTTTAATGCTTTAACTTTAATGAGTTCTAAAGACAAGCTTACGGCACCGAGTGCTACGGAACCCAGCAAAACAGCAGGCGTTATGCCTCCTACCCACCCGGCCAACGTCATGACCACCGCTAATTCGCCAGGAATGGCTTCAGTCATCAGTGCGCCGCCATAGGTAAATATTTTTTCAGCCCCCCATCCAACTCCTTTGATGACGCCTTCTCCTACAATTTTTCCGACGGCAGCAATTTCACCACAACACATAGCGGCAGTTTGGTAACAACTTTTAAAGCCACTAAGGCAACCAGAGAAAAATCCCATTGTTTTACTCACTTTTAATTAAGTTGAACATTTTAAAAATTAAAGGACAAATCAGCTTATTGTAGCAACTATAAGCTTAAAATTTCCTTAGCTTTTTTAGGTTTGGCGCGCAGTTCCTCTGCACTGGACAAAAATTTAAAAGCTACTTGAAAAAGCTTGTTAAAAACGCTGTCGCCCCGCGATTTATTCGCGGGGCCCAAGGTTTCAACTTTTTGGATCCCGCGAACAAGTCGCGGGATGACAGCTTCAGAGATTTTTTGTCCAGTGCAGAGGCGCAGTTCTCGCTATCGCTAATATACTCACTTTTTTTACACCCGCATTCTTTAAAAACTTGGCAATTTCATTCGCCGTACTGCCGGTGGTTATCACGTCATCCACAATTCCAACATGATGGACTGGGATATTTTTTTTTAATCCAAAAGAATTTTTTACATTTAGAAGACGTGTACGGTAGTCTTGTTGTGCCTGAGGCACCGTTGGCTTTGTCTTAATTAGTGTAAATTTATCTAATGGAATTAGCAAAAACTTTGCCAAACATTTTGCGATTTCCAAAGATTGATTGAATCCTCTCTCTCGCAAGCGATTTTTATAAAGCGGAACCGGAAGAAGTAATTCAGGTAATACTTGTTGTGGCATAGCTCGCCAATGCCGTACAAACAAATAAGCTAATATATTGGCGACTTTTAACTTCCCCGAAAATTTTAGTTGGCTCACTAAGGTTTGAATAGAATCTATGTAAATAAAGGGCGTAACGATGGCATCATAAACTGGAGGAGAAAGCAAACAGCGCCCGCATATCGCTGATATGTCCATTGGCACCGCACAAGATGGACAACAATGCTTTTGCCAAGGCAATGACGCATAACATGCTTCGCAAATCCCTTCAGAGGCTTCCAGAATTTTACAAAGCAAGCAATAATTCGGCAACCAACATTGTGCCTGCTGAGACAGAAAGAGACAAAAAATTTTTCCAACAAAATATTTCATAGAAGGCGCCCTTATGTTAAGAAAAGCATAAGGGCCACTATAAAACGAAAAGAATACGGGTGATTATTTTTAGCTCAAAAAGTCTTAGTTTTTTACGATTGCAGGGTCCAAACTCACATTGGCTTTGTCATGCCAGCCATTGCCATGTGCGTCAACTTAAGCAAGCTGTCACACCAGCCTATGCTGGTATGACCGCTGCTTTTTAGGATAACATCTAAGTTAAAACGGAATATCGTCATCAAATGCAGGAGGTGTGGAAGGCGCTTCATGAGAGGTAGAAGACGCTTCTGACGAAGCAGCAGAAGAGCGAGGTGCATATTCACCGCCGCCAGATTTACTGTCTAACATTTGCATTTCGTTTGCAACAATTTCAGTCGTGTAACGATCTTGACCATTTTTATCTTGCCATTTACGAGTGCGTAACGCTCCTTCCACATAAACTCGTGAACCCTTTTTCAAGTATTCACCCGCAATTTCTGCTAAACGATTAAAGAAGACAATACGATGCCATTCGGTACGCTCTTGATTTTCACCCGTCTGCTTATCTTTCCACATCTCGCTAGTTGCCACACTGATGGTAGTCACTGCTCCTCCACTGGGCATATATCGTACTTCCGGATCATTACCTAAGTTACCAATAATAATTACTTTATTAATACCACGCGCCATAAAAAATTCCTTAATGTTGAGATCGATATGGTAGCATAATCAAAAACCAAAAGATTGCCAAGAGCAAACACCCTACACAATTACCTAAGTATTGATATTTTTGTATTAAAATGCCACCCAGTATCCCCCCTAAAAAGATACCCAAAAATTGGCAACTTGATAACAAGCCAGTAGCCGCGCCCCGATAGTTAGCCTCCGCCACTTTAGAAACTTGTGATGGCAAAATAGCTTCTAACAATGTAAAACCCGTAAAAAATATAATAAGTGCGCCTAATAATAATAAAAAAGAAGGAAATTTAAGCTGTGCGCTTAAAAATAAAAATTCAGCAACCAAGAGTGCCAAAATACAATAAAAAATTACTCGGTATTCTTCCGCATTGGCGCGTGATTTACGCAATAAAGCACCTACAATGGGCAAGCTTATTAAAAGCGCGGGTAAATATAAATACCATTGCTTCGTCAAAGGCAAGTGAAGTTGGTGCAATAAAAACCCAGGCAGCCCCACAAATAATGCTGTTAACAATGCATGTGAAATTAAGATGCTTAAGTTTAACCGCCACAAAGCATGAGATAAAAACGCTTTTTTAAGTTGCTGTGGTAAAGTGCTCAACTGAAATTCAAGATGCGTATGCGAAGGTTGGGGAACATATTTAAATAATATTCCTAAACCCAGCACAGCAAAAATACTCGTCAAGAAAAACAACTCTTGAACCGTGAAAAAATTACTTAATAGCGGCCCAAGTATTATCGCTATTACAAAAGAACTACCAATCATGATGCCCATCAATGCCATTGCTTTGGTACGATCTTCTTCCGTCACCAAATCTCCTAATAATGCAATCAAACAACTCCCGATGGCCCCCATGCCTTGTAATGCGCGTCCAATAATTACCCCCCAAATGGTGTGCGCACCTGCCGCCATGAGACTGCCGAAAACAAAAATGATCAGTCCAACCGCAATAACTTTACGACGCGTCGTATAATCTGACCAAATTCCAAAAGGTAATTGAAAAAGCGCTTGTGTTAAACCATAAATCCCTAAAGCCACGCCGAGTAAAAAAGGATTAGCATCCGGCAAATGAGCAGCATAGAGACTCAGCACGGGAAGCATCATAAATAAACCGAGCATACGCAATGCGAAAATACCGCCGATCGCCAACGCATTTTTGATATCTGTTTTGGTCATATTAAGAAAAAACTATACCGAGCCAGAGCAAAAACCCGACCCATTGGTTGTTTAAGAAAGCTTGAAAAGGTTTATTATGCCTCAGCAAGACATTCTGGTAAATAAAAAAGAAGCAAGAAAGTAAAAGCATAAGAAAAAAAACCATCTTAAGATGCGCCATTATACCTAAAATGAAAAACCCACTGCAAAATATAATTTGTAATAACCGAATAAAAATAGGACTTCTTTCTTGGAAAAAAACCGCCGTAGATTTCACACCAATTTTTAAATCATCTGAAAGGTCTGTTAACGCATAAGCGGTATCGTAAGCGAGCGCCCAAATAATAGTTAAAAAAAAGAGCAGCCACCCATTAAATGGAATAGAGTTTAGGCTCGCGGCATAAGCAATCAATACAGGCATGGCAAACGCTACTCCCATCACAAATTGCGGAAAATAACTAATGCGTTTTACTAAAGGATAGAAAGCTGCAATCACACCGGCAACGATACAAAGCAAAAAGCCAAAAAAATTTAATTGGAATGCCAAGAGTAAACATAAAATGGCGAGTGTCCCTAAAAAAAGCAAAGCTCCTCTCAAAGAAACTTGCCCAGTGGCCAGTGGACGCGTTTTTGTACGCTCTACATGAATATCAAACTTTCGATCCCAAATATCATTAATAAGACACCCCGCAGAGCGAGTAAGAAAAGTACCGAGAAGAAAAATTCCTAATAATTTCAAAGAAGGAATACCTCCATTGGCGAGCCAAAGCGCCCACAGTCCTGGCCACAATAATAAGAGAGTGCCAATGGGGCGATGAAAACGGATCAACTGGAAATATAAAATTATTTTTTTCACAAACTAGGATGCCATTTTTGTAAAAATTCTTGAAAATGGGGATGTGAAGAATTTTCTAAATAATTTTTAAGGAGCTGTTTGCGTGCCACCCATTCTGAATCACGTAGTACACCACGCATAAATTGAAATTGTAAAAATACTAAATAAGTATTTAACACGTCCGTCTCGCAATAATCACGAATAGCCTTTAACTCATTTGCCACATACATATCCCATACTTTGGCGCCTGATACCCCCATTTTGCCAGGAAACCCTAACATGGCGGCGATTTGATCCAAAGGCGCGTTTGCTTTACTTTGATAGCAGGCCAATACATCCATTAGGTCTAAATGTCGATAATGGTAACGATTCAAATAATTATTCCACTTATAATTGGAATCATTTTCTCCGATTTCCCAATAACGCTCTGCCACGACTTGATTAATAAGCGCACGATAATGCAGTACCGGTAAATCAAATCCTCCTCCATTCCAACTAACTAACTGTGGTTTTCGTGTGTCGATAATTTCAAAAAATTTTTCGAGTAATTCTTTTTCGGTGCTTTCCAGCTCTCCTAATGACCAAACTTTAATCTGATCTGCTTTGGCAAGCACTACTGAAATTGCGGCAATTTTTTGAAAATGAAGCCGTAAAAAATCATTGCCGCCTGTTTCTTCTCGGCGCAACGCAAACATTTTTTCCGCCACTTCAGCATCCGTCCCCTCTAAATGAAAGAGCTTGCGACCTGCTTCACAATCAGGAATAGTTTCGATATCAAAGACGAGTGTGTACATGTTAAGGTTTTCCTTTAGCTTTACGATAAGACGCTAAAATACCTTTAGCGATTAAAGCATCCATGTTGGAGTCTACGAAGCTATTTAAACCAGCCGCAGTGGTCCCGGCATAATCTGTCAAAATTTTTACCGTTTCATGGGGGGAATGTTTTTCTTGAGCAATCAATTGGCCCACCCCTTTCATGACTTGACGCACTCCTCTTTCAACCACTTTTTTTGGTAAATCATGGCCAACTCCAATGTGAATTAAAGCATCTGCCAAATAGGCCAACCACCCATGACTTGAACCCGTTAAAGCAGTCATAAAATTAATTTCATCGTCGGAAGCAAATTCATCTTCTAAACCAAAACAGGTAAAGAGAGCTTTTGCTTGTGATTTTTGTGTAGCCGTAACACCTACATCCGCAAACCAAGGAATATAAGATTCTCCCTGTGGAATAGCTGCATTCGGCATCGAACGAATCACCGCTTGAGTTTTTAATTGGCGGCTAATCTGTTGAGAAGAAATCATCGACATGACTGAAATCACTAATTTATTTTCGCCTACTGTGGCGTCCACATGAGCAAACTGCTTGGGAAGGACAGCAAGAATAATAATATCGCAAGCATCGCATAATTTTTGATTCTCTTGCTCAAAATGGATTTTTTCCTGATAGGGATTATGCCCCGATTGGTTACTCACCCAAAGCTGTGAAGGCTGAATAAATTGCGCCCGTAATAACGCCTCCCCCATCGCCTTTCCCATCCAGCCGGTGCCACCAATAATTCCCACGTTAAGTACATTTGTCATGTTTTAATTCTATGTTTTTAAAGGGATTTGAATTTTACGCGAAATTTTTAAAAAATGCTACTTGATCCGTTTTATAAAAAATTAGCTAAGGAAATTGCCACAACAAGATTATCTATAAGGCTAAAATGTTGATCGAAGCTACAAAGCTTACACCCATACTGTAATGCGCTTGCAGCAATCCAAAGATCATTTGTAGGAATTGGCTTCCCTTTCTTTTTTAAAGACGCATAAATGGTTGCATAATAAGTAGGTGTGACTTCATCAATATAACAAACTTGCACACGCGAATTATCTAAAAATTGCTTGAGCTCTAACATATTTTTTTCATAAAACTTTCCATGCGCAAATCCAGCCATTAACTCTCCAAGTATAATAGGGTTAATGTAAAGAATATCCGTATGTTGAATAATGGACAAAACTTCTTGATTTCCACTCTTAAAAGCTGAGTAAGCATTGGTATCTAACAATAACTTCCTCATTGCCATAATTTCTGATCAATCACTTCAAAATCTTGAATATTTTTTTTGAATGTTAATGCATCTTTTGAAGTCCAAGTGCTGGCTAATTCATCTAAAT
>CAYYFQ010000028.1:0-27452 GCA_964471475.1 uncultured Gammaproteobacteria bacterium
AAACGCCAACGATCAAAAACACGCCGAGTTTTAGTACGCAAGTGGGTGTTCAATCGATCGAAACTTTGGTGGCGAGTGATTTATTTCAATGCGTGAACGATGCGGTACAAATCAGCAACCTTCAAGTGAGCGTGAATGGAGGCCCGTTTACTTCCGTTCCTGGATGGATGAGTGTGAACACAAGCTTTCCAGCAACGAGCGTATCGCTGACGATGACGCCGCCAGCGAGCGTGAATAACTTTACTCTCCAGATCACCGGGGTGGATCAACACGATGCGACGCAATCGGTGGTGATGACGGTGGATGCAGGGGAGGTTATGCCTTCGGTTACCATTACCGTTCCTTCGTCAGCGATTTTTACTGAGGATGGTTCAATTACTTTGCCAGCGGCACAACTTTCTTATTCCCATATAGCTTTCGCCGAAGTCATCACATCGAAAATTCAATTATCATTGTTAGAAAGTAATGCTGGTACTCTATCACTTTTTAATATTCCCACCAATTCTACAGTTATTTATTCTTATTTCCCGAATGGGGACGCACCAACACAAATACACTTAGAGGGTCCTTTTGAAGAACTAAATGCCTTACTTAACAACAGTGTTCAATTTACGTCTACTCCCTTTAGGCGTGGCCCAGTCGCTGTACAAGTTAATTTTTTAGGGGACTCACGTGGGAATGCATCACAAGAGAGGATAATCAATTTACAAGAAATTTATGTAAATCACCTCCCCAGAGTGCTTGCTACTTCTTTTGACGAAGAAATTAGTCTTGGTATTCCAGCAAAACTGGAATTTGATATTGCCAAATTTTTTGAAAGCTTAGATGGGTATCAAATGATAGGAAGTATTAGAGGGTTTAATGCCACAGACACCCATGGTGCTCCCCTAAGCGACTTGGGAATAACGATAGATAATGCCGATCCTTTGAGACCTGCATTGATGGTTCCTTCGCAAAATACAGCAGTATTGGGAGGGGCGATTAAGCTAACGCTTGAAGGAAGTGATCAGCACGGTGGAGTGGTGGAGCAGGATTATGAAATTGCTATTGTTAGCTCGCTGACGGTGCAATCGACTTTTTCTAATTCTCTTACGATTGCAGGGCCCTTTAGGTCTAAACCATTCCCTATTTCTATTACGACGCCAGCAACGGGAACTATCAGTTTTCTTTTTACTCCTACCGATCCTAAAAATATGTTGTTTACCTTTAGTAGAGCGCCGGGTGTACAAGCGTATCTTAGTAAAGATGGATACTATTTTTCTGGATCTGTCGAGGCCGTTAGAGCAACTTTGCAAACACTGAGCGTTACTCTGGTTAATCCCGATTATCCTGATGTACTTCAAGCAAGAGGCGAAAATACCCACTTACTGAATGGGGATGGTCACTTAGGAACTTATACAGTCAATGATGGCTTAAATCCTGTGGAAACTGGGAATGTATGGGATTTTTCTCCAGTAGAACGAGCACCTCTAACCCCTCCAGTTTTTGAAAAATCATTGCCACAAACCCTTACTGGAAGCGTGGGGAAGAGCACTATTTTAGAGCTTCCTCCGGATGTGGTGATCTCTGAAGATGGTGTGGATGATGATGGGCGTCCGGTGACTTTGTCGCTTGAAGTAGACGGAGTGCCGATACCACTAAATATAACTTCAAGTACTACGGAAATGGGATGGGGAGAAGTGGACGTTTCTCCTGAAGAAACCCGAGAAGTTCCAACTGACACATTGCCTTTGATACCACTAGTATTTATTAAACCAGATGCTGAAGGGCAACATAGTTTGAAAATTATTGCTACTAAACAAGATGGAACGGGGGCTTCTATTTCTATTGAGAGAGAAGTAAGGCTTACTGTAGGGCCTGCAGCATTACAGGCAGGAGAGTCTACGAATGCTGATGCGCAAACAAACTCTAATTCATGGCAAACCAAGTATACAGTTATTGGAAGTGTTGGCGGTGTAGTGATTGTGGGGGGGGCAGTAGCAGTAGCGATTTGGATGACACAAAGGCGAAAAAAAAGTAGAGAGTTGTTGCCTGCCCCCGTCTTACCCCTTGTGGATTCTGCTGAAATTTCAACTCCAGCAAGTCTGGAATCGGCATTAAAAACTATGTGTGTGGTGCCAGTTGCACCACCATTACCTGCTATTCTTTCACGTACTCCTACTTCTTCTGCTAATTCAGAGGAGAGTGTTCCACTTAGTACTAACCAAGTTTCTCCTTATTTAGTACCACTAGTACGATTGCGGCTTGCTGAAGGCGGTCCAGCTCCTTATGAGCCGCTAAGGTGGGCTCGTCAATCTCAACAACCATCCTCTTCATTGCGAGATTTAGTGTTAGAGAATTTGGTAAAGAAAGCCGAGGAAGAGCAGCAAGAAGCAAAAGAACGGAGAGCTCGATATCGTGTTTTGAAAAAACTTACGTTCCTATATACTGAAGATCGATTACAGCATCCTTTTTCTACAGAAGTTAGTGATGTAGTCCCTCAGGGAGGGGGATCAGATCAAATTTATAGAGAGCCCTTTCCACCAAACGCCGGGTCTTCTTCACAAAAACTAAGGCGATATCCTTCTAGCATGTTGTGCTCCACGTCTGAAGAGGGACGCTCGCGAGAGCAAAGGGCTTCCATGAATGTTAGTTTGATTGGTTTACCACAGGATGCTCTTGCGTCCATTCAATTAAGAATGTTGACGTTGCGAGAAGCACGTAAGCAAACAGCAGCTCTTCAAGTACTGCACACAGCTATTGAAAGAAGCAAGCATTCTCCCTCCTAAAGAAAATAAATATAAGCTGCGCTAAAATAAGTCAATGTTTGCAAAGAAGCAGTACTAAGCGATCCAACCTGAAAGGGCGGTAAAATAAAACAAAATACTTAGGAGATGAAATGAAAGATAGCATGAAAACAGTCCTTATTACGGGTGCAGGTTCTGGTATTGGTAAATCGCTTGCGTTGGCTTTTTCGCAAGCGGGTTACTGTGTGCTGGTGGGTGATTTAAATGGAGAAGCTGCGCAAGCAGTGGCAAATCAAATTGTAGAAGAGGGTGGTCAAGGAATAACTTATGCTTTTGATGTGAGTGAACCTGATCAAGTGCAAGCTGCTTTCAAAAAGTGCTATGAAACATTTGGGCAAATTGATTGTGTAATTAGCAATGCGGGAATCCAATTGATTGGACCAATCGATCAATTTGATTATTCCTTATGGAAAAAAATGATTGATATACACTTAAACGGTGCTTTTTTATGTACTCAAGCTGCGTTGCAATATATGTATCCGCAAAAAAGTGGCACGATTTTATATATTGGCTCTATTCACTCTAAAATAGCATCTTTGGCAAAAGCGCCTTATATCACCGCTAAACATGGATTGTTAGGATTGTGCCGCAGTGTTGCTAAAGAAGGGGCGCCTTATAAGGTTCGGGCCAATGTAATTTGTCCTGGATTCGTGCGTACACCTTTAGTGGATAAACAAATTCCAGAGCAAGCAAAAACTTTAGGCATTTCAGAGGAAGAAGTGATAAAAAAAGTGATGCTGGGAGCTACTGTCGATGGCGAATTTACTACTTTAGAAGAAATTAGTAACACTGCGTTATTTTTGGCGAATTATCCTAATCTTGGTTTAACTGGTCAAGCGTTGATGTTGACGCATGGATGGATGATGGAGTAGAGAGATATGTTAAAGAAGCCTTGTATATTTTTATCTAAAAATCGTCTATTGTTGGTTCAAAAAAATGCACACTGGCAATTTCCTGCTGAAGATGAACTAATTTTATCTAAAGACTTGCAATGCTTCCCAATGAATGATTTTACTGGCTTCGAATACGTCGTGGCTGAAATTGCTCCTGAGTTGCTAGATGCGATAGAAAAAAATTTAATCGATTTGCGTGAAGCTTATCATTTTATTGGGGAAGAATTATTTTATGTTGCTGGACGTGCACGTCAGTTGTTAGATTGGCGAAATCAGCATCAATTTTGTGGGCAATGTGGATCACGCACTGAATTTTTTGATCAAGGACGCGCTAAAAAATGTATGGTTTGTGGTCTTGTTAACTATCCAAAAATTTCTCCTTGTATGTTGGTGGCCATTACACGAGGGGATGAAATATTGCTGGCTGCTCATGTGCACCAATCTCGTAAAAATTTATATACTGTTTTAGCTGGGTTTTTAGAGCCTGGGGAAACTATTGAAGGAGGGGTGCATCGAGAAGTGATGGAAGAAGTAGGAGTTAAAATTAAAAATTTATGTTATATCGCTTCACAACCATGGCCCTTTCCTAACTTATTGATGGTAGGATTTATTGCTGAGTATGAAAGTGGAGAAATAAAAATTGACCAGAATGAATTATTAGATGCTCGTTGGTTTCATCGAGACAACATGCCAACTATATTACCGCTTAAGATGACATTGTCATTTACGTTGATTGAACATTTTTTGCAAAAGAGATACAGGGTTTAACATTAAAACGCTCGGAATTTTTTCAGGATAGGGTAAACGTAAAGCTTGATAAATAAGCCCAGCGCGCCCAAGTAATAACCCGGGTGTGGCATACGCAGGTAAACCATCATCAATAGACCTCGTTTCAAACTCTATTCCTGTGGAAAATTTGTGCGTCGGTTCGGTGCTCATATCCTCATGTGCTGACGTGTACACTCCAGTTCTGCGCTCTGAGCCTCCTTCAACTTTTCTCACCGGAGCGAGTTTCGAAAGAGGTCTAATGTATTTTGTGTTTTCTATAGCTTTCGCAAAAGAAAAGTTTTTTTGTTTTGGTAAGAAAGTATTAAGATGTTCTGGAAAGGCGCCCAACACTAAATCCACCATACCTAAATTTCCATGACATAAGCTATGTCGTTGAGTAAGCACATATGGTTTGTTTAAATAAGATCGCATTGTTTTTATTAGTGCTGTTTGATAAGGATGGTCAGCACATTCTTTGCGTGCTAAAACACATTGCACTAAACCTACAATCCCTTTACACCAAGAATAGCCAAGCGTGGTTTTTTGTGTTTTCCATAAGGAATATTCTTTTTTGAGCGCATCTTTTAACCAGCGGATTGCGGTTTCATCGGCTGTGTGTTGCGCATAGATGCTAATTGCCCATGCAATGCCAGAAATTCCATGCGCCAAACCTAATGTTGCTTGTGAAAAATTGTAGTGTTGTATTATTTTTTGAGCCAGTAGCAAGATCAATGATTCCGTTAATGGGGAACGAATTAAATGTTTGCATTGTAATAAAATTAATAAAGTACCGGCGCAGCCTGAAATAATATCTAGGTGTTCGCTATTGATAATGCAAGCATTAATTTTCGACAAAAGCATTGAAATAATTTCATCTAAAAAAAGATTTTCTTTTGAGAAATATGCTTTTTGCATGCAAACCGCGAAAAGAATTCCTCCATAACCTTCAAAAGCACTCAGATTATCGACAGCTAATAATTTTTTCTGTTGTATCAAACTGTGATGTAATTCCTGTAATAACAACTGTGCTTGTTTTTGATAAATAGGCTGCCGCAATAATTTCCCTCCCCAAAAAAAACTTAGCATAATTCCAGATTTCCCAGAATATAAACTCCAGTCTGTCCATTGCAAAACAGATTGCGGAGGATTTTTTCCAATTAACTGGATATAAGGCCAACTTGTGATATTGTCAATAACATGCTTTTCTTCTATTAATTTTTGTAGTTGAGTGTCTGCTATTTTTATCCAGGTCGTGCTGACATCTTGTTTTGCTCTCTGTTTTTGTTTGGTATCGGAAAGAATTTTTTTGTTATCTCTATTATTTTTGGAATAAAAATAAGTTGTAAAACTTAAGTGCATTAATTGATTTTGTTTGCCCAGGTTTTCCCAAGTAATATTGTTTTTTAACTGTTTTTGTAGTAAATCCCAACCCGATTGCTTGATGAGCGGTATTTTGTTTGGCAATAGTAGATTTTGATCACTTATCGCATAAAAAGCAGGGATGTCATTTTGCCTTAATGCGTTTATTTCACTAGTAACAATGGCTGCATAATTTCTTTTGTTTCTGTAACGCTGCGCTAACCACTGCCAGTATGTATCCCGCTTCTTTTTATTTTGGCATAAATTTGGATGAAAGCTTTCGTGCCATAATTTTGCGTATTCTTGAGTCTCACGCAACACAAGGCGTGTCATAATGCCTTTAAATCCATTCAAGACAGATGCATCACTAAGTAAATAATTTTTATGTGTTATAAAAATTTGAAATGTTTTGTTAAAGCCCGCATGAATATTGTTTATATATTTTTTTATAGATAAACGCTGTTCTTTGAGGCGTGGATAATTTTTTTTTGGTTTAATGTGTGTTGCTATTCTCGCCAAGTGCATTTCATCAGTACCCGCTTTTTCCCACACCATTTTTTTGTATAAGGAAATTTGTTTTTTTTGAGCTAGAGCAGATACCTCAATTCCTTTATTTTCTTGGTTGACTCCGATGCGCATGGGTAATAAGCCTGTGTGCCACACATTAAAATGGAATGGCGTCGCAGCTTCATTAAAAAGATCATCTAGTAAAGGAGTTAACAATGTCTCGCAGTCAATAATAACTGGATGTTGACCATGCGCAATGATATTTTCAAAATGTAAATCGGAGAGTGAAAGCAAATAAGCAACTGCAAGCAGAGACCCATATTCTTCATAAAACAGTGATAGTTGTTGTTGATTTTCACAATAATTGAAATCTACATATTCGAACCAACTATGCGTTTTTAGATTTAAGCAACCTGTGATTTTTAAGTGTAAATGACAATGTTGGTTAACCCATCCTAAAAATATTACTAAGGCTTCGTCGGTATCAGCAGAACGTGGTTTATAAACTATTCTATGCTTTTTTTGTTGATTATCGAGAAAATCTAAGATGGCTACTTGTTTATTATTGCTGTGGTTATCGCTGGTAAAATGAATTTTAGTCAAGATGGTATGTGGGGGCAATAATTTTTTTTCTATTAGGGTATTTAAATCTTTATCTAAATCTGTCAATAATGAAATAAAGTTTTTCTGTTGGTATCTCAATATCTTGCTAATCAGCTTTTTTAAATAAGGATATTTTTCCCAGAAGGCCTTTTGCACGTCGGCAGTTTCAATTTTTCGAATAAATTCTTGAAAGCGTTCTTGGCTTGTTGGTGCTCGCAAAAAGCCTTGCTGTTTCATTTGATGCAAATATAAAACTACACAACGGCCAAGCATTATTGAGAGTTGCTTTAGAATATGATGAGAAAAATAATGATCAATAAGTTTATTTTTATAAGGAAGAGGAGGGGTAGATTGATGCAATACAACAAAAGTGTCTTCTAGTAATGGAAGCGCGATAAAACATAGTTGTATTTCGGCGCGGTTTTTTTGCAACAATCTTTTTATAGACATAAAAAATTTCTCCTCAAATGCGGCACCTCAGATTGCGGTGCCGCTTGAGAAATAAATCATAACGATCAGCAACCACTACCGATCGTGCAATTGGTGAAAGTTACCCAACTACATTCTCCTGTGGTTAAACTTGGGGTTTCAATATCGCCAATGATGGCATTTTCATCTAATTCATTCACTTCATTAATAGTACTGTTCATAAGTATTTTCCTATGAGATTAAAAAATAAATAATGTTAAAAATAGATTTACTCGAGTCTCCTTGGAGGAGGTCTTGGGTAAGGTACTGCGATGTGATAAGTGGATAATTATTTTGGCTCTGGAGAGCCAAAATAGAAAAAATAGGAAATAAAAAACCAGGCTTGCAAGAAGCTTGTTTGAGAAACGCTTGGTTTTTTGATTAAAGAAGTCATAAAAATTAAATTTTATTAGTTGCTTTTTTTAACTATAACATAAAGCTTCTCTACTCGACAAGATTTTTGTTTTTATTTGTTTTTATTTTTCTAATACTATTTAATTGAAACTTAAGCTTAGTAAGGTAAACTAGGCCAACGTTTCGTTAACTTTACTTCTGTGATCTTGAGACATGTTCGTGGGATCCAAAAAATTATTTTTGGTGGAATTTCGGTTTGCAATATCGTTCAATAATGATAAAATCGGCGCTTTGGAAAAATTAGACCGAAGTATTTAATAACAAAATAAGAGTGATATAAAATATGGTTTCTGGCAGATTTAACTCTCCTTCCTTACCTAGGGCCGAGCCTGGCAACGTTCCATTGCCAGGCTCGCGTTTTCCAAGCGATGAAGCGCCATTACTCGTAAGACTTTCATCCAGATCACCATCTCCTTCTTCAAAGAAGAGACAAGCATCTCAAAAAATCCAGCAGCAATCTTTACACCGCATTGTACCGTGGAAAACGCAAAAAGATTTTACGAATTTCTTAAATACACTCAATACAGATCTAGAGCCTGAAACCGTATTTCGGCAGATTTTTCAAGGACTGGTATTGGGAGGTGCTTTTTATTATGCTCATGGTTGGGCATTTGGTGCGTTTGGGCGTGTAGCGGTAACGCGTATTGGTCAAATTTTGTTTAAATTGCCGGATCCTTTTCCTGTACTTGAGCGAGAAGTTTTTAATTTTGTGCTCAGTTTTTTCTCCGCACGGGCCGCTATGCGCGTTATCAACCAGCTCACTCTTAAAAAAGATCTCACAGAATTTTGGGAAGTTGCTAAAAGTTTTGGGGTAATCGATTGCCTTACTTTAAT
Source organism: uncultured Gammaproteobacteria bacterium (assembly GCA_964471475.1). Classification (GTDB taxonomy): domain Bacteria; phylum Pseudomonadota; class Gammaproteobacteria; order CAISUE01; family CAISUE01; genus JAJNBD01. Next base: position 8,633 of record CAYYFQ010000028.1, read on the forward strand.
TATTGGCGTGCTTTCTGTTTTAAATACGGCGGCAGCTCAAATTTTGGACGGAGCGCCTGATCCAGAGCTTTTAGCTGCTTTAATTTTTGGCGCTATGGTTAATCTCCCTGCGGTTTTACAAGAGGCTACTCGAAATTTAATCGAAAAGCTATTAAACAATATATTTGGATTTTCTTTGTCTTTGGCTGCTTATAGTCATGCAGTTTTTACAAGTACAACACCTTTATTATTGCCAGATCAAACTAGTGCAAGTGTTGAGCCTCTTTCTGAAGTTTCTGTGGCGGTTGATTCTATTCACCAAGTATTATCACCGCAGGAGGAAGAGTCAAATCCTGTTTTAACGGTGGAAGACAGACATCAACATTTGACGCACTTTCTTCAATTATCGAGCCCTCAGTTAGAAAAAAGTGATGACGGACAATGCAATGCTTACCTAGCTGCAGAGGAAGCAATTCCGTTGTCATTAAATTGCGAGCCGGCTCGTGCTCCGGTGACACTCCCTCCATTGCCTCCTCATTCCCCAGGGCCCACTTCTCCTCGTAGTGGGAGTGGGAGAATGGCGTATACTATGGATCTTAGAAGTCTTGGTCGCCGTTTAGCTGCGGGAGTGCCTGAAGAAGTTGTTCCAAAAAAAGTTCTTCCAGCAGAAAATGCTAAGCCATACATGCCCTTAGATGAATGGGACAAGCTTCAAGAAAAATTACGAGAAGCTTATCAGTTGGCTGTGGATCAGGCACAATTAGCAGTGATAGAGTTATTACAAGAAGGAAAAAAACATTTACAAGCACAAGATGCCGATACAATTATTGAAGAAGCGAGCAAGCGACAAGCGGCGGAAGTTGCTTTGATGGAATCTTTTTGTGAGTTGAAAGAAACCCCTTCATTGAATAGACTGTTGGTGTTAATTAACCAGTTTAAAGATTTGCCTGCTCCTCGAGCGCAAGCATTGTGGAAGTATTCTGTATTTTGGACTTTAATGGGGATATCTCTTGTGGGGACGGCTTTTCGTTATGGGCCTCCGGCTTTGGAATCTCAGTTAATTTATACGCATGAGATGGCGGTTGCCTTAACTGTGATGTTAGGTAGTGTTGCCACTAATATGGCTGTTCTTTTAACCGAGGCACATGATTATACATGGGATATAAAATGTACCATCGGCAGTATTATAGATAACCTACTTATTTTGGGAGTAAATGGGTGCTTAGCATTGGGGCTTTATGCGCTTACTGAAGTGAGCAGTGAAAATTTGGGGCTTAACGGCAATAAACGTGTGCTTGCGCAAATTGGTTCTGCGTTGGCAGCGGCTTCTGAAGTGATGACATATACGCCAGCTTTAGGGGGCTTTGTTAAATCCATGAAGGCAAGTACAGTTAAATATGTTCTCGCTCCCGTTTGTTTTTGGAAACGCCCTGGTACCGCAAAAAATCCGACAACGGAGTGCTTACACTCGCAGTATATACAATCTTCATGGGGCATCACAAAAAAACTCTATGCAGAAAATTTAAGAATAGAGACGGCGCAACAAATTGATGATGCTATCAAGGCTATTCGTCGTAATGGAGAAGCGCTGTTTACACCCCATGACCCTCAAGATGCTATGAGTTGTATTTTTGCTCGTATTCTCCCTCCTGCTATCAGGGCTATTGATTGGTCAGAAAAAACTTTGGCGGCTGTGCGTACTCAAGAAAGCGAGCGACCTCCTCTTCAAGAAATCGCTGGATTAGTTGAGTCTTCAGTCGCATGCATACCTTGTTAAACTGCAATTCCGAGGAAATGCCCAATCGTTGCTCCAACGATCATCGCCAACGATCCCCACACCATTACTCGACTAATGCCTCTTCCTATTTTAGCGCCTCCAATTTTAGCGGCAACTCCACCGAGCAATCCTAAAAATAAAATAGTGCTAATAAATATCATGAGGGGAATTGCTGATAGAGGAATAAAAATGGCGAGAAGTAAGGGTAACAAAGCACCCATGGTGAAGCTACAAGCAGAAGAAAAAGCTGCTTGTAAAGGGCGCGCAATAAATTCTTCTGTAATACCTAACTCATCGCGTGCGTGAGCACCTAAGGCATCGTGGGCCATTAATTGTTTAGCCACATCCATGGCCAGGGGGTTTTGTAAACCACGTTTAACATAAATATTCGCCAGCTCGCGGATTTCATTACTGGGGTTTTCTTTTAACTCAGTTTTTTCAACAGCCAGCGCCGCTTTTTCACTATCTGATTGTGAACTTACTGAGATATATTCTCCAGCTGCCATGGACATTGCGCCTCCTACTAAACCTGCAGCCCCTGCGATGAGAATACTACTTTGTGAAGTGTGCGCAGAAGCGACGCTCATGATCAAGCTGGACGTTGAAATCAATCCATCATTTGCGCCTAATACTGCGGCGCGTAGCCATCCTAGTCGACTAATGTAGTGTGTTTCTTTATGTAACTTTCTCATACTTACTCTTTAAGGGTTTAATGGTACCATTATAAAATAACTTCATAAGGAATGAATATTATGGATCCGCAACATGCTTTGCGATTGAAAAACCTTCACATCAACACGTATAAAGAAACTGTGATTTATATGCGGCCAGACTGCCATGTATGCCGCTCAGAAGGATTTGAAACTCCTGTGCGGGTGGCGGTAACCCTCAAAGGTAAAACCATTATTGCGACGTTAAATTTTGTGGAATCTGATTTACTTGCACTGGATGAGGCAAGTCTTTCGACTTATGCATGGGAGTTATTGCAAGCTCACGAAGGGGAGATGGTGCAAGTATTCCACCCAAAAGCACTTGAGTCCATCCGTTTGATTCGCAATAAAATTAATAACAAAGAATTGCATAAAGCAGAAATTGATTTAATTGTGAAAGATTTGGTGGCAGGTTATTTATCGGATATCCAAATTTCTGCTTTTTTAGCCGGTTGTGGAGATAATCGTTTAAGTAAAAATGAAATTTTAAATTTAACTCAAGCTATGGTTGAGACGGGTAATCGTCTACAGTGGCCGCAGCCATTGGTGGTTGATAAACATTGTGTGGGTGGACTCCCCGGTAATCGCACAAGTTTAATTGTGGTGCCGATTGTGACAGCTTTTGGGCTTTTAATGCCGAAGACTTCATCACGTGCTATCACTTCTCCTGCAGGAACGGCTGATACCATGGAAGTTTTAGCACCTGTTGACCTGGATTTGTCAGCGATGCGACGCGTGGTGGAAAAAGAAAATGGTTGTGTGGTGTGGGGTGGTTCTATGTCCCTCAGTCCTGCTGACGATATTTTTATTCGTATTGAGCGCGTTTTAGGTTTAGATAGTGAAGGTCAACTTGTTGCTTCTATTTTGTCAAAAAAAATTGCTGCTGGCTCTTCTCATATTGTGATTGATATTCCCATTGGACCTACCGCTAAAGTCAGAAATCAAAGTATGGCCAACACATTAAAAAACTATCTAGAATCTGTGGCAAAAGAGTTGGGTGTAGAAGTGCAAGTGCTCCTGAGTGATGGTTCTCAGCCCGTTGGGCGAGGAATTGGCCCGGCTTTAGAAGCTATGGATGTGTTATCAGTATTACAAAATCAAAAAGAGGCGCCTCAAGATTTGAAAGATCGTGCGCTGACATTAGCAGGATATGTGTTGGAGTTTTCGCCCCAAGTGGAATGGGGAACTGGTAAGGCTTTAGCTGCTGAAATTTTAGAAAGTGGTCAGGCCTGGAAAAAATTTCAAGCTATCTGCGAGGCGCAAGGTGGGATGTTTGAGCCTAAAAAAGCGCCATATCAACAAGCGGTGTGCAGTAAAAAAGCAGGTGTGGTCATTGCTATTCATAACCATCACTTAGCACGCATTGCTAAATTTGCCGGAGCTCCTAAATCAAAATCTGCTGGCATTGAACTTTTAACATCTATTGGGCGAAAAATTGAAATAGGGCAGCCCATGTATATTATCTACTCCGACTCTCCAGGCGAATTAAATTATACTCTCGATTATATTAATCAGGGCCATACCATTATTCATATTGAAGAAAATTAAATTTTTTGTTGACATCACTTACCATGCTGGGGGGTCACTGGCTGGAAAGCTTTCTTCAGAGCTTTCATTGATCACGTCCATCTCGTGACAGACCGCTTCAATATTATGACCGTCAGCATCTAAAATGAATCCTCCGTAATAATTAGGATGATAGTGAGGGCGTATGCCAGGTGCTCCATTATCTTTGCCGCCTGCCGCTAAACCTGCTTTATGAAAAGCATCTACTAATTCGCGAGACTTCACTCGAAAAGCAACATGCATGGGGGGATTATTGGGTGTTCCTGCGCTAATCCAAAAATCAGGTTTCCCATTTTCGCCGAAGCCAGCACAGGCGGTATGTCCGGTTTCTTCGGGAGAAAAGTCCATGAGTAATTCATAGCCAATCACATGTAATAATTTTTTATAAAATTGTTTGCTTTTTTCAAAATCGTTAACAATGACACCAGTGTGATCTAACATAAAGAGGTCCTTGAAATTTGCTAAGAGAGAAATAAACATTCTATACCCTCTTTATGGCTGATACAACATGGCTTACAGTCTACTGTGTGGTGTATGACAAAACATTAAATGGCGCCATCACGGGTTTTACCGCTGCGCTATCTCACGTTGCTCTGTCACGTTGTGAGAGCGTCCTCCTTCCCCACCCAATGGCCCAATGGCGATTAAGGGCCAGCTGCGTCACGTTCTGCAATTATTAGGGTTGGTCGTGTACGGAGAGAGTCCACAGCTTCCCACTACCCGCCAATATGAAACAACTTAAACGCAATGTACACAAACATAGAGAGCATAAAGCCAAACATCCAGTATAATAGGTTAAATTTACCAGTAAATTTAAGATCAAGTTGGTCAATTTTAGCATCTAGCTTTTGCACTTCATGATCAATTTTATCGCTTAGCATGGTGGTGCATTGATCAATTTTGGCATCTAGCTTTTGCACTTCGCGCTCAATTTTAGCATCTAGCTTTTGCACTTCGCGCTCAATTTTAGCATCTAGCTTTTGCACTTCGTGATCAATTTTATCGCTTAGCATGGTGGTGCATTGATCAATTTTAGCATCTAGCTTTTGCACTTCGTGATCAATTTTGGCATCTAAGCACTGTGCTTCATAATCCATTTTCGTAGTTAATTTTTCTTCTACTTGAATAATAGTCTTATCAAGAGAATAGATGTCGGGTTTAGTCGCCAATTGATCAACCAACAGTTCCCCTAAAATTTGCGCTTGTAGCTCCGCCTGCGCCTCCGCTTGTTCTGGAGGCACACCAACAGAAACCAATTTTTTAACAAAAGCTAAGGTATCAAACGCCGGCAACCCCATATAACTCACCTTATGATGTGCAGTACTCATTTTATTTTTCTTTCCTAAAAAAGTAAAGAGATAAGATAACTTAAATCAAGAGGGTTGGAAGATTTTTAGCTCAAAAAGTATCAAATTTTTTACTAGTGCCAAAAGGAGTAGAGACTCAGCATGGGGGGGCTCCCCTCCATAAAGCGCATAAAATTAGTATAGCACTACCCACTTAGCTTTATACGGCGTTGCAAGCTTGCTCGTCTTCAGTCAGGTACGATGGGTATATGTACATTCCTTCGATTTGTTCGCTTGCGCTTTGTCTAAAACTAAGTGACTAGCGCTATATGTGTTAATTAGCCCCTAAATACTTAAAAAAATATGATGCTGATGTAATACTTTTTGCAGTTCTGCATAGTTGGGAAGGACGTTACCAAGCATTTTCCAAAATGCACTTGAGTGATTTTTATGTTTGACGTGGCATAATTCGTGAGCAATCAAATAGTCCAGAGCTTCGCTGGGAGCTAAAACAGCTCGCCAATTGATACGGATGTCGTTACGGTAGTTACAGCTTCCCCACCGTTTATGTGGGCCACTGATGATAAGCGCATTGAAATTTACTTTTAATTTTTCCGCCCAATCAAGCATTTTTTGTTGAGCAATAATTCGAGCGTTTTTTTTGTACCAGTTGATAATGGTAGAGGCAATGAGCTGGGGACGTAACTCGGAAATAATATGTGTTGGGATATGAAGCATGAGGTGTTTTTCGTGAAGATAAATGCTTGCTTTAGTCAAAGGCTCTTCAATAAGGTGTAATAAATAAAAGTCGCCTAAAAAAGGAACGCGGTCGCCGTGCTCCCATTCTTGAATAGGCTTAAAATAAGGTCTAGTTTTTAGCTCGGTTTGACGCTTTAAAATCCAATGATGATTTTTTGCAAGGAAATCATTAGCTTCTTTAATGGAAGTGCGAAAAGGTGCACGTAGTTGAATTTGCAACGGTTGTTCCATGCTAAGAGCTAAGGTGCGACGCCGGTTTTTGCTGCGAATTAAAGTATATTCAAATTCATGATGTTCAATTTTAAGTGTCGTTTTGAGAATTTTTTCGGTCATAGAGCTCCTTTTTTCTTGCTGTTACACAGGTTGTTGCCTTCGTGGTTGCTGGCAAATTATATCACTAATGTTATAATTCCTTTTCATCGTATAAGGAGTGTAGGCCATGCGAGTTATTCGCTACATATTTATTTTTATTTTATTGCTTCTTGTTTTAAGTTTTGCCTTGTTAAATGCATCTCCTGTTGACATTAATTATTATGTTGGCAATAGCCGTTTACCTTTATCACTTTTGTTGGTGATTAGTTTTGGTGTAGGTTGTTTGATTGGTCTTATTATCACTATTTCGTGGTATTGGCATGCACGTTGGGAGGGGCATAAAGTTGCTAAAAAATTGGCTTTGGCTGAAAAAGAATTGACTAATTTACGTACAATGCCGTTGAAAGATATTTCTTAAGCATGTGGACTTTTATTCTTTTTTTTGTCATTTTGTTAACTGGATTTTGGCTTGGGCGTCGTCATCGCTCGCAAGATTCTCATCTTGTCTCTATTCAAATTAGTAAAAATTATTTTAAAGGCTTAAATCATTTATTGAACGAGGAAAATGATAAAGCTTTAGATACTTTTATTAAAAGTATGTCTGTCGACGGAGATACGATAGAAACGCACCTTGCTCTGGGTGGATTGTTTAGGCGTCGCGGAGAACTTACCCGAGCGATTCGCGTTCATCAAAATCTATTGGCTCGCCCTACGTTAACTTCTCGAGAACGTGCTCAAGCACAACTTGCATTAGCACACGATTATTTGGCGGCTGGTATGCTCGATCGTGCTGAGCAAAATTTTTTAGAAGTGGCTGACACTCAAGAGTTTCAAGAAGAAAGTTGGCAACGTTTGTTAGATATTTATGAACGCGAAAAACGTTGGCGTCAAGCGATTGAGATTGCTTTAAAATTTGAAGCTACAGATCCAGAAGTACGTTTAGCACTGGCCCATCATTATTGTGAATTAGCGCAATACTCCATTAAAAAAAATAATTTGAGTTTTGCCTCGGAGATGCTTAAGAAAGCACGCAAATATCAACGTCGTTTGGCGCGCATCGATTTATTAAATGGAAGTTTGTGGATGAGTGAGGGAAAATGGGAAGAGGCTCGGCAAGCCTATCAACGCGTGGCAGAGCAAGACCCTGACTATTTATCAGAAACTTTATCACCGATTAAGCAATGCTATGAAAAATTACAAGATGAAACAGGACTGAAAAAATATTTGTTCGAATGTCAAAAGCGTGAACCTCGTATTTCCACTGCGATTGCTTTGACAGAAATTTTGTTCAAAGAAACCCCAGAAGAGGCGGTCAATTATTTAAAAAGCGAATTAAAACTTCATCCTTCGTTGCGCGGAGTGGTTTACTTTATTGAGCTACAAAAAAAAATGCAGTCAGCATCTTACAATGAACGCTTTGACTTACAAACATTTTATGATATCGCCATGGGAATTTTGAAAAAAACTGCCACGTATCGCTGCAAACATTGTGGGTTTTCTGGAAGAATTCTTTTTTGGCAATGCCCAAGCTGTAAACGTTGGAGCTCTATGCGGCCTATTCATGGACTAGAAGGAGATTAGTGATGCGCGAGGGCTATACGTTATTAGAAGTGCTTATTTGTGTGTTGTTGATTGCGATTTTGAGTGGAATAGGGGGGTATTATTACGAACAGCATGTGATCAAAACTCGCCGTGCGGATGGAGAGCTTGCTTTATTGAAGTTATCGACGGCATTAGAGAATTATTATTTGATGCATAACACTTATAAAGGAGCGACTTTTGCTGATCTTAATTTTCCCATGCGATCTCCTCAAGGTTTTTATCTTATGACATTTGATTTATTAGATGATGGGCAAAGTTATGCGGCTAAAGCCGTTCCATTGAGAGATCAAGCCAAACAAGATAAAGCCTGTGGCATTTTGATTTTATATACCGATGGTCGGCGTAGCTACGAAGGCAATGATCTTCATGCCGTATGTTGGTAAAAATTTTAATTAAAGGTGAATTAAATGATACTTAAAGAAAAAATTCAAGCAAGATTAACGGCAGCTTTTTCGGGTGCAAATATTGTAGTAGAAGGGGAGGATGGCGTACATTTTTCAGCAAAAATTCTGGCTCCTCAGTTTAAAGGGTTGAGCCGTGTGGCGCAGCAACAAAAAGTTTATGCGGAGTTAAATGATTTAATTAGCTCGGGAGAACTACATGCGATTGCTTTACAAACAGGATCGTTGGAGTAAGTTATGGATAAATTAGTGATAGAAGGTGGGTATGTTTTAAATGGAGAAGTCACTATTTCAGGTGCTAAAAATGCGGCACTTCCTATTTTAGCTGCGTGCCTGTTAACCGAAAATGTTGTGCATTTATCTAATGTCCCTGCGCTCGCCGACGTGAATACGATGTTAAAACTATTAAACGGCATGGGAGCTTCTATTGATAAAACTGATGCTAATGAAATTATAGTGAATTGTCATCATATTCATCAATTTTTTGCACCATATGATTTGGTTAAAACAATGCGTGCTTCGATTTTAGTTTTAGGGCCTTTATTAACTAAATATCATGAAGCAGTGGTTTCTTTACCAGGAGGGTGCGCTATTGGCGCTCGCCCAGTGAACTTACATATTGATGGGTTGACTGCTATGGGAGCAAAAATTTATATTGAAAATGGTTATATCCACGCTTCAGCTCCTAATGGGTTACACGGTGCGGAATTATCTCCAGATATTGTGACAGTTACAGGGACAGAAAATTTATTGATGGCGGCCGTGCTTGCGAAAGGACGTACCATTATCTATAACGCCGCTAAAGAACCCGAAGTAACGGATTTGGCAAATTTTTTAAATGGGCTCGGTGCTAAAATTTCGGGGATGGGTACTGAACAGTTGGTGATTGATGGCGTCGAAAAACTTCATGGCGGTGCGCATGCTGTGATTGCAGATCGGATTGAAGCGGGGACCTATTTAATTGCCTCCTTGCTAAGTGGTGGAGAAGTTATTTTGAATAAAATTCCCTCCGCCATTATGCAGGCTGTTTTGACAAAGCTTAAAGAAAGCGGCGCTGAGATTATCGCAGAACAAAATCGTTTGATCGTGAAGCCCACTAAAAAACCTTTGCAAGGAGTGGATATTCGGACTGCTCCTTATCCTGCGTTTGCAACCGACATGCAAGCGCAATTTATGGTCTTAGATTGTGTCGCGCAAGGGACATCGCGTATTACAGAAACTATTTTTGATAATCGCTTTATGCATGCGTTAGAATTACAGCGTATGGGTGCTGATATTCACATTGAAGGAAATGTAGCGATTTGTCATGGAGTGAAAAAGTTGCAAGGTGCTCAAGTGATGGCTACTGATTTACGTGCGTCTGCCAGCTTAGTGATTGCGGGTTTGATTGCACAGGGAAAAACGACCATTGATCGTATTTATCATGTGGATCGTGGTTATGAAAAGATCGAAGAGAAATTAAGAAAGTTGGGCGCGAAAATTTGGCGAACTACTTGATAGTTTTGTACACAGTGCTCCGATAAAGAATATATTTTAATGAGTCTCATTTATGTTAGAAGAAGATCGTTTAATTAGTGGTGTCCAACTTCCTAAAGAAAATGTCGTGGATCGTGCGGTTCGTCCTAAACTTCTCACAGAATATAATGGGCAACCTGCTGTGCGTGCGCAGATGGAAATTTTTATTGAAGCTGCTAAGGGGCGTGACGAAGCATTGGATCACACTTTAATTTTTGGCCCTCCCGGTTTAGGAAAAACTACGTTAGCGCATGTTATTGCAAACGAAATGGGTGTTAATCTCAAACAAACCTCAGGTCCTGTGTTAGAAAAATCAGGAGATTTGGCCGCTATTTTAACGAACTTAGAGCCGCGAGATGTATTGTTCATTGATGAGATTCACAGATTAAGCCCAGTGATTGAAGAGATCCTTTATCCGGCTATGGAAGATTATGCTTTGGATATTATGATTGGTGAAGGTCCTTCGGCAAGATCTATCAAATTAGATTTGCCGCCTTTCACATTAATTGGCGCTACGACACGTGCGGGGTCCCTTACGTCACCATTGCGTGATCGATTCGGCATTGTACAGCGACTAGAATTTTATGAAGTGGATGATTTAGTAAAAATTATTTTGAGGTCAGCGCATATTTTGCAAATTGAAGTAGAAACCTTGGGTGCGATTGAAATTGCCAAGCGGTCGCGTGGGACTCCTCGTATTGCTAATCGTTTGTTACGTCGTGTGCGCGATTTTGCAGAAGTCAAAGCTAAAGGGGCGATTACGCAAGAAATCGCTGATGAAGCTTTAAAAATGTTAAATGTGGATCGTCATGGTTTTGACTTGATGGATCAAAAATTGTTATTGGCGATTATCGAAAAATTTGAAGGTGGCCCGGTTGGTTTAGATTCTATAGCAGCGGCTATCGGTGAAGAGCGTACTACTATCGAAGATGTCTTAGAGCCTTATCTCATTCAACAAGGATTTTTAATGCGCACTGCGCGTGGCCGATTAGCCACTAAAAATGCTTATCTACATTTTGGTATTAAAATCCCCGATGGCCGTGACCTATGGCGCGCTGAACAAATGGCGTTGCCTTTGGAAGGTGAGTAATTATAATCTACAGTCTTTCAGATTAGGGCGTGTTGACAGTTAAAAACTCCACATGAAAGATTCATTTTTAAGAGGCATTGCCACCTCAAGACCTACTTTATTAATTTTTTCGTAATCTTCTTGGGAGATAGAAAGCTTCATTGTCTTGGCATTATCATAAGATTGCTTTGGAGTTCTGATTCCAACGATAGCAGCTACATTTAAATGCATATTAATCCAAGTTAGTGCCAACTGAGACAGGCTCATATTGTTTTTTTCAGCTATAGGGTATAGTTTGTTAAGTGCTTCTTGTACCCTAGAAAAATGCTCTTTTTTAGCTAACACCAAATGACTCCGAATATCATTGTAATCAAATTTGTCATTTTGTCTAAATTTACCGCTAAGTAATCCTTGCGCTAATGGCGAATAAGCTAAGATAGCAATATTTTTTTCTGAACAATAATTTACTATTTCTTCGTAAGCATGTCTCCAAAATATTGAATAAGGAATTTGCATACATGATATTTTGATAAATTTTGCAGCTTCTTGTAGTTGTAATAATGAAAAATTGGATACACCCATTGCTTTTATTTTCCCTTCATTTTTTAACTTTGAAAAAGCACTCATCGTTTCTTCCATAGGAACAACCTTAGTACCAAAGGCCCCAGAAGGTGAATGTATTTGTAAAAGATCAATATAATCTGTTTTTAAGTTTTTTAAAGAGCACTCACATGACTTTATTACATCATGATAAGCTAAATTTTCAGCTCCAACTTTAGTGGCTATTACAACTTGATCACGTTGTACTGTATTTAAGGTGTTGCCTAACATGCGCTCTGAATGGCCATCTCCATAAACAGGAGCTGTATCAAATGTGTTAATTCCCGCATCAACACTAGATAATATGGCTTTTGTGGAGAGTTTATCTTCCACATTATTCCAGTGTGGTTTTCCTCCTATTTGCCAACATCCCATAATAATAGGGGTGATCTTAACCTCGGAGTTTTGTAGTGAAATAATCGACATTATTTACACCTTTTAATTTTTACAAAAATACTAATTAGTATCGACACGAAAAATGATACTGGTAATATTGACATTGCCGCTAAAAAGCTATGCGCAGAATATACAGGGATTTTATCTACCATTAAACCATTCCAATCTTGATTTAAAATACTGCCAAAAAAAACTTTTGCTAATGCGCTCACAATCATGATTACCATAGAAGAAAAACTCGAGGCGGTTGCTGTAATTTCATGTGGGTTATTTTCAATAACGACAGTATACCCAAAACATTGGGCTCCCGAAAAAAAACCAAGCACAAAAAATAGGGCAACAAGTTCAATCAGGGTAAGCCCCCCGCTAAAAAATAAAGCAAACGATAGCAAAAATAAAATTAACGCACCAAAAAATATCAGCGTTTTTTTACCAGGAAATTGAGTAAATAACCAGCCTATAGTTGGTGAACCGAGGATGAGGCCCGCAAATAAAAATGAAGCGATGTAAGAGGCTTGCATGGCAGAAAAATGATGTACTTGTTGTAGATAGAGAATGCCCCAGCTTGCACCGAGAATGACGGTTGGCATATTCATTAACGCCACATAAAAACCACCGAGCCAAGTTTGCATCTGACAAGCGGCTTGTTTTATTGAAGAAAAAATACCTGCCAAAGAATTGTTAGCTTTTATTTCAGTAGTGATAGCTAAATTTCGAGTAAAAATAAAATTCATCAACCAAATCCAGAGACCGATGCCCACAATAACTTGCATACTCTGACGCCAACCAATATGGATAACAAGCCAAGTAAGTGGCGTTTGTGCAAAGATAGCACCAAGAAAAGCAAAAGTTGTAATAACAGCAATAATCATTGACAAATGCTTTGGTGGAAATAAGTTAGCAGCTACACGTAAACATACCAAAAAAGCAAAACTACCCCCAATACCTGAAAATATTCTACAGAGAAAAGCGATATTAAATGATTGGGCAAAAGAAAAAAGCGTTGTTCCTAGAATGGAAATAGCCAGTGAAATTAAAAGGATGTTGCGAATAGGAAATCGATCAATTAAAATTCCTGCGGGTAATAACATAATGGTTAGCATATAAAAATAAGCAGCTGCCAAACTTCCCACTTGAGTACTGGTAATAGAAAAATCGCTTAGTAAACTCGGCCCCAAAGTATTAAACATGCTCATTTGCATGAATTCAAAGAAAAAAAAGAAACTAACAAAAAAACAAACCAGTATGGGATTAAAAGTTTTTACATTTTGTATTTTTGACATGGTACTCTCCAAAGCTTTTTTACGGTGGTGTGTGATGTTATCTATGAAACCACATTGATTCTAATCTTTATTTTTTTCTATATTTTGATCAATACACAAGTAATTATAATAAAGACCAATCTCTTTTAGCCGCTGAATCCAAAATTCACGAGCAGTAAAACCATTTTTTAAATCTACATCTTGTCTTGGATGCACGAAAAATGGAGCCGCATATCGAGATTGATTCATTGTTACATCTGTTGGATTAATAACACGGTGAATAACCGATTTGTAGTAACCAGAGGTAGCTAAATCAAGCATATCTGCTGTATTAACAATGATAGAATTAGCTTCTCCTATAACTGCTTGCCAATTACCCTGCTTATCCAATAATTCTAGTCCTGCTGCTGTACTAACAGGCAATAATGTTAATAAATTAATATCACCATGCGGAGCAGATCGCATTCCAACAGTATGTTTAGGAAGCTGCGGATAATGCAGAAGTCGAAGCAGATGTCTATTGCTATCTTCAATCATTTTTGTAAGTGGCATCGTTAGTTGATTTGCAAGCTCTTGCGGCATATTTGAATCAAGCCAATGTAGTAAATTTACTCCCAAGGTAGTCAATGCATCATATAATCTTATAGTTGAAGCAGTATTAATATTTTGAGGCTGTCTGCCCCACTTATAGAAATGATAGAATTCTTTTAAATCAGGTGTACTATACCCCTTTGCGTTTTCAATTTCTCGGGGAACATATCCTTCTCCATTATGTTTGCCACGAATATACTCGAATTTCTCTTGCGAGTTAAAAAATTTCTTCCATTCATTATAAGTTTCATAAATATCATCTTTATCAATTGGATGATTAACAAGAACAACAAAGCCAATTTCTTTTAGTAGGGCTGAAAACTTCTTTGGGGCATCATTATCATACATGATTATTAATAGTATTTTGTATACTAAACTCTTTTAAAAAGTATTAAAAATTAAATTAAATAATTTCCAGAGGTATTTTCAAAGCAAAAAATTTAGAAATTATTTGTACTTCATTATCACAACAAAACTCTTTAATTTCTTCGGCTGATCTACTGGTCACTAATAAAACCTGATCATGTTGTTTTTTATGTGCTAGAGTTTTCGTGATTAAATCTAGCCCTGTATAAGACTGCCCAGAAAACTCATAATCAACAAGGTATACTTTTGGCTTTGGTTCGTCTTTAGCAACTTCTCTTAGAAGATTGGCTTTATCATTACAATATCTTAATTCCAAATTAGTTTCGGCAATGCGGAATCTTTCTTGCCAAGCATTCCATATAGAAATACTATCATCAACACAAATAACAATGGAATTTTGCGAGATGGTTAATTTAGTAGCAAACCATGATGGTACTGGTTGAGAGGGTAAATTAATTGTAATTTTTGTTCCACTATCAACTTTAGATTTAATATCTATAGCTCCACCCGACTGAGTGATAATTTCACGAGCATGAAACAATCCTAACCCAGAACCTAATTTTTTTGTGGAAAATCCTTTAGTAAATAATGAGCCAAATAAATTAGAGGGTATCCCACAACCATTATCAGATATGGTAATTATCACATTATGCTCGTCGCTCTCGAGGGTGACTTCTATTTTACCTTTATCGGAAGTAATTGCTTCAGCGCTATTATTAATCAAGTTTGTTAGAACTCGTTTGAAGTCTGAAGGTAACACTTTGATAAATAAATTATACGTATCTATACCAAAATTTTGGGTAATAGAAATAGATTTGTGTATGAGCGCCGTTCTTCTTTCAGATAGAACATGCTCTAATAAAATAGCAATCTGTGTTTCTGTGCTTTTTGAAAGTGAGCTTTGATCTAAATTATTCACAATATCTCGGATCTGATATACGGCATCTCGAAGTAATATTCTTTTAGATTCTTCCAGTTCAGTTAATTTTTGCTCTGTAAGGATTTGTAATGCGGATAATGGCGATCGAATATCATGAGCTACTTGTGCTGCTATTTCTTGCTCTCGCTCTAATTGAAAAGATAACTTATTAATTGTAGAGTTTGTAAAGTCTTCTAATACATTAAACTCATATATTTTTGATAGAGGTGCTTCTTCAGGCGATACTTTTCCAGAGTCAAATAAATTTACTCTTTCAATAATTTGATTAATCGGCTCAGCAAGTAATATGGAAAATTTTTTAGCTAAAAAAATACTGGTAATCAATGTAAACATAAGAGCAATAGGCAAACTCCAAAGTATAGAGTGCATGTTAATATGTGTATTTAGTTTGAAAAATGTAAGAAAAGTAACTCCTAACGTAAAAGCAATGAATGAGGTTAAAACTATATAAGAACTGCTAGTAACTTGGAGAGAATCTCCAGAAGCAAAATTAAATTTATCACCTTTAAGACAACTCCAAAGTCCAAAAGCTATAATAACAACACCAGCAGCCCATACCATATGAACCCACATCGTATAGGCAAGTTGTGTCGGCTCAAAAATATATAAACATCTAATTGTTAAATCTGCTGAAACAATAAGTAGGGAACCCAGAGTTAAAAGAGCAATAGCTCTAGAAGTGGTATTTGCAAAACAAATAATAGCCAGCAACCAAATAATCATATCGATCATAACTTCCATACTTTGTACCAATATGGTGGTTAATGGATAGTTTTTATTTGAATAAAAGAAATATACTATGACATAAATCACAAAACCTGTACATAATAAATAAGGAATGTTTTGTTGTGATAAAATTTTAATGTTCTGTTTATATTTAAACATGAGCCAACTATAAATTTGACTCAATTGAAAACAGATAAAAGTTATGGTAACTATTATACCTGTACTATTACGAATGTTATAGTGCATTATGCGATACATATAGTTGTAATATATATCATCAATAGTCATTGCAATAAAGCTAATAAAAATAAAACAGTAAAATAGCTTTAGATTTTTATTTGTATTGGGAGAAAAGAAAAGTTTTGCCGCTAAAAAAGTGCAGACGATATCACCAATAATTTGAACCAATGACGTAACAAGAACTCCCATTACATCACCATTAAATAATGAAAGTATATTGGTAATTAGCATGTGGCAATATTCCTCCTTCATCCCTCAATAGATTAAATATATTACGTTTCTCAAGTAAGGTTAACTGTACAAATAAAATATTTTTCCCTTCCCTCAAGTGTTTCAAATGAATAGAGATATTTTTTTAAATCTTCAGGTTTTACTTCCCACGATTCCACGCTTATACCAAAAAATGGAATTTTTTCGAAATTCTTTAAGGACGTTAAATCAGCTATCTCTATAGATTTATCTATCTTATAAATGTTAAGTAAATTATTTATGGAACGAGGAGTTCTTACAATCAGACATGAACGTTTTCCATATTCGTTAATACATAAATAACTACCTTCTTTATCAATTAAGTAATATTCTTTTATTTTATTAACTTGGATATAGGTTTCAAAATAATCTATAAAAGTCGGATCAGATAGAGGCATCTTATTTTCTGATTCCAAATAAGATAATAGTGGCATCGTTATATTGCAAAAATATTCTAAGGTTTGTTCTTGCAAATACTGTAAAAGCTTATTCGATGTATTTTCTTGTCCTTTTTGAACAAATCGTTGAATTAAGCTATTATTAAATCCTTCAACTGCCTTTTTCTCTTGCACATTTCCAGTTAATAATATTTTTCTAACCGGGAAATTTTGTATTTTTTCAGCTAAAGTAAATCCATCCATCTCATTCATTTGGTAATCTATGATAACTACTGAAATTTCGCTCTCATTTTTATTTTTTTCTAATTTTGAAATTTGGGTAACGTCAAAATCCATAGGGGAAGATCGTAGTAAGCCATAATTTTCATCCTCAGAAATACACTTTATAAAAGAAGATGCACTTAAAAAAATTTTATTTTCGCTGAAAAAATGGAAACAATCATTAGGAGAATCAAATAATTTAATATGATTATGGTTACTGAGAAAAGACCCAATAGTTTTGAGCAATGTTTTATCATCATCGACATACACCCATGTGGTTGGATAAAAAAATAAAGGAAGAACGCTACTCATAATGATTATCCCTGTGTTTTCAATTAGTCTTTAAGTTTAAGATATAGCTCAATAATGACCCCAATAAGACTAGCTTCATTTGGATTAAAGACAATACTTTTTAAGTCTTGTTTTAATGGATAAAGATATTTCTGATGTCCTTCAGAAATATACTTTTTTATCACTGGCTCTGAATCCATATTAAATTTTATTAAGACATGGTCACCATTTGCTGGCGAAATATCAGGGTTAATAATGAGATAAGTTCCACTCACAAATGGTGGGTCATAGATATTATTTTTTAAATATACAGAAAAAATATTTTTTTGTTTATCTGGTGGGTGATGAGATTTTTGATTAACCCATAAAATTTTATGTTTAGGAGAATGTAATAAACTATGGTATTCATTTGCTTGATTTAAACTAAGTACACACAGTTCAAATATCCTTTTATCTTCGGACCCATTGGACTCTGCTTTTTGCTTCGAGTTTTGATCAAATTTTTCTTTTCCTAATAATTGGTCAATGCTAATAGAAAAATAATTTGCTATTGATGTTAGCGTAGAAATTTTTGGGTCTCTTACTTCTCCCGTAACCAATCTGTGTATTGTGGGGGGAGGTAAATCAATTTTTTTAGCTAAAGTAGCAATATTAATTCCGGCTTGCTCAATAAGGTTTTTTAAGACATTAGGAAAGGTATTTTGCATATTCTTTTTCCATTTGTTTCATCGCCAATATCTCACTAAGAAAAATTACTTGACAATAATTGTTTTGATGTAATAATATTGCATCAAAACAATTATTGTTTGCATTAACGTAATTTTCACAGCAGAATTATAACACAAATGTATTAATCGCGCGTATTAATTGCATTAATGAAATTTATTGAGGTGTTTTTAAAAGATATTGATTATTGTAAGCAAGCTGATTAGCAATCAACATTAATTACATAAACTATGAGGTTATATTATGAGTTCAAATGAAATGCAATATCCAGCAATCGGTTCTTATTTTAAGAATTACTTATCGCGATAACTATATATTTATATGCTATAAAAAATGATAGTGAAAACAGTAAAATTTAAAATCGAATCATAGACATAATATTTCTTTATAACAGTTTTTAAGGAAAAGCTTTTACCGAAAACGGATCATTTCAAACAAAGGTAGCAGTATTTTTCATTTTTTAATTGAGGAGAATTTTTTATGCTCGTACTGGCAAGAAAGGTGGGGGAAAGTGTGATGATCGGGGATGACGTGAGTATAACTGTGTTAAGTATTAGTGGTCGGCAGATAACGCTGGGGATTCATGGGCCACAGTCGGTGAGTATTCACAGACTGGAAGTGTATGAGCGAATTCAGGCAGAGAAAAAAGCAAAAGCTGATGAGGAGATTTTTTCTGAGCCGGAAGCAGAAAAAAGTAAAGAAGATGCCTCGAAGGAAGTGGCGTCCAGTCAAACTAATCGATCAACCAACCAAGGAAAAAAATGATGAACTTCAATTCTTCACAAGATAAAACATTAG
>CAYYFQ010000029.1:0-24545 GCA_964471475.1 uncultured Gammaproteobacteria bacterium
GATGCCTGCCTACGCAGGCATGACAAACTTAAAAAAACTTAGGGATACATCAGGTGATGCTCAGATATATAATCGTGCGCAGCATTTATAAGAGGCGCCCTAAATAACACGATAAAGCGTAGAGTGTATCTTTTTGGGACGTATTAGAGACTTATTCTATTTCCATGTGCAATGGTATTAATCTCTTGCTCAACATGGTCTGCAAAAAACTGGTGTTGGGGTGTACCTTCATCTCTTAAACTACGTATCTCAGCTTCGAGGAGCGGTAATTGTATGTTTAATTCTCCTCTCTGGTCAGGTCGAGAACTATAGCTTTTTACCAGAGTTAATAAAATATTTATTCTAGTTACTCTCGCTATTAAAACAGGATTATCAGAAGGGAGTAGGGTGGCAGAGGAGAAAATTGATATCGTCATTGTTATTCCAAAGTTATTTTTATTATTTTAGTTTTCATTGTAACAAAAAATTATTAATAGAAGCTTAAAGAGCCGCAAAAAGGAAATGAGTGATCTTTCATCAACTTTTTTTGTACGTTATACTAGAGCGCTAGTCAATTATATGTTAGGCAAGGCGCAAGCTTGCGCGTCGAAGGAGTGTGCATAGACGTACATGACCGCAGAGGAGCGAGTTTGCAACCCCGTATAAAGCTAAGTGGGTCGTGCTATACATCGATTAAAAGAGGGAAAGATGATGAAAGTGATTAAAAGATTGGCAGTTTTTTGCGGAGCTGCTAAAGGAAATTCACCTCAGTTTATAGATGCAGCACAAGCATTCGGTGAAGCATTATGCAAGCGCCATATTGGTCTAGTTTTTGGGGGTAGTAAATTAGGAGTGATGGGTGTTATCTCGGACGTGATGTTAAATCAAGGAGCTGAAGTGATTGGCGTGATGCCTAAGTTTTTATTCAACAAAGAAATTATGCGTGGCGATTTGACTGCCGCCCACTTGGTAGAATCTTTACATGATCGCAAAGTGTTGATGGGCGATTTAGCTGACGGTTTTGTGATGTTACCAGGAGGTATTGGAACACTCGAAGAATTTTTTGAAATATTTTCGAGCGCTCAGTTAGGATTTCATCGGAAGCCCTGTGGTATTTTAAATGTGGATGGTTATTTTGACGAAATGATTGCGTTTTTAACTAAAGCCCGTGACAGCGGATTTATCGCGCCAAAAATGCATCAAATGATGATAGTGGCGAACACTCCCGAGGAACTTTTGGATGCTTTTTTTCTTTATGAAGCACCCAGTAAATCAAGGTGGGAATGAAGGCACAGCTTCTTGAGGTTTTTTTTGCTGGCCAGATGATGTAGAGTGAGGTGCTGGGGTGAGTGCAGGTATTGTTGCTAGTACTGAAGAGTATGTCGCCTCAACCTCGACGGCACGAGTAACAGGCGAAGGCGCACAACAAATGGAACGAAGGGCCGCCCAGCTGGGGGTCTTAAGTTCTGTTGGAGAAACTAACGCGATAATTGCTTTTGCATACCATTGTGCTTGCTTGCCAAAATGAAAGTCTGAAAGTCGCGCTAACAATATTTCACCTAATGTTTTCATGAAAATTTCGCGTGTATCCTGGTCGTTCAAATCTCTGTGCAAAAAAGTAGCTAAGTTAGCAGACCGCTTTTCCTCACTCAAATAACTAACAGTGATTTCAACCAAATACTGTAATAACTCCTTTATCTTCGGATCAGCTGCATGAGGGAGAGAATCTTCATTAATCTCTGATAAATGAGGGCTGATCACTGCGTCTCGTCTGGCAAGAAGTCTAAGCTCTATAATGCTACATAATTGGTGCATACGGGATGTGGCTGGAAATTTTTCAAATAGACTTTGAAGATAAGATAAATGCGGTGAGCCTAACGGAGAGCAATTTAATAAAGCACAGAGATTTTCAAATTCTTTTTTATGTAAGGTGTTAACAATTATTTCTAATAGTGTTGGCTGCAGTGTCGATACATAATCGATGGCTTGCACAATTAAGATAAATTGCTCTTTATGATAATCTTCTCCTTGGTTGATTTGTTTATAGCTCACTAGGAGTTGTTGTATATCATCGACAATACGCAAATTTATTTGATTTTTTATGAACTGTTGTAATTCGCAGTAAGGAGCAAAAAACTCAACCAATTGATTACGAAACCAAGAGGTCACAGCGCGACTCATGGTTTTTTGTAACTCCATTAACTCCCAAAAATCTAATACTTTTATAGATAATGTGAATTGAGTTATATTGGTCGGCTGCGTTGCCCACGCCAAGAAAGTGGCGTGGGGAGTGATATCTTCTAGGACTACAGGGCTCCCAAACTTTAGATGTAATTCATATTTCACTCTCTCCTGCTCCATTGTTGAAGGAGCACCCATGGTAACAGCTGCATGATGAAATTCCGTCAATGATAAATTACTGGGGAGGGAAAAGCGAAAATTAGCTACTGCTTCTGGATCTTCTTCTGCCCAACTATTAAAGCTTGTGATGTAGAGGGTGGTGGTCGTTTCTGGCATCTCAACTGAAGTATCAATTATCTCAAAAAAATTCACTAAAGCTCTTTGTGCGTTTTCTTCTGCTAGCCATTCAGAAGATTGGTGTATGAGTGCGAATAAAATAACTGATAAATTTTCGCGTGGGCAGCTGAATTGAGGTGTAGTCGGAAATTTTGGAAAGACAGCTTGAGCTAATCTACAAGCTAAGCGTGAGAGCCATTGACTGATAAAACGCTGCTTGTCGGATTCGCTTAAGTGGCTTAATACACTGAGATCGCTTTTTAATAAAATCGGTAATGAATAAAGAGATAATTGTTGAAGGAAATTTAGAGGGTTCCTCTTCTCTATTTTCTCTAATAACTCGGGCCTTCGTTCTATCGCCATGACTAATATTTGAGGAGAAAGTGCAGTTAAAAAGTTAATGCAGACAGAGGCATCCCAATATTTTACAGGATTATCGCCCGCGAGGGCTCCTGTTTTTAACACTGCGATAAAAATTTCTTGTAATTTATTTTTTCGTTCGTTATTGAGAGTGATAGCTGTCTCTACTTGTGCAGCTAAGCATAATAAAGGCAGTAATGAGCATTCAGGAGAATTTTTTAATGCAGTGCGAAAGTTTTTAATACATGTTGTATCGTATTGATCAGGATGCTCTCCTATATTTTTTATTGTCCGTAAGAGGATGGATAAAGTCCTATTTTCAGCGGCATAGGAATGAATGAATGCTTCTAAAGCGGTGGCTGCTCTCTCTTGATCTTCCGTTTTCAAAAGTGTTTGAAAGCTAGAAAATAGATCGATGAGCTCTTGTTCTTGTTCGTTAAACATAATTATTTATCAATTAGAGTTTTTTGTTTACGATAGCAAAATAAGGTTAAGGTTTTCTTAAGGTATCTATTTTCAAACTCAGTATATAATGAAACCATAGTAAGTACGGCCCTTCTCCTTCAACCGCTTTTTCTCAAGAGGTTATTTTTTATGTCTCTCTCGCCTCGTATCAATCAAGCTCTATTAAAACTTACTCGACAAATTGAAACAGCACGCTCTCCCATGGGTGTTTTTTCTCCCGACATATTCACGGTGCCGGATTTTCCTGAGGAGAGTAGCAATGATCACGCCAGTGGCAGTGGCAGTGGTAGCGGCAGCGGCAGTGGCAGTAGAGAGAATATGGAAGCAATATTCGAGAGTGTGGCGACCACGCTTGAAGTGGGTGCTGGTATAGAGCGAGATGATTTTACAGCACTTTTGGAAAGTTTTGGAGGGCATGATGCAGAGTCCGATGAACATTTTGATGATTTTTGGAAAACTCATCAATCTTTATTACTTTCTAATAAACTCGCCGAACAATTTTTGACAGAATTTTCATCAACTGTTGATTGGAAAGAAGAAAATAATTCTTATCTTTTGTTAGCCGCTGAAAAATGGATGCAATCTCCTTTTTCTAAAGCGACGGATAAGATAGATACTCCTTTATGCTTTCCCGCTCGTTTGGCTTTTCAAGAAGAGGCTGATGTTCAGAAAGCTTCCTCTCATGAGCGAAATTTTTACGCTTTAGTTGAGGAAATGGGCTTGCCTTTTTTTCAACACTTACTTATCTGCTTAAGTGAACTCAGTGAAGATCACACCCCCCGTAGTTTTCCTTTTCAAGAAATTAAAGTGGCACTCCATTTAGCGCAAGATCCTAGTGGGCCCATTCAATTATTAGCGGATCACATAGGCGCATTGGCTTTAAATAAACTATTTTTAACGATAGATGCTTCCAAATTAGACGATGCAAGTTGGGAAAATTTAATCTATCAGGTGAAGGGCGCACCTTTACAAGAACTCACGATTCGTTTTGAACCATTAACGGACGCCAATAAACCATACTTTGTGCAATTATTAACACGTATCAAAACATGGGTAGAGCAAGCACAAGCCACTTGCTTCTTTAATTTTCAATTTAGTACGGCTCCAGATTTTTTAATCAATAGTTTTGAGGCGGAAGCAGATTCAGATCCAGTACTTCGCCAATTATATGATGAGATTGATAATCAAGTGCTTATGAATCGTCGTACGTTATTTGTCACGACGCAAGCAGCTAATTTAGTCGCAGAAGAAGCGAGCGTCCCTCAGCTAGATGTAGAGGTGCAAGCACAACAACAAGAGCAGCAGCAACAGCAGCAGCAACAAGAACAGCAACAGCAGCGACAACAAAGAGGGCAACCCCTTTCTTTTTTACCTGACGATCTGAATGCTGAAGATTTAATTTGTTATCAAGATTTAATCCAATTTCCTGATCTTCTTTTACCAGAATCTTTGGAAAACATTCGTAAAAAAGGCCGACTGTTAGAATTTTGGCAAACCTGTTTCGGGGGATTGCAACCTTATTATTTTAGGAAAGGAGAAAAAATCAGTAAGGAGAATGAATATATTGGATTAACAGAAGGAATTTACTATGTAACAAAAAAAGCCTTTGAAGTGGTGGCAAAATTTTGGCCTCAATTCTTAGGAGGGCCCAATCTTCAGAATTTACCGATACCCAAAGGATTTGTTTTAAAAAAACGTGATGGCAAAGTCGTCTTAGATTTTAATCCCAATTTAGCATCCCAATCCACTGCCCCTGCGAACCCTTTTACAGTGTCATTAAAAGTACCTTTTGAAATGGAGAGAAAAATACGAGGGACAGGAGCGCAATATAATGCATGTGAAATAAATTTACCAGAGTTTTTACAAAACTTACAAGCCTACCAAAAAGATAAAAATGCCCCGATTTCTGAAGAAACGCTGGTGACCCTCCAACAAAAATTTAAGCAATGCATGCGTGGGGCAGATCCAACGTATCCTCACCTACTTGAGTCTTTTTTGCGTGCGCATCCCCAATTTTGTGAGAAATTAAGCGCTTATGGGCTTTATGGGCTTTATCCTATTTTAGAACAAACCGGTTGTGCAGGGTTAAAAATATTTGCGGATTTAAGAGAAGCAATGGCAACCCCAGTGAATATAACTATTAAAGGCCGTGTCTATAAATTTTCGTTGAAAAATAGTTTTGAGGCGCTTTTACATACTTCCTCTAATTGGTTAGAATTTATTCAATCCGAAAATGTCGAAATTTTTTCGCGCATCTTAGCTTTACCTCCCCATCAAAAATCTTGGTGGTGTAGGTTAATGATTGGTCAAGCGCAAGCGATGAAAGATTGGGGTGCAGAAGGTTGTTTTAATTTAGCAGATGCTTTTACCGCATTTGAAGCTTTTATTCAACGTTTTCGAGAGATTACTCGTCAAGATTTACCGCCGGTATTAGTGTTAAATGCATTTGAGCAGCAGCAAGGGATTTTCATTGAAGGGACTCCTGAGAGTAATACAGCATGTTTAAAAAATATTCCTTCTTTTTTAGAAAAATATTTAGCGGTGTTAGAAAGCACTGTTTGTGTACACCCAGAAGCACAGCCGCCTTATATTTCTTTTCCACAAGATTTCACTATCAATGGTGCACCTACTGCATTGGCAAATGGGTTTGTTTTTACAGCGCCTTGTATGAATCTTGTGGTGCCTAACCTGACTGAGAAAAGCTCATCCTTAAAATCGCCGGAAAAGCAAGCCAGGATTGATGATGAAGGGGGTATGGCTTCTGGTTCAGTAAAAATTTCTTTGGTATCTTTTATTCCAACTTTTTTAACCGAGGTTGCTACTTTACGTTCTTATTTATTGAAAGTCATAGAAGATCCTTCCAAGAAATTTTTATCAGAATATTCCAGTTCTTCATGTATAGAAGCCGCTTATCGTTACATGGGTTTACAAATCGCTTCTCCTTTTGCTAAAGATTTAGTAGAGGATCAAGATTTCTATACAGAACCTACCATTTGGAATATTCAGCGTGTCATTGCGCAATTGTTTGAAAATGTTGCAGTCAAGATTCCAAGGGACGTTGATATGGCGGTTGTAAAGAATATTTCCAAACTGCTTTTATTTACGATGGTGCTGACTACTCATGTGCAACCTAATTTAGCGTTGTCGCAAGAAGCGCTCCTACATAAATTAATAGAAATATGTGACTGGGCGCCTCCAATTATTTTATCTAGAATTTTAGCGGACTGCTTATTGATAGCGGTAGATGAGCCTCGGCTTAATTTTGATCAAGTATATGCTTTAATTTTTTTAGATGCGCAGATACACCGAATGTATGATGCTCCAGAAAAAGAAATGACAGACATCAAAGAATATATTAAAAAATATGGGCTGCTTTTTTGCGAAGCACTTATATATTATCACCACAAGCATATCATGCGAGAAGGGCAAGTCGCTCCTCCTTTGCCTTTGCCCATTAACGATTGGCTTTATTTTTTGAAGGCTGCGCATGAGGGCTTTGAATCTAGAAAAATTGCATTAAATAAAACTCAATTGCTTTTATTATTCCAAGTGATCGCTTCTTTAAATGCCGTTCAAGACGAAGGGGATAATAGGGCTTGCGTAGAGGAATTATTGGTTTATTTAGAAGCAATAAGCTCCGCACAAGTCTCGACCTTAGAGCAAATTTTATTAGTGTTTAATCGTATTGAGAGAAAAGAAGGTGAGATGCCATCGCTTAATGAATTTTTAGCTTTTGCCAAGAGACTGACTCCTGAAGAAGGACAGAAGGGGCCAACTTCGAAACAAATTTTAATTGAATTTACTGCGCAATTTCCTCATTGCAAATTAAGGCATGTGCCTGATGGCGAGAAAAATAAGGGGATTCCAGAAGATTTTTTAGAAGATTTGCGGCGTGAAGCAGAGTTTTTTAATAAGAATGTAGAGGAGCCGCCAGAAAGTTGTCCTGATTTTCTAAAGCCACTGGTTTGTAGCTTAGAAAAGATTGATTTAAAGCGATTGGAAAATGTAGAAAGCGCGTTTCCTTATTTTACATTTTATTGTCAAAGTGCGATTCGTAAAATAAATGAATTCGGTGAGAATGGAGGGATGCGAGAAAAGATGATGGCGAAGCCTCTTATTTGGGGGATGAAACGTCAAATAGCGAAGATGATTTTGAAAATGGTCAAGGCTTATGTGGCGAAATTGCCAAAGGTGGTGGAAGTAAGTTTTCCTGATTCAAAAGAAACACAGGAAAAACTGTGCGCTATTCTTAATAAGCTTAGACCTCAATGGGCAGAAAATTTTCCTGAAGAATTGATAGAGGAGGGTGGTGGTGAATCTTCCAATGCACCTCTAAGACGAAGTGTTTTAGATAATTTTAGTGATGCCAAAGAATTTGTGACGCAAGCGGAATTACTGATTCGGTTGAGCCAACAATTTAATAGGCGTTGGCCAAGGCAATTTCCTGAATTTTTAAAGAAATTGCAGGAAGCCAATATAAAAAATAAAGAAGGGGGTATTAAGCTTTTAGTGATGCTGCTCGCCCAAATTGATCAATGCTATCGAGATAAACGACGCATGCCGCTTAGCTTGCTGGATGATTTATTTAAAGCGATCGAAAATAAACAATTAGCACCAGCGAAGCAGCGCGCTATCATGCAAGCTATGCAGTATCCCGTTCCTGTAGAACTGAAAAAAATATTTTTAGCACTCAGCTATCGGATTATTATTGAAGGATCGGAGGATTTGTGGGAAGCGTTAAAAAATCAAATGCAAACTTATCCTCATTGTTGCGCAGAATATTTAGCACTTTATCAAAATGCTTCTGATATGAATCAGTTAGAAGCATTGATTGGCGCTAGTAGTGTCATGATGGATTATTTGAGTAGATTAAATCAAGTCAGCTGTGATCGTTTTATGCCAAGCGTTCCCCTTGCAGATTTAACACCACAAGCTTTTGTGGATCAAAAATTGCAGAAGACGTTTACCATTAAATGGTTTAAGTTATTTAGCAAACAACCTGTTTTACTCTTAAGCGTTCAAGATCGCTTGCAAGCATTAGATGCTCCTGAAAAAGCCACGTGGATATTAGCTGTAATGGCGCGTTTACTACATGAACAACATATGAATGAAGCGTCTTTGCTCGCGACTATTGAGGTGTTGGATAAATTTACTGCCAGACAGTTAAAACAATTATTAGAAGCGTGTTTGGTTTTTGAAGAACCCCCTAAATTAACTGTGCTTAGAGAACGGTTGGGAAATATTGATGCAAACGCTCATGATCAATTTGAAGCGTATCTTACTGAATTAAAAGAACGGCCTGCTGGGGGCGCTTCTCTCAACCGCGAGCAAGATTTTGAATTAGAAGGAAATCACGCAGAACAAACAATTGCAGGCATTAGGAACTGTCATTTAGGTCACCCCAAAGCTTTACTGCTTTCTCAGCAACGTACTTTATTAGAAGCCTATGAGCTTGTCAATCAATTAGGCTATCTATTGCCCTTAGATAACAATAAACCAGGCGGTGCTAAAGCACTGACATTGGTTGAGCTTCGAGCAGTGTTACGTGAATGTCGTGCCACTATTCAAAGAGAACTTGCAAAAGGAGATGCGCAAGATGTTGAGGTGAAAATAGGCGCTTATCTCACGGCGCTTGCGGTATTACGTGAAATCATGTGGCAAACCATCGGTCTCTTTCCTAATTCTACTCAAATTATAGTGGCCATTGCTCGCATTTTGACTGAGGGCTCTGTGCTATTTGGTGTTCCGACCGGTCAAGGTAAAACAGTGATTAGTGCGCTTTTTTCTGCTTTAGCTAATCTTGGAGGAGAAACGGCCAATTTTTGCTCCTCCAATGCTGATTTGGCGGAACGTGATTTGAAAGAAACGAAAGAATTTTTTGTGGGCGCTGGCTTATTAGTGAGTGAAAACATCATTACCGGCAACTCTACCATGGAAGAGTATAAGGTGGGCGGCATTAACTTTTCAAATATATCAGGGTTTGCTTTTTTTTATGCAAGACAAAAATTAGCGAATCTGCCATATCCCAAAGCAAGATGGGTAGTGGATGAACAAGATGCTGAGACCCTGGATAATCCTACGACACATCGTATTCCAGCCTCTTCGAGTGGAGCGCCTTCGGAGGCTAATGTACATGCTTGGGTATATTCTGCCATTAATGATTTTGTTGAGCGCGCTAAAAAATATGCGCATTATAAAGAAAATGGTGCAAAAGACAAAAAATATGCACGCGCATTAAGACGCTTTTTGAAAAAAAATTACCCCGCACATCATGCAGAAATTCAAGAATTTTCCACTGCACGTTTGGATGCGTGGTATCAAGCGGCTTGCATTGCCAATAGATTGATCGAAGCGCCTAATTGGGAAAATGATGAAGTGGATGATAACTCTCTTGGAGAGAGTGCAGGTAAAAAATCACATTTCAAAGTAGAAACGATACAGCGAGGAACGGGTGATGACATGGAAGAAGAAATGGTCGCCTATCCTATTATTAATAAAGTAGTGAGCACGGATTCGCGTTTTAGTGGGGGCGTGCAGCAATTTTTACATGCAAAACTTAATAAAAAACATCACACGGATTTATTTCCTATCGAGCCTGAAACTACCCCTATTATTTCTTTAACTGCTCACGATGTCTTGAAAGAAGAGGCGATAGATATCACAGGTATGACCGGTTCGCCCGGTTCTGGCGGTGAGATTCGTGAACAACAGCAAAAGCACGGGCAGGTTGTTTTATCTATCCCTCCTCATTTGCCATCAATACGTCAAGATGAGCTCCCTATTTTTGTTAAAGATTTTGACGCGGTATTAAAAAAAATATATGAAGAAGTTCATAAGACACAGCAGCGTAAACGTGATGGATTTTTTTCAGAACGTATTGCGCCTCAACCCATTTTGGTTTTTGCAGAAACCGAGGCAGAAGCTCAAAAAATTTATAAATATTTAGCCGTGCGTCTTAACAATAATCCTAATGGAGCAACGTGCATACAACTAGACTCGGCAAGTGATCAAAGATCGCGAGATCTTAGCCGCCCAGATGCAGAGGATGTGCCAATCGTCGCACAAGTAGATGGAGAGGGTAAAACTCAATCTGTCGCGGATATATTGACTCATCAAGGTGGTTTAGCGGGAACTATCACAGTAAGCACTCGTTTGAATCGCGGGGTTAATATTAAATCCAGAATTCCGGCAACGGGTAAGAGGCGGGAAGAATCTCATCCTCATGGTTTGTTGGTTATTCAAGCATATTTACCTTCTAAGCGGTTGGCCATTCAAAACAAAGGGCGTGCGGGTCGTCCTTTGCCAGGGAAAGATGGTCGTCTGAAAGCATGGCCCGGTAGAAGCGTGACTGTGATTGATAAATCAAAATTAAGAAAATCGCCTAAGAAGAAGCAGGATGCTTATACGCGTGCTTTAGCTGAAAAAACAGAAGCCTATGAACGTTTATTTAGCGAGCGTTTTAGCGCAATCCTCAATGTGGTTTTTCATCGATATTTAATGCTCTATCATGCGGAAGTAGAAGGGGGCGGTTTATCACCACTCAAACTTCCTGTATTAAAAGCGTATAAAGCCTTTGTGGACCAAATGACGCAGTTTTGGAAAAATTTATTGGCAACGCCCGCTTATAAATTTTCTGAAGAAGAAGATAAAATAGTTTGGCAAACTAAATTAGCGAATATTACAGAAGAAGTTTTAAATGAATTGGTGAAGAAGTGGAAAAGCGTGACCAATGCTTTCACCAAAGCGTGTGAAGAGAATCGGTGCGACCCCATTTTTCAAACGGACAGAGGCCCTAGTGAAAATAAGGCTATCTTAGCATTTAACGCGAGTGATTTTACATTTTCCTCTTCTCAACCTGAGATGGTTTTTTATCAAAATGCGGTAGTTTCATTAACAAAAGCAAGTGCGGAAGAAAGTTATTTGAAGTTTAAAATTCCAGAATTGCTAAATGGTGGTGTCGTGGTAGCCGTCGCCCTTGAAGAACACAAAAATCGTGCACTTATCAACCGATTAAATGCGGTGTTAGCACAAGCGAGAAATTTTAGTTTTATTAGGAAAAATTTTTCTTGTAAAGAATTTACTTCTTTAAATTTAAATGAAAACATTAAAGATTTTTTAAGTGTTTTACAAAATTATCGTATGAAATTAGTGAAAGATAAGGATGGAGAGCTTGCTTTAACGCGCGTAAATCAATTGTATGTGGAAGTGATCAGTGGAGTGAATGCTTTTGCTTCAACAGAATTCAAGCTGGGTGTGCATCAGCTAGATAAAGATAATGAGTTGAATTTATTAAAAGAGGCTCGCTACAAAAAATATGTTAATTTAACTGATTTTCATTTTTGGCGCCGCAAAAAATTAGCTTCGGGTGACATCAGTGATTTGCCACCTCCCAATCGTGCTGAACAATTAGTAAAATTTCAAACACTCGCTCATCATCTCTTTACTACTTATCAAGAAGGCTTTTTTAGAGCGGCCGATAGAAAAAATTTAGCTAACCACCTTGTTGGGTCGCTAAATGATAACCTTCTACTTTCTGGTTTGGCTTTGCTACCTGATTTTCGACAAGGAGGACGGAGAGAAAGGGTAGGTCGCCGAGAATATTTTGCTCAAATGGCTCCACATAGCAACCCAGTAATAGGTATTTTATTGATGCTTAATACATATTATAAACACGCCATGGGTGCAGACCTGGATAAGGATATGACTCGTTGGTTTTTTAAGCGAGATATTAGCGGAAGTGCTATGTATAAGATTTTGGATTTACTGCATGCTCAAGCGGTGTCCCAACTATCAGAAGAAGAAATACAGAGGGTAATTCCTAATGAATGGGAAGATTTAGGAGATCGTATTAAGCTTTTGATTGATCGGTTAGAGTGGTTTGCTAAAGATGAAACAGGGATACAAGCGCTCTTGAAGGTTTATAAAGATTTTTTCAAAACCGACACTATGAGCAACGCTATGAAATATCTGAGGAGTCAAAATCTGTTGCACTGGTTAAACAAGCTTAATTTTTCAGATAAAAACTTAAATGCAGTGATAGCGCAAGTCGCTCAAAAATGCCGCGACATGACGACTATTCTCAAATTAAGCGGACTGGCAAATGAGCATATGGTAAAGCAGGTGGATTTACAAGTTACCTCTACAGCAGCGCATCGTTTGGTTCAACTGAGCGATAAAAATCTAGAAAAACGAAAACTAGCGGCTGCGATCCAGGAAGCGATTATGCCGGGTGCTGATTTGTTGAAGAGAGTCATGACACTTATTGGTACTAGAGAAGATGAGGAAAAAGTGTCGTCGCAGCAAGTTCAACAAATTAAAAATTTTCAGTTGCATTATAATTCTCAATGTGATAAGTTCTATTGCGAATTGAGATTGGAAGTAGCTGATGGAGAAACCAAAGATTTTTATGTTGATTTTATTCCGCGAGAAAATAAACTCAGTAACAACTATCAAATTGATCTCCAGTTGATCCCGCGTAAAAAAGAAATTGCTCAAAATGAGCAGCTAAAATTAGCGGGCATTAGATTGAGACAAGAAGAGCTAGAAGCTCCGCCTCCGTCTCTACCTACTTCACCATTGATGGCAGCGATTAGTCGAGCTTCGAAGGCGGTTGGTGCGTTTAAGAGTCGGCATCCTGAGATGATAGTGCGTGGAGGCGCAAATGCAGCAAATGTTTGTGGTGCGGAGACTTCTGCGCCATTGCAAGAAATGCCAGCTCCTTCCAATGAGCTACCTCGTTTGCGGACAGCGGTAGGTGGAGCTTTAGGCGCAGCTAGTGGTTTGGGTACGGTTACTCAACGCCGATAATTACGTGGGGCCTCATTGAAATCTGAAGGTAGCTCTTGTGACACGAGTAAAAATAAACGGGTTGCTGAGGCATGGATGCCGAAGTAGAGCCTATAGAGAGGTACTTCGAGTGTCCTGCGAAGTTTTGTCCGGCGTCACAAGCCTAAAATAGCTTGCGAATACATACAGTGTAGCGTGACCAGTTACTCTGAAAGACTGTAGTTTTTAATTGCGAAAAAATAGGAGGGTATTTATATGCTTTTTGAAGAAAGTCAACCACAGGATAGTAGTGTATCTTCTGAAATGATGCTTAAAGGTGTTCGCGGGATACCGTTTCAGACCCTTAATACTTTTCTTCATTCGGAGCTGGCGGTTTTAGTTAGCCAGTGTGAGGAGCGATTTGCTTCAATAAACGCAGCAGTGACAGCTGAATCTCCTGGAGCAGTAACCCAGATGGATGAGATTGTATCTGCATTGACAAATGACCCGAGTGAGGGCGATGAAACTGAAGTGAACAGGGCAATCGTAGATTTAGTGGCAGTTGCAAAAAAGCATTTTGGTGCGGTGATTCAGATGAATCAAGCTTATTTAGAGCAACTTACTCCTTTACAAGAAACCGTGGAGGCGATAGTTAAGGTGTTGGAGAGGCGCCAAAGTGCTCAGGATATTTCCGTATTAACTTTGTTGGCACAGGTAATATCCTTGGGAGTATCATTGAAGCAGACCACGAACCAGGTAAGGATTTCTTTAGCAGATGCTGAAAGCGGCACCAGTGAACTAGATCAGTTCGGGTCACCCTCGGTTGAGGCACCTACTTGCACTTAACTCAATAAAATAAGTCTTTCGTTATGAAACAATTTAATTTTGTCGAAGTATTCCCTTTGTTTTTAGTTTTGGCGATTGATAGCATGGGACTTGGAATTTTATTTCCTATTCTAAGTAGTATGATTATTGATCCTTCCGCACCTTTTTTATCACCAGATACGAGTAACTTCACACGTGAACTTTTGTATGGAGTAATCATCGGAATTTATATGATTGCTTGGTTTTTTGGCTCAGCAATTTTGGGGGATATATCTGATGCTATTGGCCGCAAAAAATCTTTGCTGATTTGTTTGGTAGGTGCTTTTTTAGGCTATGTATTGGCTGGAGTTGCTTTTTATTTTCACAGTATTTTTTGGTTAATTATAGGGCGCATCATTGCGGGTTTTACCGCAGGGAGCCAACCGATTGCGCAAGCAGCGATTGTCGATGTGAGTACGCCTGAGCATAAAGCGCGAAATATTGGTTTTATTTTATTGGCCGTGTCTTTAGGTTTTGTTTTTGGGCCATTGGCCGGTGGCATTTTGTCAGATCATCATATTGTCTCTTGGTTTAATTATGCGATGCCGATGTATTTTGCGGCTATAGTATCACTTATCAATGCAGGGCTTTTGTGGGTGTTTTTCAAAGAAACTTTTACCGTGACTCGTAAAGTTAAAATTCGCCCTCATTTAGCGATTGAAATTTTTATTGAAGCATTTAAACACAAAAAAATCTGTTGGCTTGCTTTTGTATTATTAATTTTTGTTTCTGGGTGGGGAGAATATTTTGGATTTATTGCCCAATTTTTATTGCGGCGTTATCAATATACCGCATTGCAAACTTCTTTATTTATGGTGGTATTAGCAAGTGGTTTTAGTATTGGATTTGCGTTTTTGGTCGATTTTTGTGCCAATCGTTTTAACTTAAAGCGATGTGTGTGCTACAACTTAATGGTAGCGGCAGCTTTATGTCTTGTAACAGTGGTGGCATCTCAAGCGTGGGTGGCATGGGTTGTCAGTGTGTTTATTGGTATTACCGTGGCGATTGCTTATTCGATTTTAATTACACTTTTTTCAAATCAAGTGCATGAAGATGAACAAGGGTGGGTGATGGGTGTTACCAACTCGATCATGGCTTTATCTTTTGGCGTTACTACATTCATTGGTGGTTTTGCTGCTAATTTGAGTGCAGGCTTTCCCATTGTATGGGCGTCGATAGGAATGTTGGCTTCGGCGGTGATTTTGCTTAGAGTGAGCATTTAAAATCTTAAGTACATGAGCTATCGTCATTTGAAATAATCACGCCGCGTTTAATCAAATTCTTTCTTATGAAAATGGGGCGCGCTTTGACTTCTTCGAATATTTTAGCAATATATTCACCCACGACGCTCACTGATAAAATGGTAAATGAGCCAAAGAACATGATGAGCAATAAAATGGTGGTAATGCCTTTGGGGGCATTGGCAGGATTAATAAAGTGCATGCTGATTTGAAAAACAGCTAGCAAAATCGTAATGCCGATTAAAATAAAACCAGCCATGGTTAAAATATCTAAGGGAGTACGGCTGAAAGAAAATACGCTTTTTTTCACCCACCCAAAATTTTTTAATAAACTATTGGTGGTTTTGCCAAACATTCTTTCTGGGCGTATATAATCAACCCCAGTTTGTTTAAAACCTACATAAGCACGTAAGCCTCGTAAATAGAGATCGCGTTCGTGACATGCTAATAACCATTTGACAACCCGTTTGTCGATTAACGAAAAATCTCCCGCATCATTAGGAATTTTTACTGAGGAGAACCAGTTAAATAATCGATAAAAACATTTGTAAGCAAATTGCATGAATAAAGAAGCTTCACGCTTCACTCGAATCCCATAAACAACGTCATAACCTTCTTTCCACTTCGCGATAAACGCTTCAATCAATTCAGGTGGATCTTGTAAGTCGCCATCTAATAATACCACGGCATTTTTAGAGGCAAGTTCCATTCCACTACGGAAAGCGGCTTGGGAGCCAAAATTACGAGCATGAGTAATGCCTAGAATGCGTGGATTTTTTTGGGAAAGCTCTTGGATAACGTCTTCACTGTTGTCGGGGCTTCCATCGTTAACAAAAATAATTTCATAATCAGTACCGCATTTCTCAAAAGTATTGACGAGGCGCTCAGCCATATAAGGAATAGCTTGGCCGTCTTTATAGCAAGCGATGATTGCACTTACGCTGTAGGTTTTTTCTAAGGCGCCCTTATTTTTTTCAATATTTTGTTTGGAAGCTTCGCGATATAAATTTTTATCTTGCCAAGATTGATACCAGGCTATTGTTTTAGCAAGTCCTGCGCGTAAAGAAGTTTTTGCCTCCCAATGTAATATGTCTTTGGCTTTGCTGGCATCCGCATACCAGTCGCTGGTATCCCACATACGAGAATCCATCGAGGCAAACTGGGGGGGTGTTTCAATTGCAAAAATTTCTTGAATTAAATGAGCAAACTCACGAATCGTAGTTTTATGGCCAGTTCCAATATTGAAAGACTCACCATAGTGGCTTCTTGGTAAATTGACTGCCGCGGTAATAAAAGCGTCGCAGACATCATCTACATAAATAAAATCACGAGAGGTATCTGGTTTAACAAAAGGAGGTAATTTACCAGACAAACCATTGATAATGGCGGCAGGCACTAAGCGTGCTGAATCTTCAAAGGGCCCATACGTAGAATATAACCGTAAATTAGCACAACGGAAATCTTGATGTTTCCCGGCATAATAGAGCAAGCTGTCAATTGCACATTTCGTGACGGCATAATGACTATTGGGGGTGGTCATGACGCCTTCTTTTGGAGCAGCAGAATTTTCGCCATACTCTGAAGAACTTCCCGCATGAATATAACAATAGATATGACGTTTTACCGCTTCATTGATTAAATTAATTTTAGCGTATAAATTAGCTGCATAAATTCGCTCTATATTTTTTTCAAATGAATAACCTCCATACGCGATGCAATCAAAAATGACAGCGGGTTTTACTTGCTCATACAACGCCAGCACATTGGTTTCTTGTGTCAGATCACTATAAATAATATGTTGAGAAGGTAAATCGCTGAGACGCCAAGCGGGAGCTCGCGTTGCAACAGCAAAAACATCCGATCGCTCGCGATAAATCATACGCATTAAATTTGCGCCAACAAAACCACTTGCGCCTAAGATTAAAATGGGACCCGGCAATTGTTTTAGTAAAGTCATAAGTTATGAATTTAAAAGTTGATGGATGCTAGAAAAATCTAAGCCGCATTCTTTGCGATGGAAAGTTTGTGAGCCATAATTGCCAGAGAGATAACCTTTGGCGTAAGCGTGTACAAATTCGGGAACGGCGATCCGATGTTGGTGCAAAAGCCACAAGAGATTTTGACCAAAGCCTCCTTGAGCGACGTGTTCTTCAACGACGCACAATTTGTGCGTGGCCTCTAATCGCTTTAAAAAAGCAGGAGGAATACTGTTAAAATGTAAAGGTAATTCTGTCACTACCCAAATTTCTGGACGTGTTTTTTCATCTTGCTTTTGATAAGCGCCCAGTAAATCTCCTACCAAAGGACCAAAACCTACCAAAAGAGGACCATCCCCTTTCAAAAGACGCCGCCATGGCGCATAAGGAGGGAGTGGGAAATCTTTGGGAGCTTCACATCGGCCTAAACGTAAATAAGCGGGAGAGGGGAGTGCTGCCATTTTTTGGATGATGGGATGAAGATCGGCATTGAAAGCAGGGACGAAGATATGCATATTTTGAAGGGCTAATAAAATGCCATAGTCTTCTAAAGCGTGATGAGAGCCCCCCATCGAACCATAGGCATAACCACCGCCATTCCCCACTAATTTTACTGGAAATTTATTCAGGCAGACATCATTGCGAATTTGCTCAAAAGGGCGTGCGTAGCAAAAAGGCGCAATGCTATATACCCAAGCTTGTAAACCGGTGGAAGCTAGACCCGCTGCGGCTGAAATCATATTTTGTTCCGAGACGCCTGCATTGATAAAACGGTCTTGTAATTTTTTTTGCAGAGGTTCAAGCGCCATAAATCCTAAATCACCTGTAAAAAAGACAATGGGGTAGTGATTAGCAATCTCAATTATGGATTGGCAAAATTCATTTCTCATTTTTAATTTCCAAAAGGGCTTGAGTAAATTCCGTTTCTTTAAGTGGCAAATAATGAGACTCCATTTTATTTTCCATAAAAGAAATACCGCAACCTTTCACGGTGTTTAAGAAAATAATGTGATAATTGCCGTCTTTTAAAGCGTGTTCAATCGCTTGCGGATCATGGCCATTGACCTCCGTCATTCTTAAATTAAAAGGCGCAAGTTTTAAAAATAAGTCGTCCATAGAAGCTACTTCTCGGGTGCTCCCAAAACCTTGCAAGCCGTTGCAGTCAATAAGCACGGTGAGATTATCTAATTTACGATGAGCAAAAAAGATTAAGGCTTCCCAGTTAGAGCCTTCTTGCCATTCACCATCAGAAGTTAAGCAAAAAATATGGCCTGGTTGTTTTGCGATTTGTCGCCCAAGTGCAAGTCCTGTGGCAAAAGGTAAACCATGACCGAGACTTCCAGTTCCAAGAGGAATTTGTGGATGCCAGCCAGCCATGGGGTGGCCTGCTAGCTTGGTGTTGTCTTGATGAAAAGTGTCAAGATCTTTTTCTGTTAAAAGCTCTTTGCTCCACAACGCAACATAGAGCGCTCCCGCAGAATGGCCTTTGGATAAAATAAACGTATCATCAGCTTGCATCACTTCATGATATAAAACCATTAAAGTATCAAGACAAGACAAGTTACCGCCGATATGTCCCATTTTAGCGGCAAAATGCATTTCGATTAATCGCTGTTTTGCTTCACGGATTTTTTGAGCGATGGTATTCATAAAGGAGGAGAATTCGCTACGTGAAAAACAAATTTTTTGTTAAGAAAATAAGTGCAAATAGCAAGTGGTAAAATGAGAATCGCTTGAGCAAAATAAGTATTGATATGGTGTTTGAGTAAAAAAGCGAGCCCTGTGATATTGAGCCAATAAATCACAGCATACACTACTATAAATTTAAAGATTAATTTTGGCGCATTGTTGTAAAACACACAATTACCATAAGTAATAAAATTGAAGAGTACTCCTGCTACAATAGCAAGTAAAACAGCTAGCCGATAATGAAGACCTAAGAGAATAAAAAGGGAAAAAATGGAATATCCAAATACCGTATTCACACCGCCAATGACGAGAAATCGTAAGATTGTATGTTGTTGGTAAAGATTGCAAAAAAGTTTAATCATTCGCTTGCCAATGTTCCATTCATTTGAGCTTTATCACAAATTTTTAGGGTATAATAATCGTCTTATTTTAGGGATTTGTCAATTATTTTATGCACCACAACGATGCTTGTTTTTCCTCAACTGAATGTAAAAATAATCCTTTACTAGTTTTTAATGCATTTTTAATTTCTTTGATATTGATCGTATTTGGTTTAACCGCAATTCCTATTGCCGCGAAGCTTATCACGCATTCTCGAGATTGGGTGGTACCTAAGTCTTTTGAGCTTAAAATCTATGCGCTTGTGATGTTCATTTTTTTTGGAGTACCTTTATTACGTCGATGGCTCCCTACATTATTTTTAAACGTGCATGTGAGATTTTATCGCTATCTTTTGTTTTTTTTGCCAATTACCACGATTTTTTATACTTACAAATGGACAGAGCGCAGCTTAACAGCTTATGGCTTTGTTTTTGCTTTTAGCGTGATTGCTTTGCTGATCGTAGGCTGGGATTTATATAAACCTAAGGTATTATCCAACCATTGGCTGCAAAGGTTTTGGCAAAAGTTTTTACTAGCTATTGGAATATGTGTGTTTTATATCATTTATAAAACACAGCCCCAAATATTCCATGTAAAATCATGGATTTTTTTAGTGAGTTTTATTCTGTGTTATGGGTTTATAAGACGTAGTGAAACTCGAAGTCTTTGGTTAATTCCGCTCATGTTGGTGATGCTTTTGGTGTTGAGTTTTTTCTCAATGACCGGACTCGATGTTTTTCATTATGTATTTTATTTGGGACCTGTTACCTCGATAATTTATGGCCATTACCATCCATTTTTATTGGATGCTCAATATGGAGGAGGGTGCACCACTTTTTTGGCGAGCTATTTTAAGTGGATGGTTCCTCTATCGCTTCAATACATGCAATATCTTTTGAAAGTTTTGGCTTTTGTGCAATACACGTTGATTTTTTTCATTGCAGCTGCCATTTATCAGTCGCGCAAAATGGCTTTTGTGGCACTCCTCACTATTTTAACGTTTAATTTTTTTAGCCAATCTACGTATTATTATTTTTGTCCTTCCATAGGGTTTATGCGTTTTGGTTTTATTTATTTAATTTTGGGAATTTATTTGTTGCAAGAAAAATTATCAATAAATTTGCGAGTGATTTTAATTAGCTTGATTACCGCTCTTGCGGTGTTTTGGTCTTTTGAATCTGCTATTTATACGTTGCCTGCTGTCGCTTTTGCTGAGTTGATTAATAAAAATCTTAAAAGATTTTTAGCTTTTTTTATTCCCCTATTTATTCTTATGGGGTGTATTTATTTTTCTCCCTTTATAAAAATCGAAAAACTACCAGCATTCAGTTATTATTATGAATATGCCTTAATTTATGCGAGTGGTTTTTTCCAAGTACCTGTGACACGTGCCATCAGTTTTTGGTGGTTGTTTCCGGTAGTGTATGGTTATTTTTTAGTAAAAATCATGAGCGGAGAATTAACGGATAGACGAATCGTCGCGTTGGTGGTATATGGAATAGCTTTGTTTACTTATTATGCAGGGCGTGCGGATGATAACAATATTTATCATGTCTCTATTCCTTTTATTTTGTTGAGCTTATATTTGGTGTGGACATTGCAATCGATTTCACTTCAAAAAAAACGTGTGATTGTAGCGCTCATAGTAGCTATTTTCATGACAACAAGTTCTGTGTGGGTGACGAAAAAATCTATTCTTAAACAAATTTGGCATGATAATTTACCCTTAGTTAAACAAACGGTACGAGAAGGTTGGCCGTTCTTTTCCCATGAGGATGTTGATGAGCTCCAAATTTACTCGCATGGCGATGTGGTGGTGCCAGGATGTCATTTTTTTAATCCGCTTCAAAAATATATTGAACATGGGACACTTTTTCTCCTGACTGAAGATAACCGTTACTATAAAGTGTATTTTTGTAACCACGTTTATAATCCTTTGGGGCTTTTACCGTTTAACGAAGTGGATATCAATCCTAAAGCGCGTGATCGCGTAGTAACACGCGTGAGCGAAATTAATAATCGTTATTTGTTGGTGGACCAAAAGCTATTGATTCAACCCGATGCTGAGAAAACTGATTTGACTTTGCGTTTGCTAAAAGCTTTCGATGGCAAAAAAACAGCGGTCATCCACTTAGGAGATGCTACTTTTGTCGTTTTTACGAGAGAACCCCAAAAGCAATATAAAAATTAACAAGGCCCAACTTAACGTGCTTATATAAAAACTTAAGCGCATGGCAAAGGTACCTTGATAACGAAGACAGATGCGATTTTCACCTGCTGATAGAGGAATCAAAATTAAGTGTGTTTTGCTAGGAGAGATAGATACTGGCTTTTGGTTCACACTTGCTTCATAACCTGGAAAATATTCTTTAAATATTTCAAGAGCCACTCCCTTATTTTGTAATGATTTTGGGACTTTCACGGTAGCTTGCCATGGTGTAATGTGTGGTATTTGAATCGGCAATTGGGTGGGATCATAGGCTATGACTTGATAATGAGAGAGGGTGGCGCTATGAGGGTTTTCAAGATGCAATTGTAAAGAAGGAGGTGTCCCATTTTCCAGTGGCACGGTGAAGGCGGTGGAATGGTGGAGCGCTAGCACTTCAGGAGAGGAACGTATTTGTAAGAATTTTGTGGTATTGCCTTGCGCGGTATCTAACGTAAAGTTTCTGCTGTCTCCGGTAATCCAGAGGCGTAATAAATAATTTTTTTTCTTAGCATTGGTAGTATCTTGCGCTATCGTCTCATTATCCCATCCTGCAATCGTGTTACCGTTAGCATCCACTAATTTATTTTTGAGCAAAGGTTCATAATGACCTTCAAAAAAATATTGATGGTCAAGTTGAATATAGTTATGAAATAAATAAGGATGTTTTTCAATTATCAAGTCAGTTTCGGTATGATTTACGAAAGTTTTAAAATATTTTGCTTCGTGCAAATTCCATCCGATGCCGATGAGCACAATCATAAGCACCAATCCTTGGAAGAAACGCGATTGGCTCACAGAGGTGGGAGGATGTGAATTGGCAAAACAAAGCGTGAAGCTAAAACAGATTAAAGGCGCCAATAAAAAATATAAACGCTGCATGGGCCAAATAAACGTGATATTTTGAATGAGAGATGGCGTGAGTGACCATAATCCTTTAGTAATTCCAGGGATAGGATAAAGTAATAGGAGTAAGCCTAAGAGGAGCCCTAAGAAAATTTGAATGAGTCGGAAGGGATGTCTCCATAAACCTTTCCATAAAAATAGTAAGCCTGTACCTAACAAAATTACCCACAAGCTATAGCCTAATTGTAAAAAACTAATAGCCCCTACGTTTTTAGCGCGAAGTGGCAGAAACACGCCCGGTATTTGTGCTTGAAGAGTCCGTATCACGGTTTCAGCATAACTAAGATGAGCGCTGATGGGTAGTTGTGAATATTGACCGCTTAAATGCATTGCCTTCACCGAAACAAAAAGCCAAAGGGTGAGCGGAATGAAGAGAAGAAAGGGAGTGCATAGGTATTTAAAATTGGGAGCCCACTCGGGGGTTATGAGGAAACGACTTAATTGTATGATGAAGGCTAATGCCGTGGCCCATAAAGCAATAGGGGGATGAGCGTACCAAAGGGCAGCTAAAGCAGCTGCAATCAGCAGGGCGGATCGAAAATCTCCTCTTTGATGGTTTTGAATGAGCCCATAAAATAAGAGAGGGAGAAAAGGTAAAGTCATCAGCGAATAATAGGCATCACTAATATAAATCATTCCAAGAAATGCAGGGCAACTTACATAGAAGATGGCCAGAGGACAGGCCATCCACTGCCAAGCAGGGAGCGCTTTCAGCAAGCGACTCAAGCTGTAATAACTTATTAAAGCTCCTCCTAACGCACTTATGAGCAGAGTAAGATGCTGAATTAAAATCGTATTGAGTGTCTTAAAGCTGAGGAGATAGAGAGATTGCCCGAGTAAAATAAAATAAGGTGCTCGGATGATGCTGGTACCAAAATAGTTGTATAAACTTTGACCTACGTAAACGGGGAAAATATGGGCATTGAGCTGAATAAGGCTGTCTTGCAAAATATCGTAGTACCATTTTGCATCTCCATTGCCAAGAAAATGGGTGCTGAGAAAAGGCGCATAGATCCAGAGTACTGCACTAATTAAGATAAAAAGAGATAATGGCCTCGTAAATCGAGCCATCATTTAAAGGCCCATGTTACTAAATTTCCCGCGCTTAAGCTTAAAGGTAAGTGGCCTAATGATTGCAGATTTCCTTCTTTAAGCGTTTTTAAAATGGGTTGTTTGGCTGCTCGAGGGATTGGTAATAGTTTAAACCAGTAGTGAAATGGATATGTATTTTTTAAAGGGTGCAAATGAATATTTTTAAAGCCCGCGGCATCTAGGCCATAACGCAAAGCATTGGGTGAGAATAGCTGCAGATGTTCAATGTCAACAATAGGTGCTTTTTTGCCGAGTAAACGC
Organism: uncultured Gammaproteobacteria bacterium; assembly: GCA_964471475.1. Classification (GTDB taxonomy): domain Bacteria; phylum Pseudomonadota; class Gammaproteobacteria; order CAISUE01; family CAISUE01; genus JAJNBD01. The sequence goes on from CAYYFQ010000029.1 coordinate 23,703, forward strand.
AAGAGCCAATGACGATAATTATGAGTGACCATCATCAGTGCGCCGCCAGGTTTAAGAAGATGATAAGCATCTTTAAAAAATTGTAAGGGTTGGTCAATGTGTTCTAAAGTTTGAAAAATAGTGATGAGATCAAATTGTTGCGGTGCAAAATCATCCGCTTGGAACATTCCCTCTTTAATAAAAGCTTTGAGGTCCTCTGGAGCTGCCGCAATGGCAACAATAGAAGGCTCAATGCCTGTTACTGTTTCAAAGCCCGCTTTTAATAATTCGGTTAAAAAAGCACCATTGCCGGTTCCGACATCCAATGCTGATTTTTTTTCAGGTAATTCGGCGAGGATAGAAGGCAGCCATTTTCCATAACTTTGCGCGGCAAAGCGCGCTTCTTCGTCACTGTCGTAAGCGGAAGAGTGATAAGCTTTATTAAGACTTTCTTTAGGGGGCAAGCTGGGAGCATACACTAACTCGCAAGTAGGGCAGCGAACCATGCGTAGATTCATGAATTCCGGTATTTTGCGAGAAGCGAAAGCAAGTTGATCTAATTTACTGGCATCCACATTTTCTTCGAAAAAAATATGATGATCGTCAGTGGAGTGACAAATCGGGCACTCACGGTGAGTCAAATGATTAAATAAATCCATGATCAAGGTCCAATAAGGTTTTTTATAGCATTACCCACTTTTATACTGCGTTGTAAACTTGCTCGTCTTCAGTTACCGAGGTTAAGCGGGTCCTGTTGAACGAGTCCGTTATTGTAAATCAGCTGTGGGTGAGTGTCTATTGGGATGGCTTCTAATGTATCCCTAAAATTTCTAACGGTTGTGATATCAGCGAAGACTGCTGCGT
>CAYYFQ010000030.1:0-12771 GCA_964471475.1 uncultured Gammaproteobacteria bacterium
CACAGGAGCGAGTGTCGAAAGAGGTCTAATGAATTACCCACCCAAAGAATTGGAAGTTCGCGGTGAAGTCTATATGCCAAAAAAAGGCTTCGAGAAATTAAATCGTGAGCAATTGGCTCGCGGCGAAAAAATTTTTGCGAATCCTAGAAATGCAGCGGCGGGAAGCATTCGGCAGTTGGATCCTAAAATTGCAGCAAAAAGGCCGCTTAGGTTTTTTGCCTATGGCATTGTGAGCGAAAACTTAGATCGCTTAGCACAAACGCATAGCGAGATGATGCATCTTCTAACTACGTATGGATTTTTAGTGCCAGAAATTGCTCAAACCGTCAATGGTTTAGAAGGGTGCATCGAGTATTATGAAAAAATTTTGCAGCAACGTAATAGCTTGCCTTATGACATCGATGGGGTGGTTTATAAAATAAATTCTTTTGCGTACCAACAATTATTAGGATTTGTCTCCCGTGCACCTCGCTGGGCTTTAGCGCATAAATTTCCCGCGGAAGAGCAATTGACAACGATTCAGGCGATTGATTTTCAAGTGGGACGCACAGGAGTATTAACTCCGGTAGCACGTTTAACCCCCGTGCAGGTGGGAGGAGCGATGGTGAGCAATGCGACTTTGCATAATATTGAAGAATTGCATCGCAAAGATGTGCGGGTAGGGGATACGGTGATTGTTCGGCGTGCAGGGGATGTTATTCCTGAAGTCATGAGCGTGTTGAGCGATCGTAGGCCTCCTCACACCCACATAATTCATTTACCTAAAACTTGCCCGGTGTGTGGCGCTGAAGTTTTTCAAGTAGAGGGATTAGTGGCGGCTCGTTGTAGTGCTGGCTTAAGTTGCCCTGCACAACGCAAAGAATCACTACGTCATTTTGTGAGCCGTAAAGCCTTAGCTATTGATGGACTTGGCGATAAATTAATTGATCAATTAGTGGACAAAAAATTAGTAGAAACGCCTGCAGATCTCTTTCATTTATCAGCGGCTATGTTAACCGAGTTGGATCGTATGGGTGAAAAATCCGCAAACAAATTAATTCAACACTTGGAAGCTGCTAAAAAAACCACACTGGCACGCTTTATTTATGCCTTAGGTATCCGTGAAGTGGGGGAAGCTACGGCAGCAAATCTTGCGCGTCATTTTGGTTCACTGGAAAATTTGCAACACGCCTCTTTGGAAGCATTGTTAGCCGTTAAAGATGTGGGCCCGGTGGCCGCAGCCTCGTTAAGCGAATTTTTTCACGTCGACGAAAATAAACAAGTGATTCAAGCACTTTTAAATGCGGGCGTGCATTGGGATAATATAGAAAGTACAGCCGTACAGGATAATGCATTTAAGGATAAAACAGTGGTGTTGACAGGCACTTTAGTGAAATATACGCGTGAACAAGCCACTCATCTCTTGCAAACTTTAGGGGCTCACGTCACTAATAGTGTGTCGAAAAAAACCGATTACTTAATTGCCGGCGCCGACGCTGGCAGTAAATTAGCCAAAGCAGAGAAATTGGGCATTCCCGTTTTAGATGAAGCTCAGCTGTTAGAGCATCTTTCTCTTGAGATATTCTGATAATTTCTAACAGTTGTCATCTCCACATGGGTTCTGCTCGTTAACTTAAGCGACTGTCATGCCAGCTGCGTGCCAGCCTTCGCTGGCAGGCATCCAGTTAAGCATGTTTTTAGGTAATGTAAGCGACGAAAATCTTAGCTTATCAAATATAGGTACGCTTCACTTTTACTTCCCAGGATGCTTACTTGCCTGGATGCCTGCCTACGCAGGCATGACAAACTTAAAAAAACTTAGGGATACATCAGATGAATGAATGTCATGCCAGTATAGGCTCAAAGGCGTTAACTTAAGCGATTGTCATGCTAGCGGCGTAGGCTCATAGGCGTCAACTGATGAATGAATGTCATGCCAGTATAGGCACAAAAGCGTTAACTTAAGCGGTTGTCATGCCAGCTGCGTGCCAGCCTTCGCTGGCAGGCATCCAGTCAAGTAGGGGGCTTGGATAATGCAAGAAAAAATATATGCGGTCTATATCATGGCCAACCAAAAGAATGGAACATTGTATACGGGAGTTACTTCGAATCTCGAGCGCAGAGTATGGCAACACAAAAATGGGTATTTTAAAGCTGGATTCACATCCAAATATGGAGTTAAAATGCTCGTTTATTATGAGTTACATGGAAATATTCAGATGGCTCTAAAAAGAGAAAAAAATATTCAGGCATGGAAACGACTCTGGAAAATTCGTTTAATCGAAAGTATGAATCCAGAATGGCATGACCTTTATTTTGAGTTGACTGGATGCCAGCCTACGCTGGCATGACAGTGGTTATTAGCATAAACTCCTTAAGTTGACGCCTATGGGGCCTACGCTGGCATGACCATTACTCTTCAATTGAAACGTATGAACCTATGTTGGCATGATACTTTGCTAATATGTCTATTTACTTGTGTAAAGCTATACACCAATGGAACCACCTATGAACCAACTTGATGACGCCGCTGAAAATTTAGTGTCTATTATTGATTTTTTGCGCTGGGCGGCCACGCGTTTTAATGAAGCAAAAATTTTTTATGGGCATGGAACTTATGATGCTTGGAGTGAAGCTTTAGCGTTGATCTTACCCGCGTTGCATCTTGAGACCGATTTGCCAGATGTTGCATGGCATGCACGATTAACGAAGCAAGAGCGACTTTATCTTTTAGAATTGATTACTAAACGCGTGGAAGAGCGCATTCCTAGTGCTTATTTAGTGCATCACATGCGATTCGCCGGTTTAGATTTTTATGTGGATGAACGGGCATTAATTCCACGTTCTCCCATTGCAGAGTTGATCGAAAAGCGTTTTGAGCCTTGGGTCGATTCAGAAAACACGATGCGTATTTTAGACTTATGCACGGGCAGTGGATGTATTGCCATTGCCTGCGCGCATTATTTTCCGCATGCAAAGGTGGATGCTGTGGATATTTCTAAAGACGCCTTGGTGGTCGCACAGACCAATGTGGCAAAGTACCAATTAAATGCCCAAGTTCGACTATTAACCGGAGATCTCTTTGCTGCCATTCCGAAAAATACCAAATATGACCTGATTGTTTCCAACCCCCCTTATGTTGATGCTCAAGATATGGCAGAATTACCTAAAGAATATCACTACGAACCTACTTTAGGGTTAACGGGTGGAGCCGATGGTCTGGATATTGTAAAAAAAATTTTGCGAAAAGCAAAAGATTATTTAAAACCTGAAGGCATTTTGGTGGTGGAAGTGGGTAACTCTGAAGCAGCACTAATGGAACAATTTCCGCACGTTCCTTTTACATGGCTTGAGTTTGCACGTAGCGATGGCGGTGTCTTTTTATTAACCTATCAAGATTTAGTGACTTATATTTAAGGGCAAAAGTGTTTATGCATATGCAATATAAAAATTGGCAAGTGAACAAAGATGACCAACACATTGTATGGTTAACTCTAGATAAAGAAAACGCATCGACGAATACCTTGGATGAAACTATTTTGAGCGAACTTGAGCACATCCTCCAGTATTTAAAAACCCAAACGGACGCTAAAGGTGTTGTCTTTAAATCGGGAAAATCTTCTGGATTTATTGCCGGTGCCGATATTGAGCAATTTACTAAACTCACTTCGGAAGCTGAGGCCTTTGCCTTAATTCGTCGCGGTCAAGAAGTGTTCAACCATATTGCGAAGTTGCCTATTCCCACCGTCGCATTAATTGATGGATTTTGTTTAGGAGGAGGCTTAGAGCTTGCGTTGGCGTGTACTTACCGCATTGCCGAAAAAGATCGCTCAAAGTTAGGGTTGCCGGAAGTCATGTTGGGGATTCATCCTGGATGGGGTGGGAGCGTCCGGTTGCCTAAACTGATTGGGGCGCCTAAAGCAATGTCGCTTATTCTAACGGGCAGAAATATTTCGGCGAAAGCTGCAAAAGCACTGGGCATTATTGATGCTGCTATTCCTCGTCGTTATTTACAAAAGGCCGCACGTTATTATTTATTGACTCCTCCTAAACAAAAACGCACTCATTGGTTGGCTGAATTAAGTAATCAAGCACTCGTGCGTCCTTTACTTGCTAAAGTTTTTCGCTCGCAATTACATAAAAAAGTGAGAGAAGCGCATTATCCTGCGCCTTATGCGGTGGTAGACAGTTGGCAAAAATATGGAGTGAAGGGAGAGTCCGCTTTTATCGGTGAAGCACAATCGCTTGCCAATTTGCAGCAAAGTAGCACAGCACGTAATTTAGTGCATGTTTTCTTTTTACAAAACCAACTGAAGGCACTTGGTAAATCTACGCCATTTCACTTTCAACAAGTACACGTGATTGGCGCGGGCACGATGGGGGGAGATATTGCGGCATGGTGTACATTAAAAGGTTTTACCGTAAGCTTACAAGATAAAGACCCTCAAATGATTGGTAAAGCAATAGGACGTGCTTATCAATTGTTTAAACAAAAATTGAAAGACCCATTAAAAATTCAAAATGCTATGGATCGACTCATTGTCGATTTGGAAGGGCGTGAAATTGCAAATGCAGATGTCATTGTAGAAGCTATTTTTGAAAATTTAAGTGCTAAACAAGAGCTATTCAAAATGTTAGAGCAGCGAGCTAAATCGACGGCACTGCTTGCAACGAATACTTCAAGTATTCCTTTAGATGATATTGCCACAGCCATGAAAGAAAAAGATCGCTTGGTGGGCATCCATTTTTTTAATCCCGTACCTAAAATGATGTTGGTAGAAGTGGTGCATGGTGAGCATACGAGAAAAACTGTTTTTGATGAAGCTTTGGCTTTTGTGCATGCCATTGATAAATTACCGGTGCCTGTAAAAAGTACTCCGGGCTTTTTAGTCAATCGTGTGTTGATGCCGTATTTAATGGAATGTATGGAGTGTTTACAAGAAGGCTACGCTCCCGAACTGATTGATGCGGCTGTTGTTGATTTTGGGATGCCGATGGGGCCTGTGCAATTGGCCGATACAGTAGGTTTAGATATTTGCTTATCGGTAGCTAAAAACTTAACGCAGCATTATGGCGGGGTGGTTCCTTCTAAATTGCTCAGCATGGTGGAACAAAAACAATTAGGAGTAAAAACAGAGCAAGGATTTTATCTCTATAAAAATGGCAAGCCAGTGAAAGATGCGGCTAAAGCCAAAGGAGAAGGCGCCATCAAAGAAATGCTTGCCAACCGTTTAATTTTTCGCATGTTGAATGAATGCGCAGCTTGCTTGCGCGAACAGGTGGTGAGTAGCAGTGATTTACTGGATGCTGGCATGATTTTTGGAACGGGGTTTGCGCCTTTCCGAGGTGGCCCGATTCATTATGCCCAATCGCTTGGCAAAGAAAAAGTATTGGCAGAATTTGAAGCGTTAAAAACTCAATATGGTCCTCGCTTTACTCCGGATAATGAGTGGATTGTAATTTTAAACAAGGAGAAAACACTATGATTAAAATGCCAAAAAGTTTGGATGAACTAAAGCAACTGGTGAATGAAGTGCCCATTAATGAAGTGTTTGAAAAAGTAAAATCAGGCATTAATTCGGCGACCGATATGGTCAAGGGCGCGACGAAAACCCCTTATGAAGATACGGGAGCTATCTCGCAAGATCTTGCACGCATGCATAGCTTGCATAAAGAACTTGGTGAGTGCTTAGCGCGGTTGAGTGCCAACATTGGTTATTTGCAAGAGCAACTTACTGCTCAACAAATAGTAAATCCAAACTCTACAGCTTCTTCTAAAAAAGAGTGAACAAGCGGTATGGCTCATTTGATTTTACCTAATATTTTTTTAGTGGGGCCAATGGCCGCGGGTAAAAGTACAATTGGCCGTTTGCTAGCGCGAGAATTAAATCGTGAGTTTTATGATACCGACCAATACATTGAACAAACCACTGGGGTGAGTTTAGCGTGGATTTATGATGTAGAAGGTGATGAAGGTTTTAAAAAACGCGAAGAAAAAATTATTCGTGACTTAACTAAAAAAGAGCAGATTGTGCTTGCGACGGGGGGAGGCTCGGTATTATCGGCAGCTTCCAGGCAGTCATTGCGACACCAGGGCTATGTGATTCATTTACAAGTATCTTTAGAAGAACAAATTTTACGTACTTTGCGTGACAAAAATCGCCCACAAATTCAAACTTCTGACCGTAAAGGTGCTTTAGAAGCTTTTTATGCGGCAAGAGAGCCGCTCTACCAAGAAGTGGCTGATTGGAGTATTCTTACCGACAGTGGACCTAGTAGTCGTATTGTCCAAGAAATTCAAAAACATTTACAGGAACGATTTTTATAACGGAGCGAAATATGACTGATCAACTTCAGCCTAGTATCGAAGGTCCAGATATCACTAATTATTGGCAATTCTTTAATTTAGATCGGGACCCTTTCTCGATGGGTTTTGATGAAGCTTTAATTTATTTGCCCCCTAATTGGGAAGAGATGCTCGATCTTGTGCAATATTTAGCGCATTATAAAAATCAAATGGTGGCAATTACTGGAGCAGCGGGAAGCGGTAAAACGACTTTTGAGGATATTTTTATCAGTCAGCTTGGTGAAACCGCTCGTGTGATTAAGCTTAATGGAGATCCTAATTTAGATGTGATGCGTTTGGTAGAGTTTTTAAGCGATAGTTTTACCTTGCCTTGGACTCCGAGCCAAAACGTCGAAGAAGTATTAGATCAACAATTGCAAGCTTTTCAAGCCAAAGACAAAGTTTGTATTTTAGTGGTAGATAATGCGCACTTGTTGCCAGAAGAAACGCTCGAAGCTTTAATTTATTTGGTGGAACAACAGTCTGAAAATCAAATGCGTTTTCATGCTATTTTGTTTGGAGATCCTACATTGGTGCAAAAAGTAAAAAATATTTTGCAGCCGAATGAGGAAGCTTTAGTTCATTTCTTAACTTTGGATCCATTTAGCTTAGAGGAAACACAAAATTATTTAAATTATCATCTCTCCTCTGCAGGGTGGCAAGAAGAAAGCCCAATGACAGAAGAAACGATAGCGCGTATTTATAAATTATCGGAAGGAAATCCAGCACGTATTAACCGAATCGCTCGGCGTTTTTTAGTGGATATGCTAAATGCGCGACAACATCAGGATACCAAAACCCCTATGAAAAACTCATTCGCACGTATTATCGGCGGCATTATTATTTTATTGATTGTGGTGGCTGCGTTTAGTTATTGGTACATGAACCGTAGTGCTTCCGTCAAAACAGACGGTGGCGATGCAGCGCCTAATATTTCTCTCAATGGCGAATCCCTCTCTCAAGAAATTCAGCCGGGGAAAGCAGTAGATTTACAACCATCGAAAGCAGCAGAATCGAGTTTGCCACAAGAACCTCCCACCCCCTCAGCACCTATTAAAACGGAAGTGTCGTCAGTCGCACCCGCTCCATCAGCCCCACCTCCTGTTGAAAACCAGCCAGAAATTTCGACGGTGGATATGGCGGCGATGCCAACAATTCCTACAACCCCATCAGAAGCTTCGGCCTTATCTACGCAAGTGAAAAAAACTCCTGAAAAAACGCTAGCTCCAATTGAAGCTAAAACAACTACTTCTATTAAAAAAACGTTGAAACCTGTAACAAGCAAAGTGGTGAAAAAAGCTGAAGGAAGCAAAACCACTAAAGATACTAAAACGGGAGATTACGCTATCCAGTTGATAGGACTTAACAAGACGGCTAATTTGCCTAAGTTTATTAAAGAGCACCATTTGCAAAATAAAGTGAAACTGATGACGATTACTCAAAAAGATAAAAAAATGACTATTGTGTTATATGGTAAATACCATACCCTCCACGAAGCAGAGCAAGCGATTACTACATTGCCTCCAGATTTGGCTAAATTAGGCCCGTGGCCAAGAAAAGTATATAATGCCGGTTCTTAAAATAATTATGATTATCTATGTTCCACCTGTGTACACGACAAAACCCACCACCGAGGTTAAACGGGTCCTGTCGCTGCAGAATCCCATCGATGCTTCACATCGCTGGGAGCCTTGCTTGCGCGTCACCCGTTTTGCAATTATCCGATTTTGGCGTGTACGAAGATATTCTACTGTCCTATGATCGTGTATTTTCTGCCCACCTTCGGAAAATTTGCTTATGAAATTACGTAGTTTATTTGCTTTGACAGTCAGTATTATGTTGTTCGCTTTTTTATCGTATCAATTTTTTGATCAAGCTGTAATTCTGATGCTAGTGAAACATTCATCCCCTCTATTAACATCCATGGGTCAGATTATTCAACATCTTTTTTCCTTTAAAGTTTGGACGCCTCTTGCTTGTTTATCATTGATTTTTTTATGGTGGGAAGAAGGTAGTGTGAAGTCTATATTGGGGAAGCGTAGCACCGCTTTTTGGATAGGGATAGTGATTGCGATGGGTATTACCACGGTGCTTAAATTTAGCTTTGGTCGCTATCGCCCGGAGCTATTTTTACAAGCGCCTCAACATTTATATGGTTTTATAGGTTTTGTCACTCAGCCTCATTTTGATTTGATAACTTCGATGCCTTCCGATCATGCAGCTGTTATTTTTAGCATTGTGACAGGATTTTGTTTTTTAGTACGTTCTTTTTTATGGCGAATATTGTTTTGTTTATGTGGTATTGTGCTAGTGAGTTTTCGTGTGATTTATTTACGCCATTATCCTAGTGACGTTATGGTGGGTGCTTTGGTGGGGGTATGGGCAATGAATCTAGCTTATCTTATTTGTAAAGTAAAGGTTGAATAAAAATAATGACGCACCCTTACGATCTTAAACATATTCGTAATTTTTCTATCATCGCGCATATAGATCACGGCAAATCGACATTGGCTGATCGCTTTATTCAAATTTGCGGCGGCCTTTCTGAGCGCGAAATGGCTGAGCAAGTGTTAGATTCGATGGATTTAGAGCGTGAACGTGGTATTACCATCAAAGCACATAGCGTAACACTTTTTTTTAAAGCCCAAGATGGGCAAACGTATCAGCTCAATTTTATTGATACCCCTGGGCATGTAGACTTTACCTACGAAGTGTCGCGCTCATTAGCGGCATGTGAAGGTGCATTATTGGTGGTAGATGCCGCTCAAGGAGTGGAAGCGCAAACTGTGGCCGTATGCTATACAGCGGTAGAACAAGGTTTGGAAGTGCTGCCTGTATTAAATAAAATTGATTTACCCCAAGTAGATCCTGATCGGGTTATAAAAGAAATTGAAGAAATTATTGGTATTCCTGCCGAGCATGCGATACGTATTAGTGCAAAAAGTGGGGTGGGCGTTAAAGAAGTGCTTGAGCAATTAATTACAACGATTCCAGCTCCCGAGGGAGATGCGACCGCGCCTTTGCAAGCTTTAATTATTGATTCTTGGTTTGATAATTATTTGGGCGTCGTGTCTCTTGTACGCATTAAAAATGGCACGTTGAAAGTAGGCGACAAAATTCAAATGATGTCGATTGGTCGCAATCATGATGTCTTGAAGTTAGGATTTTATTCTCCAAAACCACAAGATGTGAATATTTTACGGGCAGGTGAAGTGGGTTTTGTGGTGGCGGGTGTCAAAGAAATTGATGGAGCACCCGTGGGGGATACTATTACCCACGTCCAAAAACCGGCGCTTGACCCGGTGCCTGGATTCAAAAAAATTAAACCTCAAGTGTATGCAGGTTTGTTTCCCGTGTCTTCGGAATATTATGAAGCTTTTCGGGATGCGTTAGCGAAATTGCGTTTAAATGATTCGGCGCTTTATTATGAACCAGAGAGTTCAGATGCTTTGGGGTTTGGTTTTCGTTGTGGGTTTTTAGGGATGTTGCACATGGATATTGTGCAAGAACGTTTGGAGCGTGAATATCAATTAAATTTAATTACCACAGCACCCACTGTGGTGTATGAAGTGCTTACGAATAAAGACGAAACCTTGTTGGTAGATAATCCTTCTAAATTACCAGAAGTTTCTAAAATTAAAGAAATGCGGGAGCCGATTGTACAGGCGAATATTTTAGTGCCCCAAGATTATGTGGGGCAGGTGATAACGCTTTGTGTTGAGAGGCGTGGAGTACAAACTAAAATGCAGTATTTAGGGAGTCAGGTAGCATTGTCCTATGAAATTCCGATGAATGAAGTGGTATTAGATTTTTTTGATCGTTTGAAATCTGTATCGCGTGGTTACGCTTCTTTAGATTATAGCTTCGTGCGGTTCCAACCAGCGAATTTGGTACGTTTAGATGTGTTAATCAATGGTGATCGAGTAGATGCATTGGCGCTTATTGTCCATCGCGATCAAGCGATTTATAAAGGGCGACAGCTAGTTGAAAAAATGCGTGACTTAATTCCACGCCAAATGTATGATGTGGCTATTCAAGCAGCTATTGGAGCTCAAGTGATCGCTCGTTCTACAGTAAAAGCTTTGCGTAAAAATGTGCTTGCTAAATGTTACGGGGGCGATATTACGCGTAAAAAGAAATTGCTAGAAAAGCAAAAAGAGGGTAAAAAACGAATGAAGCAATTAGGTTCGGTTGAAATTCCCCAAGAAGCATTTTTGGCTGTATTAAAGGTATAGCGCCAGTCGCTTAGTAGTGCTATAAATGATTAGGAAAAAATTATGCACCCATTCAGTTTAATGAACTATTTTGAATTAATTTTAACGTTATTAGTTATTTTTTCTGGCTTAATTTATTTAGCAGATGTGTTGTACTTTGCTAAAAAACGCACCGCCAATCATATCACTAAAGTGCCTCTTGTTATTGAATATTCACGTTCGTTTTTTGGCGTCTTGTTGCTTGTGCTGATTCTGCGCTCTTTTTTATTTGAACCATTCCGTATTCCTTCAGGTTCTTTAAAACCTACGCTTAAAGTCGGCGATTTCATTTTAGTAAATAAATTTTATTATGGTTTGCGTTTGCCTGTTTTGCATACAAAATTTTTTGCGTATCACGAACCTAAAATAGGGGATATCGTTGTATTTCGTTCGGTGACTGATCCTAACAATATGGATCTAATTAAGCGAATCGTTGCAGTCCCGGGGGATCGAATTAGTTACATCAACAAAGTATTGTACGTGAATGGTAAACCCGCAGAGCAAACTTTTATTAAACAAACGCAAGATCAAGATGAAGCCAATATCCATACGTGGGTTGTGATGGAAAAAAATGAAAACTTAAATGGTATTCAACATCATATTTGGGAGCGCCCGGATGTGAATGAAAGCGGAGATTTTCAAAATATTGTGGTGCCGAAAGATAGTTATTTTGGTATGGGGGATAATCGTGATAACAGCACGGATAGTCGTTTTTGGGGTTTTATCCCTGAAGCAAATATCATTGGGAAAGCACAATTAATTTTATTAAGTTGGGATGGAGATACCGATAGCTTCCGTTGGGATAGAATCGGCAAAAGTATTGTATGAAATCAAAACTTAATCAATTAGAGAGAAAAATAAATTATCACTTTAAAAATTCAGCCTTATTAAGGCGCGCGCTTACTCATCGCAGTGTCCATAGCGAACATAATGAGCGTTTGGAGTTTTTAGGCGACGCCATTCTTAATTTTACAATTGGGGAAGCGTTATTTATTAAAAAACCACATGCTAAAGAAGGTGAATTGAGCCGCTATCGGGCCTTATTGGTATGTGGAGAATCTCTAGCGCAAGTAGCTTTGGAGTTAAATGTCAGCGATTATTTGATTTTGGGGCCTGGAGAACTACGCGCAGGAGGTTTTCGCCGTAAATCTATCTTAGCCGATACTTTAGAAGCAATTATTGCGGCAATTTATTTAGATTCGGATATTTTAACTTGTCAAAAGCTGATTTTGGAGTGGTTTGAGGCAAGAATTTGTGCGGTGTCTGATATTAAAGCAAAAAAAGATCCTAAATCTACTTTACAAGAATATGTTCAAGCTAAAAAATTAGCGCTCCCTAAATATAAAATTTTAAAAACGACGGGTGCGGATCATGATCAAACCTTTCATGTAGAGTGCAGTGTGGGGGATTTTGATAAAATCACTATTGGTGAAGGTTCAACGCGACGCGTTGCTGAACAGGTAGCAGCCGCCGCTTTCTTAAAAGATGTATTACATGTAGACGTAGGATAATCATGCAAACTTTCTGTGGTTATATTGGTATTGTAGGGCGCCCGAATGTCGGTAAATCCTCTATTTTGAATCATATTTTAGGAATGAAAGTAAGTATTACTTCTTCTAAACCACAAACTACACGCGAACAGATTTTAGGTATTAATACTTTTGAAAATTATCAAGCTATTTTTATCGATAGCCCCGGGTGGCAAAATATGCCTGATGCTTATCCTAATCGTATGATGAATCGGGCCGTAGAAGCCACTTTTACAGAAGCAAATGGATTATTGTGGGTCATTGACAGTAGTCATTTTAACGCAGTAGATGAAGCTCTGTTAGAAAAACTTCAACATAATACATTGCCGTTGGTGATTGCTTTAAATAAGACAGACAAAAGTGAAGAGCAAGCATTATTTTCTTTAGCTCAAAAATTAGCGCAAGCATTGCCCAAAGCACAAATTGTTCCTTGTTCAGCTAAAACGCATTTTCATATTGAGAAGTTAATGGAAGTTCTTCGGATGTTACTTATTGAGCAACCATTTATTTTTCCAAACGATATGGTAACGGATCGCAATGAAAAATTTTATGCGCGTGAAATTATCCGTGAAAAAATTATGCGAAATACAGGTGAAGAATTGCCTTATGCAGTGACGGTAGAAATTGATCAATACATAGAAGAGCAAAAACTTATTCATATCAA
>CAYYFQ010000030.1:12781-22767 GCA_964471475.1 uncultured Gammaproteobacteria bacterium
CCTTTCTCCGGCGGAGATTGCAGAGATAAAGCTGGATAAAGAGAATCAAAAAGCTATTATCGTGGGCAAAGGGGGTGAGCGCTTAAAGAAAATTGGCACAGAAGCGCGTTTAGACATTCAAAAATTCTGGCATAAAAAAGTTTTCTTAAAAACTTGGGTGAAAGTTAAAAAACCGGGGTTTATTCCATCATCATAGAGCAGTATTTTCTGAATACATGTTGGCTTGTGACACTAGATAAAGATGAGCGGGTTTCTGAGGCATGGATGCCGAAGTAAAGCTTACAGGGACGTACTTGTAGCCTCCCGCGAAGCTTTATCTGGTGTCACAAGCTTCGGGCAATTATTGGAAAAAATATAGATGAAAGATAAAGTAGATTATCTGCGCTTATGAAGCAAAAACACGAGCATCTAGAGATTTATGTCATTCACACTCGAGCTTTTCGAGAAACTTCTTTATTAGTGGAATTATTCAGTAAAAAACTAGGGCGTTGCAGTGCGATTGCGAGGGGGACTTATTCGGGAAAATCTCCCACACGTTTTTTATTGCAACCCTTTCAACCACTCAGTGTCCATTTGCAAGGAAGCACCGAGCTTTTAAATTTAAGTAAAGTGGAGCGACTTGCTATACTTCCTAATTTGGCAGGGCAATCTTTAGTGTGCGGCCTTTATTTAAACGAACTGCTTTATCATACATTGCATCGCTATGACCCACACCCCGAATTATTCCACGCTTATGCGGAAGCACTCGGCAAATTAACTGCTCATCAATCTCAAATTGCGCTGCGAGAATTTGAACTGCGTTTGTTGGCGAGTTTAGGTTATGGTATTCACTTTGAGAATGTGCATATTACTTCCGAATTTTATCGTTATGATCCACAGCAAGGATTTTTGCCAAGTATGCATGGTAATGGCTTTGATATTTTTCCGACATCAATTTTATTAGCGCTTGCCAAAAACGACTGGCACTTTCCTCAAACACTCGGTGCTGCGCGTTTGTTAACGCGGATTGCCCTTGCTCCTCTTTTAGGCAATAAGGAAATCCGTTCGCGGGAGTTGCTGTAGGGGGGTGAGGGAGTAATGGTTGGCGACCCCAGTACCGGGAGATGTTCTGGTTAAATAACTTGTTTTCGGGTAAGATGGGTTGTGTATGTGATGTTTTGAAGGTAAGTTTTAGATCGGAAGCTAGCGATAGCTAATGCAGTTGCTCAAGAAATTGCTTCCTTGCAAAAGAGTTAAGTAAGAGCGCCTCCTCTATAAATTAGAAAGTTTGTGCGAGCACATAGCGCGCACAAGAGTAATTTATAGAGGTCCTCTTAAGAGTTTCTTCTCGAGGGGTTCATTTATCAAAATAACCGCTCAACTTCCTCGCGCGTGAATTGGTAGTGATCGTTGCAAAATTCGCAAGTGACGTCGACAGTTTTGTGTGTGGATAAAATATGATCAATTTCTTCCTTACCCAGTAGGCGGATGGCGCGAGTCATTTTTTCTTGAGTGCAAGTGCATTCGAAGTGAATCCTTTCTGGAGAGAACACTTCAATTGAGAAATCATGAAATAATTTAGGGAGTAAGGTTGCAGGTTCATCAGTCAGTAATTCTTCAGGACGAATGGTGTTGATGATGAGTTTCATGGCATCTAAGTCTAAAGATTCTTCGGAAGTTTTGGATGTGGGGAGTTTTTGAATTAACAAACCAGCGGCTGCTGTTTCATTAGCTGCCAGGCAAATGCGCGTAAAAATTTGTTCAGATTGCGTGTAATACGCTTGTAAAGAGTCTGCAATGTTATCGCCAACGATAGGGACGATCCCTTGATAACGCTCGCCCTTTTCAGGTGATAAAGTCATCACGAATTTGCCGGTGGCTAATAAACCATTGTTGGGAAAAATATCATTTCGCCATTGAGCAAGTCCTCGGATCCCATGTGTATGATTAATTTCTGCAACGATGAATTTGATCAATTGATCTGTCTGGATTTGTAAACCTAATCGTCCCGCTTGTTTTAAATTATTTCCAAGCAATCCAGCCGCTGCTAATAATTGACCAAGATAGATTCCCACCTCAGTCGGATAAGCATGTAAGTGTAAGATTTTTTGATAACTCGCATCTAAATGAACGAGAACTCCACGATATTGTTTTTGATTAAGAATAAAGGCTTGTAGTTGATCACGCATGATGATTAGTAGAGAGTATAAAAACAAGTAGTGTAGCATGAGAAAAAATTTGATACTACTCTACAATAGACTTCTTTTGAAACTCTACTCCTACGGAAAATTTGTGCGTCGGTTCGGTATTCAAATCCTCACGTAATCGCATGTACATTCCGGTTCTGCGCTCCGAGCCTCCTTCAACTTTTCTCGCAGGAGCGAGTTTCGAAAGAGATCTAATATTCACTGAGTTTTTTAGATCATTTTTAGCAGCTTAGTTGGAAACCAAATCGGGAATCTGTACAAAAACATATGGTATATTTTTATTTTTGTAAAAAAACAATTTAAAAGATAGTAGCTAAAAGGAGTACTGAGATAAGTTTAGTGATCGCGTTGGGTTTCAATTATTTCAATAAAGTCTATGTAAACTCGACATTTCGATATATAATGAAACTAACGTTTAATTATTAGGTGGAATGTCTAGTATGACTCGACAAAATAAAAGAAAACTAAACCAGCTATTTTTTGACAGTTCTTATACTTTGTTTACTTCAGAATGGTTAAACAAACAAGGTATTGATCGAAAATTAGCATGGTGGTATGTGCACTCAGGGTGGTTAGAACGAATTACCGATAGAGTTTATAAGAAAACAGCAAAAAATATCTATTGGACGGATGTTGTTAACGCCATTCAACAACAACTACAACTTCCGCTTCATGCAGGAGGTAAATCAGCGTTGCAGTTGTTAGGAAAGGCTCAGTATGTACCATTGGTAGATGTTGCATCTATTGATCTATTTGTAAGTGCGCGGACTACTATACCCAGCTGGGTTAATAAAAAAGATTTATGGGACACAAAATTTAATCTTATCAAAAAGAATCTATTTAATGGAGATAAAAAAACTGGATTGATTACCCAAGAAACGAATAATATTGAAATATCTATGCCTGAACGAGCTATCTTAGAGGTGTTTTATCAAGTAACAAAAACCATTAGCTATCAAGAGGCGTTACAGCTACTCGAGAATCTTCCTTTTCTTCGCCCCAAAATATTACAAGAGTTATTAAATCGTTGCACATCGATTAAAACAAAGCGTTTATTTATGTGTGCGGCAGAAAAATTCAATTATGAATGGTTTGGCCAACTTAACATTAAAAAAATAAACTTTGGTAAAGGTAAACTTAAAATAGGTGATGGTGGCAATTATAATGCTAAATATAAACTCTCATTACCAATTTCAAATCAGGAGACATGAATGAAGTATCACGATCAAGTCGAGTTATTGTTAGAGGTTTTACCCCATTAACACAAGAAGAAAGGAAATTCCTGTTAACAATAAAGCAAGCCAATCCTGAATGGAATTTACTAAATATTGCCGGGATTGAAAATCTACCAGCATTAAAATGGAAATTAATAAATATAAAAAATATGGACAAGCACAAATATCAAGAGTCACTTAAAAAATTAAAGCGAGCATTGAAATTGTAAATTCATATTTTTTATTTGGCGATAAATGTGTTGTGATTTTCATTGATTGAAATTATTTTTTTAAAATAAATTGAGGTGTACTAGCTCAAACTTGAGCTGACCGTTCCTGGTTTTTTGGAAGTGACGGTCAGATTAAGGGCGCCTCTATCATCACTTAAGTTTATTTGCTCTTACTTTGGTTCCCTGCTTGATTTTTTCTAATTTACGTGGAGGAGCCATAAAACCGCAGCTTATCATAAAAGCTTCCGCTTCTTTTTTGGTAAGTTCGACAAAGCGACCAGGTCGTACTGTTCGTGGAAGCTTCAAAGAAGCATACCGAATACGAATCAAGCGACTTACTCGTACGCCTTGACTTTCCCATAAGCGTCGAACTTCGCGTTGACGACCTTCTTTGATGATAACGTGATACCAATGATTAACACCCGTTCCTCCCGCATCCGTAATTCGCGTAAATTTTCCGGTGCCATCTTCGAGTGTAACACCGTGAAGAAGTGCATCGATAGTTTCTTTGGAGACTTCCCCCAAAATGCGTACGGCATATTCGCGTTCAATCTCTTTGCTTGGATGCATTAAATAATGGGCTAAAGCACCATTAGTGGTAAAAATTAACAAGCCCGAGGTATTGAGGTCTAACCGTCCCACTTGAATCCAACGTTGCCGGTGTAATTCAGGCAAATTCGCAAAGACCGTTGGGCGCCCTTGAGGATCTTCTCGCGTGGAAATTTCACCTTCTGGTTTATGGTAGAGCAAAATATGCGTGCGATCTTCTCCATGGCGATCTTGCCGAACTGGTTTCCCATCGACGGTGATTTTGGCGGTCGGCCGAACACGTAACCCTAATTGAGCGACTTTTCCATCGACGAGGATTCTGCCCGCACTAATCCATTCTTCAATATGACGGCGAGAGCCCAAGCCTAGGTTAGCCAATACTTTTTGAAGCTTTTCCATCCCCGCTGAGGGGCTGTTTTGAGGGCGCATAGTAAGAGTTTTCATTTACAGTTCAAGGATAGAGCATTATACTAGACAATTTCGATATTGCCACAGAGGTGAGATGTGAATTCACTATTAACAAAAAGAACCTATAATAGTTTTGGCTGGTTTATTTGTGCCTTGGGCGCACTTTTTTATTGTTACGAATATTTTTTACGTATTATGCCAAGCGTAATGACTTCAGAGCTCATGCACGCTTTCCAAATTAACGCGACGCTCCTTGGAAATTTAGCCGCTTTTTATTATTACGCTTATACCCCAATGCAGATTCCTGTGGGCTTGTTAATGGACAAATATGGACCAAGGCGTTTGATGATTTTTGCCATTCAAATATGTGGTATTGGGGTATTGTTATTTGGTGTAGGCGGTCATTTATATTTAGCTTACTTAGGGCGGTTTTTAGTGGGGTTTGGGTCAGCATTTGCTTTTGTGGGGGTTTTAAAACTTGCTTGTTTATGGGTGCCGTTACGCTTTTTAGGGTTTGTATCAGGCGCTGCTACTACATTGGGAATGATTGGCGCGATGTTTGGCTCTATTTTTTTAGAAAAAGTAGTACGCGTGAGCGGTTGGAATACGACCATTTCAATTGCAGTGTTAGGCGCGTTGATTTTAGCGATCATTATTGGTCTTTCGATGCCGGGCGAAAGGAGAGCACCCGGTCATGTTGTGGCCGCTCACACAGAAGCACCGCCCATGTCTTTTCAGCAGTTATTTGCGAATTTGTGGCAGTTATGTAAGCATCCCGTGATTTGGTTAAATGGGTTTGTTGGAAGTATGCTGTATTTGCCTTTGTCAGTTTTTGCAGAATTATGGGGGCCAAAATATTTGGAAATAGCGCATCATATTCCTCAAGAAGATGCGGTTCGTACTTCTATTATTGTGTTTGCAGCGTGGGCTATCGGAGGGCCGCTGATTGGTTATTTAGCACGTAATGATTTTCGTCGAAGCATCTATTTTTTGATGATTGGTGCGCTTATAACGGTAGCGTCTAGCACCTTTTTGCTGCTGGTTGGCAATATGTCTTATCGCTGTTTAGAACTCACTTTGTTTATTTTTGGATTCGGGAGCTCTGCTCAGATTTTGATATTTAATGTAGGATGTTTAGTTTCAGACAAAGATTATGCTGGCACAGCTATTGCTTTTACGAATATGTTGGTGATGCTGGGGGGCAGTTTATTTGAACCTTTTGTAGGTGGTGTTTTAGACTTTTTCTGGCGTGGGGAATATCTAAGTGGTATCAAAGTGTATACTCCTCAAGCGTTCAACATTGGTTTAAGTATTTTGCCCATTGGAGCGCTTCTTGCTTTTTTCGCGCTCTTTCTGATGTTGCGATTTAAACCCACTACCGAGACTTTTGAAAATCAGTAATAAAGGCCGCTAAAAAACGCGTCGCTTCTCCTCCAGTGATGGCGCGATGATCAAAACTTAATGACAGAGGAAAGACGCGGCAAACTTCTGGTTTGCCATTAATCACGGCAATCGCTTCATGGAGTTTCCCACACCCTAAAATAGCTACTAAAGGGGGGGTAATGATAGGAGTGGCATAGCGGCCGGCAAACATCCCAAAATTTGATAACATAATCGTCGCACCTTGCAAATCTTCCTTGGGAATGCTGCGATCTCCCACTTGTTTTTTAAAACGATCAATCGTTTCGCGTAATTGTTTAGCATTCATGGTTTGTGCATTGTGAATGACGGGAACAAATAAGCCATCGCCGGAATCTAAGGCTAAACCAATGTTTACTTCTTCAATGAGTTTACGACTCATGGAAGGCGTGTCAAACCATGCATTGAGAGCTGGTTCCAATTCACAGGCTTTAACCAATGCTCGAATAATACGCACCGTGATATCTTGTTTGCCTTCCCAGTAATGAAGATTAGCATCATCAAATAATGTGACGGGGACCACTTCTCGATTAGATTGGGTCATGGCTTGTGCCATGGTTCTTCTTACCCCACGCAGTTGTGCATAACCGGGAGGGGGTTCTTTTTTTACAGTGGTTAGAGGAGTACTGACTGCTATGCTTGCTGCATTTTTGACATCTTCCAATGTAATGCTGTCATTCGTGCCTGTACCTTGTAGAGTTTCTAAATTTACCCCTAATTGCCGAGCCATCATACGCACTGCTGGCAGAATAGCTTGATGGTTAGCGTGAGTCACATGGGAGGTTGCACGTTTACGTTCAATTCCCGTGGCATTTTCTTCAATAACGGTATCGCCGACTTGAATGCTGCCTGCGACTGTACCTTTATCCTGGGTCAGGAGAGGTTCTTTTTTTGCTTGGTTTTCTGTGGCATCAGCAACAGGTTCATTACTAAAAGCTACCAGCGGTCCTCCGGTCGGGACAATATCACCCACACTGGCATACAATTTGACAATTTTGCCTTGATAAGGCGACGGGACGTCAACGACAGCCTTGGCAGTTTCTACCGATAATAATAATTGATCGACAGCCACATCATCGCCTTCTTTGACGTGCCAAGCGTGAATTTCTGCATCTGGAAGGCCTTCGCCTAAATCAGGGAGGTTAAAAATTTTCATGCTAATCCTTTTTTGGGTAAAAAATTTTTAATGGATTATACTGGATTTTTCAGAAAGCCACACATCCGCACGACGCCGTGCAAATAAACCATTGGTGATGATCCCAGGAATATTGTTTAGTTGCGCCTCTAGTGCACTTGGGTCGGTGCAATCCATGTAATGGCAGTCTAAAATTACATTGCCATTGTCTGTTTTAAAACCTATACGATATTCAGGTTGCCCCCCCAATTTGACAATTTCACGCGCCACAAAACTGCGTGCCATAGGGATCACTTCAATAGGGAGAGGGAATTTTCCAAGTACAGGCACTAACTTAGAAGCGGTGGCGATACAAATAAATTTTTTGCTCGCGGCGGCTAAGATTTTTTCGCGTGTTAGAGCGCCTCCTCCTCCTTTGAGCATTTGGAGATGGGTTGTGATTTCATCAGCGCCATCGACGTATAAATCAATGGTGTTGACTTCGTTGAGTTCGACTAAAGGCATCTTTAGTGCGCGTAAGCGTTTAGCTGTTTCTTCAGAGCTTGCAATGACGGCTTGCACACGAGATTTCCAAGGCGCGAGTAATTCAATGAACTCATTGGCAGTCGAGCCTGTGCCTATGCCTAAAATTATATCGTCTCGTAAAAACTCTAGCGCTTTTTTTGCACAATTTTTTTTTGGATCATTTGACATAATAGGGGTTATCCTGGTAATACGTGTGGCATCGATGGACAATAAGGCAGTATACATTCAGGAGGGTTTTCTCCTAAATATAAAATAGAACCCGAACCAGTATAGTAGCGACTAAGGGTCGTAGGTTGATTATAATAACCAATTAAACTCCATTCATTGGCAAGTGCATTAAGTTCTTGGGTAACGTGCACTTGAGCTTGCGAGGTGCCAGCTGTATTAATAAATAAACGTTCACTTGACATGTAACGTGCATCTAAAGCACTGGCATCACGCATTTTGATGTTGCTTACCGTAGTTCTTCCGGCTAAAAAGGCGCTGCTATTTCCTGATTGCTTTACGGTCAAAATGGGGCTACTAATGCGATAAATATTAACCGCCGTACTATTGTTGATATCCAGTTCGCGTAAGCTCATCATCCCACTGATATTTATTTTATGAGAGCGATTGATCCATGTTAATAAATAGGGTGTAGTAATTCCTTCAAAGCTAGCTTGTTGTACGTCGGTTAAATATAAATGCTCTAACATCCAATTGCGTGTTTGGAAGTTCACATTTGAGCTATTTATAATATTTAAGTATAAAGGCTTGAGATCAAGACTCTCGATTTGTTCCATATTACGTAAAATTAAATAATTCGTTTCAGGTGGTAAATAGAGAACCACTTTGCCACCTAGTACAGGATTAATTTTGATAGTTAAGGTTTTTTCAACGGGCGTGGCTTCTAGTGTTGCGCGAGGATCGTTGAAAGATTTTACGGTGATAAAATCATTGTTAGCGGGTTGAATATCTAAAATGCCATTGGGGATATTGATGCTTAATCCCTTGTAAGGCGTAAATTGCCAAGTGACCAGTCCTTGGTGATCATTGCGGGTGGGAGTGATTTGCCACGCATGCGATGCAATCGTTTGCGCGCGATTAAATTGAGTTTGAATACTTTGTACTTCAGCAACGCTTTCAGGTTCATCAAGGAAGGGGTTGGTTGTGGTGCAAGCCGCTAACAACATGACTATGACACAAAGTATTTTTATGCAAAGTATATTTTTCACACCTATCCTCCTTGTTAAAACACGCTTTAAATTGCATCGTTCTGTAAGCTTTTTGGCATTGCAAAAATGATATTTTCTTCCTTTCCGGAAAGTTCGACGGGATCCACACCCCCCATTTTTTTTAATGCTGCAACGACTTCTTGTACTAAAGATTCTGGGGCAGAAGCACCAGCAGTAACGCCGACTACATTCACGTTTTTTAACCACTGAGGTGAAATTTCATGCGCACCATCAATCAAATAAGCTTTGCATCCCATGCGTTCAGCAAGTTCACGTAAGCGATTAGAATTGGAGCTGTTCACGGAGCCTACGACTAACACAGCATCACATAATTCCGCTAAGGATTTGACTGCATCTTGACGGTTTTGAGTGGCATAGCAAATATCGTCGCGTTTGGGGCCTTGAATGAAAGGAAATTTAGTTTTTAAAGCAGTGATGATCGCTATGGTATCTTCTACAGACAAGGTAGTCTGTGTAACATAGGCGACATGGTTAGGATTTTTTAAAACAAGATTGTGGACGTCATGCTCGTTTTCTATCAAATAAATCCCAGCAGTCGGATTATTGTATTGACCTAAGGTGCCTTCGACTTCAGGGTGACCTGCATGGCCGATCAATACACATTCTTGAGCTAATCGCGCGCATCGTGCTACTTCAACGTGCACTTTGGTAACTAAGGGGCATGTCGCATCGAAAACTTGAAGATTTCTTTTGGCGGCATTCTCACGAATTTTTTGTGAAACGCCATGCGCACTGAAAATGACAGTGGCACCATCAGGTACTTGATCAAGTTCTTCTACAAACACTGCACCACGATTTTTTAATTCATTGACAACAAATTGATTATGGACGACTTCGTGGCGCACATAAATAGGCGCTCCTAAACGTTCAAGTGCCCGTTTCACAATAGCAATAGCTCGATCAACCCCTGCACAAAAACCGCGTGGATTGGCTAAATAGATTTTCATAATGTTTAATTAAAATCGACAAGCTTGTATCGTACTCGGTTATGTTAAGTAACTCAAGGGCAGAATATCCTGATTGCAGAATATCCTGATGTATCCCTAAGTTTTTTTAAGTTTGTCATGCCTGCGTAGGCAGGCATC
>CAYYFQ010000031.1:0-22222 GCA_964471475.1 uncultured Gammaproteobacteria bacterium
GTGGGTCACGCCCATGCGAAAGTAGGTCATTGCCAGGCATCTTTATCTCTAAAAAACCCCCAACTTATCCTTGGGGGTTTTTTTTGACTTTTTTAAGGAGCTAGTCGATTAGGGCCTCGATACAAGTAGGTAGCTTCGCGTACATTTTTTAAGCCTAATAGCAACATGATCATGCGCGAGAGTCCAAAACCTAAGCCACCATGCGGGGGGCAGCCAAAGCGGAAGCAATTTAAATAATCTTGGATAGGTTCCGCAGCTATCCCTTTTTCAGCAGCTTGCTTTAATAAAACGTCATAACGATGTTCACGTTGTGCGCCTGTGGTGAGTTCTAGACCTTTCCAAAGTAAATCGAAGCTCTTCGTAATTTTATGGTTATCAGTATGGCGCATGTGATAAAAAGGGCGTACGCTGCTAGGATAATCCGTAATAAATACAAATTCGTGCCCCGTTTTTTCTAGCATATAGTTTGATAATAATTTTTCGCCTTCTGAATCTAAATCGGAATCGCGGTTAAGGGGGTGCCCTAATTTAGCCACGATATCGTGCGCTTCTTCCATCGATACTCGTGGAAAAGGAGTAGTTGGAATCACTACATCTACATTAAATAGATGTTTAATTTCTTCCCCCAACACTTCCTTCACACGTTTTAAAATATAAACCAGCCATTGCTCTTCAAAACTCATGATATCTTCATGAGAATTAATCCATGCTAATTCCATATCAACACTAGTAAATTCTGTGTCATGACGTGAAGTAAAAGAGGGATTGGCACGAAAGACTGGACCCACTTCAAAAACACGGTCAAATCCCCCTGCAATCGCCATTTGTTTATAAAATTGAGGTGATTGAGCTAAATACGCAAAGCGATCAAAATATTCTAAGCGAAATAATTCTGCGCCTGATTCGCTGGCCGCTCCCATCAGTTTTGGGGAATGAATTTCAATAAAATCGTGTTCGTGCCAAAATTCGCGCATAGCACGCTCAATTAAAGTCTGCACACGAAAAATTAAAGTATTTTCAGGGCGACGCAAGTCTAAGAAACGCCAATCCATTCGTACTTCTGGGCCACTGGTATCATCAAGAGGTAACTGGGGTTCTGCAAGATTGGCCACGGTAATATCTTCAATTAATATTTCAATGCCTCCGAGCTTGACGGTGGGTGCTTTAACGACAGTGCCAGTGACTACCACTGAGGACTCAGGTGTTAAGCTGCCAATTAATTGTTGAAGAGATGACTCATCTTTTTCGCGTACAGTTTGAACTACACCTGTGTGATCACGCACAATTAAAAATTGGACTTTTTTCTGATCGCGTACTTTGCTAACAAAACCTTTAATGGTGACTTTTTGATCAATATATTGATCAAGATCTTTGATGAATATTCTTTGCATAACGAGTTGTAAAATTTTATGAGGATAAGAATAATAGCCGATCGAGAAACTAAACACAATCGATTTTATGCCTGATGTATCCCTAAGTTTTTTTAAGTTTGTCATGCCTGCGTAGGCAGGCATCCAGGCAAGTAAGCATCCTGGGAAGTAAAAGTGAAGCGTACCTATATTTGATAAGCTAAGATTTTCGTCGCTTACATTACCTAAAAACATGCTTAACTGGATGCCAGCCTTCGCTGGCATGACAACCGCTTAAGTTGACGCAGCAGTCTTCGCTGATATCACAACCGTTAGAAATTTTAGGGATACATTAGATTTTATGCTTCTCGCAAAAATGCTAGCGCTTCGTGCAATTGACTAATAGAAATAATTTCTAAACCTGCAATAGCTGCTTTAGGTGCATTTGCTTTAGGAATCAATGCCCGTGTAAACCCATGTTTGACCGCATCACGCAAACGTTCTTGGCCACTTTGCACTGGCCGGATTTCACCTGCTAAGCCAATTTCACCGAAAATAATTAATTTTTCAGGTAAAGGGCGATTGCGTAAGCTTGAAATAATGGCTAACACAGTGGGTAGATCTGCACTGGTTTCAGCAATTTTCACACCTCCTACCACATTAACAAAGACATCTTGATTATAAGTGGCAACTCCGCCATGTCGATGTAAAATCGCAAGTAACATCCCTAAGCGGTTATTATCAAGGCCAATCGATACACGTCGAGGATTACTTAAATGTGATTCATCCACTAAAGCTTGCACTTCAATCAGTAATGGTCTCGAGCCTTCCCAGCTTACCATCACTGCACTTCCTGCTACTTGATGTTGATAATGGCTTAAAAACATAGCAGAAGGGTTATTCACTTCTTTTAAGCCTCGATCTGTCATCGCGAACACCCCTAATTCATTTACAGCGCCAAAACGATTTTTAGTGGCTCGCACTATGCGAAAACGATTGCTAGGATCTCCTTCAAAATACAATACCGTATCTACCATGTGTTCTAACACGCGCGGACCGGCAAGTGCTCCTTCCTTCGTTACGTGCCCCACCAAGAAAAAAGCGACGCCTTGCTGTTTGGCTAGCCTGACTAATGCAGCAGTGCTCTCACGTACTTGGCTCACACTTCCGGGAGCGGCTTGAAGTTCGCTGGTGAAAATGGTTTGAATTGAATCAATCACTACAATTTGTGGTTGATGAGTAGCAATATGTTCTGCGATTAATTCAATTTGTGTTTCAGCAATTAATTTTAATTGCGGAGCTGTTAAGTCTAATCGTTTCGCACGTAAAGCGACTTGTTGTAAAGATTCTTCACCGGTAATATAAAGACAGGTTTTATTTTGGCTTAAATTTGCCATTACCTGAAGCAGTAAAGTGGATTTGCCAATGCCTGGATCTCCCCCTAATAACACTACAGAGCCTAGTACAAGCCCTCCTCCTAGCACTCGGTCAAACTCTTCATTTCCTGTCAAAAGCCGACAAGCTTCTTCCAAAGGCACCTCTGTTAAGGTTTGAGGAAGGGTCATTTGCACGCCAGCGTAACCTTTAAGCGCAGTGGGTTTACGAGTCGTTTGCGTTTCAATAAAACTATTCCATGCTCCGCAATCGGAGCATTGCCCTCCCCATTTAGGGCTTGTGGCCCCACAACTTTGACACGTATAATGGATTTTTACTTTGCTCATAAAATATTTGTTGAAAGAAAAATGAATTATTATAGACTCTCAACAGAATAAAACAAGGAGAAAATCATGATGGACGAATTAACAGTAGGTTCCAAAGCTCCTGATTTTATTTTACCATCGACCTCTGGAGCTTCTATTAAGCTTTCTTCTTTTCGTGGGCAACCAGTGGTGTTATATTTTTACCCTAAAGATTGCACGTCAGGTTGCACACTTGAAGCGCAAGATTTTCGAGATTATCTTTCCAAATTTACTAAATTACACACTGAAGTCTTAGGTGTTTCTCGCGATTCGCTCAAGTCACATGTAAAATTTATTGACAAAGAAGAACTAAATTTTCAACTGCTTTCTGATGAAACGGAAAAAGTTTGTCAGCTTTACCATGTGATGAAGGATAAAATAATGTATGGCAAAAAAGTACGAGGGATTGAACGAAGTACTTTTTTGATTGATGCTAAGGGCATCATCCGGCAAATTTGGCGCAAAGTGAAAGTAGAAGGGCATGTACTTGAAGTATTAAAAGCGATCCAATCTTTATGAAAAGTTATTATCCGTTAATTCTGCTGGGCGCTTTGTTCTCAGGAATGGTATTAGTATTAGGTTTTGCGCCATTCGACCAGCATTGGACGCTTCTTCTTTCACCTCTCTTATTATTTGTTTTTCTTCAAAAACAAACACCTACGCGTGCTATGTGGGTGGGATTTACTTTTGGGCTTGGGTTTTTTGGCGCAGGAGTTTCATGGGTATTTATCTCGATTTATGTTTTTGGAGATACCCCCATTTGGTTAGCATTTATTATCACGACTTTATTCATTTGTGCTTTAGCCTCTATGTTTGCCATTTTAGGCTATGCATTGCAAAAGCTTTACCCAAAAAACACGCTGGGTAAATTACTTATTGTCTATCCGGCATTGTGGGCGTTATTGGAAGCGTTCCGCTCTTGGTTATTCACGGGTTTCCCTTGGTTGCTGTTGGGTCATTCTTTAGCGGGTAGCCAATTTGGCGGATGGATTCCGATTTTTGGTGTATATGGCACAAGTTATTTAGCCGTGATGACGGCTGGGCTATTTTTAATCGCTGGGACCCCTTTTTGGAATGCGAAACATTCTTATCACTGGGTAACTTCGAATGTTGCTGTCTTAGGGGTAATGGTCTTGTTATTGGGAGCGAGCCTATTAATGTTTATTCATTGGACGCAACCCACTGGCAAAACATTAACAGTAAGTTTAATGCAAGGCAATATCAAACAAAGTTTACGATGGGATCCACAAGAAGTTGATCATATTTTAAAAACTTACACTGGTATGACCTTGAATCATTTAGATAGCCAGCTTTTAGTATGGCCCGAAGCTGCTATTCCTTTGGTCCCCGAGGAAGCGCAGCCGCTTTTAGAACCACTTAATAAATTATTATTAGCGCATCATAGTGCCTTATTAACAGGTATCCCGATTCGGCAGGGCATCAATTATTACAACTCAGTTATCGCTCTTGGAAATGCAAGCGGGGTGTATGAAAAACGCCATCTCGTCCCTTTTGGAGAGTATGTTCCTTTTGAAAAATGGTTGCGAGGACTCATTGGTTTTTTTAATTTACCTATGTCAAATTTTGTTGCTCCAGGTGCTCCAGAAAGTTTATTAGTGGCGCAAGGCATTCCCGTGGCAATGTTTATTTGTTATGAGGTAGCGTACGATGAGATTGTGAGATCAGATTTACCACAGGCGCAATTATTGGGAACGGTGTCTGATGATGCTTGGTTTGGACATTCCTTAGCTCCTTGGCAACACTTGCAAATCACACAGTTTCAAGCGCTGGCAACCGGGCGTCAAGCGTTGGTGGTAGGTAATACTGGTTTGACGGGAATCGTTGATGAACAAGGCAATCTGCAAAGTTTTATTCCTGGCTACCAGCAACTGGTGCTCACTGGTAAAGTGCAAGCGTTTACCGGCTCAACTCCATGGGTTTTGCTGGGAGATTGGCCATGGCTTAGTTTGATGTTTGTAGGCTTACTATATGTGTATTGGAAGCATCGTCGAGCTTGACACTTTTGAAAGACCTTCCTCAATATAAAGAGTGTCGCTAAGACTTTAAACAGGCTCTAAGCCGATTGAGTGCTATTCGCACTCATCATCTGTGCGCCGCTTGGGTTTTGTTGATCTACCACGAGCTGTCCATTTTGTGCAGTAACCCATGTCAATTTACGTTGAATGATACCATTTGGATCAATAGTTAAATAGCCTGATTGTCCATCAATGCTTATTCCATAAAATCCACTGTTAAACAGTGCATAATTTGCAAGCGCATAAGCATCTAACCCAAAGGCATATAAATTACTTTCACGCCAAGTGGCATTGGGATAAGCTTTTTGAAATGCTAAACGTGCTGGGTTTTGCGGGTATAAATCCCAAGGGCTGACTGCAAAATGGATACCCTCTAACATAGTTTGATTCGCTCCATCATAGCTTATGGGCAAGGCATAGATGGGTAAATTTTTTCCATATTGTTTAAGGATAGGAATGATTTTAGCTGTATCGGAGGAAGACGCCACTACAAATACGCCTGTTTGATTTTGAATATCACTGGCATTGCGATCAAACAATTCTTTCAAATAACCACTGATATTGTCTTTAGAATGATAAGCAAGCGAATCAAGAATTTGATTGTCTGCACCAAGCCATGTTTCGCCAAAGCTTGTTGCAATGGCTTGTCCCCAAGCCCCTGCCGGGGCAATCACAAGCGCTTTGTGTAAGCCATCCCCTTGCATTTTTTTAGCTGTTTGGGTGGCGTCTGCCTGTGGGCTTAAGCTAAATTGATAAAGATTGAGCGGTGCGATATTTGAAACATCTACTTGATTTAGTGCGAGTGTGGCGACAGGTAAATTAGTGCGTTGTAGCAAAGCATTCACATCAGGCTTAGTTAAGGGACCCACAATTAAGTCTGCATGCGCTTCCAATGCGCGTTCATAATTACTGTTGGGGGTGGCGTCTGTGGAGGTATCGATCGTGACAGCTTTAAGCGCAGTCGTTTTTCCACTTTCTTGATAAGCTTTCATAAAAGCAGTTTGAATCATTTGACCTTCTTTGCCAAAGTCTCCGGAAGAGGGAAGTAATAAGACCACAGTTTTCATGGAAGTGTTTGATTGAGTCACAGCAGGTGGATACACGAGATTATCCACAGGAGCTGCGGTATCATTCGCGCAACCAGCAAGTAGTGTGCTTCCCAAGACCAATATCACATGACGCAAGTATGCTAAGATGTGCGAATAACGGCTTTCTTGTAGATACATAATGTTAACCTAAAGAGAAAAATTTTATTATACATGACGCATATACAAACCGGTCAAGGTATTTTTTACATTGTTTCAACTCCCATTGGGAATTTGCAGGATATTACCTTACGTGCACTTGATATTTTAAAGTCCGTAGATTTTATTGCAGCAGAAGATACGAGGCATAGTGCTAGTTTGTTGCGTCATTTTGGGATTGTCACGCCTCTTCGTTCTTTGCATGAGCATAATGAAAAACAACGTTTAGCGTGGATCGAAGAAAGTTTAAGCGCAGGTAAAAATATTGCGTTGATTAGTGATGCAGGGACACCTTTAATTTCTGATCCAGGAAATACGATTGTAAAAAGTTTGGTAGCTAAAGGTTTTCGCGTGTCGCCTATTCCAGGAGTGTCGGCCGTCATTGCAGCATTGTCGGCAGCAGGGCTTCCTACTGATAAATTTGTTTTTGAAGGATTTTTATCCTCTAAGTCGGTCGCCAGAAAAGCCGCACTCGCGTTACGAAAAAATGAGAGTGCCACATTGATTTACTATGAGGCTCCTCATCGATTGTTAGCGTGTTTGGAAGATATGATGGAAATTTTTGGAAAAGAGCGTCAAGTGGTGGTGGCACGTGAACTGACTAAAACTTTTGAAGAATTTTTGTGTGATGCATTAGAAAAATTAGTCGCTTTTTTGAGGATCCACCCTGAAAAAGTACGCGGTGAATGTGTAATTTTGATCAAAGGTGCTGAAAAACAAAGCGCAGACTTATTAGAAGTTGAAAGAGTGCTTGGTATCTTATTACAATCCGTCTCTGTTAAAGAAGCAGCCCACTTAGCGGCTGAAATTTTTTCGATGAGAAAAAATGAATTATATGATATAGCGCTTAAGCTTACTAGTATCTTTAAGCAAACTATAAAGGAAAGGACCTACTTATGAAATACTGGCTCATGAAATCAGAACCTACTTCTTTTAGTATTGATGATCTACAAAAGAAAAAACGTACGCCTTGGGATGGTGTGCGTAATTATCAAGCGCGTAATATGATGCGTGATGAGATGAAAATAGGGGATTTAGCATTTTTTTATCATTCGAATTGCCCGACTCCGGGAATTACTGGTGTGATGGAAGTGGCAAGTAAACCTTATCCTGATCCAACGCAATTTGATCCCGAGAGTCAATATTTTGATCCTAAAGCAACGAAAACTAAACCTATTTGGTTTTTAGTCGATTTAAAATTTAAACAAAAATTTTCATCGATTATTCCTTTAGAACATTTACGTGCGGAGTCTAAATTAGCGGATTTAATTATTTTACGCAAAGGTAATCGTTTATCTATTACTCCTCTTACTCTGCAACAGTGGCAATTTATTTCTTCATTATGACAGTGCAAAATTATTATCAAATTATAGTAAAGTGTTCACAAGATCTCGCCGAAGCTTTAGTAGAGCTTATCGAAAACACGGGGGCGGCGTCGGTCAGTTTAGAAGATGCTCAAGATGAGCCACTTTTTGAACCCAAGCCTGACGAGATGCCTCTTTGGTCACAAGTAAAGCTAACTGCGCTTTATACCGACGAAAGTGTCGCTCAAGAAGCTTTAGAAGTGTTGCAGGCCAAATATCCTTTTTTTAATTTTTTTCCTATAGAAATACTTGCGGATCGTGATTGGGTCCGTGAAACTCAAGCACAATTTACCTCGCAATGTTTTAAAGACTTATTATGGCTATATCCCGCATGGGAAGAGGTTCAAACGGGGCATACGCCTGTAGTTAAGTTAGCTCCAGGACTTGCTTTTGGCACTGGGACACATCCTACCACGCAAATGTGTTTAAATGCACTTGTCGAATTTGTGCATCCGAAAGATCAAGTAATCGACTTTGGTTGTGGTTCCGGTATTTTGGGGATAGCTGCTTTAAAATTAGGCGCACAAAAAGTTTATGCCATTGATATTGACCCACAAGCCTGGGAAGCGACTCAAAACAACGCAGCGCTTAATACGATAGATGCTCAACAGTTATGGGTGGGTGACAACCAATCACTTCCGAGCACTTTAAAAGTAGAAGTGCTCGTTGCTAACATTTTAGCGAAGCCTTTGATTGATCTCAATGTAGTATTTAAAAAATTATTAAAGCCTGAGGGAAAAATTATTCTTGCAGGTTTATTACAAGAACAAGTAGAAGTGCTTATTGCTGCTTACCAGCCCTGGGTAACTTTAGAAATTTATGCTCAGGAAGAAGAATGGGTATGTTTGGTGGGTGATTATAAAATGTTATAATTTTCTTAAAGGAGGGTATACCGATATGTTAAAAAATTTTTCTAGGGCATTTTTTTTAATTGCTAGTTTTATTTTTTTGAATGCTAATGCATTTGAGTCCCAAATTACAATTGATAAACTTATCAATAATTCTGGAGTAGATTATACCGTTGGAAAAAATGGGCCGACGTTGTCAGCACATTCTACTTATCCTGAGCCGCTACCATTTAACTTTCCATCAAACCGCGCTGGGCGTGCTCATGTTGAATTCTATCAAGCAAGCCCTATCGTACACCAGCGCTGTGGCTTGCTAGATATTAATAATTTTATTTACCCTTATGTGAATGCGTTAGCGATGTCTTGCATCAATAAAATCGATGTAAAAGAATCAGCAGTAAGTCAAAAAATTTATACAGTGACTATTAGTTAGTCCATCTACAGCAATCTAACTCATTTGTAATGTCCCCTCTCCCGCGCGTCGCGTGGGAGAGGGTGAGGGCAAAATTACAAATCAATGAGATATGCTATATGCCACTTTTTCAGAAGGATTTGGTGAACAAGTTACGGAATGGTAATGAGAAGTTAACGAAACCTTGTGTTAGCGCCCTTAGGGTTTAAAATTTAAAAATTGTACTTGTTTAGTGTGAAAATCATATAAGTAATACCGTAATGCGCTGTGCCATTTGACCCAAGAAAATTCTAATCGATAAAAAATAACTTGATCTTTTTCTGGAAAATACGCAGTGTAAGTTAATGGCACATTTTTATTGAGAGTATTGAGTGGGTCGTAATCTTTTCCATTGAGGCTAATTCCAAATATTTTTTCATCATAGTCGCATATTAATTGATGAGCTTGAGTGCGGTAAAATAGGGGGTGACACAATGGGAGTGGTAAGGTTGTCAGTGTATTTTCGGAGGCGCTATATAAGTAAACGTGGCCATCATGATAAACATCATTGAATGCAAAATGAACATCATCTATTTTTGTAATGGGGATATCTACAAAAGTTTTAACAAGTGTGATGGGATTAACAAGTCGATCATTAATAAAGTCTGCTAGATATATACTAGAGACATCATGGTTGGCGTTGGGTTGTGTGTAAAATATTTTATGAATTTTTGGATATATTGCTAAAATGCTCCCGGGCGCAATAACTTTTCGATTTTTGTTGAGTAAATTAATTTTAAAAATTGATTCTGAAGATTGAGACGTTGGAGTGTTGGAGGTAATTAAGAGTTCATTGTTGCCTAGATTGCCAATGTAAGCAGAGGACATGCAACAGCTCCCTTCATATACTTTTTTTGATTCCATGGTGGCAATATTTGCTTCATAAATGGTGGTGACATTGTTCACAAAAAAACTCTCACTTTCTTGAGCAAGAGATAACTTTGAGTAAATGGTTAGAAAAATTAAAGTTAAGTATAAAAAGATTCGATACATTTTTTTTCCGTATATCTGTTTAATAGTGTCGTGACCCTAAAACATCGCGAAAAGTTTCTGCAAATGTTTGGCAATTGTTAGTCGGCAAAGAATACGCTTCTGCCGGGAATATTTTTGTTGCAGCTGAGGAGTATAGTGACATTCCCCCTGCGTAATGCTGAATAGGTTGAAACCGATATGTAGTGATTTTACCAAACTCACTATCATTACGGATGCCTTGAGGGCCTGCATCATCTGCTGCGAAATACCCTTTTGTGTGCAAACGACCTATTTCATCTGTCCAAAATATTTCTTCATGATACAGTCCTTTGTTAAATAAGCTTAATAAACCATCTGCATCAAAAGTAAACTTATTTAATCCTGAAGAATTCAGTGGGCGTACGCCATATGTTACACCATTTGTACCCAACGCAGTTTGTAATTTCTCTTGATCGGGGTAAGTATCTTTAAAGCTGTGAAGGCTATCATTAAACATTTCCGCAAATGCCGATGTCATCATCCCATTTTCGAAGTTGCCTCCAGCAGCAGCGACAGTTCCGCCGAGAAGGCCTGCCGTAAAACCGCGAGCGGCAATCGTGGCAGTTTGATTGCCGATAATATCGATGGTGGCAATTTGGCCAGAGAGGGCTTCCGAAATACTGGCGGCGAGAAAACCGTCTTTGAAGTGCGCTCCTTGGATTATGTCGGTAGCGCCGCCTACCAACGCATGCGCACTCATCCGTGTCCCGAGATCCGCTCCTTTCAGTAAGTCCCCTGTTTCAGCCCATGCATATTCGGAGGCAAGCGTGAGAGCAGCGGTTTGTAAGGCGTGCCCAACGTTGCCGCTTTGAGCGTAATTGATAATGCCGTTGGTGGCCCCCGAAGTTGCAAAGTGCCAAAACATTTGCGGTTGAAAAAGAGGGCCTGCATAACTCACCGCCCAAACTGCCACCGCAATTTGAAGAAGTGTTGCGATAACAGGCCGACGTAGAGTATTCATGAGCTCGTGTCCCATGTCGTGAAAAAGGTGGCCGATAGCATGCGTGAGATGATTCCACCATGAAAAACCACTCGGGTCCGTGAGTGCTAAAGGATCATTGAGGCAATAACTGTAGCGGTTTAAGCTTTGGGTATTACTTGGCTCTTGGATGATTGGGTCCGCACTTAAAAATCGGCCTAAGTGAGGATCATACATGCGCCCATTCATATGAATGAGATCAATGCCGGCAGTTTCCACTTCTTCTTGGCCTGTAAAACCATATCTCGTGATTGCAGTGTTATTCTTTCTAGACTGTTCCAACGTTGATGTGGGTGAGGGAGTGTGATCAAGTACTAAATTTTGTTCACCAAAAGGATCATAATGAAAACGTTGAATGATATTCCCCGTTTCGTCAGTGATCACTGTGGTGGAACCAATATTATCTTTAAGTAAGGAATACATTTTACTCTGATTATTTTCATCCGTAATTTTTTCTGCATCCCCAATATAATTTTTAGTGACGGTGTGAAGGGTGCTGGTATTATCAAGTGTGGTATCAATTTCCATTTCACCAAGGTAAAGCGTGGTCGTTTTTTGAGTACTTGTTTTATGGGTTAGAGGATCAGTGATGTTACTTTGATCTTCGCGCATGATCCGTTGTCGATCAGCATTATAAAAAAATGCAACACTAGCACTACTGCCAGTTTTAGCATTGCTTTGTGTAATTTGTTTAGGTACATCGAAGCTGGTATAGCTGATGTTACGGGTAATCATACCTTCTGGAGCTTCCATGATGGCTTGTATTTGATTTCCATTAGCATCATAAGTGAAATAATCTGCTTCTTTTCCGGTAATGCTGCTCACAGCATGGAGGTGTTCATTACCATAGTGATAATAGCCGATATCACTTTTATCGAGAATATTGCCTAGTTCGTCATAAGCATAATTTAAGACCGTAGGATTTGAATGAATTTTATCGAGAGTGAGATTTTGCGTAAGACGGTTGAGATTATCGTATTGATAATTATCTTTGAGCTCAAGGATATTATCGATTTTTTGGATAGGGTTGCCTAAGGGATCATAAGTATAGTGAAGGGATTGATAGGTAGGAAGCTTATGAATGGGAATTAATGCCGCTTGAAGTTCCTCTTTCTTTGGATTTTGTTGAGTTGAGGGTGACTGTGCAGGCGACTTGTTTGAAGAAGTGTGTATTTTCCAGGTGCCTTCTTGTAATTTGAGATAGCTTGGTAAAAATTGCTGTTCAAGTTGCAAGCTTTTACTTTCGAGAGTTTGAATATCGGTGATAAATTGCGTTTTAGGGTCATAAGTGGTAAGTGTGATGAGGCCATTAGCATGCGTTTCACTCGTAATATGACCTGCAGCATCTCGTTGATTGATATGTTGATAAATTTCGCCGGTGTTAGTATCAGTGATTGAAATTAGGTAACCCAAAGGGTCATAGTGATTAGTGGTGCTGAAGTTATTTGCTGCAATGCTTGTTAGTGGCCGCCCTTGATCATCATAGGTTTGGAGCGTTGTATAATTTTGATTTTGAATTGTTGTGGTAGTGCTTTTGAGTCGCTCGAAATCATCATAATTGTAGGTTTTGCTGTAATTGACGATGTGTTGCATCGCTGCATTGAGTAATTGCAAAGAAGAAGATGGGTTGCTGATGCCTGATTCTTTAGCGAGTTTGCCGATGCCATGGGTGGCACTATCGTATTCCCAACTGCTGGTGGTGTTCCCAAACGTTATGTCCCCATCGGTGCGTGCCACTAGGCGCCCTAATAAATCATAGTGAAATTGGGTGGTTTGATGATTTGCATCGGTTTGGCTCGTTAACTCTCCTAAGGTATCGTAATGATAGGTAGAGTGTCCACGATCCATATCATCCATCACAATTTTATGACCTAAATCATCATATTGTATAGTGGTAGTATGACCTTGGCTGTCGGTTAATTTTGTGAGGTTGTTGAACGCATCATAGTCATAATAGGTGTGGTGATTTTCTGCATCAATACTTTCCACAAGATTATTGCGTACATTGTAAATACGAATAGTTACTTGCCCTTTGGGGTTGATGGTGCTAGTTTTATAACCTTCATAAGTTTGTTTAGTTTGGCTTCCATCTGCATTGGTACTCAGAATGACGCGCCCTAAAAGATCATAGCGATTGGTGTTGTGATAAATGGCATCTCCCGCGAAAAAAGGAAGGCTTTTTCCTATGATTCTGCCTAGCTCATCATAATAAGTGAGCTGCCAAATCCACTTACCGCTGTTAGGATTTAGTTGTGTATTCCCATCACCAATAAAAGCTTGCATGGTTTGGGCAATCTCACGATTCAGCTCATCGTAATAAGTGATTTTGGTAGGAGTACCACTTTGCATTTGAGTACTTTTATAAACGGCAGTGGGCGGCGCTGCCGGGTCTGTTCCTTCGCCTACCCATGCGAGAGTGGTAGATGTAGTGGTTTTGTCAGGATGGGTAGTTTGAATGACGCGTCCTAAACTATCCAGTATATTTTGAGTGGTGAGATGATTGGGGTCTGTGGTGTTGATAACCACGCCAAATTTAGGATCTATTTCTTGTGTACTGGTGTGACCCAGTGCATTGGTTTGGGTGGTGATAAATCGCCCATAAGTATCATAAGTTATACTTTCGTAACGTGGAGTAATAGGGTCCAGATGAGGATTTTCTTTGGCGGAAAACTCTGTTTTGATAATGTTGCCAAAATGGTCCCGGCTAAAAATTTTAGTTAAACCCGCGCTATCTACCAAAGTTTTGA
Organism: uncultured Gammaproteobacteria bacterium; assembly: GCA_964471475.1. GTDB lineage: Bacteria > Pseudomonadota > Gammaproteobacteria > CAISUE01 > CAISUE01 > JAJNBD01. The sequence goes on from CAYYFQ010000031.1 coordinate 13,769, forward strand.
GAAAACCATTGGCATCATAAGTAAAATCACTATGACGGGTGATATGAGTTGCCATTCCGTGCTTGAGTGGGGTGGCGTCCGTAATCACTTCACTGTGTTGTACTTCTCCAAGACGCCAGAGATTAAGTGCCGGGTTAATTGTGTTGACAGTAATATTTTTGGTTTCGATGGTATAAGTGCCGGTATTGTCTTGAGCGCTTTCTATTTTGTCAATGAGGTTAGCATAATCATCAAATGTATTGGTGGTTGTGGTAGTGCTCAATGCTTTTCCATCAAGATCAAAGGTGTTTTCTTGTGTGTTTTGAGCATAAGGAAAAAAATAAGATTCATTGAGTTTGCCAGTACCAAAAAGTTGTACGGCAAGTTTAGTGTTTTGCTGGTTGATAAGGACCCCTTCTTTAGTCTTAGTTTCGGTGCCGATGGGAAATCCTTGTGTATGATTTTCTGTATCGAGACTGATACGAGTGCGTGTGCTAATTCCTGTGTTTTCATCGCTAGCAGTCATTTCGCCAAAGCCTAAAAACCCCCATCCTAAGTGGTTAAGTTCTGCATTCGCATAGTGGTAGTTCGTGATATGTTGAAGTTGATCAAATTTTGCCAGTGCTTTGAGCTTTGCGGCATTCGCTTTTACTTGAGTGCTTGGCAAATTTTGTGGAGTAATTGCTGTATCTGAGCGGGTTTGGCTTACCACCCATAAAGGAATTTGTAAGCTTTTGTTAGGATAGAGTGCTTCCGTACCTTTTGTATAGACGCTGTCATCAGTGATGGGTTTGTATTGGATTTGTAAGTGATCACCGAGACTATCTTCAATGTCGGTAAGCATATCTGGTTTTTTCTGTGCTTTGTTGAGCCATGCTTTTGCAGGGCGGTCCGAGGCACTGGCGATAATATCTGGAAAGCCTGTGCCTAAAAGATCGATGAAACGGACTCCCGTATCATGACCTTTAGCATCGGTTAATGCGAGTGGCGGTTTCCACTCATCATGGGCTACCCAGCGGCCATTTTCATTAAGCCATGCATGACATTCTCCTTTATTAATACTATCACTACATTGCAGCCATCCAGGAAGGTCGCTGTTTGTTACATCCACTTGTATGACGCCATTGTCGGCGTATTCGCTTCCTGTGCGATGGATAATATCAGTGGGAGGATCGAGCGTAGCAGGTCCAGGGATCCAATCTTCTCCCGTATTTATCCAATTGCGTCGATTGCCATCAATAGCGTGAATAAGATCAGGTAAACCGCTGCCAAGGAGATCGATTAAGCGTCCTCCATCATCACGCATGGTGTTGTTAAAGTCTGAAGCGATATTAAAAGCAGAAGGAATGTGATAAGTGGAACTTTCTATCCATCCATTTCCCGTATTGATCCATACATGATGATCATTCGGGTTGGCCACCATTAAGTCCGGTAAACCATCACCATTGAGGTCAGCAAGTTCTAAGCCTGTGCCCCAAGAGCGCTCATAAATACCATTTACAAAAGCACGCGGTGTATGATAATTAGGCAATTCTTGCCAACCATTGGGCGACTCAGGATTATATTCTTGGGTATGCGCATCATGGCTGATCCAATCTAACAATCCACCATAAATAGCACTTAATCGCCCGGTACCTCGTAAATCCGCCCATTGCACAGGGCTTTGAGATGGGTAAGTAACGCCATAACAAGAGGTAGAAGTACTCATGAAAAAATTCATCGCTTGCATAGGGAACGCTATATCAGGTGTAAAATTTTTTTCGACATGTTTTTCCCATCCCGTTTTTTCTGCGATATAGTGACTACGTACCCATTGCCCGACATGATGCCCATCGAGAAAATCTTCTTCCCGATTGAGCAGAAGGGATTGAATGAGATGAAGTTTGCCGTTTCCCTCTAAATCGAGTAGCTCGATACCACGGGGAAGATTCATCGTTGGATTCCAGTTGTTTGATTCACCTGCTAATTGAATAGGCGGAAGCCACGTAGAATCTTCTACCACCCACCCTTGATCGGTGGTGCGCCAAGCCCCCCACCGCGTAGGGTCAGCTCCCGGTTCATGTGGGCCTGGTTGGTCTGGGTCAATCGGTTGAGGGGCGGCCCAGCGAGTCCGACCAAATAACATGGTGGGATGTCCGGTGCCATGAAGATCTACAAAACGTACGCCCGCATCGTAGCTATTATCTTGCCCTTGGTCAGTCGCATGCAGCACCAGAGGAATTGTAGGTGCAAAGGTGGGTGCTTCCACCCACCCAGCTTCATTGGTTTGCCAGTTAAATTGTGCAGGCCGTAAACAACTTCCTGTAGCATCGCATTGTTGGATAGCAGTAATGCGTGAACGAAAAGTGTTAGGAGATAATTGATAATTAAGATGATAAGTCATCACTAAATTGGCTCCTGGATTCTCAGAAGTACCTTGAAAAGTGCTAATGGCACTTAAACGTTTAGTAATGCGAAATAGTGAACCTGACGTATAAGTAGTTAACCTATCTGGCCGCTCTTCATAACTCAATTTTATTTTGTTGTAAGGTTGTAAATATTTACCGTTTGAGAGGAGTGCTTGATCGTTGCCTGTGTAATCGATTTCAGAAGGATAGTAACTTCCATTGGTTTCATCTTGAGTATAATGATAAAGAATATAGTTGCCGGCGGCATCTTGAATTTTGGCGAGTGCCCAAATAGCAACGCTATTTTTGCCTTGTGCGAGAATTTGTGAGTCCGGCGTGGTGCCATACCACGCAGTTTGTCCACTTTTAGTTTGAACCACAAAACCTGCGGGGCCATTCCCTTGAATTCCTTTGGAGAGAATGCGTGCTTGAGAATCTATATAAGTTCGATATTCCGTACCGTCTGCACCATAAGTGGTGCCGGGAAGCGCGACAAGTTGTTGACCATTCAATGCAAAACGATCTTCTGTTGTAAAATTTACGCCATGAATTTTTCCATTTTGCGCATAATTTTGTGATACACGTGTGATGGCGGTTAAACCTTGGAGTGTAAACCCCATCCCAAGAAGACCATTCCCGGTTGAGGAATCGTAATGAATGGCTAAATTAGGCGTCATACCGGCCGTCCCTGGGGGTGTCGGCAGTGACATGTCATAGACCGCCGACCCCAAAAGATTCACGGAGAATTTCCCAGAAAAATTACCTACTAAACTTCCCTCTGCGGTGCTTATTCGCTTAGAGCTTTGCTGAGATAATCCAGAAAACTCCGAGTGGCTACTCTTTGGAAAACATCCTACTGAAAGTAAGAGAAGCGTTAAAAAAATATGGGATATTTTTTTAAGCCGAAAAATAATACGCATAGAAAATTATTTGCAAAAGAAAAAATTATAAAGATTGCAAATGAAAAAAAGTGGATTTTAGTTCAGAAAGTATCAGTTATTTAGAGGAATCCCGGTACGTTAAATTTTTAATTTTGTAACTAGCCCTGTGACTAGGTACTTAATTTTTTGGATCCTACAGACAAGCCACGAGCGGAAAGAGTTGCGCCCTAGATAGTGTTTCCATTGACACCAATATTATAACTATCAATAAACAAAGCACACTGTCCAATTGTTTCAGGGACGAGTTTTCTTTTTATTCCTTCAATGTTAAAAGTAAGCGTGTGCGTGGATTCGTTATAGCTTGGTTTACTGAGTATAATAAATTGATCATTATCTTTATTATTTGGGGTGTGGAGAGGGAAGCTAAGGCGAGCAATAACCGCATTGGGATGGTCATTTTTAAAGCTGTTTAAATTATTGGTCTCCCACATTTTTATAAAGATATTCATTGAGAGCGGCCCTGCTTCACGTTTGGGGCGCTCTGAAAAATAATAAATGAAATCATGTATAGGATGAAGAATTAATTGTTGCTGATGATTAGCGGTTTCCACCACTTGACCCTTAGTCGCTTCCAGCATAAATAAATAGGAAGTGTTTTGATTATTATCAGAAGCCTGTACCATTGTGTATAAACTACATAATAAACTCAGTAACGTGAGTTTTAAGCAAGTAAAAAAATAAAATAAAATTTTGGGAGCAATTTTTTTTGCCATGTTAGCAGACCTAAGTGAATAAATTGTAAATATACTGTTAAATTGTAGCTTAGTATTACAGTGAAAGAGAGGGTGAGCCTCTATCTTCTTGGTTTTCCATGCTTTTTTTGACAGTAGGAAGATGCCCCCAAAAAGTGGTCAAGAAGGGGGATAGTGTAAAGTTTTTACCGGCTTTCTTTGTAACAAGTTCCCAAAATAAATCGACTAGAAAAAGTCGACGCTCGCGATTTAAAACATCAGGGTTATTAGGATAGCTACGATCGAGCTGTTGATACGCCTGTATATGGTCTTCAGTAATAGAGTTGTCAAAAAAGTGAGGAGATGACACATTTTCAGAAGTTAAAAATTCGACCAGGGTATCAATCGCGACATCTTCTATTATTCTTAGTAAAAAATAGGGAGGAATGGTTTGATTTTTTTTTGCCTCTCGCAAGCTTAACAATAATTGAGCGATATTTTGTAGGTTGTCACTCTTAAGCGCTTTATAAAGGCATAGAACTTCTGTGTAAAGTTTGGAGTCCATGCTAGGAATGGCGCGGGGCTCCAAAATCAATTTCTCAATGATTTTTTGGCAAATAACACGTAAGTATTCTTGGCGTGGTTCTTTTTTAAGAGGAGAAATGAGCGAGTTTGCGTGGCTAGAAGTAGTTAAGTAGGTTTTCCACTTAAGAGCAATATTTTTTAGACATGTATTTATTTCCTCAAACAGTGGATTTTGGGGGAGATTCACATTTGTTGTAAGATCTTGATCCTCAGGATTAAGCCATTCCCACGTAGTTAATTTGCCGTAAGTTTCCCATACGCGCTCTGAGTCAGTGGGGTGGCGAGAGCTTCCGCAACACAAAAGAGTGCGCATGCAAGCGATAGCTGTTCCTAATGCTTTTGTAGACCACCTTCTTGTAGCGAGTTTTTGAAGACATCCTCCTACCCATAGCATAGGAATTAATCCCGGATTTCCACTCCGAAGGGCTAACACGAAGTGATCAGGATTATTAGTATTGGCTTCAAAATCGAAGAAAAGTTCTTCTGCATTTCCTTCTGTTGGCGACGACGCAAGGCGAGAACGTATGATAGGGTGTTCGCCTGTAATGGGTGATCGTTCGGTAACAGTATAGCTTTCTAAAGAGTCGCGTGAAATAGTTAATCCACGGGGAATATAGCGCTCTTCTAATACCGTTGAAAAGGCGAGCATTATATCCTTAGTGGCACGCTGTGCTAAGAAGATAGATACTAAATCTCCTGTGACTAATCCTGCCCATACAATCGAAATAGGAACAGCAATTAAGGCACCTGTGGCAGCTGCATAAAACTGAATAATTCCATTTCCAATGGAAAAAGCCATTAATCCCTTTTCACTTAAATATTGGAGCGTCACTCGAAAATAGTCGAGCCACCCTAAACCATCTGTGATATAGTGGTGAGGCCGCACATAACTTGTGATTAATTCAGTGGAAGCGACAGTGCCTCCTAATATCGGCGCTAAAATCTCCATCACAGCAGGTGATAAGCTCCAGGGGGAATCTAAGTTAAAAACTAAAGCAACAGTATTTCCTATGACAGCATTTAATACCGTGGCAGCACCAGTAATTTTAAATGCTACAAGGACGGATGTAATGGCATCATGGAGTAAACCCGAAAGCTTGTGGATTGATTTTTTACCATAATTAACAAGAGGAATATCAACGAGTACATTTGGAATTTTCTTGAATATTTCTTGGAGAGATTTAGGAATGGGTTGTTGTGCCATAGCGCCTAGCAAAGGACGTACACTAGTTAATAGCATCGCAGCTAGGGCAATAGCAAAAGATTGCTGGTGAGTAGGTTGTCCGTTAAGTTCACGCGTGGATTGAGCAAGTAAGAAAGTTTCAATAAATTTTGTTATAAAATCGAGCTCTCTTGTTAAATCGCCATAATAAACTTCAAAAGTGCCATCCCCTTTTTCTTTGGCAGTTAAGGAATTACACTGTGCACCCAAGCGATTTAAGGTGCGCAGTATGCCATTTAAGATACCTAAAGAAGCACCAGTTAGGATAATGCTCCGTATTCGGGTAGCATCTTCCATGGGATTGGCGGGTCCTTCGGCATAAACCACGCGAATTATATTAAAAAACAACATAAACAATGCCATGTTGGTGAGGCTCTCGACAACAAGATCGGTGCCAATCTTCAGAGGTGCCCGGGCTGCTTGACGAGAAGGGTAACGGGTTGCCCAGTCGGTTCGAGGGTTTTGACGGTAAAAAGGAGGAGTAAAAAACAGAGGAGTAGGTGTTGCAACGTGGTTTGCTTCTATGTCCGTCGAGCGTACAAGAGGATTGCTAGCACCGAAAACGGTGGTTTCTTCACCGGTTGTTGTGTCGCTTTGCGCGTCTGCATCTAAGAGAGGTATTGATAATGCACTTTGAGTGCGCATCTCAATAGCGTTCTCAATTGATTTGTGGTTGCGTTTTTTACAACACTTGTCTATTACCCTCCGACAAAAAGGGGGCACTCGTTTAAATAGGAGGAATAGGGTGCTTTGTAAAGCCCATAAGAGTGCGTAAAATAATTGTAATAAGCGAGCAAAACTGAATTCTTCAAATGCTTCCATAATGTTTCTCTAATTATTGTGTATGTAAAAGGAAGGACAGTATTATAACAAATTTTATCCACGATAGAACTTGATAACCCACCACGCGTTAATCAAAAATTTTTTATCGGCGGCAGCAGCACCAGCAGGAGCTCGACTGTTTTTTCGTACTCTCCTCATGCAGTAACTCTGTTGTGTCCATTGACTCCCTTGATGATCCAGGTATGCTTCCAGCTCCTGGCATAGCACCTGGGCGGGAGTAAAGCGTGGAGCTACTAGAAGCCGAAGGGATTCCCCCTTCTGGTTGAGTCACCAGCCGAGCCTCTAACGTATCGGTGCCTAAATGGTAAGTGTTAAGAATGGAGCCTATTCGTGCCGGACCTCTTCCTAGCAATGAAGTATCTAAACAAGTAAACACCTCCTGTTCCAATTGAGTAGCGGTTTCCATTTCCTTTCCAAGATGGCCAAAAATAAAATGTCTTTTTTTCCTAATAACTTCCGCTGCTTGATCTTCGGTTAACCGATACTCTCGTCCCCAAATACATCGAACAATAGGATGTAGCCGCATCTCAAAAAAAATCCGTGTAGGGGTGTCTCCAGAAGCGCGCCCGGCTCTCCTTTCATCTGTGAAAGAGAAATATTTCTTTCTACTCCAGCACCAGCAACTGGGTGTTTGAAACAGTTCTCCACTAAGCAATAACCCTTGATAACAATTATTAATCTTGGAAATGGTCTCAAGCAACTTTTGATTGCTGCTTTCATCGTAAGTGATATCAAAAAGTTCACAAAGTTCGCGAATGGTGTTGATTGGGTCAATCGCTGCATGAACATAAATATACAAATTATCGTGCTCATCCAGATGCGCATCTAATAAGCGCTTACGCTTCAGATGTCTTTCCATTAACTGCTCTGCGTCCTGCTTAGGTATATCACCCAACCTGATCGCGTCTTCAAACGTAACAAGCGACGTGGAGCACTTCTTCATTAAATATGGAAATGGTTGCCAAGAGGAAAGGTCTGAGCTTTGTTTTTTGCAATGATGGTAAAATTTGGAAAATTCAATCCCGTGATTAGATTCTAAGACATGACAGGCGACCTCATTATCTTCTAATGCATTAAAAAACCGCATGATAATTTCATCGCTTCGACCACGATCCGCCGTTTCATCACCCAATGAAAGCACGGGTCTTTTGGGATTATAAATTGCTCGATTAAAAGCTTCGGTAAGCGATACTCTTTCATCGGAGGATAGTGGGGTCGCGTCCATAGGAGGCAAAACCTTACAAGTATGACACAACACATTTAAATCTTCAGACGTAGCGAACCTAATACTGCCATGAATGGATGTATGCACGCCTAATAAACTTCCATCTGCGTGAGTATCCGGAATCACTTGCCTGATCACGGCATCCTCAAGTGAGAAACGGGTCTCTTCTAAAGTGTTGTGAGCAGCTTGTAAAGCTGCGTAACGAGCGTTGTTGCTGGTTTGCTCTGGTTCGCGTGACAGCTCATAGGGGATAATATTAACCTCATGTTGGATTTTGTATGGAGCTGGCATGGTTATTATTCCTGTGTATTATGATAGGTATAGACATATATCTGATTATTTTATCCTAAAAAAGCTTAACTTTTCATTAAGATAACCTCTTATTTTTGGAATTTTCCTCTGTGGGATTTTCTCTGCGAGGTAGGAAAATTTCCTCAGCATCGCCCCTGCGGGAAAGGCAGCGAGACGCCGTAGGCGTTGAAGTGGTGAGGAGTGTAAAAATGCGTTGATTTATTCAAAAGAGGAATCGAAGGGTGTGCATGGTTGAGCTAATGTATCCCTAAAATTTCTAACGGTTGTGATATCAGCGAAGACTGCTGCG
>CAYYFQ010000032.1:0-18940 GCA_964471475.1 uncultured Gammaproteobacteria bacterium
ACAAGTGTTTTATAACAGGCGTCAGGATAAAGTGTTAATATTTTTTTCAACGTAACTTTTAGGGTAAAATAGCTATAGCGCTAGTCACTTAGCTTTAGATAAGTGGGTGGGGCTATACCAACTTGGAATTGGAATATAACTTATGGCGCACTGGAACGGCTTACAAGTCTTAGCAGCAATTTTTATTAGCATTATTATTTTATTTAGCCTCTTTCATTTATTACAAAAAAGTAAAAAGCAAAAACAAAAAAAATACGTCATGAAGCTTGCGCGCACTAATGAAAAAGAATTTTTTGAAACAGAAGAACATGTTAGTGATGATGGCATTCTTTCTCCGGTACGCATCATTCCGACCAACGCTTCTTTATACAATGCTTCAAAAGAAGTCTCTCCAGACACCCATGCACATCTTCCTGCAGTATTGTCTTTATATATCAAAGCGCGCACCGACCATTTGTTTTATGGCTATGAGTTATTACAAGCCATCCTTAATCAAGGTTTTGTGCATGGCGCTATGAATTTTTTCCATTATAACAATGGGCAAAAAACCTTGTTTACGTTAACCTCTAGCGAGCCTCCTGGAAGTTTTGACTTAGATCAAATGGGGAATTTTAATACCTCTGGCCTGTGTATTTTCATGCAACCTCGGCGCTTTGCTAATCCCTCCCCTATTTTTGATAAAATGCTAGCTGTCGCTCAACACATTGCCGAAGATCTCGATGGAGTTTTAGAAGATGAACATCATCATTTGCTCACACCGCAACGAACTAACTATTGGCGCGCTTTTTTAACGGACCTCCCTCATCATGGATAATAAGCTTTGTATCGGCTTAATGAGTGGCACTTCTATGGATGGTATTGATATTGCGCTTATCAACACAAATGGCGATGCATTTATTCAATCCATTGCACATCAATTTTATCCTTACCCCCCTTTTTTTCAGCCACTAATGAAAAAAGCGGAACATCTTATCAATCAACATCAGGGCAATTTGATAAAAAGCGCTGAAGCTTTTAAAGAGACATGGCAATATAACCTATCTTCCTTAGCTAACCCCATCGGCACGCAAGACATCAGTATAAGTGCACTGACGGATTTATTTCAACAATATGCATTTCAAGAAATTACGTTAGCCAATTTAATTTTATTATCCACTAAACTTCATGAAGCAGCAGTGGAAGGTTTTTTACAAGATCTACAAATCGTACCAAAGCAAATTGCCGTTATCGGTTATCATGGACAAACCGTTTACCATGCACCCCATCGCGGCATTACCCTCCAACTCGGAGATGCTTCCTATTTAGCCAGTAAAACCGTCATTCCCGTCGTAAATCAATTTCGAATAAACGATATAAAACATGGGGGGCAGGGAGCTCCCTTAGCCCCCCTTTATCACTGGGCTTTAGCGATGCAATCGGGGATTACACCCATGGCCATTGTTAATTGCGGAGGAATTGCTAACATTACCTTCATCAACAGCGACCGCCCAGAGGATTTAATCGCTTTCGATACGGGCCCAGGGAATGTCTTGCTTGATCGCCTCGTACGAACGCGCACCAATGGTGCCATGCAATATGATTTAAATGGTCAATTTTCTTTGCAAGGCACTGTTCATAAAGAAGCATTGGTAGCCCTGTATAAAGAAGGAGTGCCGCAAAAATTTTTTTCCCAAACACCCCCCAAATCTCTGGATAGTTACGACTGCATTTTACCCGCTATTTTTGATCAATTATCGCTCCCTGATGCATGCGCCACCTTAGCCGAATTTACGGCACAAAGTATTGTGAAAGCTCTCCGCTACGCCCCACAAACTCCTAAATGCTGGGTGCTTGCCGGAGGCGGCTGGCGAAACCCCGCCATTGCGAATGCTCTTTCTTGCAATTTAGCTTTGCAATTAACTCAACCGCCACAAATTTGTTCTGCACACCTGATGGGCTGGCATCCAGATGCCATTGAGGCCGAAGCTTTTGCTTACTTAGCTCAGCGTGTCCTTTTAGGCTTACCTATTAGCTTCCCCGGAACCACGGGGGTAAACCAACCCTTAACGGGAGGAGAAATTTTTTACCCATGAAAGAAAAATATATACTAGCCAACTGGAAACAAAACGGTTCAACGGATCTCCTGGCTAAAATGGCGGAAGCATTGCACTCTTTTACCTACTCTTCCAACATTCGAGTTGGCATTTTTCCACCGGCGATTTACTTAGGCTTAACAGAAAAAATATTTCAAAAGACCTCTATCCTTTTTGGAATTCAAAACATCAGTGCGCACCCGAATGGCGCGTATACTGGAGAAATTGCAGCCTCCATGTGTCTTGATGTACATGCACAAATGGCTCTGATTGGCCACTCGGAGCGTCGTCATATTTTTGCTGACACCAATGAAATATGTGCCACCAAATTTAAAAATGCGGTGCACGCTGGGGTAACTCCTGTTTTTTGTATCGGGGAAACCTTAAGCGAACATGAAAAAGGTTTCACAAAAAAAGTACTTACCGAACAACTCAATAGCATTAAAGATTTCTTGACCGCTCATTTTTTGATCGCTTATGAACCCGTATGGGCGATTGGAACCGGCAAAGCCGCAAGCAAAGAAGAAGCTCAGGAAACACACGCTTTCATCCGAAGTTTACTCCCTGAGAATTATCGCCATACCCCTATCGTTTATGGCGGAAGCGTCAACGCAAACAATACAGCAAGTTTTTTACAAATGCCAGATATCGATGGAGTGCTTGTGGGAGGCGCCTCTCTCGATCCTTGTACTTTTAAAAAAATAGTGGCGGCGGCAACCTGATGATTAATTTTAACAACGAATTTGAATTTCTAAAATTGGCTGAGAATTTAAAACTCGAAATGCGCCATAGCTGGCTTTCAAAAAATCGCCAAGAAAGTGTGGCAGAACACTGTTGGCGTTTAAGTTTAATGGCTTATCGTTATGCCGACCAACTCGACCAACCGGTAGATTTAAAACGTTGTGTTTTAATGGCCATCGTCCATGATTTAGCGGAAGCCATCACAGGCGATATTCCAGTATTTGATTCCCAAACCAGTGATGCAAAAGCCGCTAAAGATGCTGCAGAGCAAACCGCTATGTTAACTATCACAAAATTATTAGGAAACGATACGCAAGCGGAAGCCATGTTACAGCTGTGGGAAGAATATGAAAAACAAGCCTGTTATGAAAGTCGTTTTGTGCGTGCGCTCGATAAACTTGAAGTATTTATTCAACATCTCGAAGCCCCTATTTCCACCTGGGAAGAACGTGAAAAACACATGATCTACCAAGATAAATGGCTCCGAAAATTCTGTACCTTCGACAGTTTTCTCAACCGCTTTTGCGATGAAGTGATTGCACGAATTGAACAAAAACTGAAAGAAGCTGGCGAAGACCTCATGAAGTTAAAGCAACAAGCGATTGTCCTGCCTGCGTAGGCACCATATATGGACTCACCTTTCTCTCGCTCAGTTTAAAATTATTAGCATGATAAGTTTGTCATGATGAGGCACAAAATGCGACATGATCATCTATCAGCAACTGCCTTTGTACCCAAGTTGTGAGTAATTGCGTGGCAAATAAAATAAGCTGTTTTTGAGGCGTCCATTGTTGCAAGCCCTGACAGATTTCAGCAAAAGGCCTATTTTGAATTGCTGCTTGCAAAGCCCAAGCCTCGTGGCGATTAAGCTTAACAAAATAACTTTCGTGGTGTTGACGCCATACCAGCCATGTTTGTTTTTGATGGCATTGTTTGACTCGAGGCGGTTTTATTTTATGTAGGTTTTTCCATAAGAAAACCGTATTCCACTGCAAAAATAATAATTGTACAGAAGGATGAAAATGAAAACGTAGTTGATCCCATTGATCAGCTGGAATTTGCTGCAACTTTGTCATCGTCATCATAGGCGCATCGATGGCCTCAAATGCGTTCACTAATGCTAACTCAAAACGCGCAAGTTCTGACCACAAAGAATGATGCTGTTCTAGAAATAACGGAAAATGTCGACCAAGACCATGTAAAGAAGCTTGCTGTGAAGGATATTGTTTAATATATTGTTTTGCCAATTGTGAAAATAGTGTTTCTCCGATTAACCGTTGCGTTGCGGGAAAATCACAAATTAAAGCATCGATCAATCGCGTAAAGTACGCTTCTTGATAAATAGTTAAACGAGATTGCCTTGATATAGAAGAAGGTGTGGCAATATCAGGAAAAATATCAATAGAACGCTCTTGTATATAGGCTTGAAATTCCATCTGCAGCCGCTGTAAATTTTTACTCATTCGATTAAACGCTTATATAAGGTTTGTGCATATTGTAACTCTTGCAGCAAATCATCAAGTGGAGGAATTTGATCATCGCGCTCGATACAAGTAGAAACAGCACCAAACAGGCTACAAGCTGTTTGATAGAGATCCCACACTGAATGCGTAATCGTTTGATCATGCGTATCAATAATGCAATCATAAGTTTGGCTGTGACCCGCCAAATGATATTGATGAACGCGATTTTTAGGAATCTGTTGTAAATAATGAATGGGATCAAATTGATGATTATAACTATTCACAAAAACATTATTAATATCTAGCAAAATAAAACAGTCAGCGCGTGTTACTACTTGCGTTAAAAATTCCCACTCAGGCATTTCAGAGGTTTGATAATTGATATAGCTTGAAATATTTTCCAATAAAATTTGCCGTTGTAAAATATCTTGAGCTTGTTTGATTTTATCGCTGACATGGCAAATTGCTTCTTCAGTATAAGGTAAAGGCCATAAATCATGGCTATTTTGTTGTTGTACACCATTCCAACATAGATGATCCGAAATCCATTCAGGTTGCACGCGATTGGCTAATTGTTTAACTTGCTCTAGATAAAGTTTACTAAGTGGATCACAGCTCCCAATCGATAATGAAACGCCATGCATAACCATAGGGTAATCTTGACGAATTACATCAAGATAATACAGAGGCTTCCCCCCAATGGTTAAATAATTTTCAGTAATGATTTCAAACCAATCTACTTGAGGTTTGGTTTGCATAATCTCTTGGTAATGATTTTTGCGTAAACCTAAACCAAAACCTAAAAAAGGTAGTTGGCGTTTTGCTGACATATTATTTCTTAAAACGTGGCAACATGCTATCTAAAACGCGCGGGTCTTTGTCAATAAATTGATGTTTTAACGCGCCTAAAATATGCAAGCTAATCAAAGCAATTAAAACATACGCTAAAGAATTATGTATGAGTTTGAATTGATCACCGAGGGGTTGATTGATATCAATTCCCGGCATGGCTATGGTGAAACTAGCTATGTGTGGAATCAAACCATATGCTGTTGACATGGCAAGTCCACTTAATGGCATACCAAACATACACACATAGAGTAAAACTTGCACGGTATGAGCGGCCATTTTTTCTAACTTAGAAACTGTATCTGGCAGCAAAGGAAAAGGGTTAATTAATTTCCAGATTAAGCGGCAAGCCACTAAGGTAAGAATGCATAATCCAGTTATTTGATGAATATTGGTTACTGTGACGCCCATCATTAAATAACCCAAAAACAACATGAAAATAATGAGTGCGGCAATGAGCCAATGAAAAAACTTTGCTATGCTGCCATAATTTTGTTTGGTGTTTTTAAGCATATATCCCTCTGCCTATTCAGATTGTAAGCTTGAATCTTTTAAATTGGCGCAAACACCTGAAGGCAGTGCCACCCAAGCATCTTTTTGTTTAGCAACTTTAGCTGAGCCGGCGCAACTGCTTGTTTTGGTTGCACAGTCATTTTTGCCCGCCGCTGCCACACCATAGCAATGCACATAATCTTTTGTAGTTACTGGGACTTGTTTAGTGGCAGGCAGTTTATCGCACATACCTTTGGTTATCATCAAGGTTTGAGAAGGATCTTTCGCCACACCATAACATTCTACCAATTGGTTTTGCCCTGAACCTATTTCACCACTGGCTGTCGCTACATGGCTTGCACCAAGTGCCATCAACACAGCGGCGCCAAAAGAAATAGTGGAAAATTTTTTCATAAAAACGGCTCCTTGTATGTTTATAATGGGTTCATTGTAGATTTTGGCAAAATTGCTGTCAATGATTGTTTGGTTTTTGACATTTCTAAAATGAAACCTCTGCCGAGAATATGGCCTGGTTAAGAAAAATGGCTTTTGCTTTATTAAAAAAAGAAAATTCTGTGAAAAAAAAGTATCCGTCGCAAACAGCTGAGAGCCTGCATGGATCCTGCCTACGTGTTGACAATTTTGCAGCAAGCTCAGAACGAATTCGAAGCATTAGAGCAGTCAATAATGGCGCGTGATTAAGATACGTTCACCGTGCAGCTTAATGAGTATCAGTGCAGATTTAAGTTTATGTTAAGGATAAGAAAGGATAATGACAATGTTCAATTATAAAACATAAGAGGTGATTTTCATATGAAAGGCTTTATTACTCCGACTATGGAAGATGCGCAATTGTTATGGAAAGTAGTTAAGAATACAGCAGAAGAGCTACTAAAAACCCCACTAGAAAGTCTAGTTTCCAACGAGATACAGCCTATCCAGTTACGCGCAATTACTCCAACTCCTTTTGATGCGCCCAGTGATAATTTTTTAACTATCATATCCCACGATGCTGACCTGAGAGTATCTATGGCGAAAACATTTGCTGAAAAATTATGCGCCTACTTCACCGGCATAATAACATTCCAACTGAGCTCTCCAGGAGGGTCTTTGGATGTTTCAGAATTGCGGTCACCTATAAACATTGCTATCAAGCAAGTTAATCAAAATCTTCTTCCCTTTTTATATTTATTAGCGCATGCGCCTCAACTACCAATTTTAACTTCAAATCCTTCAGATACTCAGGTACGCGAAATCAGAAATCCTATTGTTGATGAGAGTGGAAGCTTGTTGCGTATAGTGTTACCAAAAATATATGAGTTTCAGAATTACGCGGAGGCGACTGAGAAGCAGTGGAACTCGCACTGTGAGTCCCCATCGCCCTGGACTAATTTACCACTCACCATATTATTAATGCTAACATTAGAAGTTCGTTCGAAATTAAAAGAACCGAGAGGTTCGGGTGAAGCTTCCGACTCGCAAAATTCTATATTATTAGCTTCCATAGGCCAATTGATTGATAAGTTAGACCAGAGGCCTGATCTTCTTGCTAATGGCCTAACTCCAAGCACACACCCTCGAATTACATGGGGTGAGCACGGGCGCTTGGAGAAGGCAACAATGGAGTTGCAAGAACTGATTCCTTCTGGCGAATGCGAACAACTGACTCAATATTGTCGGGAAGCATGGGAGGCGTATTATACAGAGCACAAAAAACAAGAGCGCCAAGAACAACAAGAGCAGCAACTACCACAGGGACCTTCTATGTAGAACCCGCTGCTTTGCGGAGGGCGTGACTAGTTACATCATTATAATAAATAATAACCAAAAACGTATCATGAAACGGGAGTTAAAATGAAAAAATCAGTACTTCTTGAAGTGACCCTAGCCGCAGAAAAAAGAATTCGAGCGATGCGCTTAACTGGAGCACCCATTGAAGAGGGACAAATACTCGCCGATCAAGAATATCTACTGAATGAATTAAAACGATTTCAGCTATCGTCGTTTTTTTTAAGTTTAAAGATGGACGATAATGTTTATTTTGTAGATTTTATCGACACCATCGGTGGTTTTTTTTATGTAGAATCTGAAGAACCTGGATTTTTAGAAATCTTATGTCTTGATTGGATGCGAGAGGAAGTATGGGCTTATCGTGAAAACATTTGTTTAAAGCATTTAATATTGCTCGATAGCAAGTATTATGATGCAAAAAAATTATTGAGCCGCATGCAAGCCTTATGTGATAGCCCTATGATTGATATATTCCAACACCATAACTTCTGTCGCCCCTTTTCCCAAAAAACTATAAAAATTTTGCAGATTCACCCCATCACTCAAGCTTTTATGAGTACGCGAGTGACTTTTTTGGGAACTGTTTTAGGAGATGTGCCCCTGGGATACCGTATTTTTTTGGATGGAAAACACGAAGATGCCACAGAAATATTGGAATTTATGAAGCGTCAAAAACAAGAGGGCCGATGTATATTTCAAAATCCAGCAAGTGAAAAAAAGTCTACTTTTTCTCGCGTTTCTATAGAAACATTAGCTGCGCACCCAATCACAACAAATTTTGTTACAGAAGATAGAAACGAATTAATGCAATTAGCAGAAGAAATCAACCAATTACCAGATGAAATTTATACGCATCTAAAAACTTATTTGGAGACTTTAATTTTAGTGGAAAGACATAAACAATCAAAGGAACATTTGTTTTTTCCAGCTCCACTTCCACAAAAATATCATAATGCAAAAAAAATATTTATGGATGGAGTAAGAGCGTGTTCCACAGAACGAGAGATAAATATTTTATTTAAAGCACCCTTACAAGCTTATTTACCAAATGGATCAAAAGAAATGGTAACGTTCGGACGTGTTTTCGAAGATTATGATGACCGGCTTCATAGAGAGGTTTCTCTGTGGATTTTTTTACGTAATCGACACCCACGCACTGTTTTACCTGAAGAACTCATAGATGCATTTTGTGATTCAGCTGACAGAGAAAGAAGCAGATTTTTGCCTGGCGAGCGCTCAGCTGCTCAACCGTTTCGAGTAATACGAATAATATCGATAAGAAGAGCTCCAGAACATCAACCACTTTTGGTAGCAAATCCTGAGCACGTTTTGCCTCCTCATCCTGGATTGTCTTTAATCCCGCTTCATGATGCGGAACCTATCGCGGCGGTACGCCGAGAGATAGGATTAATAACCAACCTACTTGCTCTATCAGCGATACTAAGACCACCAGGAATTAATAGGAATCCCTTCACCGGCCCAAACAGCAACGAAGAAGACGAGGACGATGATATGGGGTTTTCGTCACGGCGGCCACCATCGCCGCCAGGTTAATAGATTTGTGGGGCTCTCATTTAGCATCAAAAATGCGAATAATCTAACATTAAAACCGCGCGGTTAATTTTTTCCAGCGCCGCCACACGACACCAAAACCTACGGTGATGCCAACTGCTAATCCCAAAACAATGCCAACCACCCCTTGGTGCAGCCAAAACCCAAATATATATGCCAAGGGGATTCCCACCAACCAAATGCCTCCAAGGCCCACCCACATAGGATATCGTGTATCAAATAATCCTCGTAAAGCCCCCGTAAGAATATTACGAAGACCATCAATTATTTGTATACAAGCAGTAATCATAAATAACATGACAACTAAATGCATAAAATAAGCATCATGATCATGGGCGCCATGTAAATAAAGTTTTGCTAACTCTTTAGGAAAACAGAGAAATATAAGCGCAATAACCGCAGTAATACCAAGTGTTAATTTCATGCTGGCAACACCCATCGGTTTAATCTCATTAAAATGTTGAGCTCCATTTGCTTGGCCAATCACAATCCCAACTGCTTGAGCCAATGCAAAAATAGGCACCACCACTAACAAGGAGTATTGATTTGTCACTTGAAAAGCGCCTAAAGATTGCGTCCCAAGCCACCCAATCATCACAGAAATAAAAAAGAATGATAATAATTCACCCCCAATTTGCACGCTCATCGGCCAACCAATCTTCCATACCTCGCGTAAAATTTCCCACTCATGATGCAAACGGTAACGAAATAGCTCAAATGGTGTAAAACTTGAATTCCATTTAAAAATAGCAAGCATAATGAAAAAATTGCAATAGCAAGAAATCAGCATACCTAAAGCACCCCCAGTAATCCCCAGCTTAGGCGCCCCCCATTTTCCAAAAATAAGCCAGTAACCTACGAACACCAATACCCCCATATTGAAGAGGTTCACTCGCTTCACAATATGTTGCTTATGCGTGCCATAACATAACTGCATATTCGTAATATTAATCATTAAAGCCGGGAAGGCCCAAATAAAGACACGAAAATATTGGTCCACTTGAGCGGCAATGGATGGAGTTTGCCCTGTCAGAATCAAAATGGTTTTAATATGGTCACCAATAATCATGAGAGGAACCGTAATGAGCATCCCCAAAAACCATCCAAACTGCACGATATTCCCAATTTTTAAAAATTGCTGTGCGCCACATGCATGACCAATCATCAAACTTAACGAGAACAAAATCGAGCCACCCACCAAAAGCAAGCAAGCTTGTGTAGAAAAAATAAGTGCGCTAGCAGCCAATGTTTCTTGACCTAATCTAGCCATCATCATCATCAGAAAAAAACTTCCAAGAATGCTAATGAATTGAATATTCGCCATAGGCACCGCTAATTTAAGCAATTTTTGCGTAGCGTTCATAAAAATCTCCATGATAAGATGTGTGCCATATTATAGAGACTTTGCCTTAAAGATGAAAAATCCACTTAATGGTAACAGCATCATAATTAATCCACCACAAAACATAATTTCATAATGCCATGTGCTACCTACATTGACGGTATCAGGCTTAAAAAACCCTACAATCAATGCAATAACGGAGCCAGTAAGCCCAATTAACGCTGTCAATGTCAAGCCCATTTTTGCGCCTGGGATAATAATTGTTCGGTTTTTTTGATAAAGTATTTTGGCTAATTTCAGAGCGCTGACTAACATGATCACATACATCATTACATAAAGCTCTGTGCTGAGCGCAAGGAGCAACCAATAGGATCCATTAACACTCGGCATTATAAAAAAAGCACAAGAAGTAATACTAATAACAATCGCTTGAACGATATATAAATAGTAAGGCAGCCCAGCGCGGTTTTTCTTAGCAAAAACTTCGGGCAAAAATCCATCATGAACGGCTTGTAAAAGTCCTTTGACGGGTGAAATTAACCAATTAACCATCGCTCCCAAACTTCCACATAACAATAACAACGTAAAAAACGTGGTTAAATATTGCAAATGATATTCTGACAAAAAATAATCAATAGCTTGAACACTACCACTCACTAAACTAATTTTATCTTGTGGTAGCACCACCGCGACGCCACTTGCGCCAAACCCCAAAGTAAAAAGAATGAAGAACAAGGACAGCAATAAGGCTTTACTAAAGAGTCTCGCGCCATTTTGTATTTCATTTAAATGAACCGTGGCCAACTCCATCCCTAAAAAAGCGGTGATCACGGCCGTGAGCGCTGTCCAACTAGAGGCTTTAAAAAATGAAGGGAAAAATGCATGCGAAGTGCTATTAAAATGATTGGGTTTACCCATTAGCACCCAAATAACTGATAAGCCTATCACCAAAGCAAAGGGAATACCTACACCTAAAAACGTACCGATGGAAGCAAGTTTTGTTGACATATGAATCCCTTTTAAATTAAGCCATGTCATCAACCAAAATACGCTCAAACTCACTGTCACCAAATAAATAGGGTGATGCGTAAGATTTGGATTAATTAAATAAGCTGCTGTACCCGCAATCGTAGATAAACAAGTGGGAAACCATACCATGGTGTTAATCCATTGCAACCAAATAGTTACCATTCCCCAATGAGAGCCAAATGCTTTTTTAACCCAATGGTAAACCCCTGTATCGTTTGGATAAGCATGCGCAAATTCTGCAGCAATGAGACTGATTGGCACCAAAAAACATAAAGCACCCGAGAGCAAAAAAAATACTAACTTAGCATTAAAAATAGCGATTGAAGGTAAGTTGCCCACCCCATCAACAGCACCTGTTATCAATAGCGAAAAACCAAGAACGCTAATTTTTTGTAAAGCTGCTTTTGTCATGATGGCCTCTCTGTCTTATTTTATAAACGATTTCAGTGTAAAGGATTTGCATAAATAAGTAAAATAAATTAATATTATTTTTTGATCAATTTTTTTTATTATGTCATTACTTGATAATCAACTAGTCGCTTTTATGGCCGTTGCCAAATATAAAAATTTACATGCTGCCGCAGAAATTTTACATGTGACGCAAACGGCTATGACGCAACGCATTCAAGCTTTAGAAAAACGTTTAAAAACAGCATTATTTATTCGCAGCCGTAAGGGTATGCAAATAACACAAGATGGAGAAATATTATTACAACATTGTTTTGCAGTGTATGAATTAGAAAACAATTTATTCAATCGAATTGGATATAACGGCATGCAGGAAGAAGTGGCGATCAATATCAGTGGCTCAAGTAGTATTATGCAATCTCGCATCATCCCAGCCTGTCTTCCCCTTATGAAGCAATACCCTAATTTATTATTACAATATACAATTAATGATTTAGAAAACCGCCACTTAAGTTTAAAAAATAATGAATGTCAATTAACTATCCTCAACAAAGAGCACATTAGCAAAACATTTGGTGTAAAAAAACTGAAGCCAGAACAGTATGTGTTGGTTTGTAGTGAAAAATGGCGAAATCGCAAACTTAAAGAAATCATTCAAGAAGAACGCATTATTGACTTTAATCCAGAAGATCAAATAACTTTTCATTATTTAAAACACTATCACTTATTTGATTTAGCACGCAAAGAACGATATTTTGTCAATCAAACTGGATCGATTGCAAAAATGGTTGCCGATGGTTATGGATACAGCTTGCTTACTAAAGAATTTGCGCATACTTATTTAAAAGAGCATCAATTAATGTTATTAAATAAAGGTCAAAGTTATGAGCATGAAATATATCTAGCATGGTTACCAAGACCACAAATGCCAGAGTACTTTATGGCTTTGTTAAAAAATATTAATTGACGGTAAGCTAGTCAACAAATCCTAATGTATCCCTAAAATTTCTAACGGTTGTGATATCAGCGAAGGCTGGCACGCAGCAGGCATGACAAACTTAAAAAAACTTAGGGATACATCAGCAACAAATCCGGTTGTGACAAAAATCGTTTTGTGCCAACATTAGGGTCTCTGTTGACAATATAAAAGGAAAAATACCATGTCTCCTATTCAAACTATCAAAGACTTTCTTCTCACTTACCAAAAAAATTTTTGTAAGACTATGTCAGCCCTTGACGGGCAAAAAAACTTCTACATGGATCATTGGCAACGTGATGCTTCAAGCCCGTTAGAAGGTCATGGTATTTCGGCTGTAATTCAAGAAGGTAACGTCTTTGAAAAAGGGGGCATTAATTTTTCTTTGGTGTCAGGCCAATCTTTACCAGCGAGTGCAACTGCCCATCGACCTGACTTAGCTGGAGTTCCATTTTCTGCCTTGGGTGTCTCTATTGTGATGCATCCTCAAAATCCTTATGTACCAACGAGTCACGCCAATGTCCGCTATTTCCAAACGACGCCAAAAGATCAAGAGCCCATTTTTTGGTTTGGGGGCGGCTTCGACTTAACTCCTTATTATGCATTTGAAGAAGACTGCGTATACTGGCATAAAATGGCCAAAGCCGCTTGTGATCCTTTTGGGGCAGAATTATATCCGGAATTTAAAAAATGGGCCGATGATTATTTTTATTTAAAGCATCGCGGTGAACATCGTGGCATTGGCGGAATTTTTTATGATGATCTGACGAATTGGCCCTTTGCCAAAGGATTTGAATTCATGCAAAGTGTCGCTCAGCATTATTTACAAGCGTATGCCGCTATCGTTGAAAAACGCAAAAACACCGCTTATGGTGATAGAGAAAAACAATTTCAATTACTTCGACGTGGTCGTTATGTCGAGTTTAATTTATTATATGATCGCGGTACTTTATTTGGCTTACAATCAGGTGGCCGCACCGAATCCATTTTAATGTCGCTACCGGCTCAAGTGAATTGGCAATACGCGTGGGAGCCAGAAAAAAATTCTCAAGAAGCTAAACTAACCGAATATTTTTTGCGCCCCCGAGATTGGTTAGCGTATAATAATTAGAATTATTTTCAAGTGTATTTTTCATGACTAATTTTAACTTCAATCTAGGCGAAAGCTGCGATTTACTTCGGGATACCGTTTTTCAATTTGCAATGCAACATATTGCCCCCCGCGCGCACGAAATTGATCAGAGCAATAATTTTCCACGAAATTTATGGGGAGCATTGGGAGAGCTCGGGGTCCTTGGTATCACTGCCGCTCCAGAATTTGGAGGCGCAGGAATGGGGTATTTAGAGCACGTAATTGCCATGGAAGAAATTAGCCGTGCGTCCGCATCCGTAGGCTTAAGTTACGGCGCTCACTCCAACTTATGCGTTAATCAAATTCAACGTAATGGCTCCCAAGCGCAAAAACAAAAATACTTACCTAAATTAATTTCAGGGGAACATGTAGGCGCGTTAGCAATGAGTGAAGCGAATGCGGGATCGGATGTAGTCAGTATGCAATTACAAGCTGAAAAAAAAGGAGATCGCTATATTTTAAACGGCAGTAAAATGTGGATTACCAATGGTCCCGATGCCGATGTCGTCATTGTCTATGCCAAAACTGACAAATCTAAAGGTTCACGCGGCATTACTACTTTTTTAATCGAAAAAAATTTTAAGGGTTTTTCGCACGCACAAAAACTTGATAAGTTAGGAATGCGAGGCTCCAATACATGTGAATTAGTTTTTGATGCGTGTGAAGTGCCTGAAGAAAATGTGATGGGTGAAGTCAACGAAGGCGTAAAAATTCTCATGAGTGGTTTAGATTATGAACGCGTCATCCTTGCGGCAGGGCCTATTGGCATTATGCAAGCTTGCCTGGATGTGGTTGTGCCTTATGTCAAAGAACGTCGACAATTTGGGCAACCGATTGGAGATTTCGAATTTATTCAAGGTAAAATTTCAGATATGTATGTCGCACTCAACTCGTCACGCGCTTATATTTACAGCGTCGCTCAAGCTTGTGACCGCGGTGAAATCACACGCAAAGATGCCGCAGGCGCTATTCTTTATTCTTCTGAAAATGCTACACAAATGGCATTACAAGCTATTCAATGCCTAGGAGGGAATGGTTATATTAATGAGTATCCGACTGGACGGTTATTACGTGATGCTAAATTATATGAAATCGGCGCAGGCACCTCTGAAATTCGCCGAATGATTATCGCAAGAGAGCTTTTAAAATGAGCACTCAATGGATTGGCGGCATTCACTCCATCAGCCTTTTGCTTGAAAAACAACCTGAGCGCGTTATACAAATTTTTATTGCCGACCAAAGAAGTGATCAAAAAATTCAATCTATTGTTGCCGCCGCCAAAACTCAAAAAATCAGCGTACAACAAGTAAATGTTCATAAACTGGACCAATTACTACCTAACATTAATCATCAAAGCATTGGCGCACAAATCAAATCTCTCCCCGAGTTAGGCGAGCATGATTTAAAAGATTTAGTAGAAGCCAATGAGTATCCTTTATTTTTAATTTTAGATAGTGTGCAAGACCCCCATAATTTAGGCGCTTGCTTACGAAGTGCTGATGCAGCAGGGGTGACTGCCGTCATCATTCCTAAAGATCGCGCCGCCTCGTTAAACCCCACCGTTCGCAAAGTCGCCTCCGGCGCCGCCGAATGTGTACCTTTAGTGACTGTCACTAATCTTGCCAGGGCGATGCGCATATTACAAACAGAAGGCGTATTTTTAATTGGCTTAGCCGGTGAAGCCTCTGAATTTTTATTTCAAACTGACTTAAAAGGTAAAATTGCTTTGGTTTTAGGCGCTGAAGAAAACGGGCTACGACGCTTAACACGTGAACACTGTGATGTGCTAGCAAAACTCCCGATGTTTGGTTCCGTCTCTAGTTTAAATGTCTCAGTCGCTTGTGGAGTAAGTTTATTTGAAGCAGTACGTCAACGGATAGATTTAAAAAAATAGAATATACCACTACCTACCCTACCCACTTAGCTTTATACAGCATTGTGAGGCCCTATTTTTCCAATACCAACAACTTCATCTGATAATCCCATTGTTTCTGCGGAACATCACAAGCAGCAATGGGTTGATTGGAAGAACAAGCATTCGGCAGTGGCGCAAAACGATAACCCAAAACAGCCAACTCTCTACCATTTATTAAGCCAACCACATGACTATTTGGCCCATCTGCCGCATACGCTGTGGTTGCTGGCGTACTTTGCCAATTTAAACGCTCTAAAGTGGTTGACATAAAATCAGGTGATAAACCTAATTTCAAAATAGTAGCGCCATCAGTTTTAATACGAATTTGACAAGCAGGATATTGGGGACCAGTGGGTTGTAGAGGATCCGCAGCTCCAAAGGATTGCCAATGCATTACACTTTGTACTTGGTAAGGCAATTGCGTTTGTAATTGCGTTTTTAATCCAGCACAAATTTGTTGAGCTGCCAAAAGGTTCACAGGAGCGGATGATGGTAAAGGGCTAACCGATGCCTTTTCCGATTGTGTGGTGGTACAGCCGACCAAAATAATCGTTACTATGCTCAACAATAAAAATTTTTTTGTTTTTACCATGAGAGTCACTCCTCTTATCGACTATTGGCATGTAAACTTTGAAAAGGCGTAAAAGCTTCATTTAATTGTTGTGTAACTCGAATAAAAGTAGTGCGTTTGGATAACTCTTTCAATTGAGCGGCTCCCACATAAGTACAAGTAGAGCGCAAGCCCCCTAAAATATCGAGTACTGTGAGTTCAACCGGCCCACGATAAGGAATATCAACCGATTTACCTTCACTTGCACGATAATCATCCACGTGCCCGCGATGTTTAATCATTGCTTCTGCAGAGCTCATTCCATAAAAACGTTTGACGTGTTTGCCATTTTCTTCAATCACTTCACCCGAACATTCTTTATGGCCTGCCAACATCCCTCCCAACATGACAAAATCAGCGCCTGCGGCAAAAGCCTTGGCTACATCTCCCGGCACAACGCAACCCCCATCAGAACATAATAATCCTTTCAATCCGTGAGCGGCATCCGCGCATTCAATCACTGCAGAAAGTTGAGGGTAACCCACTCCAGTCATTTTACGAGTCGTGCAGACAGACCCGGGCCCAATACCTACTTTCACGATATCCGCACCTGCCATAATTAATTCTTCTGTCATTTCTGCAGTCACTACGTTGCCAGCCATTAATACTTTATCAGGGTAACTGGTACGCAAACGTTTTACTACATCTACAAAGCGTTGGGTATATCCATTAGCCACATCGATGCAAATAAAAGAAGCCTCAAACACTTTAAGCACTTTTGCTAAATGTTCTAAATCATGTTCGCCGATTCCAGTTGAGGCAAATACAAAATTTCCAACAGCCTCCTGTTGTTTCGCTGCAGCTTGCCACTGCCCCACATCAATAAATTTATCCATTGCTGTCATTAATTTATGTTTGGCCAATACTTCTGCCATAGCAAAAGTCCCCGTATGGTCCATATTAGCAGCCACAATAGGAATACCAACCCACGTCTGAGCGGCATACTTAAAAGTATATTGTCGTTCTAAATTCACCTCAATGCGTGACTTTAAAGTACTTCGTTTAGGGCGAATTAATACATCTTTAAAATCTAATTTAATTTGTTCATCTATGCGCATGTAAGTTCTCCACGTAAGGTTGTGACGCGATGGGCGGTAATATGCACAGGGATAATTTGACCAATCAAACTACTATCACCGGCAAAATTCACCACACGATTATTTTCAGTACGCGCAGCTAATTCATTAGGGTCACGTTTAGAGTGACCATACACTAGTACTTGTTCCACGGTACCCACCATTTGTTCACTAATATTTTGAGTATTTTGATAAATGCGATTTTGTAAAATATTCAAACGCTCTTTTTTAACTTCCATGGATACCGTATCAGTTAATAAGGCCGCAGGTGTTCCAGGACGTTTGCTATAAATAAAACTAAAGGAGTGATCAAACCCAACTTGTGCAATTAAATCCATGGTGGCTTGAAAATCTTCTTCCCTTTCGCCTGGAAAACCCACAATAAAATCAGAAGACAGCGCAATATTTGGGCGTGCTTGCTTTAATTTTTCCATTTTGCGTAAATAAGATTCTGCCGTGTATCCTCGCTTCATTAAGCTTAAAATGCGATCCGAACCGCTTTGCACCGGTAAATGCAAATGGCTCGCAAGCTTCGGAATATCTGCATACGCTTCAATCAAACGATCAGAAAAAGCTAAAGGATGAGAGGTGGTGTAACGAATTCGCTCAATACCATCGATGGCTTCAATTAAATATAAGAGCGCGGCAAGATCAGCCGTACCACCATCATGCATTGCCCCTTGATAATCATTGACATTTTGACCTAACAAATTAACTTCTTTTACTCCTTGCTCAGCTAAAGCCACGATTTCTGCTAACACATCATCCAAGGGGCGGCTAATTTCAGTACCGCGCGTGTAAGGAACCACACAAAAACTGCAATATTTACTACAACCTTCCATAATGGAAACAAAAGCTATGGGACCTTCAGCAGTAGGCTCTGGCAAACGATCAAATTTTTCAATTTCAGGAAAACTAATATCAATAACGGATTTTTTTTGTTGCGTGGCTTCATCTATCATTTCAGGTAAACGATGAAGGGTTTGTGGCCCAAATACGATATCGACAAAAGGTGCGCGTTTTAAAATAGCTTCTCCTTCTTGACTGGCCACGCACCCCCCTACTCCAATAATGATCTCGGGATTTTTTTCTTTTAGTTCACGCCAGACACCTAATTCTGAATACACCTTTTCCTGTGCTTTTTCACGAATTGAACAAGTATTCATTAATAAAACATTGGCTTCTTTAGGATCATTCACCAACACATAATCTTGGCGCGCCTTGAGAATATTAGCCATACTGGATGAATCATATTCATTCATTTGGCAACCATGGGTTTGAATGTGCAGCCTTTTTGACATAAATATTTTGAGAATTACAAAACTTGTGATTATATCATTAAAATCGAAAAATAATTGGTTAATCTGTGTGTACTTACTATAGTATGAAGGTGTACTTAGCTTTTCAATGCCTCAACCATCTGATGTATCCCTAAGTTTTTTTAAGTTTGTCATGCCTGCGTAGGCAGGCAT
>CAYYFQ010000033.1:0-16067 GCA_964471475.1 uncultured Gammaproteobacteria bacterium
ACGCAGCAGTCTTCGCTGATATCACAACCGTTAGAAATTTTAGGGATACATTAGCCCATATAAGGTATATAGTAAAGCCACGTGCGGTTGTAAAGAGAGTGGCAACGGAAGCAATGTGAGGTGGGCTTGCTTACTTTAGAGGTGACATTTTTGTGTCTTTGTGCAAAACTTGTAAAAAAAGCTGATGAGATAAGAGATTGAGGTTTACAATGAATGATCAATGGCTCGATATATTAGGAATTACCCGCTATGTACTCAATACTAAAAATGCGGTGAGGGATGAATCTTTTGACGATTTTTCCCCTGAAAAAGAAGAAATTACTTCTTGGTCAGCATTAGAAAAAGCAGTGGCAACTTGCCAAAAATGTGATCTTTGCCACACTCGAAAAAATACAGTGTTTGGAGTGGGCAATCGCGAGGCGTCATTGATGCTTATTGGAGAAGCGCCTGGCGCGACTGAAGATGAGAAAGGTGAGCCTTTTGTGGGGCAAGCCGGGCAGTTGCTTGATAAAATGATGGCAGCCATTGGGCTATCACGACAAGATATTTTTATTGCAAATATTCTGAAGTGCCGTCCTCCCAATAATCGTGACCCACAACCTAGCGAAGTGGTGAAGTGTATGCCTTATTTGCTTCAGCAAATTGAATGGATCCAGCCAAAGTTAATTTTGGCTTTAGGGCGCATTGCGGCACAAAATTTACTTCAAGTCAGTACATCGCTTGGACGTTTACGTGGCCAGACTTTTCATTTTGGCCCAAGTAAAACACCGCTCATGGTCACTTATCATCCGGCTTATTTGTTGCGCACGCCAAGTGATAAAAAATTGGCCTGGGAAGATTTACAACGAGCGCAAGCTTTTTTGCAAACGCGATCCTCGTAGTACTTTATTTGCTACTGCATCAGTACAATTCCTACTTCAAATAATAACCACAGCGGAAGGGCTAGTAAGCATTGAGATATTACATCGGGGGCGAGTAGCATTCCAATGACAAATGCGCCGATAATTACAAAACGTCGGATTTTTTTAAATTGTTGAATGGTGACGATTTGAAGTTGATTTAATAAAATCATGAGGAGAGGGAGTTGCCAGGCCAACCCAAAAGCAAGCAGTAAGCGAAAGCAAAAATTAAGGTAATTAACAATATCTGGCATCACTTTTACGCGTTCAGGTGCTGTATTGATCAAGATGTGTAAACCAACGGGCAACACGACAAAATAGCAAAAAGCGAGACCAGCGAGAAATAAGCCTAGGCTACTACTTAAATAAAATTTTAACCAACGTTTTTCATTTTTTTTCAACGCAGGGAGTGCGAAAGACCAAAGTTGCCAGAGTAAAAAAGGGATGCTTAACAAGGCGCTTAGCCAAAAACATAACTCAATAGGTACCCAAAATGCCGTAGTGATCGCAGTGGCAATAATAGGTTGTTCAATAGGAAGATTTTTAAGAAGTGGCTTTGCAAATAACTCAAATATGTGATTGCTTATGGGTAAGGAGATAATAAAAATTATTATGAAAAAACTTAGCCAGTAAATAATTCGTTGGCGCAATTCATTCCACAGTGCAATCCAAGATGGAAAGGGGGAAGAGGTGTTATTCATGTCCATTATGTTGAGGAGTTTTTGTGGACTCCGTTAATTTGTGAATCGTGAGATGTGCTTTTTGTTGCCAATTTTTTTTGAAAGCAAATAGCTTGCCTAGAAAACGAGCTAATGCTTTAACGTCTGCAGGTTTTAAAAGCAGGATGGCAATGAGGAGTACAAGAAATAATTCCATCGTGAATAAGCCCTAATTTTAACTCCAACTTTATTCTGTTGTTATCCCTCAGTTTGTCCGCGGGGTCCAAATGAAAGCTTGGATCCTGGCATTTGCTTAGGAGATGCTTTGTACCTCGCGAATAAATCGCGGGGTGACAGCGGTTTTATAAATAGACAAACGTATAGAGATGACGTAGTAATACATAGCGTTAACTTACTACTCTGACAATTTTTTTTCTTGAGTTTGTGCAGAGTCCTCCGCTTTTTTTTCGTTATTCATCGCTTCTTTAAAATTTTTAATTGCCACCCCTAAATCCTCCCCAAGGTGGCGAATTTTTTTGCTGCCCACGACTAATACGACAATCACAGCGGTTAAGAATAAATTACCAGGAGTAATCATAAGGACCTCGCAAAGATAAAAATTACAGCATATCAAAAACGTCAGAATATATATAGCTAGTTTCAGCGCCGCGAACGATAAATTGTTCTAACCCATCGAGCGTGAGTTGCATAGGGCCGCCAAAGTAAATATGGTGATCCGCAAGTGTGGGATAGGCGTCGCACACGGCCTGAATAATATTGCCATATTCATATGGCCAACTTAAATTAGTATTAGCGCTCGCCAAAAGAGGAGTAATAGAAAAGTGGGGGATGTGGTCGGCCCACTGTTGAACAAGATCTAATTGATAGAGATCTTTGGGCGACTTGCCAGCCCAAAATAGACGCATTTCATGTTCTAAAGGTTTTTTAAAAGCTTCTTCTAAAATAGCTTTTATAGGAGCGAAGCCGGTCCCAATAGCGAGTAGAATTGAAGGCATCAATGGCGTGGGATGATAAAAAGCATTTCCAAAGGACCCTTGAAATTTTAGGGTACCAGATTGTTGCAGGGTGGAAATTAAATGATGTGCAAATATATTGTCTTTCTGGCACCGCACATGTAATTCTAAAAGGTGGTCAGAGGTTGGAGCGTTTGCGATTGAAAAAGGTTTTAACTCTTCTTCGGGGACGCATTCAACTAAAATATATTGGCCTGCCAGGTACGCCAAGGGGGCGTTCTCCTGTGTAGGTTTACAGCATACTTGCCAAATTTCATCTGTCAAAGGACGCATGTTGACGAGTTGATATTCAAAATTATGGTGAGAAACATGAAGAGGAGGGGTGCACTCGGGTGCGTGAATTAATAAATCAGACTGGGCTTTAGCACAGCAGAGAAGCGCTCGACCACTTGCGCGCTCTGCTTCATCCAAAATCAATTGATCTGGATGCGCATAATTTACCTTGCCTTCAATTAACTGTACTTCGCAGCTACCGCAAATTCCTTCGCAGCAACTGTGAGGAATGTCAAAATTTTGACGCAAAGCAGCATCTAAGATGGTTTCATTTTCCTCAACAATAAAAGATTTTTTTTGATGAGCGAGGCGAACCGTAAAAGGCATTCGACTTACCCCTTCATTGCTTCAAAAAACTCATTATTTGTTTTGGTGTTTTTGAGGCGTTCCACTAGAAACTCCATTTTAGCGAAGCTTTCCATTGGATGTAGAAATTTGCGAAGAATCCACATTTTTTGTAGCTCGTCAGGTCGTGTAAGTAGATCTTCACGACGTGTGCCTGAGCGATCAATATCAATGGCGGGGAAAATTCGTTTTTCAGCGTACGCACGATTTAAGTGTACTTCCCAGTTACCCGTTCCTTTAAATTCTTCATAGATTACTTCATCCATTTTAGAGCCAGTATCTATTAAGGCCGTTGCAATAATTGTTAAGCTACCACCTTCTTCAATATTTCGTGCCGCACCAAAAATACGTTTAGGGCGTTGCAATGCATTTGCATCTACGCCACCAGTTAATACTTTGCCGGAGGAGGGAATCACTGTGTTATAAGCACGTGCCAAACGTGTGATGGAATCTAAAAGAATGACAACATCTTTTTTGTGCTCTACTAAACGCTTAGCTTTTTCAATAACCATTTCAGCGACTTGAACATGACGTGTAGCAGGTTCATCAAAAGTGCTTGCGATAACTTCGCCTTGAACGGAGCGTTCCATTTCCGTCACTTCTTCAGGACGCTCATCAATTAGCAAAACAATTAAGTAGCAATCAGGGTTGTTGGCGGTAATCGATTGCGCAATATTTTGTAGCATCACGGTTTTACCAGCTTTTGGAGGAGAGACAACGAGGCCTCTTTGTCCTTTACCTAAGGGAGCAACAAGTTCAATGATGCGAGCAGTTAAATCTTCGGTGCTTCCATTGCCACGCTCTAAATGAATACGTTCATTGGGAAAAAGCGGTGTTAAATTCTCAAATAAGATTTTATTTTTTGAGCTTTCTGGATCTAAATTGATTTCATCAACCTTTAAGAGGGCAAAATAACGTTCGCCTTCTTTGGGAGGGCGAATTTTTCCACTGATGGTATCTCCAGTGCGCAAATTAAATCGGCGGATTTGACTTGGGGAAACGTAAATATCATCGGGGCCTGCCAAATAGGAGCTTTCTGCGCTACGTAAAAATCCAAAACCGTCTTGGAGTATTTCTAACACACCGTCTCCAGAAATATCTTCGCCTTTTTGAGCAAGCGCTTTTAAAATTAAAAAGACAAGCTGTTCTTTTGGGACTCTTTCTATGTTTTCTAAGCCAGAGGCTTCAGCGAGTTGTAAAAGTTCACTTACGGGTTTTTTTTTCAGTGCGGTAAGATTCATATAAGATTATTTACTAATTAAGTTGATTAAGTCGGTTGGTTATCACAATTTCACACAGTGGATTTTGTCCTACACATGGATGGATTTTATTAAGATGCTTAGCCGGATAGTTAAGCTCTGTCGAAACTAGATCCTTTTTATTTCAACATTGCGAAGGTTAGCATGGTTTTTTGAGGTTGTCAAAGTTTAGTTTTTTTTTGTAAGAGCAAAATCAAAATGTCCCCTTTCAGCAAAATCAAAATGTCCCCTTTCAGCAAAATCAAAATGTCCCCTTTCAGCAAAATCAAAATGTCCTCTTTTGTCAGTTGAAAGGTATCACAGCTTTGTTAGTGTAGTTCCTTTGAAACAATCGGTAGGAGCCGACTATGACTTCAATGGAGCTAATGACGATGAGCCACAAAGAATTAAAGCGTACAGAAATCATTCAAAAGGTTATCGAAAAACGCATCAGCCAAAAAGTGGCCGCAAGCCATTTACACCTCACGATTCGTCAGACGCGGCGCTTATGTGAAGCCTACCGAATGAAAGGCCATGCAGGATTAATATCGAAACATCGAGGCAAGAAGGGTTGCCATGTTTTACCTTCGGAGCTTAAAGTCACCGTAGTAGATCTTGCACGCACGATCTACTGGGATTTTGGCCCTACCTTTATGGCTGAGAAGCTATTAGAAAATCACCAGATTCGAATCAGTCGTGAAAGCTTGCGCCAGCTTTTAATTGCTGAAGGCATATGGAAACCTAAGTCTATCAAGGAGAAAAAAATTCATCAGCAACGCGAGCGTAGAGGCTCTCGAGGAGAACTTGTCCAGATTGATGGCTCACCTCATGACTGGTTTGAAGGGCGGGGGCCTAAATGTTGTTTAATTGTGTTTATCGACGATGCCACCAGTGAGATTTTATATCTTCGATTGGAGCCTGCTGAAACGACTCAAGCTTATTTTCGAGGGCTTTATCAGGTGATACACACATACGGTCTCCCTTTAAGTTTTTACAGTGACAGACACAGCATCTTTCGGGTCAATGTGGGCGATGATCTTAAGGCGTTAACGCAATTTTGGCGAGCTTGCGCGCAGCTGGATATTGAAATCATTAACGCAAATTCTCCTGAGGCAAAAGGCCGTGTTGAGCGCTCGAATCAAACGCATCAAGACCGCTTAGTCAAGGAGCTACGACTCGCGAATATCCGTGATATTGATGCTGCCAATACCTTCCTAGAAACGTATCGTTTCAAACACAATCAGAAGTTTGCCAAAGCAGCTAGCAATTCGGAGGAAGCCTTTGTGGTCAATACCCGGACACAAGAAGACTTAATGCATATTCTGAGCGAACAAGAGTCACGCAAGGTAACAAAGAACCTGGAAATTCGATTTGAAAATAAAATTTATCAAATTCAACATCAGGAGAAAGGGAGAAGATTGCAACAAACCAGCATCACGGTTTGTCGTACGATAATGGATGAAATTATTTTACTTTATCAAGGAAAAGCGCTTGAATATAAAGTATTTGCGTCGAACCAAAAACGCCCACCGATTGTGGATGCTAAATTTCTGAATGCCCACTGCGATCAAAGATTAGAGAATAAAAAGTTTCATTTACCTAAACCAAACAAACCTACAGAAACCCATCCTTGGAGGCGCCCAATAATTATGAATCAGAAAACTGCTTTGCTTTACGGACAAAGAATCACTTAAAATATTTTAAACCCTACCAGAAAAAAGGGGACATTTTGATTTTGCTAAAAAGAGGACATTTTAATTTTGCTGTAACAAGTTTAGTTTTTTTTTTGTAAGAGTAGAACCAAAATGTCTTCTTTTGGGAGTAGCAGGGGGTATAGTTTTGTTCATGGGTATGAGTGAAGCCACGGTTGTGTTCTAGAGAAGCAATTTGTTAGAATGATGCTTTGTGCATTTCCTCATCATCAGAGGGCCCATAGCTCAGTTGGTTAGAGCAGAAGACTCATAATCTTTTGGTCCTAGGTTCAAGTCCTAGTGGGCCCACCAGTCCTAAGACGTTCAAACAACCCCAAAGAAATCCAAGGAGATTTAAAGTATACATAATATTATTAAATAGATATACGGTCATAATTAGAAGTGCTACTATATTGTTAAATAAATATCTTTTGGGGTTTATATGAAACCATCTGTGGCCAACTATATTGTGATTTATCAGTCCAAGAATGGAGCGCTTGAACTTAAGTCTGATATTCAGCATGAAACTATTTGGCTTACTCAGCAACAAGTAGCTGATTTATTCGAGGTGCAAAAAGCGGCTATTTCTAAACACGTAAAAAATATTTTTGAGTCAAAGGAATTAAGTTACAAGGCAACAGTTTCCAAAATGGAAACTGTTCAAAGTGAGGGCAAAAGACAAGTTAAAAGAATAATGGAGTATTATAATTTGGACTTGGTGCTTTCTATTGGTTACAGAGTCAACTCTAAGCAAGCTACACTTTTTCGCCAATGGGCAAATAAGGTGCTTAAAAATTATATTGTTCAAGGTTATGCAATTAATAAGCAGCGAATTCAGAAAAATTATACTCAATTTATCCAAGCTGTTAATGATGTTAAAAGCTTACTACCTTTGAGCGCAGGTGCGGCGGTGGATAGTGATAGTATATTGGAACTTATTAAACTATTTGCAGATACGTGGTTTTCTCTTGATGCTTATGACAAGGATAAACTGGCTGTTACAGGTACAAGCAAAAGAAAAGTTAGATTAACTGCAGAAAAATTAAAAACGGCCTTGGCAGAATTAAAAAATATATTAATTGCTAAAAATGAAGCAACAGATATATTTGGTATAGAGCGTGCCAACGGTAGTCTTGAAGGAATTGTTGGCAATATTATGCAATCTTTTAATGGCCATGATTTATATCCAACTATAGAAGAGAAAGCGGCGCACTTGCTTTATTTCATTATTAAAAATCATCCGTTTATTGATGGCAACAAACGGAGTGGTGCGTATGCATTTATCTGGTTTTTACAGCAAACAAAAATATTAGATATTTCACGCATTACACCACCTGCGTTAACAGCATTGACTTTGCTTATTGCGGAAAGCAATCCGAAAGATAAAGACAAGATGGTAGGTTTAGTATGCACATTACTTTCCCACAAAAAAAAATTGGCGAATTAAATTATGGCAAATATATTTTGCTACTTACTTATTGGGTTAGTCATGATTATTTCTCTTCCAAGTAGTGCTAAAGAAAATAATCAGGCAATAATGTCTACCGCATTTATATTACCTCAGTTCACACAGTATGCTGAACAAGTAAGAAAAGATTGGGAAGCGCCAGGCATGGCCGTGGCTATTGTGCAGAATGATAAAATCATCTATATAAAGGGCTTTGGTCAACGCAATACAAAAGCTGAAGCAGTTACACCTGATACGGTTTTTGGAATTGGATCTATTACCAAATCATTCACTGCGGCATTATTAGCAACGCAAATCGATGAAGGAAAATATGGCTGGAATACTAAGGTGGTAAAGCTTGATCCGCAATTTAAATTATATGATTCAAATACCACAAAAGCATTTGAGGTAAGAGATTTATTAGCACATGATAGTGGTTTACCTGAAGAAGCTTTAGATGCACTTGCTGGCAATTTTGGCTATAGCCCAGAGCACAATATGTATGCGCTTCGATTTATTAAACCCGTAGCACCTTTTAGAACACAATTCGCTTATCAAGATACTTTGCTTGAGTTTGCAAAAAAAATTATTGAACAAATTAGTGGAAAAAGTTTTGCAGAAAATTTGCATGAGCACATATTTAATCCCTTGCAAATGAATCACTCTTATCTCACAACAGAGGTGGCATTAAAGCAATTACATAATATTGCAGAACCTTATACCTATTATCAAAATAAAAATTATACTTTTCCGAAAACTTACCCTTACTTGTCTCAAAGGTGGGCTTTGCAGCAAGGGTTAGCTGGTGGTGGTATTAAATCAAGTGCGTGTGATATTGCAAAGTGGTTAATCTTTAATATGAATAATGGCGCGATTAATAATAAACAGTTAATTAGCGCACAAAATATGGATTTTATTCATTCACCTCAAACGCTTATAAAATCATCTGCGCGTGATGTTAATTTGAAAGACAATACACAACAGGCCTATGGTGAAGGTTGGTTTATTGATAAAGAAACATATAAACCTTATAACGTGCTTTATCATGCAGGAAGTGATACCGGAATGCATGGTATGGTAGCTTATATACCAGATATAAAAATAGGCATTGTAATACTAACCAATCAATACACTAACAAAGTGCCTGAAGCATTATACCGACGCTTTTTTGATCTTTATTTAAATAAATTACCTTTAAAAGATTGGAGTAAATTTTATTTAGATGAGCGAGCTAATGACACAAAACAAAATGCAATGCAAAAGCAAATTAATTGCCAAGCCAATAAAAATATTTCATTAAAAAAATATACAGGCATATACAATAATTCAGTGTATGGGGACCTTATTATGTCCAAACAAAAAAATCACCTCTTACTTAGCATTGGCCCTCAGCAGATCACCTGGATATTAACACCATGCCAAACTGATATTTTTAAAGCTTATTGGCCCAATCCTGGCATGGATATCCCCATGTTACCAAGTGGGCAAGATTTGGTTAAGTTTTCTACAAAGCCCAATGGCAGCGTTAATGAAATGGAGATACCTTTTTTAAATAACGATGGCAGTGGTGTTTTTGTAAAAAAATAATCATTTTATAGTTGCAGTCCAAGCATATTTACTGCCATCCGGTTTTTTGTGCGCTTTTCTAACCTGTATGTGGATTTCAATTATTCTTATAGGCGTTGGGTTGCTTGCTGGTATGTGTGATTAATTTAGTATTGGCTCTCCAATCAAAATGGAGATAAATGCAAACTACATTTCAAACAATAAAACTGTATAACATGAGCGCGATTTGTCCAAGCTCGTTCATCCACTTCCAATGAATTTTGGGGGTATTTATGGGGGCATTTTATAAAAAACCACTTTGCAGACTCAATGATATCAATGGTTACGGAAATCTATAAAGTGCCTAGTGGGCCCACCAATTCTGGTAATTATCAATACGTACAAAGAAGTTCAAAGAAGTTCAAAATTTAGACTCAAGAATCCAAAGATTCTACCGTGTAATATATTGACCTTGCTGGCAGATACTTCTTTTTTAAAGCAAAGTCTTTTCAAGTGTTGATTTTAAATCCTCTGTAATACACGAGATATAGGAAATAGGATCCTCACCTTTACTTATATCATATCCGGTGCTATTTACTCCTACTAAGTTACCATCCTTATTAAATGCGGGGCCACCGCTTGCACCACTGAGAACTTCCATGTTTGTGTGATAGCATGGATTTGGTAACATCTTATCTCGACCGTTTGGGAGGTATTCTATAACTTGTCCATGATAGTTTTCTGCCTGAAAATAAATTTGAGTCCGCGAAGATGTTGTTTTTGGATACACATATGTATGAATATCGTCCCCCGGATTTAGTGGTGTGCAAGATAGGCCATAATAAGGATTGCCATCTATATAATCTAATTGTCCGATTGCAATATCACTATTATCATATAAAAAAGCGTTTAAAATGCTTGAAATTTTATACTGGGAATTACCAGAAAAAAGAAACGCCACTATAGGATATTTTTGTTTGCTATTGTTATTTTCATCCAAAACATCTTTTAGAATATGTTTGGCGGTTAGAAAAATACCATTTTGTGTTACAAAAGTACCGGTGCCAATTAACCTAAAACTGTTACCCTCTAGTTGCTTCATAATTGGAAATATAGCTTCTTGTTGATTAACAATTTTTCCAGTCTCAGTTGTTGCAATAAATTCTTTATTCATTTCTATAATACCTTTACTTTCCAAATAAAATTAAGTAACCTATTCAAGCCACTTAAATAACTCGGGCAGTATTTCTATGAACTCCTCAAATGGAATGAGTGTTTGAACTTGATGCTTAAGTTGGGTTTCCCATTCCGACTCAAGATAACGTCTATTCTTGTGATGATCAATAATTTCCATTGCTGGAATGGGTACTGATCTTAAAATACATTTTTGATTAAGCGTGTCTTTTAAAGCGTTTACACTTATTTGTAATTTCATTTTTTGGAATAATTGAACGACATCATAAAGATCACGTGGACGTAATCGCTCAACAAGCGCTCGTAATTTTTCTGCGAAAATTTCTTCCAGCGAATAACTACTCATAAAAATTCCTGCTTCCGGTTTATCAGAATAATCATGATAAATTTCTTGGTGATTTGGTTTAAGTATTAGCGGTTCATCAAGGGTGAGGTCAATTTTAATACGAGGTAAGTTTTTTATATTAAGATGTGGTTGAATTGGCCCTCGATAAGCAAGGGAGCCTTGCACTGAAATGCTACCACGTGGATTGTCAAAAGTCTCAAATTTTATTCCTTGTTCTGGGAACATAATCCCAGAATTTTCATAAACCCATTCGGAGATGGCTAAGAAGACGGCATTATAATAATCTGATGTAATTATATGTGCATTTTGATCACTAGCCATATAGCTAAAATCAAGATCTTCCGAAAATCTATATTCGTTAAAGAAACATTTTCTTAAACAGGTTCCTCCTTTAAATACCCATGCGTTATGGGTTTCTGAATGTTGATTAATACCTGCGATTAGCCAACCTAATATATAATCTTTTTCGATCACGAGCGTTGACAGTTTTTTCTCTGAGGCAATAATTTGTATTTCTTCTTTGCTAATCATCAAAATCCTTAGCTCTTTTTTCTGGTACCCAAAGATTCCAGCGTGTAATAAGATGAACTCCTGGGGTTTTTGTGTCTAGTTGTGAATATCCAGATTTTATTTGTGCCAAACATTTTTCAATTAACTCTGATGAAGACTTATCCATTTTTATAGATTCTAGTAAAAAACCTAGTCGTTTATATATGGCGCTATTATGCATTTTTTCTGCATAAGCAAGCAGTTTGTTGGCGTCATATTGTTCAGAGTGTATGTAAGCTTGCAAAATATCGATTAACATTCGCAAACCACCTAGTATAGAGGGATCATTCAAGCCATCAATGATAGTTTTTGTAGGGTCTGAAATCGCAATTTTATTATGACCGCTCCATATCGATTGCATACCAAATAATTTTTCTTTTGTGATGGTTTTTATTTTAAATTGAACGCCATCAAGTTTAAGATCTCTTTGATGAACTTTTTTAGTTGTCAATACAAACTCTGTATTATAAAGTTGCTCAGTGAAACCCCAGTAATGCGCTGCAGTCCAACCACCTATATAACAAGGTGAAAATAAATTTTGTGCAATCAACCAGGGTTCTGTGGGCGTTATTTTAGTGCTTGTAGATTGTAGTGGTATGCTCGTATACAATCCTCTTTTGATCCGATGCAACCAACCATTTTTTGCCCATAGCGATAATAGAGAAATGACTTTCCTATTCTCGAGCTCAAGAGCTGCTGCAGCTTGTTTTACGGTAAAGCTTTCTTTTGTAGCTTTAAGGAGTTTTGCAAGCAGTTTTCGGCCGTTAGATTTTATCCCACCAAGTGCATGTTTCATGCTGTATATTTTATTCCATTAATCGATATTTTGTCAACATATGGAATAATTAATATAGTTTTTATTCGCGGGTAAGCTTATATATCCTTCTTTATTCATCCAAATACGTTCATCCATTTCCAACAAATTTTAGGGGTACTTATGGGGGTACCTGAGAAATATCACATTAACAAACTCAATAATATCAATGCTATTAACATGCTATTCAGTGCCTAGTGGGCCCACCAATAGCATCCCAAGAAGTTCCCATAAATACAAATATGTTCAAAGTGGTAGGACCTTAACTGAGATGTTTGTATACGCTCTTAAAGATTAACAAAGTCCGAATTAAAAGTGTTAAGATATTTATGGGCTTCACTTTACTTTGAGTGAACCCTATTAGAGTAGCTATTTATATGTATTAAATTAATATGATAAAAAAAATTGCTAGTAATTTAGTAATATATCAAGCTAAAACTGGAGCAATCAAGTTACGCAAAGGTTCTGACGCAACAGTTTGGCTACCCAAGCTAATATTGCTGAAATTTTCGATATTGAACGCTCGGTAGTAACAAAACATATTCGCAATATCCTTAAAGATAAAGAGCTTGATGCTGATGCAGTATGCGCAAAATTTGCACATACTGCAGAAGATGGGAAAGTCTATAATGTACAGCTTTATAACCTTGATGTTATTTTAGCCGTAGGATATAGAACAAACTCAAGTAAAGCCATCATTTTTCGTCTTTTATCACTCGAAAATCTGTCTGATGCTATTTATTTTGATGCACAAGCCATTGACTTTGATTTGTCATCGTCTTTCTTTTAACCTATAATGGTGTTAATTTTCTTTATCACAAGGAACGTGGGCATGAAACATATTACTCGTGTTGCGTGTTGTCTCGGTGTCGCCATTTTATTTTCTTCGTGCAGTAATCAAGCTTCATTTTCGAATCGATTTAAATCCACGCTAACCAATCAACGTTATGTCAATTTATCCGTTCCGCTTGGTGCTGGAAGTGTTCCATTACATAGTATCTATGTTTTAGATAGCAACTATAATCAAGTCGCTTACTGGACAACCGTTGCAAATAGCCTCCCCAAAATCGCTCCTCCTTATCCTTATCTTAATTTACCATTGACATCCGGAACCTCAACTGTCTTTTATATTGTGGTACCTCAAGGTGGTGGCAACTATAATGGCTGTAGCCTCACCTTTGATCAAAATGGTAATTACATTAATGAAACCGCACCTGGCGCTTCTGCTTGTCAAGGAGTAGTGCAAACTCAAAATGAAAACTACAATCATAAAACTGTTTCAAGTCATGTCACCGTTTTTTCTCTTGGCACTAATTTTGGTAGCTCATTTAGCGTGCCTAGTACCACAACATTGACGGCACAAGTAGCAGCTCAAGCTATTCCACGTGAAATTACGTTTGTTAACAATACCAATTATGATCTTTGCCTTGTTAACCAAATTAAAGGCAACAATAATGCTGCGCCTACGATATCGCAAATGTGTGGTTCAGGTAATCCAGGAGGAAGCTATCAAACGCTTGTGCCAAGCCAACAAAGCGTACACTTTCCTATTCCTGTCAGTGGATTAAACTCAGCGGGTTGGATAATTGCGGGGTATCGCACTCCTGTTACAGGTAACCCAAATCAAGGTTGGATGCAAACAGGTTTTGCGGGAAGTTCGCGTCAACAAGCGGCGACAAAAGTGGAATTAACGATGTTCCCTTATTATCCAAGCGGCACCCATTCTGGACCTATTTATAATAGTGTAGGCCCAACGAATATCGATATTTCATCGGTTGATGGCGCCAATCTAACTTATAAATTTTATCCAGAACAACCCGTTTCAGGGGCAACACGAGTTTGTACGTTAGCAAACAATAACGTGGCGCCTACAACGCAATATACTGGTGTATTTTCGTCAGCATCACCTATCTCTTATTTTGGTAATGCAAATGGCAATGGTCAATTTTCTTGTAACTCAGGCAATATCTACACCGATGGCAATGGCAATAATGTGGGTTGCGCAAGCCCTTGTTCAATGGCTTATGTAAACAATGCACCACAAAGTGAAATCAATGGTAAATGTTGTATTGGCAATGATGCAACCATGGCAAGTTGTGTTTCAAGCTCAAACTCCTACAATCCTCAAAATTCTTGGTACACTTCAATGATCAATGCGCAATACATCAACTCTTATAGTTTTGCTTTTGATGATGCAAAAGCTGACTTCACCTGTGATGCTTTTGCAAGCTTTGTTTTTGAAATCGATGGCGTTGGTAGTGGAATCCTTTAATGAGGAAGTGTAGCTAATCGATGTTTGTACTCGGGGCATAGGTGGCGCATACCGAAGACATGGGTAACACTCTAGTCCCAAAAGGATTATCTAAAGGTTCGATCTTACCAGCGATCTTCATCGAAATACCCTAAATCATAATCTATAAAACTTACCAACTGCTATATGTAATGGGGCTAGGCTTCGTTTTTTTTAAGTCTGAGTTTGGAGAAAACAAAAAACAAAAAACGAAAAACAAAATATGATAAAAAAATCGCGGTTCGCTAACTGGGCCCGGTGCCTGAGCGGTTAATGATTGGTGACATCGATAGAGAAGATAGGAGGAGCTCCTCAGCGCAGAAGTTTAGCAGTGCAACTTCTTCACGGGTCTGGTCATCTTGATCTTTCCCTTGGATTTCATCAAAGAAACTTTGGCAAGCAAGCTGAATGACGGGTAAGCTTTTGTCTATAGCAAGACAAAACAGGGAGCTTCTGAATGGAATGTCATATTGTGTGTGAGCTCTATATTTTTTCAGTGTATTTTCAACTGCCATGGCTCTTAACACCAAAGCACCCAAACATTCTTTTGTCTTATTTTCAGGTTGCAGCTCCAGCTTTTCAGAAAGATATATGGCTGCGCAGTTTGATACAGCAGCCTCTTGCCACAATAGGTCTTCTAGCACGGGCTTATAAAACCTTTTTTTAGTATCTTCATCCGATAGTTCATATTTTATAAGTTCTAAGTGCTTTAAAAAACGTACAAGAAGAGGATAATGTTCACTCTCTTGGAAAAACGCCTTCATTTTTTCTAAAAGGGGATGTAACACTGTTGGAGAACCGGATATCAATCTTTCAAAAGCCTCCCGAACATAAATAGGATAAAATCTTATTGCTTTCTCATCCATCATAAGACTTTGCAACATATCGCTTAACAGATCAAGCTTTAAGAAACAACCTAACAAATCAAGGTGAGGTTCATCTGTGTTGGCCAATACGCTTTGTTTCACTAATGTCCAAAGTTGACTCGTTGGTGTTAAAAATGAACGAAAATAATCCAACTCTAAGCGTAATATAGCGAAAAAGATGTCCTGTTTTGTATCAAAAGCTTTGCAGCATAATTGAGCAAAGCCCTCTTCTTCGAGCCCGTCATAGAGCATATTGTAAAATAGCCTGTAAGAATTCTCTACATCGATAGGAAATAGATAGTGAGAGCTCGCAATTAATTCCAAAAGTATTTCACTGTAATTCTTGAAGCGCTCTTTTATGCTTTTCACTAAATGGCTGATGCTTTTATAAAAGAGCTTTTTATTTGTTAGGTACCCCTCTAAATCCCAGCATAGAAAAAAAAGATCAAACACATTATTGTAATGTAGATCCCGAGCGTAAGGATTTACAGTTAATATTTTCACTGCCCTATCAAGTATGTTTCTTTCATCGTCAGTTAAAGGATTGGGCAGTCTTTTAAAGTATCTTTTTATCGCAACATGAATCAAAAAGTCCCCTCTGCCTCCACCAAGATAAGCATCCTGTTTTTTAAGCCCATTCAGCACATCTTTGTTAAGAACGCAAATGGCTAATTCAACCTCATCGAATCTGCTTTGTTCTTGTTCTTGCTCGTAAGAGTTGTTAGCGCCCATAAATCCTCATTGAGATTGATTATTGTTTTTTTTATTTTAACAAAGCAAGGTTAACATTTTCTTAATGTGAGCACTTGATCTTGTTCAAAGCTCTCCTAAGGAAAACATTTGTTATTTGTTGTCTTTTCTATGATTTTTTTGCAAC
>CAYYFQ010000034.1:0-16037 GCA_964471475.1 uncultured Gammaproteobacteria bacterium
TTTCTTTTTGTTTTTTTATGTTCTTATATTCTTTTGCATGAAACTTTATGGGGGTCGGATGGGGGGGGGTCGGAGCAACTGGCTGCATGGGAGGGCTTAATATTGGGTTAAAAGAGGGGTCGCGTGCAACCCGGTATGAGGCCGTATCCCCACCCATGGTGTGTTCGTGAGCATTTATCTCGTTTTGTACATCTGCGTGTATTTGGTCTTCTTCAACAGTAACGTGCTCTCCTCCCATAAAGTGTACTGCACGCGGCGATCTTGCGCGATTAGGTGGAGAAGGGGAGAGGAGTGAAACGTGTGACCTAGGTTCATCAGAAGAAGATGCAATAGCTTTCAGGGGTTCTTCTTCATCGTCAGTCGGTGGTTTTGCATCAATTTCCTGGTCAGCGGGAGGACGGTTAGCACGCCGAGTTCGTGCTATTGCTGCAAGTAATTCCGCACCTCGCCTTTTCGCTTCTTCATTATCTTCAACGGCATCAGCAGCTTTTCGCCTTTCCGCCGTAGGAGTAGTCACCGCAGCTCCTTCCTCATCATCTGCCATTGCTGCGGCTAGCTCAGCCTCCATTGCTGCTTTTGCGGCTGCTTCCTTGGCGGGAGATATTGCTAGTGAAACAACTGCTTCTCCATCCTTTGGAGAGAGACTTACTCCTACTGCTTCCTCTTCATTTTGAGCCCTCTTTGAGCTTTCTTCTCCGAAGGCGTTCCAATAGCG
This sequence comes from uncultured Gammaproteobacteria bacterium, assembly GCA_964471475.1. Classification (GTDB taxonomy): domain Bacteria; phylum Pseudomonadota; class Gammaproteobacteria; order CAISUE01; family CAISUE01; genus JAJNBD01. The sequence goes on from CAYYFQ010000034.1 coordinate 716, forward strand.
TTCATCATTATCATCTCGTAAAAAAGAATCATCAGCGTTTACAAATGCAGGGATAACCTCAATAGTATGGGTTTTCTTTAAATGCTGTAAAATAAGATCATATTTCCCGAGAAAGGTTCTTTTGGTTAATTTTTCCCACATTTTTCTTGCGTCTTCATTTTTCCAAGTACCAGTATGAACATTATAGTAATTTGAACTTTTTAAAGCCTCAAGTACACGAGGTAATAAGCTTATATCTTCTAGACGAATCAGTTTTTTAAAATCATAGCGCGTACGAAGTTCTCGCAAGAGTCTAGGGCCGTCTTCGGAGCTATCTTTGGTTAATTCAAGTAACTCAACGAATTGTAAAGCCGTGAGTTTTGGTTTGTGTTGCCTAATGTAAAGAAGTAGGGAGTTCACGAGCGTTTGTTGATAGGAGGTTGTATATGAAGAAATGTTAGGAATTTCTAATAAGTGACCCTTGGGAACATACCAGTTTAATTTTTCACTATAAACAGTCTTATTGGCTGCCATTAACCTAATAAAATGATCAATAGTAAGCAGCGGATGTTCTTTTTCTATTCTTGCCATCACGTAGTCGAAGTTATTTTTTAAACTGTCGTCTAAAACATCACGGCTATTTTTAATAAACGCTTCGTAGATCTTTTTTCCTTCGAGCGCTGTGGTGGTTTTAATAGGGGGAGAAAGACCTTGGTCAGCATATAATTGCGACCGATTTAATATATCGAGAATGTTATTTTGAAGTTGAGAGGGGATTCTATGAGCTAACGGTTGCGCTAGAAAAATTTCTGAAATGATTGAAATATCGAGCCTAATATACTTCGGCGCAGCGGAAGCGAGTACTATAATATCGCCAGCATTTAAGTTGGTAAAGACAGGATTATTAGGTGTTTTTAGCCATGCGATACAGCGTTCAAATAGGGGTTGCTGAGTATCAGGAAGTGATGCAATTGCTTCAATTAATTTAATAAGATGATCGGCGTTTAAGAACGGGTTTAATCTTTTAATACGGGTAAGAATAAAATCTAAATTAGCGCTTAATTGAGCCGCTTCGATCGTGGATGGTTTATTTAAAAATAGGTCATATAACCCATAACCTTTTACAGTACTAGTGGCAGCAATATGAGGATAAGCGTGGGGAAGGGCTTCGAGATTATCAAGAGCAGTTTTAAAAGCTTCATAAGCGGATGAATTCAATGCGTGTTGCAACGCGGTACGTAGGTTTTCGTGTGTGCGAAAAATGTCTTGAACTACCTGATTAGTGGGGGCTGCCGCTGCAAGCACTAAAATTTCTTCTAACAAAAGATTTTTAATCTTTTGATTGTTTGGATCCAACAACCAAGTAATGCAACGCTTGTCTGGATTATCTTGAGCTTGATCAGCTTCTATGAGCTTAATAATATAATCGGCACGTAATATGGTATTTTCTTTTTTTATTTTAGCGAGGATGAAATCTAAATTTTTTGTTAACTCTTCGACAGATGCTGTATCGGGACGATTTAAGAATTTTTTTGTGACTTCGTTTCCTTCCAATAGTGAGGTAGCTAAGATTTTGGTACCGGCGCTGTGGAAGAGTGGTATTTCTGATACCTTGCTGTCTAATTGCGAGTGAGCTACCCAAAAAGATTTAATATTTGCGTTAGCTTCTTTTGCGGCGCCTAGTATGAGTAATTCGTCAGAAATATCTTTTTGTTGTAACCACTGTATAACAATGGGATTGTGATTAGCTTGCCACCACGGTAAATAGCGGCGCTCCGTATCCGCTTTAATTAATGCAATAATATGGTCAACTGTTAAGGGAGGATTTTCTTCTTTGATTTTAGCGATAAGAAAATCTAAGTTGTCTGCAATTTCATTAGCTGTAAAAGAGAGGGGGTTTTTTGTAAATTGTTCATAAACGCGCTCTGCATTAGGAGTCACGAAAATCTTGGGAAAGGGTGAGGTTGGATTTTGTAAAGCGTCAAGAAAATCACTTTTAATCTCGGTTGGTAAGTGATCGCGTAAATAGCGACGTCGTTCAAAAAGATCTTTTAAGCGTTGGTTTTTAGCTGCTTCTTTAGCAACTAATAAGATAGCACTTGCAGGAAGCTTCCGGATAGGGTCAGAAAAAAACAGGCTATATTTAGTATTTCTTTTAAATGGTTCTGTGCTGTAGCTTTCCGCAGGCGCTAAGATTCCACTCGAATAGGAGGAATAGTTGATAAGCGCCACTGCTTTTTCTATGCCGCTAGAGGCGCTGTTTTTAAAAGTTTGGTAGTATTGGTTTATTTGTTGTTTGAACCACTCATAGTGAGGAGATGTGCGGTATAGATTTAACAATTGTGTAATCTGGCGCTCTTCGAGTTTTTCACATAATTGGTTGAGGTTGGTAAATAAATATACCAATACTAAAGTTTTTGCAGGTTCTGCTAAGCGTGCTAGCGAGACAATAAGCGTGTTGAAATTGAAGTCTTCGTTGTGAAAATTAAGATTAATCTCCTCAGGCAACAATGAGCCTATCACCTTTTGAACGACCATTGGGAAAACTTTCGTGGTGTGAGCTATAAAATTAAGGATATTAGTAGTTAGGTTTTTAGAAATAGTGGTGTTTTGAGCCGAATAGGGGGTTAAGTACAAGAAATATAAGTTTCTTATGAAATCGCCAAGCAGAGCTTCTACGTTTTTTTTATTCTCTTGAGCGACAGTCGGAAGTTCTTGCGTCAATTTAACAAAATAATACTCATTTAAATAAGCTAAGTAGTTATTCAATCGCTCAAGATTATTTGTATTGTGTTCCATGTCCCTGAAAAAGTCTCTGAAAAAGGAAATGTTTTCATGGCTGAGTTTGAGTTGACCAAGGAAGATAGGAGCTGGTTGGTTTTCTGATTGATCATGTGAAACTGGAGAAGGGTCTTCCTGAAGTGCGCTACCCGCTTGTTCGAAACGACGACTTACACGATTTACGGCGATCTGCCCAGCAGCTTGATTTTTGGGGGCTACAAACAAGGGCGCTTGGTCGAAATCGGATGCGATAAAAAACTGGTGTCCCACTTTAACCTCGAGGAGATTAAAAAATATAGGAGAGGTAGATGCTGATACGGTGGCTAGTTCTTGATTTCCGGGGAGTAATATTTGAACTTGAACATAACTTCCTTGTTTTTCCAAATTTCCTTTTTCTTTTGCTGATAATGGTAGAGGGGTAGCAGCATTTTTTATAAAATAATAAGTCAACGTCAATATATTATTGGTTACTTTCCAATCAGTAACTGTTGGCCTTTCTCGTATTTGAGCCAGTTGATAGGATTTTTCGGATCCTTGATCGTAATACCATCCTTGAATAAGGGATAATATCTTTAAAAAACCTCTTTCAAAGGTCAAACTTTGAAGCAAATTAAAATAAAATTGCTCGGTTTGTCCTGGAATTTTGGCTTTAAGATAAGTGAGAAATGCTTGTTTGAATGTTATAAACTCACTATCTTTCCACGCCTCAAATCCTTTGAGCTTTATTTTTTTGAATAGAGCTAAGGCGTCTTCCAATTCCTTTTTCTTATTTGTATCTGAGGTGTGAGAAATTAATGAAGGTAAGTCTGCTATGATGGCATGACATTCTAGTAAGTTTCCAGTGTTAACGTAGCGTATCACTTGCGATTTTTGGTGGTATATTATACCGTTCTTGTCATTTTCTTTATTTATTTGATTTCTTATCTTTATTTCACCTTCTGCCTTTCGTTGCTCTTCTAACGTTATAAAGCGCTCTCGCCCCACTCCGTGATCAATTACTACGGGAGGCAGCGCCGCAAGAATAGGTAAAACACCACGATTCGTAGTAAAGTCTCTAGCACCCATATAAGTAACCCTACCTTTCTGAAAAAATTAAGTTTCTTAGTTTTTAGTATACCATTAATTGATTAAGAACAGATGAAATTTTGGCTCAAAAATTCACAGGAAATTCTGCACTGGACAAAAATCGATCATAAGCAAAACGGGTGGCGCGTAGGGAGGGCTCCCAGCGATGCGCAGCATCGATGGGATACCGCAGCGACAGGACCCGTTTAGCCTCGATGTAAATTTTTTGTCCAGTGCGGAGCACAGGAAACTCTGGGGTACGAAAATTTCGGCCGAATCGCTTCCTTCCCTCCTTGTGGGAGATGCGACCATACCACAGAGCACAGGTAATTCTGCACTGAAAAATTGGGAAGGTATTATTTATTTGAAATTATAAGGCTACGTTGGTGTATTGGCAGGGAGTAATGCAGAGATAGGTGCTGCTTGTGGCGTTGTTTCCACTGGTGAAAGAGGAAGTGCTGCAGGTGGCCCAGATAATAGCGCGTGTGGCAAAGTTCGCGCTGCTGCGAAAGAGGATGAGACGGTGGTGGTACCATTAACGCTTGCGCTAGGTCTTGCTATTGCTCTTGCAGTACAATTTTGTATATTTGTGATCATGGATACTAACTGAGTAATATCGAGTATCGACAAGAAGGTTTTTTTTGCGTTTTCATCTTCTCCTGATGTGGAGTACTTGATGAGCTTGTCGGTCTCCGTCAAGAATGAGCTCCAAGCTGCTGGCGTTGGAAATTTATGAGGGATGGATTGGTAAGCGTGCATCAAATTTGCCAGGTTTTCAGTTAATAAGGGTTGTAATGGTAACTGGGGTTGGCAATAAAACTCTAATAGCTTCTCACGAGCTTCATTTATTTCATTTGTACAACCATTTCCTTGGTTTCGATTATTATAAATTTCTAAGGCATCTTTAATATGTTGGAAGAGACTGTTTTTTAGTTGAAAAAATTCGCAGATAGCGCATAAAGTTTGGAGATGGTTAACAGCAGTATTTACTATAGGATCTTTTGGCTTTGAAGCGCTATGGGTAGAAGGGGGAGGAGGGATAGCAATGGTGGGTGGAGCTATGACAAGAGGAGACGGCTCATTGGGCTGCGAATTAATTTTTGAGGAGGCACGAAAGTGGTCAATAGCTTTTTTAAGACGCCCTGTATGGATATTTCGCTGAATGGAGTTATGTGGTAATGCTCCAAACTGAAGCACATACTGATAGCATAAATCATTCTTTGAAAACCACTTCCACTCAGTTAAAGTAGATAGCATTTTTTGAGCAGTGTTTGTGCCGTGTGTTACTAATGCTTCCAAAATGGCGGGGAAGTGCTGGTATAAATCTGTTGACGTTTTAAGCTCTTCACGAAATATTTTTTTAAAATCATACACTTTAAAAAGTCGTGGCAAATAGCGCGGATGTTTACTATCCGCTTGTATCAACTCTAATAACGCCAAAGTGGATAACCTTGGTTTTGGTTTAGTGCTTGCCAGTCTTGCCATGATATAGTCAAGATTATTTTGCAAATCTAAAGAGCGATTGGAATCATACTTTCTCCCTTGGTATAGCGCCGCTCCTTCTTCAATGGAGGTTACGGTAATGTGTGGAAACTTCGGCTGAGATTTACGATCTGAGTGAGTCAATGCTTTTATAAATTCCGTACGAATTTCTTTCGGTAAATTTTGACGCAAATATCTATGGCGTCGGAATAAATCAGCAATAAGCTCATTATTCAGTGCTTCTTTTGCTAGAAATAAAATATCGATGGGTTGAATTTTATTTTTGATAGGATCACTGAAAATCCAACGAGAAGGTGTGGCGTGTTGAAAAAGGAGTCGTAAAGTTAAGTGGTTACAGGGAGTAGGTATGTTTTTTTCTTTTTGATACGCATTTGCATAAGCTAAAATCGCTTTAGTTTTATTAACTGAAGTTTCTTGAAGGCTTGCGATGATGTTTAGGTATTGTTGGAGTTCTTGAGCATGCTCCTCTAATAGATTAAAAAGTGCTGAGAGTCGGGCATTCTCAAAAAATTTTTTTATTAACTCAAACTGCTCTGTGTTTGCACTGACTAGACATCCCCATAATGACTTTAATAAAGAAAGGCATATCACTTGGCATTGCGGTCTTGAAGGCCTTGGATCAGTAGAGCATCCCGAGATTTTCTGGACTAGATCTTCTATAAAGAGATTAACTGTGTATTGATCGTCTATGTGAATGGCATGCTCTAACTTGCCTATAAATTGTGATGAATATTCTGGAATAGTACTATTTTGTGCAAAACTTAAGAGTCGTTGGTTTAATGCAAGCTCATCAGAGAGGGAACCACGCTTTCTCCATGCTTGCGCGACTTCTTCACGCAGGGCGACACAGTTGCTTACCTCTGCAGGTGGTGCAGAAGGTGAGCTGCTTGGAGAAGGTGTATCGGTAGATTGTCCCATAATTATTTTTGCCTATTGAGTTGGATAAACCTACGTTACTATCCTCATGTGTATAGCTTTTAACATTTAGCTTCATACGGTGTTGCAAGTTCATTCGCCTTCGGTCATGTACGTCTATGTACACTCCCTCGACTCATTCACTTGCGCCTTGTCTGAAACTAAATCTTAAAGGCTATAACGTGTTTTTTCTCAAATCAAATCATATAAGATATTTATGTGTTGAGAGGGTATTAATCCATTAGCTCAATTTTATGAAAAAAAGCTTAAATTAATATTAAATATTTTCGTATGATAAAATTACTTCAAGGTAAAAGCTAAATTTCAAGACGTTGCAGTAAATAATCTTGCATTAAGAAATGAATTCCGATAAAGTGAATTCATTAAAAATTTTGCTAGCCTGGATATTTTATGCCATTGAACACGCATCATTTCTTTCACAGCATTGAACGCTTGCAGCGCTCCTTAGATTATTTAGTACAAACAAAACAAGAGAGTTTAGATTATGAAGTATATTCATATGCGGTCATAAAAGGATTTGAACTGGCATTAGAAATAGCAGGAAAGTTATTACGAAAAACACTAAAACTATATACAGGAAGCCCTAAATCGATTGATGCGTTAACCTACAAAGAAGTTTTTCGCAAAGCTGCTCAGCACGATTTAATCGATAAAGATGCTTTATTGCGTTGGTTTGCTTATCGCGATAACCGTAACAATACGGCTCATGATTACGGTGAAGAATTTGTCCAAGAAACCTTATCATTAATGCCAAATTTCCTTCAAGATGCTTCTACTTTAGAAAAAATTTTAGCTGAAAAATTAAGATCATAATTTATGCTTCATCTTACGGAAACTGAATTAGCTGAAATCAAAAAAATTCTTAAGGAATATCTCAAAGGTCAAGACGTTTGGGCTTATGGCAGTCGGGTAAGTGGTGGCTCTCACGAGATGAGTGATTTGGATTTGGTCATAGTGAATTTAAAAGAGCCATCAAAACGTTTTGAACATTTATTTGCATTGCGTGACGCATTTCGTGACAGCAATTTACCTATTGCTGTGGATATTATAGATTGGGCGATTATTCCACAATCATTTCGTGATGAAATAAAGCAAAATTATATGGTTCTACACGGAAGTAAGTAAATAACTTCAGGGTAAACTAACCTCTTCCGTAGAAATGTGGATAAATATGAGCTTGTGCTCTGCACTGGACAAAAAATCTCTGAAGCTGTCATCCCGCGACTTGTTCGCGGGATCCAAAAAGTTGAAACCTTGGGCCCCGCGAATAAATCGCGGGGCGACAGCGTTTTTAACAAGCTTTTTCAAGTAGCTTTTAAATTTTTGTCCAGTGCAGCTACTTAATTTGCGTTGCAAAAAAATCATAGAAAAGACAACAAATAACAAATGTTTTCCTTAGGAGAGGAGCTTGTGATTTACTGTGTGGATTTTCATCTTTCCTTAAGTTTTTCCGCCAACAGTGGAAGCTCATCATTTACTCGTCTAACCATATAAAGCGCTGAAAAAATATTTAACCAATCTTGATTAGTTGTTTTGCTTGTTTTAATACTTTCAAGCGCTTCTTTCCATAACTCAGCGCGAATTTCTCCAAGAGAAATAAAGTTTCCGGAGACTTTTCCTTGGCTTAAGCTAATAATCCAGGAAAAATTTTTGCTGACTGTATCCAAAAGTAGGGCGCATTCATGGTGAATGGTATGCGTTGCTGCTTTAGAAAAGGGTTGCTCTACAATAGTCAAAAAGCTCGCACAGTGACTGTAAATGGCTTCAAGAAGTATCATAATTTGCTGCATATCTAAATTGGTATGCGAAGGAAATAAACTTTCATATCGCACATCTTGCATTTGCTGCTTTAATTGAATAATGGCTTTAAATAATTGACCTTTGTAGCGACGAGCTAAAACGGCATCTTTTAATAAAACATCATATCCTTTGTGTAAAAACTTATCGACTGTCACTAAAAAATTAGGAATACTTTTTTGCAATTGTTTAGTAGCTTTGATGGGAAAAATAAAAGAGCTGCAAAAGACAGCAATAGCTGCTCCAAACATGGTTTCATAAATACGAATCCACAAAGTATGGAGTGTCCAATTAGTCAGGGAAGCAAAAAGAAACACGACCACAATAGTGGTAAAGGCTACACTCAGTCCATACGAAATCTCAATGTAAAAACCAATAAAAAACAAAGCTGCGCACATGATGACAAACATGATGTGCATATAAGGCGAGAGTCCAAAATAAAGCAGTGTGCCAAAGACGCCCCCTAAAATGGTCATCCCAATGCGGGCTAAAGATTTTTTTAAACTTTCACCGAGCGTTTGCGAGACGAGTAATACGGTGGCAATGATTCCCCAATACGGCCGGCTTAAGTGAAACCAATTGGCTAATACTAAGGCAATGCTTAGGGCGATAGCTGCTTGGAGAGCAATACGCGTACTGTTATTCATGAATATATAATAACTCCACTAAATAGTTTTCTAAATTCATCATGCCAGTATAAAGATTCATCAGGAAAATCACTTCTTTGCAGCAATTTAAATCTAAGCTTAATAAAGAAAGATGAAATTCCTCGAGTGTTTTTTCAAGTGGACTTGAAAGAATTTCTTTTTTTAATAATGCTTTATTTGTATCTGTAGCAAGTTGCTGTATAAAAACACTGAAAGCATGCAAGCAGTCATCAATCACATATTTATTATTTAACCGATTTAATAACTCTAAATTATTTAGGAGTGCGCAAACGGAATCGCTGATAATAGCTAAAGATTGGCTGATGCTAAACTCTATAAACATCAACTGCATAATTTCTTGCGTATGAATGTTCTCTGGGCAGAAAGACCCTAAGATAAGTTGGTTACGATTATGCAAATCCCTCAAAGTATTTTGCCAATGTGTGCGTTCTTTCATAAATTGTGTAGCGCTAATGGCTTGACTTAAAGATTCTCCTTGCCAAAGCAATACCTTATGGGATTGCGATAAAAAACGCTTGAAATTAGCAAAAAATATTTTCAAGCGACGATTGGGAAAAAAACTTAAAGCAACGATAAGTGACGAAATACACCCAAGCAAAATAGGAAGTGCGCTATTAACTATCGACATGGGAAAGGCTTTTGGAATCATGAGCGTAGATAAGGTCAATGCAAACAACATAGGAGGATAAAGTAAATAGGCTGCTCCAAATCTTCGCAACAAAAAGCTCCCAAATACCGTGGTGACTAAAAAAATATCCATCCAAAAGGGATAATCTTTTAATTGAAAGCCAATGAAAACAAAGCTCGTAAAACTTAGTGTGATAATTAAACCTTGGCGAAGTTTTTCTTTAGCAGTAAATCCATAGAGACTAAAATGAAACAAGGCGGCTGAAAGAGCTGCCCATACCATGGCTAAAGAGCTAAAAGAATCAGTGAGTGCTAAGGCAAGTAAAACCGAGAGTAATAGGCGAGCGCCATTGATCATTCTATTGAAATCAGGATCCGGTGCTAATAAAGTGCGCCGCAAAAAATTAGTCATTTTTAAATTGTGCGCGATAAAGTTTGGCATAATGATTGTTATTTGCAAGTAGCTCTTGGTGAGAGCCTTGCTCGATAATTTCGCCTTGATGGAGCACTACAATTTGATCGGCTTTTTCCACGGTCGAGAGGCGGTGAGCAATTACAATGGTGGTACGATTTTTAATCAACTCAGTTAAGGCTTGTTGAATATGCCATTCTGATTCTGAATCTAATGAGGAAGTGGCTTCATCTAAAATTAAAATAGGCGCATTTTTTAAAATGGCGCGCGCAATCGCTATGCGTTGGCGTTGGCCACCTGATAGCAAGACACCATTATCACCAATAAGGGTATTATATTTTTCTGGCAATTGTTGAATAAACTCATCCGCGTGGGCTAATTCAGCTGCTTCTTTAATCGCTTCAGGCGAAGCGTTGTTCATTTGCCCATAGGCAATATTTCCTGCGATAGTGTCATTAAATAACATGACGTTTTGAGACACGATAGCGATTTGATCACGTAACGCGTGTAGCTCTATGTCGCGTAAATCATGGCCATCAAGCAAAATCATCCCTTCATAGTTGTCATAAAAACGCGGAATTAATTTGACTAAAGTTGATTTGCCAGCTCCTGATTTTCCAACAAAAGCCGTCGTTTTGCCCGCTGAAATTTCTAAGTTAATATGATTGAGAATTTTGCGTTCGCTTTGTGGGTAGTAAAAAGAAAGGTCTTTAAATTGTAAGTGTCCTTGTACTGTGTGAGGTTTTCTATGACCGCTATCTTTTTCTTGCGGTTGATCTAATAACGCAAAAATACTTTCTGCCGCTGCAATGCCTTTTTGAATGGAGCTGCTGACATTGGTTAAATTTTTCATTGGCTTTAAAAGAGCTAACATAGCACCTAACATCGCAGCAAAACCGCCTGCAGTGACGTGTGCCATCGGCATCGTGGCAGACCAAATAATAAATACAATTGCCAAACCTGCAAATTGTTGCACTAAACTACCTGAAATTGAATTGGTTGAGGTGACTTTAATTTCCCGGCTTCGATTATGTTGGGTGATCGCGTTAAATTTAGCTTCTTCATATTTTTCCCCTCCAAATATTCGCACTACTTGATAGCCTTCAATAGATTCCTGCGCAATTTGCATGGTAGTGCCCATTGACGCTTGCAAATTCTTGCTTAAAGCACGCATACGTTTGCCCGCATAACGAGCCGTAATGGCAATCAATGGAACGGCCACAATGTAGATGAGAGAAAGTTTCCAGCTAATCAGAAACATCACAAATAAATAACCTAACACGGAAAAACTTTCTTGCACTACCGTCACTAGGGCATCCGTGCTGGCACGTGCTAATTGGTCAACATTATAAATTAAGGTAGAAAGAATTTGCCCTGAATTGGTGCGATCATAAAAAGTAGCGGGGATTTTTAGCAAATGCTTAAAAATCTCTTGGCGAAAACGCATGATGACAGTGCGAGCAGCCCACGCCATATAATAATCCGCAATATAACTTGCGACCCCACGCAATAAAAAAGCGCCAAAAATAATTGCCGGCAGCCAATGAATAAAATGCATATCCTTCTTAATAAAACCCTTGTCCAAAATGGGTTTGAGCAACCACATAAACCACGAGTTAGAGGCCGCTAGCAAAATATTTCCAAACAAGCCCATGGCAAATGCAAACCAATATTGGCGGACGAATAAAATTAATCGTAGGTAAACATGGAGGTGTTGATGTTTTTTGAAGTTGTAGTTGAGCATTTTTATGCTATATTGGTGTGAACTTACTATACTAGTCTAGTACTCTAGCACAGCGTTTCATTAATTTTGTCCCTTTCTGAAGCCGCTGTCATCCCGCGGCTTGTCCGCGGGATCCAATATTTAAAACCTTGGCCCCCCGCGAATAAATCGCGGGGTGACAGCAGTACAAGATTTATGTTGCAGTGTACTAGTCGCGTTAATATGGGCAATTATACAATATATATTTTAGAGTTGGTACTTTTTGGAGTGACGTTATGGTTTTAACACTGATTCTTAATTGTGGGAGTTCCTCGATTAAATTCGCTTTAATTGACCCTATTAAAAAAACAAATAGGTTAACAGGGATGATTGAAAAAATTGGGCAGCTGGATTCATCAATGGCGTTTAGCATTCATGAAGAAAAACAAAAAAAATCTTTAGGGAAAATAGACTATAAACAAGCATTGGCCAATATTTTGTCTGTAGTAGAATCAGCTAAAGGTACTGATGCTCGAGTACTTGCGGTGGGACACAGAGTCGTTCATGGAGGCTCTTTATTTACAAAGTCAGTGATTATTAATGAAAAAGTGTTACAAGATATAGAAGCATGCGTGCCACTAGCACCTTTGCACAATCCTGCCAATATTTTAGGCATTAAAATTGCCCAAGAGATCTTTCCAAATGTGCCTCAAGTAGCAGTTTTTGATACGGCTTTTCATCAAACAATGCCTTCTTATGCTTATGTGTATGCCTTACCTTATCAATATTATGAACAGTATCAAGTGCGGCGTTTTGGATTTCATGGAATTAGCTATCGGTACTTAACTGCAAAGGCGGCAGACCTCTTAAAAAAGCCAGTGGATCAAATTAATTTGATTTTAGCGCATCTGGGTAATGGGTGTAGTATTTGTGCGGTTCAAAATGGAAAAAGTCAGGATACCAGTATGGGATTAACTCCCCTAGAGGGCTTAGTGATGGGTACGCGTTCGGGAGATATTGATCCAGGTATTTTTGGATATCTTACAGAGAAACTGAATATTTCTGCGGAAGCTCTTATTGAAATTCTCAATAAAAAAAGCGGATTGCTTGGGATAAGTAGTGAAAGTATGGATATGCGTGAGCTATTGGAGCTTAGTGAAAAAGCACATCCAGAAGCCCAATTGGCCATTGAAATTTTTTGTTACAGATTGGCTAAATATATTGCAGCCATGCGTGTTCCTTTAACGCGAGTAGATGCCTTAGTCTTTAGTGGAGGCATTGGAGAAAATGCGGCTTTGATACGTGAGCGCACGGTTGGTTTGATAAAATTCTTAGGATTTGAAATTAAGAATGATTATAATGAAGCGCACGGAAAAAAATCGGAGCATCTTATTTCGAAGCAAGCTAGTATTCCTATTTTAGTGATCGCTACTAACGAAGAATTAATTATTGCCGAAGATTGTTTGGCGCTTTGTGGGGTATAGCGAATTGTCAATACGTTCTAACCTAAAAATTTAAGGAATGTAAAATTATGCCCAATGTCTTATTGCTCGTTCCCACTGGCGTGGGCATAGGTCTTACTACTGTCATTTTAGGTCTTTCGCGTGCTTTCGAAGAAAAAGGACTTCGGGTGACTATTTTTAAACCTATTGATCAAAATAAATCTCACCCTACAAATTTCACACCTTATGCCATTGGCATTCAAGAAGTCGAAGGGATGCTAAGTGAGGGAAAAAAAGACGATCTTCTAGAGCTTATTTTAAAAAATTATCAAGAGATTATCGATGCTTCAGATATTGTGTTAGTGTATGGCACCATTGCTTTACAAGAGCAACCTTATATCGCTAACCTTAACCTCGATATTGCTAACACCCTTAATGCACAAGTCATCATTGTGACAGCGCCTGATACCGATAACTTAGCCGACCTTAATCATCAGCTTGAAATTGTAGCGCGTTTTCTTGGCGGTAAAGAAAACAAACGTATTCTAGGGTGTATTCTCAATAAAACTTTAGGTCCTTGTAGTGAAGGGCCTTTTTTACGTAAAGATTTAAGTTATTTATATCAACCTCCCGCCACTCGTGATCAAAACAGTGTGATCAATTATCAAGATGCTGATATTTTCCATAATGAGAATTTTAAATTACTCGCTACTATTCCGTGGAATGCGAATATTCTTGCACCGCGGGTGACAGATGTGACCTTATTTTTAAACGCTAAAATCCTTTCAGCAGGCGAAATGAAAACACGCCGTGTGCGGTATATGACGCTTTATGCAAAAACGATTGATGATATTGCCGCAAGTTTATTGCCGGATACTTTACTGATTACTCCTTATGATCGATCCGATGTGATTATGGCAGTCTGTACGGCGGCTTTAAGCGGTATTAAATTAGCCGGAATTATATTAACCGGCGGAAATGCCATTGCTCCTGGGATTTTAAAGTTAGCGGAACAAGCCATGAAAACAGGATTACCATTTTTATCGGTCGAAGAAAATAGTTTTCGTGCTGCAGTAGGTTTACATCATATCAGTGCTGAAATTCCTGAAGATGATCGAGAACGCATTGAGCTTGTTAAAGATTACGTGGCTCAATTTGTCGGTGGCCCTTGGTTGATGCAATTTGCCGACTCTCATGAAATAACTCAATTATCTCCGGCTGCTTTTCGTTATCAAATTACCCAAATGGCCCAAAAAGCGAATAAAAAAATTGTGCTTCCAGAAGGCACAGAGCCACGAACCATTGCGGCTAGTGCTATTTGTACGGAAAGAAAATTAGCTCAATGCATTTTATTAGGGGATCCGCAAGAAGTCCATCGCGTGGCTGAAAATAATGGCATTCATTTGTCAGAAGAGATTGAAATTATTGATCCTTGTTTAATTGCTCCCAACTATGTGGATGCCCTGATTGCATTAAGAAAAGATAAGGGCATGAACCCTGTACTTGCAAAAACTTATTTGCAAGATCCTGTAGTGGTTGGCACGATGATGATTCAAGAAGGAAAAGTAGATGGGTTAGTGTCAGGGGCTTTACATACCACAGCAAATACTATCCGCCCTGCGTTGCAAATTATTAAAATGGCGCCGGGTTCAACTTTAGTGTCTTCTGTATTTTTTATTTGTTTGCCGACACAAGTCTTGGTATTTGCGGATTGTGCGGTTAACCCAGATCCTGATGTAGAGGCTTTGGCGCAAATTGCTATTCAAAGCGCGGATACCGCTAAAGCCTTTGGAATTGTACCGAAAGTAGCGATGATTAGTTACAGCACAGGGACGTCAGGGGCCGGTGTGGATGTAGATAAAGTAGTTGCAGCTACCGCCTTAGTGAAAAAGTTGCGCCCAGATATTGTGATTGATGGCCCTATGCAATATGATGCCGCCTTTGTCCCGGAAGTTGGAAAATTAAAAGCCCCCAATAGTCCCGTTGCAGGAGAAGCTACCGTTTTTATTTTTCCTGATTTAAATACGGGGAACACCACTTACAAAGCTGTCCAACGTAGTTCTAATGCGCTCTGTATAGGTCCAATGCTTCAAGGATTACGAAAACCGGTGAATGATTTATCTCGAGGAGCGACAATAGATGATATTGTGTATACAATTGCGATCACGGCAATTCAGGCGAAGATAGCTTAGGGCGTGTTGACAACTCTAACTATTCCGGCTATAACACATTGATTTTTTTCCGTTTCGTTGTTCACATGCCAACCCACGTATGCTTCGCTGCGATATAGCTTTATACATATCTTTTTCATTTTCTAACGCTCCTTCCATTCAGGCTCGATGGTATATCAAAAAGTCGATACTTTTTCCGAAAGTCTCAACCAACCCATTTAATTTATGTTATAACTACC
>CAYYFQ010000035.1:0-14685 GCA_964471475.1 uncultured Gammaproteobacteria bacterium
GACCGAAGGCGAATGAACTTGCAACACCGTATGAAGCTAAATCTTAAAGGCTATAAGACTTCATACTTCGAAAGGATGCTACCATCATGACCACTTTTACACTGGCCAATCAAATTTTCCAAGCCAATGATTTAATCACTACTATTACCATTGCTTCGAACAAGCTTTTTGTAATCTCTAAATTGCTCATTTCTTTTTTTGGCACCCTCACTATTTTAATTGGCGCGGCCTTGTGTGCTTATCGATACATCTTATTTCGCTTAGGAAACTCAAAATGGACAACGGACGCTATTCGCTTAAAACTCGCACAAGCCATTTTGCTAGGATTAGAGTTTTATGTAGCAGGGGATGTGATAGAAACCACGATTGCTCCTGATTTTTCTTCGCTAGGCGTTTTAGGTTTATTGGTGATTATCCGAACCGTATTGAATTATTCTATTGGGCGAGAAGTGAATAATCTTTCTACGGTCCCAAAAGATAATTAAAGGCACTTCAATCCTAAACCCAATTGGCAAAAAATTTTGCGCCCGCGCCTTGTAATTTTTGCAGAAGTGTTTTTTTCATTACATATCTAACGGAAAATACGTCTGCTTTTTCACTAGCAGTCAGCAAGTAATCATCACTTGTCTGAAGTTCATCAACCAATAAACGTTTTTTTGCTTCTGAGGCAAGCCAATATTCACCGGTAGCAATGGCTTCAATATCTACTTGTGGACGATAATCACTAATCATGTTTTTAAAAGCCACGTGAATTTCTTCCAAATCTTCTTTTAGTTTTTCGCGCCCTTCTTCCGTATTTTTACCAAACATCGTTAAACTACGCTTATATTTTCCTGCTGTAATTTGTTCAAAATCGATATGATGTTTTTCAAGCAATTTATTGAAATTGGGAATTTGGGCAATCACGCCGATAGAGCCGATGATAGCAAAAGGAGCCGCAATAATTTTATTTGCCACACACGCCATTAAATATCCTCCACTTGCTGCGATTTTATCTACGCATACGGTCAATGGAATAGCACGCTCTCGCACCCTTACTAACTGGGAGGCTGCCAAGCCATAACCGTGAATTACGCCTCCTCCACTATCTATTTGCACCATTACCTCGTCCTCTTTAGTCGCGATTTGTAAAATACCACTAATGCTTTCACGCAACACTTCAGTTTCAGAAGCTTGAAGATCACCCTCAAACTTTATAACAAAAACTTTTTTACGTCTTTTGGATTGCTGTGCTTTTTTTTCAATTTTCAGTTTTTTAAGTAAAGTTTTATACGACTTTTTATCTAAGCAAATTTCGTTAAATTGATTTTTAGTTTTTTCCAGTTGTTCATTGACTTTGTCAATGATTAATTCGCCCACTGCTTTTTTATTTTTAGTGATTAATGCCATCACACCTGCTACGATTAACAAAATAGCAGCGATGATAATAAGCGCTTTAATAAAAAAAATCGCTAAGCCTATCCAAAGTTGTAACATAATTTTCTCTACCTTAAGTGTCGTGCAAACGATAATGCTGCCAACGCATTCCCAATAAATATAAAACCCCAAAATAACTTATCAATCCCACTACAGTTAATTCTATAATATGTAAAAAGCGCCATTGCCAATGATGCATAAACCAGATTTGCGGAGAGCCGCCCAAATACCATAATACTAAACCAAGTACACCATTAGCACAGATCATTTGCACAGCAAACCATCGCCAGTGTTTTTGCAACGCATAAATCTGACGTTTGTACAAATACCATAATAATAAA
Source organism: uncultured Gammaproteobacteria bacterium (assembly GCA_964471475.1). GTDB lineage: Bacteria > Pseudomonadota > Gammaproteobacteria > CAISUE01 > CAISUE01 > JAJNBD01. The sequence continues at coordinate 1,758 of CAYYFQ010000035.1, forward strand.
AACGCATTGAGCCATGACCCTAAAGAACTGGCAAGAGCCAAACCCGCATGAGCTAAAGGCCATATTAAAATCGCATTTAATATCATAGTCGCCAAGATAGCAATTACCCCAATTTTTACAGGGGTTTTGGTATCTTGGCGTGAAAAAAAAGCAGCACTTAATACTTTCACCAACATGAATGAAGGTAAACCAAAAGAATAAGCAAGGACACTTTTTTGGGTCATTAAAGCATCATAAAATGTAAATTTACCATAGCCAAATAAACTGATGATAAGCGGCGCAGAAAGTACAATTAAACATACCATTGCTGGTAAACCGATAATTAAATTACACCGAATTCCCCAATCCAGCGCAGAAGCATATTCTTTAGAAGATTTTGTGGCATGCTTAGAGGAAAGATGAGGTAAAACCACCGTGGCTAACGCCACCCCGAACACCCCTAAGGGAAAAAAAACTAAACGATCCGAAAAATATAGCCACGAAATACTTCCTACAACTAAAAAAGAAGCGAAAATCGTATTCAACAACAAACTTAATTGCCCCACTGAAGCACCAAACAATGCTGGCAACAATAATTTCAATACGCGATTTACCCCCCTATCTCCTAAATGCAAGCGTGGCCGCACAAAAAGTTTGGCACGCCATAAACAAAAAATTAAAAATCCTAATTGTACGAAACCCGCGATCAATACACCCCATGCTTGCGCTTTAACAGGGACTGAAAAAAATGGAGACAACCACAACATAGCTCCAATCAAACATAAATTAAGTAATGCTGGCGTAAAAGCAGGAGACGCAAAATATTTAAACGTGTTCAACACAGCACTAGCCATCGCTGTTAAAGAAATCAACAATAAATAAGGAAAAGTAACCCGCAACATTTCTGTTGCCCATTGGTGGCGAGGGGTGCCAAATGCATAACCAGGCGCAAATAAAGTAACGATCGCAGGTGCAAAAATGATCCCTACAATGGTAAAGAAAAGCAAAAACAATCCTAAAGCTCCAGCCACATGTGCAATAAATAACTTGACTTCATCGGTGGAGCGTACGGTTTTATATTCGGCTAAAGTTGGGACGAAAGCCTGCGAAAAGCAACCTTCCGCAAAAAGATTACGCATAAAATTGGGAATTTTAAATGCGACCAAAAAAGCATCGACAGAAGCATTGACGCCATAATATTGCGCAAACAAAGTATCGCGCACAAAACCCAAAATGCGCGAAGTAAATGTCATGGACGAAACAATCGATGTCGATTTCAATAGACTCTTAGACATGCGTTCGCTTCTTTAATGCTTCACAACGACGGACGAATTTGTTTTGCTCTTCTTCGAGGCCACCAAATTTGCTTTTTTCATGTCTTTTTTATTGCGGCTCTGTGTAGTTGGCTCCGTTGCTTTAGGATGAGGCACCTCTGTTAAGGCAATGTCCAGTACCTCATCAATCCAACGCACTGGTTTAATCTCAAGACCTGCAGTAATATTTGCTGGCACTTCTTTTAAGTCACGTTTATTTTCATCCGGAATGATGACCGTTTTAATACCACCTCTGTGAGCTGCCAATAATTTTTCTTTTAAACCACCAATTGGTAATACTTCACCGCGCAGCGTAATTTCACCAGTCATTGCTACATCGCTACGCACAGAAATTTTAGTAAGTGCTGATACTAACGCTGTACACATACCCACCCCAGCACTTGGGCCATCTTTAGGGGTAGCTCCTTCTGGCACATGCACATGGATATCATATTTTTCATAAAAATTATCAGGTAGTCCTAATGCTGCACTACGACTACGCACCACCGTGAACGCGGCTTGAATCGATTCTTGCATCACCGTCCCAAGATGACCTGTTGTCACAATTTTTCCCGTTCCAGGCATCACAGCGGCTTCAATAGTCAGCATTTCGCCACCCACTTCTGTCCATGCTAATCCAGAAACCTGCCCTACTTGATTATAATTCTCTGCTTTACCATAGCGAAAACGTTGGACACCCAAATAATATTCCAAATTATTTGCATTCACTACAATCAATTTTTCTTTTTGATTTGCTTTTCTATTACTTACTTCACGTACTACTTTACGACAAATTTTAGCAATTTCACGCTCTAAATTCCGCACCCCCGCTTCTCGCGTATAAAAACGAATGATATCTACAATGGCAGAATCCTCGATTTTGATTTCATTAGTTTTTAAACCATTCGCTTCTATTTGTTTTAAAATTAAATAACGTTTAGCAATATTTAGTTTTTCATCTTCCGTGTACCCTGGAATCCGAATAACCTCCATACGATCTAATAAAGCGGGGGGAATATTCATTGAATTAGAAGTAGCAATGAACAAAACATTAGACAAATCATAATCAACTTCAAGATAATGATCATTGAAAGTATGATTTTGCTCAGGATCTAGGACTTCAAGTAAAGCTGCCGCAGGATCTCCACGAAAATCCATCGCCATTTTATCGATTTCATCCAATAAGAAGAGAGGATTTTTCACCTTAACTTTTGCCATTTTTTGCATAATGCGGCCCGGCATTGAGCCAATATAAGTACGCCGATGCCCTCGAATTTCTGCTTCATCACGCACTCCTCCTAACGCCATTCGTACAAATTCGCGACCAGTAGCACGTGCGATGGATTGCCCTAAAGAAGTCTTACCAACCCCAGGAGGGCCAACTAAACACAGCACTGGGCCTTTTATTTTTTTGACACGTGCTTGCACTGCTAAAAACTCAATAATGCGTTCTTTCACTTTTTCTAATCCATAATGATCTTGATCAAGAACTTCTTCCGCATACTTCAAATCACGAGTCACCTTAGATTGCTTTTTCCAGGGCACATTTAACAAATATTCTAGATAATTTCGCACCACCGTGGCTTCCGCGGCCATAGGAGGCATCATTTTTAGTTTTTTTAATTCTGCAAAAGCTTTGTCTTGCGCTTCTTTGCTCATGCCAGATTTTTTAATTCGATCGGTTAAAATTTCAACTTCGCTTTTACCTTCATTATCTAAATCGCCTAATTCTTTTTGAATGGCTTTGATTTGTTCATTAAGATAATAATCACGTTGATTTTTTTCTATTTGTTTTTTCACATGAGTACGCACTCGGTTATCGATTTGTAATAAATCAATTTCCGTCTCCATATGAGTGACCAGTTGCTCCATCATTTCAAGTAAATTAGTCATCTCAAGAAGTTTTTGGCGCTCAGCTAATTTGAGATTAAGGTGAGCTGCAATAGTATCTGCCAAGCGTATAGGATCATCGATCGCAGCAAGCGCAGGTAAAATTTCTGGGGGGATTTTCTTATTGTGGCTTACATAAATTTCAAAATGGTCTAATAAATTTTTGGATAAGAATCCTGTTTCTTTTTCGTCAAAAGTAGAGCTGATGGGAGTAAGCTCTGCTTCAATAAATCCTGTAGGTGTCAATTGATATTTTAAAGATTTAGCGCGTTGAAAACCTTCCACTAAAATTTTGACAGTGCCATCAGGCAACTTTAACAACTGCAAAATGGTGGCAATTGTCCCAATTTGATACAAATCATTGAGCTTAGGATCATCTTCTGTTGCATTTTGTTGCGCCACTAAAAAGATTTGTTTGTTTTTTGTCATGGCAGCTTCAAGCGCAGCTACTGAAGCTTTGCGTCCCACAAATAATGGCACAACCATTTGTGGAAAAACTACCACATCACGCAAAGGTAGAACCGGCATAATTTCCGAGTGAGGGTGCAAAGCTGTTGGATTGACTGCCATAAAATAGTTCTCCTTAAAGTAGCGAATATATCAACACACCTTAGTTTTATCTTCTAATGCACTTTGGTCATGAAAAAATAATAACGGCTTGGCCGCGCTAGTTACTACATCTGCATTAATGACTATCTTATACAAACCAGTTAATGAAGGTGATTCATACATTAAGTCTAACAAAATTTTTTCTAAAATGGATCGCAAACCTCGCGCACCTGTATTACGCTTCATGGCTTCTTTAGCAATCGCGCTGAGTGCTTCGTCAGTCACTTCTAACTCGATATTATCCATGTTAAATAACTTGGCATATTGTTTGACAAGCGCATTTTTAGGCTCAATTAAGATACGCATTAACGCGGCTTCATTCAATTCATCCAACGTAGCAACAATAGGTAATCGCCCTACAAATTCTGGAATCAATCCATATTTAATAAGATCTTCTGGCTGGATATCTTTTAACAATTCACTATTATTACGCTTATCGTCTTTATTATGCACTTGCGCAGAAAACCCAATGCCAGATTTTTCACTACGATTACGAATAATTTTATCCAAGCTGTCAAAAGCACCCCCGCAAATAAATAAAATATTGCTGGTGTCTACATGAACAAACTCTTGTTGCGGATGCTTACGCCCCCCTTGGGGTGGCACATTGGATACTGTCCCTTCAATTAGTTTTAATAAGGCTTGTTGAACGCCCTCTCCTGAAACATCCCGCGTAAGAGATGGGCTGTCAGAGCGGCGAGCAATTTTATCAATTTCATCTATATAAATAATCCCGCGCTGTGCTTTTTCCAAATCAAAATCTGCTTTTTGCAATAATTTTTGAATGACATTTTCAACGTCTTCACCGACGTAACCCGCTTCTGTTAATGTAGTCGCATCAGCAATGGCAAAAGGCACATCTAAAATGCGCGCTAAAGTTTCAGCCAACAAGGTTTTACCACTCCCAGTGGGGCCAATCAATAAAATATTACTTTTTCGTAATTCGAGCTCATCATGCGCATTAGATTGCATGTGCCGCAAACGTTTATAGTGGTTATAAACCGCTACCGCTAAAGTTTTTTTAGCCGATTCTTGATCAATGACATAATCATCTAAGATAGTGCGAATGGCCTTAGGTGATACTAAAGTAGTGAGCTCTTGCCCGGCCACCAAAGAGGTAGGCTCGTTTGGATCTTCTTTGAGAATATCATTGCATAAGACAATGCATTGATCACAAATATAAACTTCGGGCCCAGCAACGAGCTTATGCACTTCTTGCTGCGACTTACCACAAAATGAGCATTTCATTGGTATTTTCTTTTGGTCTTTAGCCATGGTTACTCCCGTTTAGTATATATGCCGTCGATCAAGCCATATTTCAAGGCTTCTTCAGCAGTCATAAAATTATCACGTTCTGTATCTCGCATAATTTCTTCCACGGTCCGCCCCGTATGTTGAGCCATAATTTGGTTTAAACGATCTCTAATTTGCAGAATCTCTTTCGCATGAATCGCAATATCTGTCGCTTGTCCTTGCATCCCCCCTAAAGGTTGGTGAATCATCACTCGCGCATTAGGGAGGCAATACCGCATGCCTGCAGCTCCTGCACAAAGTAAGAAGGCGGCTGCGCTTGCAGCTTGCCCAACACAAATGGTGCGAACTGGCGGTTTAATATATTGCATCGTATCGTAAATAGCCAGGCCAGCAGTGACTACGCCTCCGGGTGAATTGATATATAAACTAATTTCTTTTTCTGGGTTTTCTGCTTCCAAAAATAATAATTGTGCCACGATTAAGTTGGCCATATAATCTTCTACTTGACCCACTAAAAACACGACGCGTTCTTTCAATAAACGAGAATAGATATCGTAAGCACGCTCACCACGACCCGTTTGTTCAACGACCATTGGCACCAAATTGTTCATAATCATAAGTTAACCTTTTTGATTTTTAGCTAATTGCGCATAAGTTTTTTCAACCACATTCACTTTAGCTTTACCGACTAAGTAATCTAAAACCGAATTTTCAATAACGATATTTTCTAGATGCCTTAACTGCTCAGGAGTACGCAAATAATAATCTCGCACTTGTGTAGGATTTTCATAAGAAGCAGCCCACTCTTCTGCCAGCGCTTGAACTGCTTCAGGATCAGCCTTAATGTTGTTATCGGCAACAATCTTTAATACTAAATAAGATAATAAAACGCGTTGCTTAGCTTCTCCTTCAAACATTTCATGAGGCAAATCCATTTTAGGAAGTTTTTTGTTACCAAACATTTTTTGTAAACGCTCATGAGCTTGATCCATCAATGCATGCACTTCATCATGCACAATACTCGAGGGCAAAGGCAACGGGTTTAACTCAGCCAATTTACCAAACACTGCTGTCTGCAAATTTTGTTTTAAGATATTTTTTAATTCACGCGTTAAAGTTTTTTCAACTTCTTTATGCAAGTCGTTGAGCTCTCCGCTCGCCACACCGACCTTTTTGATCAATTCTGCATCAAGAATTGCTGGTTCAAACGCTTGCACTTCATGCACTTTGATTTTAAATTGTGCTTCTTTACCAGCCAAATCTTCCGCATAGTCTTTAGGAAAAGTCACAGTAATCGTTTTTTCATCGCCTGCTTGCATACCCACGATTTGCTCTTCAAAGCCAGGGATCATCTTACCCTCACCTAACACCAAAGCTTGGTTTTTCGCAGCCCCCCCGTTAAACTCCTCGCCATTAATACTGCCTTCAAAATCCAACAATACCCTATCACTCAATACAGAAGCACTTGCTTTAGGTTTAAATTGCCCAAATTGTTTAGTCACATTATGGATAGCTTGCTCAATGTCTTCTGCACTGATCTGCGCTTCAATTTTTTCAATTTCCGCATTTTCAAAATTAATTTTTTCAATGCTGGGTGCCACTTCAAATGTCACCACATAGCTAAAGGGCTTCCCTTCTTCCACTTTAACATCTATTAAACTCGGCGTATTCACCGGTTTTACTCCCTCTTTTTCACAGGCTTTCGCTAAGGTGTCATTAATTAACACATTAATAGTATCATCTAAAATTCGTGCGCCAAATTGTTGCTCAACCACTGTGTTAGGAACATTCCCTTTGCGAAACCCATCAACTTTAGCGGTTTTAGCCACCTTTTTTAGCATTTTTTGATATGTTTCTTTATATAGTTCTTGGGGCAATGTCACTGTTAAATTGCATTTTAATTCGTCTAATTTTTCTAAACCGGTTTCCATTAAAAGAACCTCATGGGTATAATGATTAAATAAACAAAAGGCTCTTTCAAAAGAGCCGTGCCTGTTATTTTAACAAAAATTGGCAGCAAATGACATCTCTTAGCCAAGCGTCTTAGCCAAGCGTCAGAGGTTAGACGTCTTTCGAAACAAATACGGGGTCTAAAGATAGAATTTGCGAGCAGTCCGATGAAAAATATCTGCTTGCGCTACTTCGCCTAAGAGTTCCGTTGCTTCCCAAAAATGAGCAATCATCTCATCATAGCTGATATATAATTTTTCTACGGGAAAGTTGCTCCCGAACATACAACGATCAGAACCAAAAAGGCGAACTGCTGTCTGAATCATCCATGCCACATCTTCTGGTTTGGCGGCATGCTCAAAAAGGTAAGCACCAGACAACTTAATACAGACCTGTGGTAACGCTGCCAATTTAGCCAATTGTGCTTCCCACTCAACCAATGTATCTCGATCATGTTTTCGGGGTTGCAATAAATGCTCAATCACAACAGGAATATTAGGATTGCCTTGAAGTAAAGAGATAGCTTGATCCGTTTGTTCGGGGAAAATTTGTAAGTCAAAACGCAAGGAATATTTTTTGAGAAGCGCAAAATTTTCTCGCCAAATAGGATTTTGTAAAAAATCCTCTTCACAGGAGCAATAATAAGGATTTTTATCCCACGCAATCAGTTGACGAATACCTTTGACGAGCGAATTTTTCGCTAATACTTGCAGGTGTTCTTCGATGTGGGGTGCAGTTAAATTGGCATAAGCGATAACGCCTCCTAATAAAGGATCTTGTAATTCAGTGAGCCAGCGCACCTCAGCCAAGACATCCTCACTACGTTGCCAACCGGCTTGAACATAAATTATTTTCTCCACCTTATATTTTGCGAAATCACGCTGAAGATCTTGGGGTAAATAAGGCTTGCACAAGGAAGTAATATCTCCTAAAAAATTTTCAGTGCTAGGGGGCTGCATAAGCCATTCATGCTTACCCGGTTCTGGCAAAAAATAATGAATATGGCTATCAATGATAGGGGAAACAAATAAAGAAGAGTTTGGCATGGCAACTGTCCAAAAAACATTCATTTTAGCGAGTTTTAGCGTATAAATTCAAGCAAACAGCAACCCGCAACAGCACAAAGCATTAGCTCAATGTGAGGAAGCTTCGGTTACTGGTTTAAAAAAACGAAGTCTGAGCCTGCATTTCTCTGTTATAATCTCCTATGGTTATAAATTGTATTCATTCAACTTTTTACTAAGAAATTTATGAAGCTCCCACAGACAATCTTTGCATTTATTTGGTTTTTTGTTAAACAACAAAAATATAAATTTATTACTTTATTATTTGTGTCTGTGGCGTGGGCTGTTAACGATACCATTTTTCCTTATTTCTTAAAAAAAATCATTGATTCTATTCAAAATTTTCAAGGCGACCGCACACAGATTTTTGGAGTGGTAAGTAATACATTGATTTTATTGATGAGTTTTTGGGTGGTTTTTGAAATCTTGCAGCGCATCTCCGGAATTATTCAAATTTATATGTTCCCTCAGTTTCGTGCAAGCATTCGCCGAACGGTTTTTGATTATGTGCGCCAGCATTCCTATGATTTTTTTACTGGACAAATGGCGGGGGGAATTACTAAAAAAATTGCGGATCTTCCCTCAAGTTGTGAAGCCATCGTCGAAATTGTCTGCTTTCAATTTCTCACTGCAGGAGTGGGGAGTGCCATTGTCATCACTATGCTATGGAAAACCAAACCCATTTTTGCGCTTATCGTAGGCGTTTGGTTGATAGTGCACCTTAGTTTAACCTCAGCTTATTTAAAATATGGAAATGCTCTTTGGATAAAACATTCAGAAAGTGTCGCCACCTTAAGTGGAAAAATCGTAGATATTTTCAGCAATATCTTAAATGTACGCTTATTTGCACATGATAAATTTGAACTAGATTATTTAAAAATTTATCAAAATGAAGAAATCGAGCGCGCTCATAAAACCATGTGGGCAATGGAATTAGCACGTATTGCGTTAGGACTAAATGGTTTATTTTTAATTTTTGGTACGATTTTATCTTTGCTATATGGATGGGTACATTATTGGGTAACGGTAGGTGATTTTACGCAAATTAGCATGCAGGTGTTTTGGTTGCTGGGTTGGATTTGGTTTATTAGTTTTCAAGTGACGGTGTTGGCTCGCGAGATGGGAACCGTGGGTAATGGTTTAACCATTATTCAAAGACGCCATGACCTCGTGGATATCCCGAATGCGCGCCCCATTTTAATTACGCGTGGAGAAATTCATTTTGATCATGTCTCTTTTGCTTATCGCAAAAATAAAGAGGTATTTAACGATCTCAATTTATTTATTCCAGGAGGCCAAAAAGTCGGGCTGGTTGGTTTTTCAGGCTCCGGAAAATCTACTTTAGTTAATTTATTATTACGTTTCTATGATGTGCAGGCAGGCCGTATTTTAATTGATGAACAAAATATTGCGCATGTTACGCAAAACTCTCTGCGCGCACAAATTGCCATGATTCCTCAAGATCCCACTTTGTTTAACCGTACCATGATGGAAAACATTCGCTATGGGCGGCTCAATGCAACCGATGAAGAAGTCATCGAAGCCTCTAAACTTGCGCACTGCCATGAATTTATTGAAAAGTTACCTGGTGGCTATCAATCTCTGGTAGGCGAACGAGGTTTACGACTCTCAGGCGGCCAACGTCAACGCATTGCCATTGCACGCGCCATTTTAAAAAATGCACCCATTTTAATTTTAGATGAAGCTACATCTGCCTTAGATTCAGTGACTGAACGATTAATCCAAGAAAGCTTGCAAACGCTTATGCAAGGCAAAACCACTTTAGTTGTCGCTCACCGTTTATCGACATTATCCGGGATGGATCGTATCGTTGTCTTTGATAAAGGTAAAATCGTTGAGGAAGGCTCTCAAGAAGCTCTTTTAGAAAACGAAAATGGCGCTTTTAGTCGCCTATGGAATATGCAAATGGATGGCTATTTAGCCGGCGAAGACGGGTGGTATGATGAAGAAGCAGAAGGCGAGTGGGAAGATTAGGACGATTGTCATACCAGCGCAGGCTCATAGGCGTCAACTTAAGGGGCTGGATGCTAAGAACCACTGTCATGCCTGCGTAGGCAGGCATCCAGTCAAGTATGTTTTTAGGTAATGCAAGCGACACAAATTTTAATTTACAAAGTTAAGTACACTTTACTTCTACTTACCAAGACGCTTACTTACCTGGATACCAGCCTTCGCTGGTATGACAGAAGTCCTTTATATTTTTTCACGCGTAGGCCCTCCCCGAACACCTCTTTCCCCTTACCGCATATTTTTCCTCGCATCACTATCTAAACTACGCGAAGTTTTGACGATTAAATCATATTCGCGTTGGCCGATGAGACCAGCGTCGAATTTTCTTTTAGCATCGGCGTCCATGGTTTGACCGTATTCCACTAAAAGCTCTCGAGTTTTGGCGGTAACCATCTCGACTGGCGTGTCTAATAAAGCATCGCGAATTTTTTCATCGAAAATTAAATATTCACGCAAAGCCACACGACGCCCATCGACACTTGGTACTAAAGTTTGCCAAATGGCAACACGAATGGTCTCAATAATATCAATTGTCCGAGCACTTCGTTCTTCCATAGGAAAAGTCATGACTAAACGGCGGATAGTTTCTGCCACACCATTCGTATGCAAAGTGGTATAAACTGGGTGCCCCGTTACTGCGGCTTCAATCACTGCCGCAATAGTTTCTTTATCGCGCGATTCCCCTACTAAAATAGCTCTCGGTTTACGTCGCAAGGCATTTCGCACACCTGCATCAAAACTCGGTAAATGACGTGGGATTTCAGATTGACTGACCATCGCTGACTTCATCGGAATATCATCGTAAACAAATTCTATTGGCGCTTCATAAGTTAATACCTTGCGATTGCTATCGTCTTTTTCAACAAGATCTCTGATGATCGACGCTAATAATGTACTTTTCCCAGAGCCGGTAGCACCAGTGACATATACTACCCCTTGTGTAGGCTCACAAGCGGCAATTAACTCCAAAGGCAAATCTAAAGCTTCAAGCGGTGGTGGCGTTGTAGGAATAGAACGCAAAGTAATTTGAATGCCATCAAAACCTTCTACCATCACTCCTGTTGCATTCACCCGATACCGAAAACGCTCTGCACGACTAGGTTTAAATTCATAATACGTGTCTAAATCTTTTCCGCTCAAAATTTGTGCGGTTCCATTAGGACCATAAATCGTATTAAGGATTTCCCCTACTTCAGCATTCGTCAATTTGCGACGCGTCACTTGCACTAAACGACCATAAACTTCTGCAAAAACATATTGGTGGCTTTGCAAACTAATATCAGAAGCACCTAAGCTTTCACAATGCATCAATAAGCGCTCAAAATCGGCGATCGAAAATCGCAAAGGTTCATCCGACATTAAAGAGGCATGCGATTGCGTCATGAATGTGTCATCTCTTGAGAAGTAGTATTAGGCACCACCACCGGGTGCCATTGCCTCGTATCGACCTGCAAACCTGGTAAAGCGGTAATTTGTAAGATTTGATCATTAATTCTTAAAGAATCCCCTCCTCCCGTGATGCCCAAACTATTTTTATCCACAAAAGGTCGACTGACCATGCCTTGCAATAATAATTTACGATACAAAATCATTCCACGTACATCGCGCGTTAAGCGTGCAAGATTATCGCGCAAAATTTGATTAGCTTGATCAATCCCCTGTTGCCAACCAATTACAATATTTTTTTCCCATACGCGCTGTTCAGTTCTGGTTTCTGGCAACATATTAGAAGGAGGAGCATCAGGAATTTTATAGCTCATCCATAAATAATCACGCCAGTTAGGGGGCATCGACACAAAATGTGCTTGAGCTTGAATAATATACATTTGATCAGAAAGCCGAATGGTGTCTAAGCCATCGAGCTTCATATTTTTCTCGCTCATTTCAAGTACTGGTGGTAAGACATGATCATCTAACATGAGACGATTGAAATTAAAAATTTGATCTAGTCGGGAACTTTGTGTGGTTAAAATTTGATTGATTTGTTCAGCACGCCACGCTAAGCCACCTTGAGCACCTAAACTAAGCGCTGTATCTTTAATTGCTTGGGATCGCATTTCAACGGTAGATAATTCGCCAGAACCCGTCGAATGTAGTTGTTGTAATTCACTCAAACTACCCGTCGTAATCGTTGGTGGAGGTCCAGCGGTATGACACGCCGTTACGGTGAGTACAGAACACATAACAAAGAGGGGTACCCAATATTTCAACATTTGCTCATAGCTCCTAATGGCTGAGATACCGCAATTCAAGGGTTTTAGCAGATGGGATCGAACGTACACTAACACGATTGCCCGCTTGTAACGCAGCATCTCGCACGATATCTGCATTTAAAGCTTGATCAAGATGGATCGTCACTACAATAGATGGTAAAGGCGCAGGCCCAATGATACGCAAGCGATAGCCCGCAGATTTACACACCTGACGCAGCAATGGCTCGATGGGGCCATTCCAATTAACTGAAGAAATTCCTGGGATGCTTACTTGCGCTACTTGAGGATAAAGGCGCGCAGCGGTAGGCGCCATGTTGGCTTTTTCTACTGCTTCTAAATCGGTTAAAGATTTACTCACTGAAGTTGCCGCTTCCGCAATTTGATTAGCAGAAGCATCAGACACACTAGGCGCGGGAGGATTATTAACGGGCATTGTATGACAAGCGGTCAGCGCGATGGCAACAAACAATCCACAGAAGCATTGCAAGGGTTTGCACATATTTTCTTCCTGAGAAAAGATTCCCATATCCTACGGGAAAAAGCGAAAACATTCAATAGAGATGTATACTAATGTATCCCTAAAATTTCTAACGGTTGTGATATCAGCGAAGACTGCTGCGTCAAC
>CAYYFQ010000036.1:0-13914 GCA_964471475.1 uncultured Gammaproteobacteria bacterium
CGCAGCAGTCTTCGCTGATATCACAACCGTTAGAAATTTTAGGGATACATTAGTTACTTGCGCGTACATGGCATTTTTGGGTGGTGTATGCTAAATTTTAGCCATTCATGAAAGTATTAGACCTCTTTTAAAGCTCTACTCCTACGGAAAATTTGTGCGTAGGTTGTTCGGTGCTCGAATCCTCAGGGACTAGGGCGTCTGGGTCCGCAGGTGATTGATCTTCCCCTGTTTCCTCAGCTTTCATAGAAGGGCCGTCTACTGTCGTTGGAGATACCATTGAGGATGAAGAAGTGTTAGAAGCCGTTGGAGAGGAATAAATAGCGGGAGTTAGCGGGTGAGAGAAGAGAAAGGTGTCTAAGTAGGCATTTATTTGTCGAATAATTTTTCTTTCATCAAAAAACTTTGGACTTTCGCATAATTCGATTAAGTGATTAAAAACTTCTTGCGAGAATTTATTTTTTTTACGAATTTCTGCTAATTTTTGTTGCACACTAGGGTAGGATAAAATGTGGCGCGTTAAATCGTTACTATTTAATATATTTTGGTTTTGCTCTTTATTTTTTTGTAGAGAAGAAAGCAACAGATTTAAGAAGTCCATTTCTTTCGAAGGAAGTTCACAATAAGTTGTTGGGGTGAGAGCCTCTAATGAGCGAATATAGTCAACAATAGCATTATTTGGAGAGAACGCTGTGTCGCATAATTCGATAATATCGCCATAAATTTTTTGGTTAAAAATAGCATCTTGGGTAAAAGAAGCAACACAATCACAAATGGGGTCTTGAATTAATATATCAAAATTTTCCATAAGTGCATCGAAATTTTCCTGAAAATTTTCAGGGGGTGTCTTAGTTTTTATGAGTTCAAGCAAAGGAATAATTTTAGAGGGCGTCGAATGATCTACTAATTGCTCATATTGTTCGGGAGTAATGTTTATTGTTGGGTCAGAGGGCAGACGGGTGAGATTTACGAAATAGACCATAGCATTTGCAAAATTTTCTGGATTGAGATGTTTTTTAACTACAGTTGAATTTATTTCGATACGATTGGCCGTTAAGCAACTTAATGCGTTTTCTGCGAGAATTTTTTTTGCTGCAATGAGCTGATGAGCGGTTGTTAAGGGATCCGGATCATCTGTTATAATCGCCATATATTTTTCTTTGATTCCATACTCTTCTAAAAAAGCCAAGGCTGGGGCGATCGCGCCTTGTCTAATTTGCTTTGCCGCTTCCACCGCTACTTCAGAAGGTAAAGTAAGTAACGTTCGAACTGCCTCTTCGTTCAAAGCGCTCGGAGGAATATTAAAAAGGGCTTCTTCGTATTGGTTGAGATTTTTTTGTTGATATAAAAGCGTACAAATAACCTCATTTAATACACTATGAAGAGCCAAGAGTAAAACAATCCTGAGCAAAGGAAATGTTTCTGGGTGGTTAACAATTTGTAATTTAATAGAAAAAGCAAGAGGCGGATTAGATGCATCAAGCATAGATAACAAGCTTTTTGTTTCTTGAGGCGATTTATTAGAAAGTATAAATAGCTTGCAATCTTCTGCTGAAAATATAACTGTCCTTTCGATAATAAGCACATCAATTAATGTTTCTGGATCTTCGTGCTCTGCGAGATCTTCTAGAGAGAAACCTTCTGGCAATTTCGCATGCGAGAAAGCGGCAATAGCAGTTGCACACGATCTAAGCTCCCTATGGGCCAGCCATTTTTTGATGAGGGGAATAGAGATTTTTTCCCAATTTGTTTCCTGCATGTCGTCGACAGCAGCGCTTAGCGTGGTTTCTTTGTGGAGCGCAAGTAATGATGGTACCTTATCATCAAAGAGATTTTTTTCTTTTAAAAAATCGGTAAATTCGTCGCGGATAGACATTTTTGTATTATTCTTGTAATTAACTTTTTGTCCTATTTTAACCTAAATGAGCTATAAAAAAGAGGGGTTAGCGAGGACTGTGTTTTTTTAATTGATAAAAATAAGGCACTATAATTACCAATGCTAAAATAATTGATAAATACCCTATCGCATTGGTCTGGGTTTTTAACACACACTTTTCTAGCAAAAAAGTGACAAAAGGCGTGATGGCAATAAAAACAGAATGCACATTGGCCGTGTTTTTTTCAATCGATTTTTGAGAGCAAAAAATGGGAAATACTAAGGACGCGCATGCCAAAATAAAGGTTTCAAATAAAACGTGTTCGTTAATTTGTAAATAAGAATGATCTTTTAATACAAAGAATAATGGGACAATCCAAAGCAGCCAAAAACGAATGGCTAAAATTTCAGCGGCTTTAAAATTTTCTAAAATGAGTTGATAAGATTGCCAAAAGTATGTATAAGCACCGATGCCTGTGACTACAGTTCCAAGCAACATCCATAGAAATAATTTGAACGGATACACAAAAAAATAAATACTATAAAAAACTATGAGGATCATTAAGGTGGTTAAAAAAGTAAATAAATCTACCCATCGACGAAATTTTTGATAAGAAAAAAATGCTCCAAAGATGCAAGGAATAATCATAAAAGTAAACATCATGATAGCTGGGGTGTAATAAATAGGAATGATAAATGTCCCGCCGCACATGATTAAAACAGCCATCGATAAAATAAAATACGCTTTTTTAAAATTCCAAATGCGCTGATAGGCAGAAAGCACCGTGCGTGCACTTAAAAGATGAAACATTACAATCGCATAAGAGGTTGTTAAAAAAATCATTAACATGTTTGGTAAATCGATGCCAATTTCGTGAATTAACACAAAAGAAATAGCACTTAATACAATATAAAGTAGGGTATAAATCATAAAAGCTTGCCTTCAGATTCTAAGCTAAGAATGGCTTGGGTTTCTTGGTGAATAACATCGACGTCTTCATGGGCGAGCAGCACAAATAAATCAGTTTCCGCTAAATTTTTTGGTCCTTGTGCTGGCAAAGTGCCGAGGGGTTTTAGTAAATCATAGAATTTAACTGAATGAAAAGCACGCAAATTATTTTTCGGATCTTGCAGTGGATGGTTGGAGAAATTATACAAACACAAAAAGCGACCGAAGTTTTTTCGTTCGCTTAAACTTGATTCTCGAGCACCTTCTGAACGAAGACACATAGCTAAAATTTCCGGTTGTGTGTATAAATGAGTTATTTTAGCTAATTGATTATAATATCCTTTGATGCCACTAATGCGAGGATTTACTTCACATAAACGAAAGCTACCATCTTCCAAGCGAAAGATTTCTGTATGAGCAAAACCATTTTTTAAATCAGTGGCATTTAAGCAGTTTTTAACAAAGTTTGCGCAAGTGTTCCATAGATGAGGATCACTGACGATTTCGCAATAACAATAAGTAGGAGTGCCATCGATAAGGCGTTTATGATATTTTTGCACTGAACTAATAAAGTGTTGACCTTGAAAAGAAAAGCTATCCACCACAAATTCTTCACCTACAATAAATTCTTGAATCAAATATTCTGGTGAGCTATTGATATGAGCATTTTTGCCGACTGATTCTCGAAAAGAAGCGGCATTTTCAGCTTTAAAACCGCCCATAGTAGCAATACCGTGAGTGGGTTTACAGAAACAAGGAAAACGAATTTTATCTAAATTTAAAGTGGCCAAATTTTTTTTAGCCACTTTTATTTGTTGAATATATGGCAAACCTTGGTGATGTAACGCTTCTTGCATACAAAATTTATCACAACGATTTTGCGCAGTACTAGGGTTGTTAGCCAGTTTCGGTAATAGAGCTTGCATGAGATGATCAGTAATAGGTGCAGAATCATCAGAGCCATTAATAATGTAAACGGGGTGATAAGGGCGAATTGCATCAATGAGTTCATTTAAAGACGGGTTATCAAAATGGCATTGTTGATCAAAGATTTCTTGGCCTACTTGAAAATATTTATCTCGTCTTTCCATGCACTCGGTGAAAACCGCGATCGAATGAAAACCTAAGTTTGCGAGAGATTGAGATAAATAAATAGCCGAAGGCCCAGGATTAATAATGATAATATTTTTTTTCATGAAGTTTTACTTATTATTTTTATTGGCATTCACAAAAGGTGAAAAAGGATGAGGGTGTAAAACGCCCGTCGCAAAACCAGCCAGTAACAAAACAAATAATATCAAAGATAAGCTAATTCTTAAAGTTAAGGCTTTTGCCATTTTTTTGGAATCGCCTTTGCCCGCTAACAAATAGTATAATGCGCTTCCTAAACAGCACAAAATAACAATCAAAAAGAGTACAATAATCATTTTAACCATCTTGATAATGTTTCCGAATGAAAAATTTGACTCAAAAAGTACAACGTTTGGGTGTAGCTAGCCTGTTAACGATACTCTTAGTTATGCTTTTTGGCAAGCTAAGTTTATGGCAATGGCATCGTTATCACATTAAGCAAAATTTGCAAATGCTTTACCAAACGCAAAGCCACGCGGTACCTGAGCGCATTGAAGACTATTTAAAAAGAATAAACAAAGAAAAAGAGGGGGTCGTTTTTCACCATGTCATATTGCGAGGACATTATTTGACTACACAATATTTGCTTGATAATCAAACGCATCAAGGGAGGATAGGTTTCAATGTGATTACTCCTTTTCAGCTGGAGTCCGGACAAATTATTCTGGTGAATCGCGGTTTTATTCCCGCTAGTATTCATCGGCAAATTACTGCTTCTATTGCTCTCGATACAAAGCCATTGACGATTAGTGGGCTATTAACGATACCAAGTCATGCTTTTGTGCTTGGCGAAATCCTTGAGAAGGACAATGGAAATGGTCCAAAAAAAATTATGCGTGTGGATCCGGTGATCCTTGCAAAAGATTTGCAACGCCCCGTAGCCCCCTATATTTTTTTATTGGATCCAAGTAATTCATCAGGATTTTATCGTGAATGGGCGCTCCCCAATTTATGGGCTGAACGTAGTTTGGGTTACTGTTTTCAATGGCTCGCTTTGGCATTATTGACGATGGTTTTATATTTAGTCGTAGTAAACCGTATTTTGAAGGAGAAAACACATGCTGAAAAATAAGCCCTCTTTATTATTTTATTTCTTGTTAATTATTTTTGTGATTCCTATTATTTTTGCGTGGTATGCTTTTCAACATCCTACGTATTGGATAAAACGTACAACAAATCACGGGATTTTACTTAACCCCGTGAAATCTTTAATGGCTTGGCCTTTGCTCGACAATCATCAGAAAAGTTTTGATCCAAAGCAATTTCCTAAAAAATGGCTTTTGCTATTGGTACATGAAGGCCCTTGTGATATCGCTTGCGCAAAAAATTTATATTATTTACATCAAACACAAATAGCGACTGGGAAGTATCAAGAGCAAGTCGCGCGTGTTTACATTGGTGTGGGTTACCCATTAAGTTTGGCTGCGCAAAAAAAATATCCTGATTTGCTCGCACTGATGAGTAGTAGAAATAATTTTTTAAATCAACACCTTTCGGGCTCTATATTTTTAGGAGACCCTCAAGGAAATATTATCTTGGCGTATTCTTCTAAAAATGATCAAGAAGACCTCTATAAAGATTTAATGCACTTGTTGGAAGTCAACTAACTTATGATTTCGCAGATTGATTACGCTCTTGTTAAGAAAATAGGACTTTTTTTATTATTTTTTTGTCTTAGGTGTGCGGCAGCTGAAGAGCCAGCAGATGAGTTAAGTTATGCCTCTGTCCAAAAGCGTTTAGCACCCGACGGGAGTGTGAATATCAGCGGCCAGAAAAGCATCACTGAAAAAGTTATTGTTGATGCAGCAACTCCTGAGCGGAGCGGCCAAGAAGTTTACAATCAATACTGTGTGGTGTGTCACAGCACCGGAGTGGCGGGTTCTCCAAAATTTGGATGCGCTCAAGCGTGGGCCCCTCATCGTGCTAAGGAACTGAAACAAAAAGGTATTTTATTACAACACGCATTACACGGATTTAATTTTATGCCTCCGAAAGGTACGTGCGTGGATTGCAGTCAAGGTGAGCTCGAAGAAGCTATTCATTACATGTTAAATCACAGCGTGAACAACCAATGTTAAGTCATTCTCTTATTGTTAGCGAAATGTTTTACAGTTTACAAGGAGAAGGCCCTTGTATTGGGCATCCTGCGGTATTTTTGCGTTTAGCGGCTTGTAACCTTAATTGTGCTGGATTTTCGTATAAAAATCCAGAGGATCAATCTCATTTGGGGTGCGATACCAAACTAGTTTGGCGAAAAGGAAAGCCCCTCTCTTGCGGAACCATCTTAGATGAATGGGAACAAAAAAGCTGGTTAGATTATTTAAAGCGAGGCGCACATTGTATTATTACCGGAGGTGAGCCTTTATTACAGCAAAAAAATGTAACTCATTGGATAAAAGCTTTGGATCAACGGTTGGCTCCCTATCGTACTTTCATCGAAATAGAAACCAATGGGACACTGTTACCCCATGATTTCTTAATAAAGAGGGTGGATCAATTTAATGTAAGTCCTAAATTAATGCACAGCGGTGAAACACGAAAAAAAGCAAGACATGAAGACGTATTAATCTCTTTTGCAAAAATACCCAATGCTATTTTCAAATTTGTAGTACGAAATGAAAAAGATGTGGATGAAATTATAGAGGGGTATCAAAAAGTTTTTTCTATCAATAATCAATGTATTTGGTTGATGCCAGAGGGAGGGACGTTGGCATGTATAGCGCCTAAATTAAAAGTAGTCGCCGAACTTTGCAAAGCGCATCAATTTAATTTTTCACCTAGGCTCCACATACATATCTGGGATGAGGCCACGGGTGTATGAAAACATTTTATGTCAATATTCCTCTGTCTGCGAAAGCTTATTTTTTAAGTGCAGAGGCGCAATGTTCCAAGCACCCTATTGTGATTTTTACTACCAGCGCACAAGAAGCTCATGATTTTGAGCACGCGTGTCATTTTTTTGCGCCCACGTTAGAATGTTTTATTTTTCCTTCGTGGGAGACTTTAGCTTACGATCATTTTTCCCCGCATGAATCCATTATTTCTGAACGTTTATCTGCCTTTAAAAAATTACCACATTTAAAAAATGCAATCGTGATTGTGCAAATTGCTACTTTATTGCAACGTGTAGCCCCGACGGATTACTTAAATCACTATATTTTTTCTTTAAAAGTTGGTCATAAAATTGATCGAGAAAAATTACGTTTTCAATTGACCAATGCAGGTTATCATTCAGTTAATCAAGTAAGTTTGCCAGGGGAGTACGCATTTCGTGGTTCAATCATTGATATTTTTCCCACAGGTGCCACAGAGCCCTTTCGTTGTGATTTATTTGATGACGAAATCGAAAGCATTAAAATTTTTGATCCTGAGACGCAATTATCTTCTAAAAACTTAAAAAACTTTGAATTGTTGCCTGCACATGAGTTTCCTTTAAACGAAGAAGGCATAAAGTTATTTCGTGAAAATTTTCGAGAAGCTTTTACAGTAAATCCTACCACCTGTTCTGTCTATCAAGCTATTAGTCAAGGCGAAACACCACCAGGAATTGAGTATTTTTTGCCTTTATTTTTTCATCATACTGTAAGTTTGTTTGATTATTTACCAAAAGAGACAATTTTAAGTTACTCAAACGATCTTGCAAAGGTGATTGAACAAGAATGGCGCCATATTGAAGAGCGTTATGACCAGCTTGCACACGATGTTACTCGCCCTATTTTGCCACCAAAAAAATTATTTTTGACTTTGGATGAAGTTAATGCAGCATTAAAAAAATTTACTATCAGTGAGTGGGTGAATAGAGCGCCTGTGGCTATTACTTCTTCACTTCCGGTCGTTTCTGGCGCAGAGTGCATCTCTTTAGATTATTGGCCACTCCCTGATTTGTTAATGCAGGCTGATACTTCATCCGCATTAGCTAAGTTACAATTTTATTTGCAGCAATTTTCCTTTGAAAAAATTTTATTTTGTGCAGAAAGTCTTGGGCGTCGTGAAAATTTATTGGGTTTATTAAAACCACTTTTTCCTGATTTAAAGCTGATTGAAAGTTGGCAAGAATTTTTTGAAGAAAAGAAAGTTGGAACTTATGTGGGAATTGCTCAACTTACGGAAGGATTTAGATATCAAGAGAAGTGGGCTATTCTTCCAGAAGCTGCTTTATTTGGCATTCAGCAAACACAAACCCGACGCAAATATTCTAAGCATTTCGATACAGAATTAATGATTCGCAATTTAGCCGAGTTAGCAGTTGGGAACCCTGTGGTGCATATTGATCATGGTGTGGGTCGTTATCAAGGATTGGAAATTTTAACGGTAGGCGGCCACGAAGCTGAATTTTTAAAACTTGCCTATGATGGTGGAAATTTGTATATACCAGTCAGTAACTTACACTTGATCAGTCGTTATACCGGTTTAGATCCGGAGCATGCACCTTTACATCGTTTGGGTACTGATCAATGGCAAAAAGCTAAAGCTAAAGCGGCGACTCAAGTGCGTGATGTAGCGGCAGAATTGCTAAATGTATATGCCGTGCGAGCTGCACGTAAAGGATTTCGCTATTCTCCTCCGGATGAACATTATTACCAATTTGTGGCTACTTTTCCTTTCGAAGAAACTATTGATCAAAAAACAGCAATTGAGGCGGTGATTGCAGATATGACATCGGAGAAACCGATGGATCGTTTAATTTGTGGAGATGTGGGTTTTGGTAAAACAGAGGTGGCTATGCGAGCTGCTTTTTTAGCTGCGCAATCTGGCAAGCAAACCGCTATTTTGGTGCCTACTACCTTACTTGCACAACAGCATTTTGAAAATTTTTCAGATCGTTTTGCAAAATGGCCAATTCGCCTTGATTATTTATCACGGTTTCGTACTCCTAAAGAGCAGCAAGGAGTATTAGAAAAATTAACCACGGGAAATATAGATATTATCATCGGTACTCATAAATTACTGCAAAATCACATTCACTTTTCTGATTTGGGTTTATTAATTCTCGATGAAGAGCATCGCTTTGGTGTTCGACAAAAGGAAGCTTTAAAAAAATGGCGTGTCAATGTGGATGTGTTAACCATGACAGCAACCCCTATTCCAAGAACCTTAAATATGGCGATGGCAGACGTTCGTGATTTGTCGATTATTGCAACTCCACCTCCTAAACGTTTAGCTATTAAAACCTTTATTCGAGAGTTTGATTGGCCATTGGTGCGTGAAGCTATCATGCGTGAAAACTTACGTGGAGGACAAGTATATTTTTTGCACAATGAGGTTTCTACTATTGAAAATATGGCACAAGAATTGCGTACTTTACTGCCTGAAGCGCGCATTGTGGTGGCCCATGGTCAAATGCATGAGCGTGAATTAGAGCGAGTGATGGCTGATTTTTATCATCAACGTTTTAATGTGTTGGTATGTAGTACGATTATTGAAACAGGAATCGATGTGCCAAATGCTAATACTATTATCATTAATCGGGCCGATAAATTTGGTTTGGCACAATTGCATCAATTGAGAGGTCGGGTGGGTCGCTCGCATCATCAGGCGTATGCCTATTTATTTACTCCCCCTCTTAAAAGTTTATCAAGTGATGCACAACAACGTTTGGAGGCTATTGGTTCTTTAGAAGATTTAGGAGCCGGGTTTATGTTGGCGACGCACGACTTAGAAATTCGTGGAGCCGGTCAATTATTGGGCGAAGAGCAAAGTGGCAATATTCAAGGCGTCGGTTTTTCTTTGTACATGGAGTTATTAAATCGCACGGTCAAGGCTATGCAAAAAGGCACGTTGCCTGAAGAAATAGATAATCTTAGTTGGCGTTCGGATACTTGCGAATTGGAATTAAATGTGCCAGCATTTATTCCAGATTATTATTTAAACGATGTCAATCACCGTTTGATTTTTTATAAAAAAATGTCGTCCGCGCAAGATTTAATTTCTCTCAATGAAATTAAAATCGAATTAATTGATCGTTTTGGCTTACTACCCCCTCAAACCCAAAATTTATTTGATCAAATGCAATTAAAGCTGCAGGCAGATGCGCTTGGCATCCAACGCATTGAAGTAAGCAGCAAAGGGGGACGTATAGAATTTACTAAAACCCCTAAAGTGGACGGCGCTAAAATTATTAGACTCATTCAATTGCATCCACACGAATATAAAATGGAGGGTCCTACTCGATTGCGTTTCATATGGAAAAAAGAAGTAGACGCGGAGAAGCGAATTGCTGTTATAAGCGCTTTGCTTGAGCGGTTGAGTTAATTAAAAAAGTTACATGCCAAGCAGAAATAACCACTTCTGGCATCTTGCCCTGACCAACCAAAGCGATCATGGGTAGTTGAGCCTTTTGTTTCTGTATGTGCTATCTCCGATTTTTTAATAAATACAGGTTCTTAACGCGTCACTATAGCCGCGCTCTCAAGCACGAGGGTGCGCTCTTATTTACTATAAATTCTTCGGGAATTTCGTGTGTTACAAACTTACTTAAGCCAACGGCACCAACAAACAGAGGGCCTCCAAGTTCTGCTCTCCCTGCATGGTCATCAACTTTTGGAGGAAATGCAATACCACCTACTAACATACGATTGTCGCAAGCAAGGCCGTTTTTTTCGTTATACTCAATGCGTACCCGTTCATTATTTCGGTAAATATACGGTTGGCTTGGCTTAAAACCAATAGCCTCTACTCGACGTGCACAACACTGTGAGTATTTCCTTAAATTTGCTTCATCTGACTCCACTATCGTAAGATTGTCATGTGTTACTATCCCATTTACTTCACGAGCTTTGCACCATTTGGCAACCTCACCTTTTAAACCTGAATTGTCATAGAGTATACGATCACCATTTGGACCGCTTTTCTTTTCCGCATATACTAAGGGGTTAAGCGGATCTCTTTTTAACCAAACGACTTTTAGCCCAGCTGTAATTAATTGCATAACCGCAAGAGCAGCGCTATGAGATGAGCCAATGACAGCAATTGTATCAGAGTCTTTAAGCGTTTCTTCGTCGAAAAGTGATTGAATCCCTTCTTGTGAAAAGACCGTTTCAGCAGCAAGCAAAGGGAAATTCACTTTTATGTTTTCTGGCATATCCACTTCTTTAGCTTCTGCACCCGGTACAAAAATAACACGATCTGAAGTAATAGTCTGGCCATTCGCTAGAGTGGCTGTAAAGTGGCTATCCTCATCTTCTAGTTTAGTGACATATGTTGCTATATTGGGAACACGTTGTCTTAAAGCATCACTAGCATGTTGTAGCAGGGGTGAAACAACTTTAAGTTTTGGCGTAGATTTTTCATTTAAAGCTCTAAACTCATTCAAAGCGAATGTATACCAAACAAATAATTGTTCCATACTATCAATATTTTGTGGATTCTTTCGTGATTGCAAAATTAAGGTTTTTAATGTTTCCTTTAATGCGTCAAGATAGGGAAGATAGCTTTTTACTTCTGTATTGCCGGGAACATCTGCGTACTTGGTCCCAAAAGCACCCACCTTAAACTCAGGGTCAATCCAGCAAATTTCATCTGGAGAAACGCATCGGCCTATCAGTTTATTTGTAAGATTTATACCCGCAGGGCCCGCACCGATAACTACATATTTATAATCTGGTTTCATAATATTTACCTTATTGTTGTTTTATATAATTGCAAATTTAGTTTTAATTTTCTTATACCTTGGTCTAACTTACACTCCTTTGGTTTAACTCAAATACTTAACTAATACCCATGCACTACCCATTAACCAAACAAAAAGCACAAAAGCAAAATAGAAAGGCCTTATACCTACTGTTTTAATTTTTTTCAAATTGGTTTCAATACCAATCGCAGTCATTGCCATTGTTAGTAAAAAACCATCTATATGATTTATGATATTAATCATTATGACTGGCAATAAATGCAGCGAATTAAAGCCAATTACCGCAGCGAAACCAAGCGCAAACCAAGGAATAGTAATGGGTTTTGAGTTATGGATATTTGTTTTGGGCGTGAGGGGTTTAATAAGCATCGCCAAAATTAATAATACAGGAACTAATAAAAGTACCCGCGTCATTTTGATAACTACTGCAGTCACGGCAGCGCCTTGATTCACTGCCGTACCTGCAACAACGACTTGTGCCACTTCATGGATACTGGCGCCTGCATATAAACCAAATTGTTTATTCGTTAAGTCGAGCACGCCAGCATGTTGTAAAAGCGGATAGATAAACATGCCAAGCGTGCCAAATACAATAACGGTTGCTACTGCAATGGAGGTTTTATAAGGTTCATTTTTTAAAGTATCTTCAACTGCCAATACAGCAGCAGCACCACAAATAGCGCTCCCTGCACTAATTAAGATAGAAGTATCACGATCAAGTTTAAACACCTTGTGACCAACCCAAGAGCCTAGCGTTAATGTTAAACCGACCATAAGTACATCAATAATAAACCCTTCAACACCAATAGCGGCTATTTGCTGAAAACTGACACGAAACCCATAAAGAATAATACCAAGCCTTAATAGTTGCTTCGCAGAAAATTGAATCCCCGGTGTCCAATTTTCTGGCAAGTTTTTTCGTAAAGAACTTCCATAAATAATACCCAACACAATCGCAATCACCATAGAGCTTAAACCTAAGTGGCTAATCCAGGGAATTTCAGAAAGGTATAAGCTCGAAAGCGCGAATAATAAAACAAATAAAATACCATGAGAGGTGTGTGCGCGTTGGGGTTTGCTAAAGCTCATAACCATTTTTCCGTTATTAAGATAGCTTTAGTTTACAAGCTTAATTAACATCTGTAAAATATATAATTTAAATATTAATCATCAGAAAAATTGATATGAAAATCTCGTTAAGACAACTCTCTTTGTTTGTTTCTGTAGCACAATATGAAAATATTACCCAAGGCGCTAAAGCAATTTACCTTTCGCAATCTGCTGCGAGTATGACATTAGCGGAATTAGAAAAACAGTTAAAACGTCCTTTGTTTGATCGCGTTGGTAAAAAACTGAAATTGAACGAAAACGGGCGATCCCTTTTACCTAAAGCCATTGAAATATTGCAACGCATCAAAGAGCTTGAAAAACAAACGCAATTAAAAACAGAGCAACTTCAAGGGGAAATTAAAATTGGCGCAAGCACTACTATTGCCAATTATCTTATGCCAGCGATTCTTAAAGAATTTACTGAACAATTTCCTCATGTTCGCATTAAGTTAGAAAGTGGTAACACAAAAACGATTGTCGAACATATTAAAAATTTTCACTTAGATATAGGGTTGATTGAAGGTAGCTGTTACAAAAAAGAAATTCAAGTTAAACCCTGGACTAAAGATGAAATGGCTGTGTTTTGCGGTGTTACACACCCATTGGCACAAAAGAAACAGATAAGCATGAGCGATTTAAAAAACACACAATGGATATTACGTGAACAAGGTTCTGGAACACGTGAGATTATTGAAACCCATTTTAATTCTTTATTTACAACAGAAAACATTTTTTTGGAATTAAGCAGTTCGGAGGCCATTAAAAATATGGTCAGCATGGGGCTGGGGATTAGCTGTTTATCTGTAGCAGCGCTAAAAGATGCACTTAATGCTGGGACATTAGTAACCTTACCATTAAAAAATATCTCAATAACGCGCGATTTTTTTTGCATTACTCATAAAGAAAAATATCATAGTGCTATTGTAAAAGCTTTTGAAAACAGCTTGCAAATAACATAGCATATTTCCTATTCTCAGTTGTGTGATTTATAGACATGGTTTACAAGTTACACTCAAGGATCGCAACCAGGGCAAGCGCATATTAAATTTCATTAAAACATAATGTTGTCATCATCCCGCGACTTTTTCGCGAGATGACAGCAACAGAGTTAATTTCTCCCTGCTTGAAGATAAAAAACTTAATACTAGCCCTGGGATCGCAACCCTTTTTACTTCACACTAATGCCCACATAAGGTCTGCCAAAGCTCCCGAGTGGTTTCT
>CAYYFQ010000037.1:0-13866 GCA_964471475.1 uncultured Gammaproteobacteria bacterium
GCAGCAGTCTTCGCTGATATCACAACCGTTAGAAATTTTAGGGATACATTAGTATCTCGCCCGCTTGAGAAAAGTAAAGCAGATATGTTAAGTTATGCCAACTTAAATTTTTAGTGACCACTATGGCTAAACATGAATATAATGCAGCAGCGATCGAGGTATTATCGGGTCTGGACCCAGTACGTCGTCGCCCAGGCATGTATACTGACACTACGCGCCCCAATCACTTAGCGCAAGAAGTCATTGATAATAGCGTTGATGAGGCTTTAGCAGGATTTGCAAATACCCTCTGGATAACATTACATAAAGATTTTTCTTTAACCGTCACAGACAATGGGCGCGGAATGCCCGTTGATATCCATCCAGAAGAAAAACTCTCAGGTGTGGAGTTAATTCTTACTCGGCTTCATGCTGGCGGGAAGTTCTCTAATAAAAATTATTCTTTTTCGGGCGGTTTGCATGGTGTAGGCGTTTCTGTCGTGAATGCACTTTCTCACAAATTAATCGTCACCATCAAACGAGATGGCAAAGTCTATGAAATGCAATTTGCTGATGGCGAAAAAACTAGCAAGCTAAAAACCATTGAAACTCTTGCCAACCCTAAAGAAACAGGTACGACCATTCGCTTTTGGCCAAATGAAAAATATTTTGATCACGCTAAAATTTCTGTTAGCCGTTTAAAAGAAAATTTACGTGCTAAAGCTGTATTATGCCCAGGTTTGACGATCCACTTTCACAATGAAAATGATGATGAAAAAATTACTTGGCGTTACGAAAATGGCTTAAGCCAATATTTATTAGAACATGTGGAGAGTGATAATTATTTGCCCGAAGAACCTTTTCAAGGAAATCTTAAAGGAGAGAAAGAAGAATTAAGTTGGGTAGCTATTTGGATCGTGGAAGGCACTGAACTCCTCCAAGAAAGCTATGTCAATTTAATTCCTACCGCTCAAGGAGGTACACACGTCAATGGTTTTCGAAGTGGTTTGGCAGATGCCATGCGAGATTTTTGCGAATTACGTAATTTATTGCCACGCGGTTTAAAACTAGCACCGGAAGATATTTGGCAACAATGCGCTTTTGTTTTATCTTTGAAAATGCAAGAACCGCAATTTTCTGGTCAAACCAAAGAGCGTTTATCTTCACGCGAATCCGCAGCTTTTGTGGGAGGCGTCATCAAAGATTCCTTTAGCTTATGGCTGAATCAGCATGTTGCTCAAGGGGAAACACTCGCCCAATTAGTCATCAACAATGCTCAAGCTCGCTTAAAAACAGCTAAAAAAATTGAACGTAAAAAAATCACTTCCGGCCCAGCACTCCCAGGAAAATTAGCAGATTGCGTGTCGCAAGACCCCACACGTACCGAATTATTTTTAGTAGAAGGTGATTCGGCTGGCGGTTCTGCCAAACAAGCACGTAATCGCGAAACACAAGCGATTATGCCATTGCGCGGTAAAATTTTAAATGCGTGGGAAGTCAGCTCTAGTGAAATATTAAGTTCACAAGAAATTCATGACATCGCAGTGGCCGTGGGTGTCGATCCTGGTAGTGAAGATATCAGTGGGTTACGTTATGGAAAAATTTGTGTGCTCGCGGACGCGGACTCAGATGGTTTGCATATCGCGACCTTATTGTGTGCACTTTTTACCAAACATTTTCCCGCTCTTATTAAAGCAGGCCATATTTTTATTGCGATGCCCCCTTTGTATCGCATTGATCAAGGCAAAGATGTTTATTACGCTTTAGATGAAGAGGAAAAAAAAGAAATTCTCAATAGACTAGCCACTGAAAGTAAAAAAGGAAAACCAAACGTTCAGCGTTTTAAAGGACTAGGGGAAATGAACCCTTCTCAATTACGTGAAACTACGATGGCCCCTGATACAAGACGTATGTTGCAACTTACC
This sequence comes from uncultured Gammaproteobacteria bacterium, assembly GCA_964471475.1. Classification (GTDB taxonomy): domain Bacteria; phylum Pseudomonadota; class Gammaproteobacteria; order CAISUE01; family CAISUE01; genus JAJNBD01. The sequence continues at coordinate 1,905 of CAYYFQ010000037.1, forward strand.
CTAGAAGATGTCAAAGAAACTGATCAATTGATGGATATGTTATTGGCCAAAAAACGTGCAAATGATCGTAAAGTGTGGCTCGAAAGCAAAGGTGATTTAGCAGAGGCTGGTTAAGATTATACTCATATATGGGTTGTAACTAGTCACTATGGGTTAGAGCATTTCATAATTAAAAAAACATGATACCAAACTTCGCTGATATACCAATCGCTTAAGAGTTGCTATTCTAGCCTTTTTTTCGCATCAAACGGCCCTTCTCTCGCTGCCAATCACGATCTTTCATGGTGTGTCTTTTATCGTGCTCTTGTTTACCTTTGGCTAAAGCCACTTGGCATTTTATTTTTTGGTTTTTCCAATAAAGCTTAACTAATACGATCGCATAACCTTTACGCTCTGACAAGCCAATTAAACGATCTAACTCTCGGCGATGTAAAAGTAATTTGCGTGTACGATCCGCTTCCGGAATAAAATGCGTTGAAACCGTTTTTAACGGAGTAATTTGTGTACCAATCAAGAAGGCTTCGCCATGGCGCACAAGCACATAAGCATCTGTGACTTGAATTTTGCCGGCACGAATACTTTTTACTTCCCACCCCTGCAAAGCGATTCCCGCTTCAAAATTTTCTTCAAGAAAGTAATTAAATCCAGCTTTTTTATTAATTGCAATACTGGGATTGAGATTTTTATTCTTCATAGTAATTTATCCAAACCATACACCAAATGATCTACAGTTAAAATTTTTAATAATGCTAATTGAATTCCAGGAATAAACGCTTCGCGATTGAGGGTGTTGTGCTCGATAGTTAAACTTTCGCCCAAGCTTGCGAAAATCACTTCCTGCTTCGCCAGTGTTGCATCGTTGCGAAGAGAATGCAATGTGACATGACCAATCTTAGCACCAAGCGCATGAGGAATAGTCTCAATTGAAACGCCCGATGAGCCTTGATCTTTTTGCACAGCATTAATTATTTCAGCCGTGCGGATGGCCGTTCCTGAAGGTGCATCTTTTTTTTGTCGATGATGCGTTTCAATAATATCCACTTGTGAGAAATAACGCGCTGCTTCTTTAGAAAACCGCATCATGAGCATGGCGCCAATGGACAAATTAGGCGCCACAATACCTCCTAACGCATGGCCTTTAGCAATGAGAGCAAGGGTATCTACTTGTTTTTCATTTAAGCCACTGGTCCCAATAATAGGACGCGCACCATTTTCCAGAATGATTTGCGTATTTTGAAAAGCGCTTGTTGCTGAAGTAAAGTCAATCACTACCTCTGGAAAAAAACGCCGAATGCTCTCAGCGAAGTCATCCGCACGTCCTAAACGTGCCACTAGCTCATAACCGCAGTTTTCCACTACTTTACAAGCTAATTGCCCCATTTTGCCAAAAGCCCCGTTCACCATCACGCGCATTTTTTCTTCTCCACCCACTCATGGGCTAATTGTCTGGTTAATTGATCAGTGGCTTGAATGTTATCTAGATTTTGCGGCAATTGATAAGGGACCGTTTCTAGCATTATTTTATTCAATGCATAAATATCGGTAAAACGAATTTTATCTTCTAAAAAACATTCTACCGCCACTTCGTTAGCAGCGTTTAAGACAGTAGCTGCCAGTCCTCCTGCGCGCAAAGCTTGATAAGCTAAGGTTAAACAAGGATAACGCTGCACATCTAATTTGGCAAAAGTAAGCGGTGAATTTTGAGTTAAATCTAATGTCGCTACTTTTGTTGAAATACGCTCAGGCCATGCTAAAGCGCACGCAATAGGGGTACGCATGTCTGGATTACCTAACTGCGATAACACCGACCCATCATCATAATAAACTAAGGAATGAATAACGCTTTGAGGATGCAATACCACCTCAATCTTTTCAATAGGAAGTCCAAATAGATAATAAGCCTCAATTACCTCAAGTGCTTTATTCATCATGCTCGCGCTATCTACTGTTACTTTTTTACCCATCGACCAATTAGGATGGGTACACGCAAAAGCTGGACTCACATTGGATAAATCGCTCAGTGCCAAATCACGCACAGCACCTCCTGACGCGGTTAACACTAATTTGTTCACTCCTAATTTACAAGCTTCAATTGAATTGGATAAGTGAGGATACAATCGACCCGACATAAAATCTACAGGTAAGGATTGAAACAAAGCACTATGCTCACTATCCACCGGGATTAATTGACCATGATACTTTTGTAAATAATCTAGCACTAATTCTCCTGCCATTACTAAGGATTCTTTATTCGCCAGCAACACCTTTTTACCAGCCTTTAAAGCGGCTAGGGTAGAAGTAAGGCCGGCAGCCCCTACAATCGCCGCCATCACGATATCTACCTCCGGATGAGCTGCCACAGTCTCGAGCCCTTCCTCTCCTACCAACACTTCAGAAGTGAGGTTAAATTGAGATAATAGCTGCCGTAATACGCTAAGTTGGCTAACATCCGTTAACACTACAAAGCGGGGGTTGAATTGCTGACACTGTGCTACTAACCGCTCTACTTGTTTATGAGCAGTGAGCGCAAACACCTCGTACTCATCACGATGATGAGATATAACATCCAGTGTGCTCATCCCAATGGAACCCGTGGCTCCTAAAATAGTAATCTTTTTCATTAAAAATAAATCGCCGTTAATAATAAGGCAGTGGCATACCAAGGCGCTGCAAAAAATAAACTGTCTAACCGGTCTAATAATCCACCATGCCCTGGAATGAGACTTCCGCTATCTTTGACATCAGCCATGCGTTTCATCATGCTTTCAAATAAATCACCGTAGACAGCAACGATGAAAGTTACCATGTTAATGAAAACCATCAACAAAAAATGCGGGAAATTGGTTTTATAAAAAATCCCTTCAATAAGTGTTACCATAAAAACGCAAACGGCTCCGCCTTTAACTCCTTCCCAGTTTTTTTTGGGGCTTACAAAAGTACACAAGGTAGTTTTGCCAAACTTTCGACCAACAAAAAATGCACCAATATCCGCCGCCCACACAATTAACAACAAAAATAAAAGTTGATCGCTGCCTCCTACTTTAAAACGAATGATACATAAGCTATACCAAAAAGTGACTATTGTAAAAAGCCCAATAACATACCACCAAACCTCTTTCAATTGGAATTGGCCTTTTTGGGTTTGAAAGCGATGAATAAAATAAATAAGGATAGCCATCCCAATAAGCATGGCATATAAATAATACCCCATGGCAACCCACGTAACCGCAAAACAAAATAACCCAATTAACACAAGAAACAAAATCCGCTCCCATAACGCATGCATTTTCATAAGATGCGTCCACTCCCATCCACACCCTAAAGCAATAATACCCAATACCAATTGAAACCCTAGCAAGGGCAAATAATAAATTCCAAGTAACGCTAAGGGAATTAAAATACACCCCATGATAATTCTTTGTTTCAGCATAATAGTTGCTCCTATGATTTCACCCTAGCCGGTGTTATGAAAGGGGTATATAAACTCTCTACACTTTTCCAAAACGACGTTTGCGCTTGGCAAATTCAGCAAGAGCTTCTGCAAAATGTTCACTTGAAAAATCAGGCCATAACACTTCTGTAAAATACAATTCACTATAAGCCAGCTGCCATAATAAAAAATTACTAATACGAATTTCTCCACTGGTGCGAATAAATAAATCCACCGGAGGCAAATCCTTCGTACTTAAAGTTGTCGTCAATTTTTCTGGCTGAATGTCTGCCACGGTTAATTGATTATCTTTGACTTGCTGGGCCAGTTGTTGTGCGGCTTGCACCACGTCCCACTGCCCTCCATAATTCACTGCAATTACTAATTGTAACAGAGTATTATTTTTTGTGAGCGCTTCAGCTTCTTGAATCCCTTGTTGTAATGCTGTATTAAGCTGCGCTATATTCCCAATAAAACGAATCCGTACCCCCTTTTCATGCATCTTAGGCACTTCGGTTTTTAAACCATTTAAAAACATTTCCATTAATTGCTCAACCTCTTCAAAAGGGCGCCCCCAGTTTTCACTGCTAAACGCAAATAAAGTCAGCACTTTAACTCCCTGTTCTGTCGCTGCCACCACAATGCGTCGGACAGTTTCTCGGCCTGCGCGATGCCCCATGGCACGTGGTAAAAAACGCTTCTTGGCCCAACGACCATTTCCATCCATGACAATCGCTACATGCGTTGGCGCGCTTATCTCATTCATTTTTTCTCCTTCATACATAAAAACCATATCATGGCTAATAAAGCAGATATAGAGGACCCTATCAAAATGGCAGATTTTAGTTCATCCACCACAATTCTTAAAGGATTTACAAACGCAAGCTCACTGATTAAAAAACCAATAGTAAACCCAATACCACAAATAAACGCGATTCCCGTGAAGTTGTACCAATTCACACCAACCGGAAATTTAGCCAATCGAGATCGAATTGCAAGCCACGAAAACCCCAACACCCCTAACGGTTTTCCTATAATCAACCCTATTAACACCCCTAAAGCTAATGGTGAAACAAAAGCTTTTGCTGAAAAAGTAGCAAATTGAATATTAACATTCACTAAAGCGAAAATGGGCACTACCACAAGGTTAACTAAAGGACCAAGGGTCGCATGGAGTTTTAAAGCACGTGAGCCTGGAGACTGAGAAGGGATCATTAATGCAATCAAGATGCCGCTCAGTGCTGCATCCACCCCAGACTCGGAAAGTGCCCACCATAGCAGTGCGCCTAACAATAGATAAACCGTAATACGCCCGCACCGTTTATAATTGCAATACCCCATAAAAAAATAAATGGCTAACGCTACAAAAAGAAATACCAAATCTATACTGGCAGTATAAAAAATGGCAATAATTACGACAGCTCCAATATCGTCAAAAGAAGCAAGCGCTAATAAAACATACTTCAAACTAAGAGGAATTCTTTTTCCAAATAACTTTAAAACAGCAAGTGAAAAGGCGATATCCGTCGCAACAGGTGTTCCCCACGCTCGCCAATTTTCTGGGTGACTATAATTTACCAATAAAAATAACACCGCTGGCACCACCATCCCCCCAAATGCTGCAAATCCAGGGAGCAAAGCTCTTTGAATACTACTTAAGTCGCCAGCAATCAATTCTTCTTTTACCTCCAAACCAATCAAAAGAAAAAATATAGCCATTAAGGCATGATTCACCCAGTAAGCAATGCTATGATGAATATCTATCCCATAAAAAACTTGTGAAGCTAAAAAATTTTCATAATCTTGACTGTGATCTGAATTGCTTAATAACAAACCAATGATTGAAAACCCAATTAAAAAAACACCCGCGGTAGTTTCATTATGGATGATTCGAAGAAGGCGGCTGTACATAATTTTAATTTAGTCCTGCTTGCAAACGCTTAAGAAACAAAGTTTCTAAGCGATTACTTTTATTACGCATTCCCGTAATTTCCAGTGAGGCTTGATTAAGTTTTACAAAAACGTCGTTTAAATGATGTGGTTTTTGCAAAGTCACTTCAAAGCTGTGGGCATCAATGAGTTTAGCGCACCAAGCTTTAGGCAAGTCAGGCAATTTAACGAGTGCTTTTTCGGTATACAGCACAAAACTTTCTTCGTCTAATGTCTGAAGGAGATCATGCATGCTCGTATTTTCAATAATTTGACCATGATTGATGATGGCGATATGTCGACATAAAGATTCGGCTTCTTCCAAATAATGTGTGGTTAAAATAATAGTAGTCCCTTCCTCATTTATTTTTTTTAAGAACTCCCATAAGCTACGACGCAATTCAATATCCACACCAGCCGTTGGTTCATCTAAAATTAATAACTTGGGTTGAGAGACGAGTGCTCGCGCAATCATCACGCGGCGTTTCATTCCTCCTGATAAACGTAATAAGGGGGCATAAAACTTATCGCCCAACCCCAGCTCCGTCAAATACTTTTTAGCCAACGGCATCGCTTGACTTACGGGCTTACCATAATAACCCGCTTGATTCACCACTACCTCTAACACGGGATCATGCCAATTGAAATTAAACTCTTGTGGAACAACACCCACATGGCTTTTCGCGGCATTCGTTTGGGTGTCTAAATCATCCCCATAGATTTTTATTTCGCCTTGGTTTTTTTTGCTAAGCGTGGTAATAACATTGATTAATGTGGATTTACCAGCGCCATTTGGACCAAGCAAAGCAAAAAAATCACCATCTTGAACTGTGAGAGAAATATCTTTAATGGCTTTAAAACCATTTGCATAAGTTTTTGATAGATTTTTGATTTCTAGTGCGTACATCCGTTCTCCTGTGTTGTGAATTTTTGTCCAGTGCAGAGTCTTTACGCGAACTTGGACCCAAACTTATCTTAGGGCATGTCTCTACTTATTCTACCAGGAAATTATGATAAACTACCGCCTTTACTTTTAATCTCTCACAAACTCATTACACTCTTATGGCTGAATCTTACGTTTACACAATGAATGGAGTTGGTAAAATTGTACCTCCTCGCAAAGAAATCCTCCGAGATATTTATTTATCTTTTTATCATGGTGCCAAAATTGGTGTTTTAGGCCTCAATGGTGCAGGCAAATCAACACTCTTAAAAATAATGGCGGGAATCGATAAAGACATTATCGGTGAAGCGCGTCCACAACCTGGCATCAAAATTGGTTTCTTACCCCAGGAACCCAAATTAGACCCAAGCAAAACCGTCCGCGAAGTTGTTGAAGAAGGCGCAAAGACGATTCTAGATAAATTAGAACGCTTCAATGAAATAAGCATGAAGTTTGCGGAGCCCATGAGCGATGAGGAAATGAATAATCTTTTAACGGAACAAGGTGAGCTCCAAGCAGACATTGATGCATTGAACGGCTGGGAGTTAGAACGGCAACTAGAGGTGGCGGCGGATGCCTTACGTCTTCCTCCTTGGGATGCACTCATTAAAAATTTATCGGGCGGCGAAAAACGTCGTATCGCTTTGTGTCGATTACTCCTCGAAAAACCTGATATCCTACTTCTTGACGAACCCACTAACCACTTAGATGCCGAAAGCGTTGCGTGGTTAGAAAGATTTCTTCATGACTACCCGGGCACCGTAGTCGCTGTCACCCATGATCGCTATTTTCTAGATAATGTCGCAGGTTGGATTTTAGAGCTCGATCGTGGTCATGGAATCCCTTATGAAGGTAATTACAGCAGCTGGTTAGACCAAAAAGAAAAACGCTTAGCACTCGAACAAAAACAAGAAGAATCCCGTCAAAAAGCTTTAAAAGCAGAGTTAGAGTGGGTCCGTACCAATCCCAAAGGGCGACATGCAAAAAGTAAAGCACGCCTCGCACGCTTTGAAGAACTCAATTCTCAAGACTTCCAAAAACGTAATGAAACTTTAGAAATTTATATTCCACCGGGTCCACGTTTAGGCGATCTGGTCGTGGAAGCTCGTCATTTAAGTAAAGGTTTTGGTGATCGTGCATTAATACGCGATTTAAACTTCATTATGCCGAAAGGAGCTATCGTGGGTGTCATTGGCCCAAATGGCGCTGGGAAATCTACTTTCTTAAAAATGTTGATGGGACAAGAAAAACCTGACAGTGGCGAATTAATTATTGGTGAAACGGTTAAATTGGCTTATGTGGATCAAAGCCGTGATCACTTGGATGGTAACAAAACTGTATGGGAAGAAGTCTCAGATGGGCTTGATTTCATCCAAGTAGGTAATTATCAAATGCCCTCTCGCGCTTATATTGGACGCTTCAATTTTAAAGGCGCTGATCAACAAAAATCCGTCAAAGATTTATCAGGTGGTGAACGTAATCGTTTGCATTTGGCGAAACTCTTAAAGAGCGGTGGTAATTTATTGCTGCTTGATGAACCTACCAATGACCTTGATGTAGAAACCCTGCGAGCGCTTGAAGAGGCGCTCCTTGCGTTTAGCGGCTCTGCCATCGTCGTTTCTCATGACCGTTGGTTTTTAGATCGTATCGTCACCCATATTTTAGCCTTTGAAGGAGATAGCGAAGTTACTTGGTTTGAGGGCACTTATTCAGAATATGAAGAAGACCGACTGAAAAAAATTGGGGACAACACACCACATCGGATTAAATACAAGAAAATTGACATATGATGCTTTCGATTGATGATCTAAAACCGTTCATCGATTGGCTTCAAGCTAATCCCAGTTGGGCAGCTTTAGCGGTTTTTATCATCTCTTGTGCGGAATCCTTAGCCTTAGTAGGTTTATTCATTCCAGGAACAATTATTATGCCAGCCATCGGCAGCATGATTGGTGCCGAAGTTTTACCTGCGCATTGGATTATTCTCGCCGCAGTCTTGGGAGCCATTGTTGGCGATAATTTGAGTTTTTGGTTAGGATATTATTTTCACGCCAGCATTAAGCAAAAATGGCCATTTCGGCTTTTTCCCAATTTACTTGAAAAAGGTGAAACGTTTTTTTACCGCTATGGCGCGCTCAGTGTTTTTATTGGACGCTTTGTAGGCCCGGTTCGCCCTATTATTCCTGTGATTGCAGGGATGCTCAACATGTCTACTCGAAGATTCCTCATTGCGAATGTGTCCTCCGCCATTGCTTGGGCACTCCTCTATATGGCACCAGGAATTGTGCTCGGAATGATTTCAGAGCAATTAGCACCTACCGTAGCTGCACGTGCTTTAGTCATATTGGCGGTAATTTCTTTTATCGCGTGGCTCGTTTTATGGACCTTCAACAAAATATGGAGCTTAAGCCATAAAAAATTTGAGGCCTTTTGCAGTCATCTTTGGCAAAAAATTACTAAAAATTGGCCGGCCTTAGGTGAGTTTGTTCATCATCTTAGTTTGGATAACCCCAAGCCTCTCCTTATTTTGTTTTATATTTTATTTTTTATCGTATTAACGCTTGTCTTATTAACTAGCGCTCAACATTCGACTCTCGTGCATTCTTTAGACTCATTAGTTTATTTATTTTTACGCGGGATTCAAGTCACCCCGCTCGATACCTTTATGGCACAGTTATTTTTGCTCACGACGCCAACGGCATTACTATTTTTAGGTTTAGGGCCTTTTTTATGGTTTTTAATTCAAAAAGAATGGCGAGTAGCTTGGTATTGGTGTTTAAATCCTTTGATTGCTGTTGCACTTGCGTATGCAATGCACGACTGCGTTACTATCGCGCCTCCTAATCTTGCGATTGCTACAAATTTTATCAGTTCAAATTTAACTCTTTTTTGTGCATTATTAGGTAATTTCATTTTATTGAGTTTTTATCGCTCCATGTGGACGCGCTATAAAAAATTTCTATGGGTGAGCTTAGAAATCGTTATTTTGCTCGTTGCGCTTCCTCAAATTTATTTTGGCTTCCATTGGCCAACGGGTTGTTTAACCTCTATCGCTTGTGCGGCCATTACTACTTGGTCGATTATTTTATTCTTCTACCGTAAACGTATCGTGCCATTGCGGCTCAATTTAAATCCTAGCTTAATCATTTTTTCACTCACTATTTTTATTTTATTCGTTAACAATGCAAGACATGAAGTCAATCTTTTTTTAAAAGAGATGGTGCGTGAAGAATTTCACATTCCTTATTCCGCAAAACATTGGCTCTACGGAAAAAAATCTCAACCACTTGTGGTGCTTTACCGCACAAATTTTACTGGAAAAATTACAGACTCTATTACACTCCAATACGCAGGAAATTTAACCCACTTAGAACGTGACTTGCATAAAGCCGGTTGGCATACAGCTCCAACTCCCAGTGCAATGGTCATTCTCAATCGCATCGGCGCTAAAGATAGACTTGATCAGCTTCCTTTGTTACCTGAACTTTATCAAGCACAAAAACCGGCATTGATCATGACTAAATTTGTGCGACCCTTAAAACGCATGCTCGTGTTACGTTTTTGGCCAAGTGAAATATTATTACAGCCCCACAATGTCCCTTTGTGGCTAGGTACAGTTAAGATTCACACCTTATGGCATTGGCATCCTATTGAAGCTAATATTCAATTTCTAGAAAATCAAGATTTTTCGCTTAATGAACTTGAAAAAGATTTATCGACCGCTCATCTAAAAATTTTAACCTCTACTGTCCGCTGTTATGAATTTGTAGATTGTGAACAAGAAGCATTGCATTTTTATTATTCAAATAATGCTTGGGATGCCTTATACGATGAAACATCTCCTGTTTGATTTAGACGGCACGTTATTAGACAGCGCCAAAGATTTACACACTTGCTTAAATCAATTGCTTGATCGTTATCATCGAGCGCCCGTTGAATTAAGCACAATTCAACATCACTTAAACGTGGGAGCGATGGGTTTTATTGAGTTTGGTTTTGGAAAAAATCTAAGCAATAAAGTCTATGCACAATTAAAAAGCGAATTTCTGGATTTATATGAAACTCATTTACTTAAAGAAAAAGCCCACTTTTTTAAAGGAACAATCGAACTAATTAAACAATTACGCACATTAAACATTGACTGTGGACTTGTCACAAATAAGCATGAACGCTTTACCATCCCAATATTAAAAAATGTAGGCTTATTAGATGATTTTTCCGTCGTCGTGTGTGGCAATCAAGTGTCACATCCTAAACCTTCCCCCAAACCTCTCTGGCAAGCCTGCAAGCTTTTTAAAATTCCACCAGAAGAAACGGCCTATGTGGGTGATAGTCGCGTGGATCTCACCGCTGCCAAAGAAGCTCGAATGCCCGCACTTCTCGCCTGTTGGGGCTATTGGCATATTTTAAAATATGACATCAGCGCTTGGCTGCCTGATAAAATTTTTTATCAGCCGGAAGATGTGCTTTTATGGCTCAAGAATTAGTAGTCGGCTGGGGGGTTGCTGACACTGAAGAGTCTGCCCTGGTTACTACAGATGCTGCTTGGTTTTCAGGAGCACTAGTAGCTGCGGAACTTGAGCCTCCTACCATAGTGGCAGGAACAGCAGAAACCGCAGCAAAAACAGAACTCGCTGTCGCGACTTCACTCCTTGGGGGCGCAGAAGTAGAGCCTTCACCATTTGGCGATGATAAACTCAGCAGTTTTTCACGAATTGCAGGCGGCAGCTGCTCAAAAACTTCAGGCGGAAGCTGATGATATACCACCTGAAGTACAGACGCCATCGCGTCTCGCTCTTGCTTAAACTGGAGAATTTCTTCTTTTTTTTGAGCTATTTCTTGCCTAATTTGATCTACCGCTCGTTTTTTTTGTTCAATCTCTGCTAGTATCGCTGCCGCTCGGCAGTTCTTTTCTGCAATTCTTGCTTCAGCGGCGTCGTTCTTTCGCCTTTTCTCCTCCAATTTTATTTTCCTCCCTTGCATCGTCTTATGCCATTCAACATCTTGACGTAAAAAGCCAACTGTTTTCTCTTGTGCCTGTTTCCATACGTTTTCGATCTGAATACACAACATTTCAAAAAGAATAAGCCCCACTTTCCGCTCCTGTGGAAACTCAGTGCCATCCCCTTTTGCCAGCGCCTGGTGGGCTACCGCTCGTTTAATGCGCTTAACACCATCGAGCACCTGATTCGTCAGTGCATTAATTTCCTCAATTAAAAGCTCGGGATTAGGAATCCCCCAAACAAATATCCTTTCACCACCCGCTATTTCCACCTCTTCTTGCACCCCCCCTTTATTGATATGAGCAAAGTACGCAGTAAGTGAGTCCACAATACGATCATTCAGCGTTTCTTGCCAAGAAGTGATACAGTCCATCACTTGAAGTTGTTCTTCCCTTCTCAAAACTCCCTCTTGATTCAGTAATTTTCTGCATAAAGGATGATCGCTCATAGAGGAAATACCATCCACCAATACCAGCGAAAAAGGATCTTGAAGTTGTTCTTCTCTTGTCAAAACTCTCTCTTGCTCCAGTAATTCTCTGTGTAAAGGATGATCATGATCGCTCATTTGGGAAACACCATCCACCAATACCAGCAAAGGAGGATTTTGAAGAGTTTCTTTAATCGCGGCCACTTCTGGGGGTTCAACAGGGAGATGGT
>CAYYFQ010000038.1:0-12313 GCA_964471475.1 uncultured Gammaproteobacteria bacterium
ATGAAACACATACGCTTCTTAATGAATCCGCTCAAGATACTATCTTTATGTTTCCCCCAGGTGTTGGAGGGTATGAATGTTACCTTACAAATATAGCAACAAAACTAAGTTCAAAGCTGGTCATGTTTAACAATTTTAATCATTATTTAAAAGACATGCCTGATGTAAAAATAAAAACTAGCGTTAGCTTTGAAACGCTCGCACAAACCTATATTGCTAAGATGAAAATATTAAAACCCAAAGGACCCTATCGATTATTTGGTTGGAGTTTTGGTGGAGTGTTAGCTTTTGAAATCGCCAAGCAATTGCAGCAAGCAGGCGATCAAGTTACACATTTATTTATGGTTGACCCTTATTTCGATACCATCGATACAGTGAAAACTCTCTCCATATCCAATGAAGATGCCTTAGTGATAGGAGATTTAAATCTTAAGTATAACCCTGAAAAGATCACATTAAATAAAGAAACGGCAATAACTTTATTTAAAGCATCCAAGTCATTACCCCCCCCTAATGCTCCAGATGCATTGACTACCATTGTTGATCATTACACTGTTCATAGAAGTAATAATGGATTAAATCAAGTTCTCAGTAATACATTTAACTTAGTACCTCTTGATTCTACTCATTTTGATTGGGTTTACAACGAAGCATCGATAGCGAAAATAAGTCAGCACATTTTTCATTCAATTAGCGCAGCATAAAGGATAACTATATGTTGTTTTTGTATTCCAAAAAAATTCATATCTTATTTCTTATTTGTTTATTAATATTTATTGATGCAATTGGTATTGGTCTAATATTACCCATTATGCCAACATTGTTTTATTCTAAAGTTGGACTCAGTGTATCCGTATCATCAGAAACTGTTAATTTTTTCTATGGCTTAACGATAGCAGTTTTTCCATTGACAGCCATGCTGGGTATGCCAATTCTCGGTCATTTGTCAGATAATTTTGGTAGAAAAAAAATCATGCTGTTTGGAATAGGGGGATTAATATTAGGTTATTTAATATGTATTATCTCTCTTGCTTTACACAATATTTTTTTATTTTTATTTGCCCGAATGATATCCGGCTTTAGTAGTGGTACCTACTCAATCTGTTATGCCGTAGCAATGGACTTTAGCCACAATGAAACACAGAAAATAACATGGTTGAAATACTTAACACTGGTCCATGTATCAGGATTTATACTAGGCCCTGCCTTATCAGCTTTTATATCAGCGCCTAGTGACTCTTTGCTCACCTTAGCCACCCCTTTTTTAATCGCGAGTACTATTTCACTCATCAATCTCCTATTAGTAATATATATGTACCCTAACATTAGACCTAGTGCAAAAACACGTGGATTAGTAAAAACTAATTTTCGAGAAATATTATTAGCCTTAGCTTTTATATTCAGGCAAAAATTGGGAGGATTTCTGTATGCTTATATACTATTTAATTTAGGGTTGCAGATTTATATCCAAGCACAATCGGTGTATCTCATGAAAACGTACGGTTATTCCGTAAGACAGATTGGTTTATTTTATATTACAGTAGGTATTTTTACTACTATTAGCATGTTTATACTACATCCAAAAATTCGTTCACTGTATGCCGCTGCGCCACAAGTAAAAGTTGGAATGCTAATGATGGGGCTACTTTTATTAGCGCATGTTTTTCTAACAGAAGTATTGCAGATCCCGCTAGATGGACAGGTTATTTGTACGTGGATATTAAGTATATTAATTTATATACTCACCCCGTTTGTCGCACTTAATATGACGAGAATAGCCTCCGACCTGGTTTCTAAAGAAGTACAAGGCAACTTGATGGGTGCATTAGGTCAAATTGAATCATTGGCCACCGTAGCAGGATCTCTACTCATGACCGTGTTTCTTTATTTAGGGCATAATTCCGGTTCGGGTTTTGCTGGTATTATAGTGCTTATTGGTTTTGTGATGATTAGTTTTTCACCGCAGGCAAGCGCGAATCATATTAGGTGAGAACTCTAAAAGCGTTGTTTTGGTATATGACATCTTTATTTTTTAGGATAATTGAGCTATGAGGCAGTTTTACAAATATTTTTTATTGATCACTTGTTTTGTTTACATAAGCTCTCTAGCAGAAGAGCTTGCTCCCAATAGTTACCTAGTCAGCCCGGCAGGCCCTTATCACATCGGATTTCATGATTATCATTGGATTAATGTGAGCGCGTGCCCTAATAAATTCGACTCCTTGGTAAACAAAAATAATTTCAGCAAAAATAATGCGCAACATTGTAATGAAGTGCAGATACGAGTTTATTACCCAACCAATGAAATTGGACATTCTGACTATATACCCCGAACAAGTCTTCTCCAAATTATCCATCAGTATTATAAAAAAGCAAGCGCTTCTGAAATTGATCAAATAAACCATCTACAAAGTTTTTCAATGCCTGAAGCAAAAATTGCAGAAGGAAAATTTCCAATGATTTTTTTTACTTCTGGCTATGGTGTTTCACCACAGATGTACGAAAATATCTTAACGAATTTAGTCAGCTATGGCTATATTGTGGTTGCCATCAATAGTGAATTTTTAAATGGTCCTTTTACACTATCAAATGGAATAGTGGTAAAGAGTTATTTACCGAAAACTAAAGAACAAGGTAAAGATCTTTTTACCATTAACTGGGATGATTTAGCATTCGTGTATAAACAAGTTTCAAATAAAGCACTCATATCGAGTCTCGCCAATGCGATTGATTATCAACACATCGGACTTCTGGGGCATTCTTTGGGCGCTGGAACAGTTGCCCATTTTGCTGAGCAGCAAAAAGTTCAAGCAGTTGCAGCACTAGACTTAGCTTGGGACAATATTTATGCCGATGCTTTTAAACACGATTTTAATGCGCCTTTTCTAGAGATTTTTTCTTCTCAAATATATTTTAAAAATAAATCGCTCAACCTTCCCTATTTACCTAAAGATACCCCCTTACGAAAAGATAAATATCTCTACATCTTGCGTAATAAACTGGATCCAAATCAAAAAGATTATGCACTGCATATGAGCTTTTCAGATCAAGCGACGCTTACATCTATTCCTATAATAAACAAGACGGCTGACGTGGCAAACAACAGCTCGGATGGAAGATTTAGCGGGCTTGGTAATGGCTGGAATATTGCAGCTGCAGTCAACGAACAACTATTACTATTTTTTAATCAATATCTGAAACCTAAAAAAGGACAATCTTCCTCAACAAAGTAAAAAAGGTTCACTTAAATCTCAACCATCACAAAATCATCTTTCATAACACCACAATCTGGGCACACCCATGTATCCGGGACATCTTCCCAGCGAGTACCAGGAAGAAGCCCATCGCTTGGCCACCCTTCTTGTTCATCGTAAATAAAACCACATACCATACACATATATTTTTTCATATTATTAGCTTAAAAAAGGCCGTAATTGATTGACGAGCTTATTAAAATTAGTATGATCTTGCGCCGTTAAGACTGGAGAGCTGCTAGGCAATTTTGTTGTTAAAGGATTCACTGGCTTGCTACCAAAATGTAATTCATAATGTACATGAGGACCCGTCGTATAGCCACTTGTACCAACATAACCAATCACTTGACCTTTAGTCACCGTCGATCCGACATGTACCCCTTTGGCAAAATTACGCATATGCGCATAAAGCGTAAGCACTTGCCCAGGATGCATAATTTTAATGACATTCCCATAACCTTGTTCATAATTTGCAAAACTGATTTTGCCATCTCCCGTCGCCTGAATAGGAGTGCCTACAGGCGCGTCAAAGTCAATCGCTGGGTGCGCATGATAAATACCAGTGACCGGGTCTAAACGATGTAAATTAAAGCCTGAACCAATACGCGTATAATGCACAGGGTAACGTAAAAACCCAGGAGCAAGTCCCGTACCATCCATTTGTAAATAAACCGTTTGTGCATTTTTCGCCACAAAGCGAACGGCACTGTAGCGATGATGTGCTATAGTAAGTTCAGCAGCAATCACGTTATCAATCGTTGGTTCCTTAGGATTTAACGCAATATGACGCTCGGTAATAACATTAAAACTATCGCCTTTGCGCAAATGACGAAAATCAACTTTATCGGCAAAAATACGATTGAGCTGTTTAAGCTCTACAGCTGTTAAACCCGCTAACTTAGCACTGTTGTTAAAAGAACCGGTGAGCGTCCCTTTTTCAAAAGACCAGTTAGGAGGCAATCTAAGCACTGGTGTTGTAACCGGAGCAATTTTATTTAAAGGGAAACTGGTAGGTGTGACGGGCGCAACACTACTAACCGCTTGAGGTGCCGCTAAAAGCAAAGAAGATGTAACGGTGGATGCATTGGCCACAGGCAACGACGTTGTCGCTGTTTGACCAAAGATAAAAGCGGGTAATTTTCCTTTTTCTTGTAAGTGACCTGCTGTAATTAACGTTAAAATAGCAGCTAAACCTAAACCACGTAAAATTTGGCGTTCGCGTAACTCATTGGTAAACTGACAAGCATTGGTAAGAAAGAATCCTCGCATCCCGTTTGTTACCTCCAAAGTTTAAAAACTAACGGGGTATGGTATCATTTTATGAGCCTTATTTCAACTCTAGACTATGAAAATTATTGAAAATTTAAAGACTAAGCTACATCTTTTGCTGAATAACATCTGGTATCAAGATTATCGACCATGGGGTATCCGATGTTTAAAATTATTAAGCTATTTTTATAGAATTGGAGAAATTTTTACACGATGGTGCGTTAAAAAATATACATATCACGGTAAAACGCCGGTTATTGTTGTCGGTAATTTGACGACAGGTGGAAACGGCAAGACACCTGCTATCATTGCTTTAGTGAAACTGCTCCACACTCGCGGCTTAAAAGTCGGTGTCATCAGCCGAGGCTACCCCATAAACCCCAAACATCCCATCTTACTTCATGAAAATATTAAAACTACCGAAGTGGGTGATGAGGCTTTCTTGATTTATCAAAGCACCCACGTACCTATGTGCGTCTGTAAAGACCGACGACTCGCGCTTCAAGAATTAGAGTTACTGCACTTAGATTGTATTTTGAGTGATGATGGCTTACAGAACTATAGTTTTCATCATGATGGAGAGATCGTGTTGGTAGATAAGATTCGCCAGTTTGGGAATAAACAATTGCTACCGGCGGGCCCTTTACGAGAACCGCTCGATCGCTTAAAGCGTGTAGATTTCATAGTAGAAAAATGCTTAGTATATCGCCCCGAAGATAAATCTACACTTTCTTTTGAACTTACCCCTTATCAATTAATTTTGCGACCTCAGGGTTTTATAAGTTTAGATGGAAAGAAAACCGTGCAAGGAAATTTTTTTAATGGAAAAAAAGTGCTCGCAATTACGGCGATCGCGAATCCCCAAGGTTTTTTTAACACGCTGCGAGCATTGGGCGTTTCATTTGAAAAGCGTAGCTTACCAGACCATGCACCTATTGGTCTCAATCATTTCATCGGCTACGAAGATTATCACATTATTATGACGGAAAAAGATGCGGTGAAAGCGCGGGAAATCTATACGGCCTCGAGGGCCGACGCGCCTCTGAGCATCTGGTATCTCGCCTTAGAAGGAAATTTTTCTCATAATTTCGATCAAGCTTTTAATTTGTTTTTGGAAAAGATACTGCTTCACTTTCGCTCGCAATGACGCCCTGTAATGATTTTTTTGAAATATGCTTATAAAGCTTGTCATGCCAGCATAGGCTGGCATCCAGTCAGGCATGTTTCTAGGCAATGCAAGCAACGAACATTTTAGTTTACGAAATTAAGTACACTTTACTTTTACTTCCCAAGATCCTTATTTACCTGGATGCCAGCCTACGCTGGCATGACAGTGGTTCTTAGCATAAGCTCCTTAAGTTGACACCTATGAGCCTTCACCGGCGTGACAAACAACACAATTTTCATACCACACAGAGCGCATGAGGAATTTCGAGAGGTACCCTTAACGAACTGCACTGGACAAAAAATCTCTGAAGCTGTCATCCCGCGACTTGTTCGCGGGATCCAAAAAGTTGAAACCTTGGGCCCCGCGAATAAATCGCGGGGCGACAGCGTTTTTAACAAGCTTTTTCAAGTAGCTTTTAAATTTTTGTCCAGCGCAGAGTTTTTAACTCCAAGACTAGCGCATAAAAAGTTTTTTATCTTCAAGCCGGGAGAAATTAACTCCGCTGCTGTCATCCCGCCGAACAAGTCACGGGGTGACAACATTATGTTTTAATAAAATTTAATATACGCTTGCCCTGTTTTTAACTTTATATAATGAAATGATTTTTTGAAATATGTCTCGGAAGCTTGTATAGCACCTTCTAACGCAACTTCTTCAATACGCCATCTAGGCTATCTAAATTGGCATATTCAATTACCAACTTACCGCGACCTGAGTTTTGATGTTGAAAATGCACACGCGTCCCTAATTTATCGGATAACTCTTGTTCGAGTTTATGGAGATTAGGATTTTTTGAGGTTTTAACTTTAGTGGTATTTGCGCCGGACATCAGGTATTTTTTCACCAAAGCTTCCGTTTGTCTTACAGATAATTGTTTTTCAATAATTTCTTTCGCTATACTTCTCTGCTTTTCTTTCGGCAAACTTAACAAGGCTCGCCCATGCCCCATTTCAATTTCACCACGTTCTATAAATAATTTTACTGAATCTTCAAGCTGTAATAATCGCAACAAGTTACTTACCATAGCCCTTGATTTTGAAACTGACTGAGCGACTTCTTCGTGCGTAAGATCAAACTCTTCAATTAAACGTTGCAATGCGATCGCTTCTTCAAGCACATTTAAATCTTCGCGTTGAATATTTTCGATTAAACCAATGGCTAACGCAGCTCGATCAGTGATTTCTTTGACAATGGCAGGAATTTGCACTAAGCTCGCCAATTGCGCCGCCCGCCACCTACGCTCACCAGCAATGATTTCATATTGCTGCGGCTTGATTTGTCGCAATACAATCGGTTGAATCACGCCTTGTGCTTTGATGGACTCCGCTAATTCTTGAAGTTTCTCTTGATCAAAATCCTGACGCGGCTGATAACGACCCGGTTGAATTAAATCTAAAGAGATATGGCGTAAGCCTTCCGTATTTTTTTGAAGCACTTGCGTATTCGCTTGGCTCAACATTTTGCCCAAAGCAATGTTTAATGGTTTTTTACGAGAACTATTCATAAGTTTCCTTTTTTCTAATCGCTTTCAAGCGTCGTAATATTACTAGCCGCCTGCTCTTCGGAAGGAGGCGCTGTTTCAGGCGAAGCATCATCAGGCAACGTACCTAAAACACGTAAAGTACCCGCCGCAATTTTAGCGAATACCGGTCCTGCCGTATAGCCACCAAAAAATACCCCGCCATGAGGATCATGAATCATCACTAACACCAAAATTTGAGGATTTTTTGCGGGCACTAAACCCACGAAAGTTCCATTATGGCGATCATGCATATACCCATGGGCCCCCAAAATCCAAGCAGTTCCTGTTTTGCCGGTTATACGAAACCCTGGTACTTTGGCAAGAGGCGCTGTCCCACTAGGACCATAAATAACCGATTCCAATAAATTCAGAAGCTCACGCGCCTTTTCAGGGGAAACCACCTGAACCCCTTGAGGTGGCTGGGACAATTTTAACAGTGAAATGGGTAATAAAACGCCATTATTTCCTAAAGCCGCGTAAGCGCGCGCCAATTGCATAGGCGTGACTGATAATCCATAGCCAAAAGACATTTCTGCCAAATCAATTTGGCGCCAAGGGTTTTCTTTACGTAGAACCCCCGTACTTTCCCCGGGAAAATCACTTCCCGTGGGCGCTCCAAAACCAAAAGCATGAAAAGTTTCCCACAAACGATCATAAGGAAGGGATAAAGTAATTTTTGTCATTCCTACGTTACTGGATTTTGCTAATAACGTAGCCATATCGATCACCCCATTTCTATGCTCATCAGAAACGCGACGCCCGTCTACGTATAAGTAACCTGGAGTGGTATCTACCGTAGAATTCGAGTGATACTTTCCGCTTGTTAATGCACTCATCATCGAAAAAGATTTCATGACGGAGCCTGGCTCATATAAATCAGTAAAAGCCCGATTACGATACACATCAGCGCGACCACCGGTGGGACGATTATTGGGATTATAAGAGGGAATGTTAACATTCGCTAATACTTCGCCAGTTTTTACATCAAGCACAATGGCGGTTCCAGCTTTTGCTTTATACTTTTCCACGCCTTGTTCTAAGGCTTGATAGGCTAAAAACTGAATGCGACGATCGATACTCGTTGTCAGATGGTGCCCTGGCACCGCTTTTTTGATGGAACGCACATCTTCCACGACACGACCAAATCGATCTTTGATGACTTCCGTTTTCCCTGCCACCCCACTTAACCAATCGTTATAAGCCAACTCCAAACCTTCTTGACCATGATCATCAATATTAGTGAACCCCAATACATGTGCTGTTACCTCTCCTTCCGGATAAAATCGACGATACTGTTGTTGAATATACACTCCAGGAATACCTAGCGCTTTAATCCGTGAACCGGTAAGAGGATCTAAGCTACGTTTTAAATATAAAAATTCTTTGTGAGGATTTTTTTGAATGCGCGTCAGTAGTTGCTCACTCGTAATATTTAAATACTTTGCCATGGTGATGATATTCGGATTATTCCCATCAAAACTAGAAGGATCAACCCACACGGCACTCACAGGTGAACTAATAGCAAGCGGTGAGCCATTGCGATCTAATAACATCCCGCGATATGCTGGAATGTCCAATACACGCACGGCCCGCATATCTCCTTGGCTTTTTAAAAACGCACGATTGAAAATCGAAAGATAGACAATGCGTGCCACCAGCGTCAATGCACAGATAATAAGAATTATCAAGAGTATCTGAAAACGCCAATTGTTTTTGGGCGTCCGTTCAACATTAAAATACATTCATTGGCCTTCTCAAAAATCTAAAATTTCCCAATTTTACCTAACAAAGAGGCAAATGTCGAAAGCTAACCTAATTCCTAATTTATAAATTCAATTTGAACCCAACAGCAAAATGGTTTAATATGAAGATAACTACTTTAAGGAGTGTTTATTTTATGTCTGACCTCGTTTTACACATTAATGATGTTAATTTTGACTCCATTGTTTTGCAAGCTAAAACGCCTGTTTTAGTAGATTTTTGGGCACAATGGTGCGGTCCCTGCCGTATGATTGCACCCCTCCTGGATGAAATTGCAAGTGAATATAAAGATAAATTATTAATTGTTAAAATCGATGTCGATAATAATTCGCAAACACCGACAAAATACGGCGTGCGAGGCATTCCAAGTTTGTTGTTGTTTAAAGAAGGCCAACTCGTTGCCACTAAAGTTGGTGCATTGAGTAAATCACAATTGCAAGTATTTATTGATACCAATATTTAATTTTTTAAGCAAAAGGAGATTGTTATGAAATTGTCATTTAAAACCGTTGGTTTCGCAAGTATCTTATTAACTACCGCTTTAGGAGCATGGCTTCCCGTTGCTGCTCAACAAGCCATGAATCAATTACAAATTGCACAGATCAATCCAGCCTTAGTTCCATCTTTCCAAACCAGTGGTGCAATCGTTAATTTTTACGGGGAAAATTATATTGTAGATCAACCACAAGTGTGTGAAGGACCAAGTTCTGCTCATGTTTGCAGCGTGAATTTGTCACACCTATCCGCTGACCCTGGCATTACCGTTAACATCAATCAACGTTTAATCAACGGAAATGTAGTCACCACTTTAAGCGCTCGCCCAGATGGAAAACGTTACCAAGTTAATTACACTCAATACGGTCAAGGGACTGTATTAAATGTGAATAGCATTACCCGTATTTGGAATTAATAATACTGAAGTCATTTATCAAAGCCTCTTCTACACAGCTTAAGGCACACACATGTTTTTATAGTGTGCCGTCGTTGCGAAGAGGCGTTGTTGCATAAATCGCAGCACAACCGCGATCCGGGTATTTAAAGAATACCCATAAAAACCACAAACCCCTGCGTTATCGAGATGCCCGCTTCCTATCACTTTCCTTTAATAATTTTTTGCGAATACGAATATGATGCGGCGTCACTTCAACCAACTCATCTTCTTCAATAAACTCTAAAGCTTGTTCCAATGACAAATTAAGTGGTGGAGTTAAAATAATATTTTCATCAGAACCTGAAGCACGTACGTTAGTCAGTTGTTTTTCTCGACTCGCATTGACAACAAGATCATTATCTCGATTATGCAAACCTATAATCATCCCTTCGTAAAGTTCTACTTGAGGGCATACTAATAAAGCACCTCGCTCTTGTAAGTTATACAAAGCATAAGCCGTGGTTTTACCAGGGCCATTGGCAATTAATACCCCATTTTGGCGAGCAGCCACTTTACCTTTTTTAGCAGGTCCATAATGATCAAAAATGCTAAAAATTAACCCGGTTCCAGAAGTCGCCGTCATGAACTCCGTACGAAATCCAATTAAACCACGAGTAGGAATTAAATATTCTAAACGAACACGTCCGTGCGAATCAGAAATCATATTTTTCAAGTCGCCACGGCGCATGCCTAGCTTTTCCATCACAGCCCCTTGGTGCTGTTCGTCAATATCTAACGTCACCATTTCATAAGGTTCTTGTAATTCACCGTCTACTTCTTTCATGATCACTTCAGGTCGTGAAACAGCGAGCTCGTATCCTTCACGGCGCATATTTTCAATTAAAATAGAAAGATGCAACTCTCCACGCCCAGAAACTTTAAATTTATCAGGATCGTCGGTTGGCTCCACTCGCAAAGCAACATTATGAATTAATTCACGTTCTAAACGTTCTTTTAAGTGGCGACTGGTCACATATTTGCCATCTTTCCCTGCAAAAGGAGAAGTATTCACCATAAACATCATGCTGACGGTCGGTTCATCCACTAATAACGGTGGTAAAGCTTCAACGGCAGTAGGATCACACAAGGTATCGGAAATTTTTAAATTTTCAATACCTGTAATCGCTACAATCTCGCCCGCTTCAGCGTCGGGCACTTCTACGCGGTCTAATCCCTTATAACCAAAAATTTGTAGCACTCTCCCTGGCCGAGTTTGCCCTTCAGAGTTAATCAAGGTCACATTGGTATTCGATTTGATTTTTCCACGTTGAATACGACCAATCCCAATCGCACCCAGATAGCTCGAATAATCCAATGAGGTAATTTGCATTTGAAAGGGCTTATCTAAATCCACGTTAGGCGCAGGCACATATTTAACAATCGTTTCAAATAACGGTTTCATATCCACACCGGGCACTGCAGGATCTAACGTTGCATAGCCTTGCAAAGCGGAGGTGTACACAATGGGAAAATCTAACTGAGTATCATTCGCACCAAGCGCAATAAAAAGATCAAACACTTGATCGATCACCCAGTTAGGACGCGCACTTGGTCGATCAATCTTATTAATGACCACAATAGGGTTTAAGCCCCTAGCAAAAGCTTTTTGCGTCACGAAACGCGTTTGCGGCATAGGGCCATCAACAGCATCCACTAACAACAAAACCGAATCCACCATGGATAATACACGTTCCACTTCTCCCCCAAAATCAGCGTGTCCAGGAGTATCCACGATATTAATTAAATAGCCATTCCAAGTGACAGCCGCGTTTTTTGCCAAAATCGTAATTCCACGCTCTTGTTCAAGTTCATTAAAATCCATGAGACGTTTAACCGGAGCAGCTCGCTCCGAAAGCATCCCAGATTGCTGGAACAAACAATCCACCAAAGTAGTTTTACCATGATCAACGTGAGCGATAATGGCGATATTTCTTATTTTGTCAGTCATGGATAGCACTCGTTAATTTTTGAAAAGTCCGACAGTTTACCAGAAAAGCCTCGTTAGTTGTAGCGCTGCGTTCTACTTTTTCATAAAACTCAACCCAATTCACCTAACCGGGTTTATGTTATAAGTACCTTTAACTGTCCACCATAATTTGAGCTAAAGCTTGAAAATACTCAACACATACTAACATTGCAGACCAAATTCAGCGTTTTCGAAGCTTATGTGACCGCTCCATTATCGTAGTTTAGGGTCATTTTTATCGAATTTATGATAATATTACCCATAAATTAATCATATTTTTTATTAAAATATGGTAAATATGCAGAGGGAGGTGAAAATCCAAGTGGGTAGTGCTTTTACTTCACGCTAATTCCCACATACGGTCTGCCAAAACTCCCTAAGGGTTTTTTCTCATAATAAGCCTTCGCGTTTTTCGTCGCAAAAGGCCCCGTAAATACTTTGA
>CAYYFQ010000039.1:0-10378 GCA_964471475.1 uncultured Gammaproteobacteria bacterium
CGCAGCAGTCTTCGCTGATATCACAACCGTTAGAAATTTTAGGGATACATTAGTCTTTCCATCCCTTGAAAATCAAGTGTGCTTAGTGTTATCCTATATCTGTAGTAAATTCATAACTAATACGGAGGTTAATTATGAATACTCGTCCTAAAGGCTTTTTGACTCAATTTACCAAAACTGTTGTTTATCTTACCTGTCGAATGAGTGGTTTGCCACCCGCGCGATCGCTTTCAACATCCCAATGGGAAGTGAATGACCGCAGCAAAAGCAAATTAGCCATTTCACAAGAAATTGCTGGGCCGTTCTGTATCCATTAGGGCGTCTTGACAATTCACTAGTACAACGATTCACACATTTTGTCCCTCTCCCAGCGTGACTGGGAGAAGGTGGCGCGAAGCGCATACAAAAACAATTTGCTGTGCTTTGCACAGAACACACACTCCTAACCCGCTCGATCCGCTTATCAGCGGATCTCACGACCTCTCCCGCAACGGGGAGGGGTGACGTAAATTCAAAAATCATCCCTCACAGGAAACCCGGCGTGACTAGTTAATTTATAGCGGTACCCTTAAGAGCTTAAGATACCAGCTGCCTCCTCATCCACAAACCACGTTGCTTGATGAATCAGTTGAGCAGGATACAATAAAGCGTTAGGCTTGCGATTAATAACCACTTCCACAGCATCCGCCTTATCAAAACCTGTTACTAAAAACACAATCTCTTTGCTATGATTAAGCGCAGCGGGAGTTAAACTAATACGATTCATTTGGCATGCTTCTACCCATAAAGCTATCACCAAATCCCCAGGGCGCGCCTTCGAATCTCTGCTATAAGTTTCTACCACCTCGGTATGAGGAAATAATGACGCTGTATGCCCATCGGCTCCCAATCCTAAATAACAAATGTCAAAAGAAGGATACGCGTCTTCGTCTAGTAAAAACAATTGACGCAAAGTGCTTTGATAAGTCTGAGCCGCCAGCCTAGGATCACTAAAATGCGTAGGCATTGGATAAATATGTGAAGACGCAACTGGCACTTTGGAAAATAAAAATTTCTGCGCCATAAAAAAATTACTTTGTGGATCATCCGCGGGCACATAGCGCTCATCTCCGAAAAAAAAGCGAAGATGCTCCCAAGGAATTCGTGATATAAAATTTGGACTCGTTAACACTTCGTAAAAAGCATTCGGGGTATTACCGCCCGACAGCACCACATCACAAATATTTTTTTGCGCAACGGCGTAAGCGGAACGATGCACAAAATCTTCTGCCGCCGCCACAAATAGCTCCGGTTTCGTTTTGAAAATTCTTAATGAGTTTAGATGATCCACTGATATCCATCTCGAGCGATTAATTCATCAGCGGCTAAAGGCCCCCAAGATCCCACCGCATAATTAGGAAAATTGCGCGGCACCAGAGTTTTCCACACTTCTAAAATGGGCTCCACAATTGCCCATCCTTCTTCCACAATAGTTGCTCGCGGAAACAACGTATGATCCCCTTTAATACAATCATACAGTAAAGTTTCATACCCCGTCGCACACTTCACACCAAAATAATCGCTGTATTTAAAATTCATATCCACTTGACTTAATTGCATCGTAGCACCAGGAACTTTCGCCGCAAAACGAATTGAAATCCCTTCATCAGGTTGAATATAAATATAAAGGAGATTGGGTGCCAACGATTCATCCTCGCGTTTAAATAACACAGAAGGCGCCGCTTTAAACTGAATCACTATTTCACTCACTTTGCGCTCCATTTTTTTACCGGTACGCAAATAAAATGGCACCCCCATCCACCGCCAATTTTGCACATTTAATTTCATAGCTACAAAAGTTTCCATCGAAGAAGGAGTAGAAATATTAGGTTCATCGCAATATCCTTCATATTGACCACGCACCACATTTTGCACGACACCTTCAGGCTTCAAACGATGAATCGCCAGCAATACTTTTTCTTTTTCATTTTGAATATCCTGTGACTTAAAAGAAATGGGTGGCTCCATCGCCACCAAACTTAACACTTGCAAAATATGGTTTGGAAGCATATCTCGCAAAGCACCGGTCTTATCATAATAACGCCCTCGTTGCTCAACGCCCAATGATTCAGCCACCGTAATTTGTACTTGGTCGATATAATGCCGATTCCACAGGGGCTCAAAAATACCATTGGCAAAACGAAAAGCTAAAATATTTTGTACCGTTTCTTTGCCCAAAAAATGATCAATGCGAAACAGTTGTTCTTCTTTAGCCACCGATAATAAGCTTTTATTTAATAGAATCGCAGAAGCTAAATCTTCTCCAAAAGGTTTTTCAATAACCATTCTGCGAAAATAAACACCCTCTTCTTCTTTCAACAATTCCATTTTTCCGAGTGTTGTACTAATTGACCCAAAAAATCCAGGGGGAACGGCCAAATAAAATAAAATATTTGGACTCGCATTTTGCTGAGTTATCAAATCATCCAGCTGTTGTTTCAAGGCTATATAAGTAGCCAAATCTGTTAAATCTCCCGATGTATAAAAAACAGAAGATAACAGACTTAACCCAAATTGCTGCGCTTTAGCATCTACTACAAATTTTTTAATATCTTTCGCTAAACTATCGCGAAACTCGCTCACGCTGAATGGAGTACTTCCCACACCTATCACAAAAAAATTTTTATCAAGCAAACCTTGAGCACCTAAATTGCACAGTGCGGGAAATAATAAACGTTTGGTTAAATCTCCCGTCATCCCAAAAATAACCAATATACATGGGATAGTAGCAGTTTGTGTTTTTCTTAAGTGACTTAGCTGAGACATTTTTTACTCCTTGACTTTACTTTCTTGATGGCCTCCAAACTCACATCGCAATGCCGATAATATTTTGTCTGCAAAGGTATTTGAACTTCTTGAGCGAAAACGTGCAAATAAAGCGGCGCCCAGCACATTCGCAGACACAGCCTCTTCGATCGCGGCATTTAGGGTCCAACGACCCTCTCCGGAATCTTGTACATCGCCTTGATACTGTGAAAGCGTAGAATTATCATTGAGTGCAATAGATAATAAATCTAATAACCACGAGCCGACAACACTCCCCCGACGCCATACTTCCGCAATTTCAGCTAAGTTAAAATCATAACGCCGTTCCAAAGGAATTCCGGCATTCCCTGCTTTTTGCAATATTTCAAAACCTTCCGCATAAGCTTGCATTAAACCATATTCAATCCCATTATGAATCATCTTTACAAAATGACCTGCTCCCACAGGCCCACAGTATAGGTACCCCCGTTCAGCAGTGCTTTCGGAAGCAAGCTTCGGTGTACGTGCGATATCTCCGATACCGGGAGCTAAAGTTTTAAAAATGGGTTCACAATGCTGAAATATCGATTTTTCACCGCCTAGCATCAGGCAATATCCTCGCTCACGCCCCCATACCCCTCCACTCGTACCAGCATCCATAAAATGGATATTTTTGCGACCTAATTCTTTGGCATAACGAATATCATCTTGATAAAAAGAATTCCCGCCATTGATGATAATATCGCCGGAAGAAAAATGTTGCGCCAACTCTTGAATAGATTCATCCGTAGGAGCGCCTGCGGGGACCATCAGCCATGCAACGCGAGGAAAAGTAAGTTGTTGGGCAAATGCTGAAAGGGAATGTGCGCCTTGCACACCTTCACCTACTAAACTATCGACAGCTGCAGGATTGCTATCATACACCACACAATCATAACCGTTTTTTTGTAATCGGAGCGCCATATTAGCTCCCATTTTTCCTAACCCAATCATTCCAATTTGCATTGATGCGCCTTTTATGTTGACAAATGCGCATTCATTTTAACATTGCTTGAGATTATATCAACCATTAGTAAGTTGGTTATGTTATAATTTCTATGAGGAAAAACTGTGTACACGACAAAAACCAGCACCGGGGTTAAACGGGTCCTGTCGCTGCAGCCTCGCATCGATGGGAGCCCTGCTTGCGCGCCACCTGTTTCGTAATTATCCGGTTTGTCTCGTGTACGAAGAAGAAAAAAATTAATTTATCTGGAGGTTATTATGCGCCTTAAATTACTCAACACTACTTTACTCATCTTAGCGTTATTGGGATGCACTGCATCTGCTTTCGCTGATGATTCTGTGATTCTCACCATTATCAACAAAAAAACTACGAAGTTAATTGACAATTCTAAAATTTTTGTAAAAATCAATCTTCCCGAGAGCACCTCCGATCCGGATAAAGAATGTCTAGCAATGCCCCTGACTGTACCTGGAGATGCAACACATGATAGCGTCACCGTACAAGTCCATCGAAGTCAATTAAAACAAGAGCCTGATTGTCAAAATACCCAAGCTTTCAAAGTCTATGCCGCTGGGTATTACAAACAAAAATATGATTACTCTTCCAATGCGAATGTGGGACAAACTTGTACCGCCGCCCATGGTATTTCTTTACGGATGTTATTTAGCTGCGAGTAAATTTAGGACGCGTTGACTATTCACTATGCCGAAACAAAAAACGTTTTATGCCGGGGGGGATGGTTGGCATTGTTCACACGCTCTAGTCATGCTTTCGCAATTGGCGGGATACGGCTAAATTTAGCTTTCTCTAAAGTAGCGATGTTAATAGATAAACGCATCGCTATTTTTTTAAATAATTGACTGACGGCACCACACGGTTCTTTGACGAGCGTTGGAAATCCTTTATCCACATCTCCACATATTGCACGTGTTAATGGCAAAGCACCCAAAATATCCCATGATGGAGAAGATCCCAATTCCACCGTCTCTTTTTCTATTTCGTCAAAAATAAATTCTCGTTCTCCACAGTGACTGCAAATATGGTAACTCATATTTTCAACGATGCCCAAAATAGGAATTGATACTTTATTAAACATGGTTATCGCTTTTCGGGCATCCGCAAGCGCCACTTCTTGAGGGGTAGTGACCACAACCGCGCCACTGACAGGAATTTTTTGGGATAACGTCAATTGAATATCGCCCGTTCCAGGAGGCAAATCAACGATTAAATAATCAAGGTCGCTCCATTGGCAATCACGAAAAAGTTGCTGCAATGCTGTACTTGCCATAGGCCCTCTCCACACCATCGCCGTATCTTTTTCTTGCAATAAACAACCTATCGACATCACTTGCAAACCATAACTTTTCATAGGCTCTAAAGTTTTGCCATCAAGTGATTGGGGAGGCTCAGTAAGATTTAACATTGTAGGTAAGCTCGGCCCATAAATATCAGCATCTAAAATACCTACTTTTGCACCTTCCGCCAACAATGCCAGCGCTAAATTCACTGCGATTGTGGACTTGCCTACTCCGCCTTTGCCAGAAGCGATGGCAACGATGTTTTTGATGCCAGCTCGTAAAGGTATGTTGTTGGCAACGACATGAGGGGTAATTTTTTGTTCTATTTTTATAGCGTAAGAAGGAAATAATTTATTCAGTGCTTCTTGTAATTCTTCCTGAAGGGATTGGCAACAAAAATGTAGGGTTAAAATTATTGTGGGCTTCTCGTGCGACTCATTATTCAGCACTACATTAAAACACTTCTCATTGACAGAAAGTTCATGCATTTTCCACAAAGGTAAATTAAGGATTTCGGTTAAAAAATTGTCTTGTGTCATGAGGAAAGTGTCTTGGGAATAGTTAAATTCGACAAAGCTTGAAAATAATCAAGTATCGGCATATCCGTATTTAATTGTAAACTAAATGGAGAAAGATTGTTATATAAAATATAAGTTTGAGGATCTTGAGTGCGCTGATAATGAAAATTTTGCAATAACCGTAACCACGCCCAATCGCCAGTAAAAAACTGTGAGCGAACGCCTCCATTGGTAAAAGTAACGACTAAACTTGCCGGAAACCCAGGTTGCGTAGCTTGCCACGAAAAAGTATCTGCACTTAATATACCTGGCTTTAAAAGAATTTTCTTACCTGCCAATTCCAGCGCGATCATCTTAATCGTCGGCCCAAATTGATTCGGATACCACACCATGTTAAAGTGGGAGCCACTATTTAACTCCTTACTCAATAACTGCGCCGCATTCAAAGTATTTTGCAACGCACTTTTATTCGAAAGCAAATTTTGTATAGTACTGGCTTGTAAATATTTATGTGAAAAATTAGCAACGATGCCATTCGCTCCATAAAACATATTAAAATCATTCCATCGAATATCTGTTTTAGCAAAAGCATTTAAAGGATAGCGTCCCGCTAAATTCGTTTGGTAAAAAGACACCACTGTCGCTTGCCACTGTTTATTGACATAACGAATCGCATTATGATTAATGAGCTCACTTAAATGATCCGACTTCACAAATAAAGTCTGTAAGGATTTTGGCAAATAAGCCATTTCGTAATCAATAAAATTCGCTTTATTTTCTTCTACATAAGTACTATCTAAAAGATGATACGCCAACTCTGGGCGCCCGTTCAAAACGGAGGCTACATGCCACCACAAAACAAAATAAATAAACACGATTAGCCAGAAAAACCCCAAAGCACTCAAGCCTAGGATTTTTTTAAAGCTTTTAGGAGTTTTTATAGAGGGACTTGGCTTAGCAAAAAGCTTTACTCCGCTAGGTGCTTGATGACTTTTTAAATACTGAAAAATTCCACGAATAAAAAATGGACGCTCTTTGAGCGACACAAGTGCGGTGGAATCGCTTGAGCGCTTTACCTCAAACCAATTATTTTTTTTCAAAAGTAACCAATCTTGTGTTTCTCCCCGTTGCAACGCACTACTAAAAAAACAAGCTTGCCATCGAATGCTAGGAATGGCTTGATGCAAAAGATAAAATGGTGCCATATATTTTAAAAAGGCTTTTCCCACCGCTTCAAACTGTTTGGGAAATTCTGCAATTAACAAACGACGCGACAAAATTAATTCGCTTTGGCAACGCCATAGCATTCTTCTTTGCAAGCGTTTTAATAACTGCACAAATTGTACTTGAGCCGATTTCAACCAATGTTCTTTGGCATGAATAGCAAATCCAAAATATTGTTGTCTTTCTTCAAAACTTAAGTCGCTAAAAAATTCATTAAAGCCTGGGAGTCGGTCTAATTCCGTCAACACGCAAATCACATTAATTTGGCTTTGTGGTAAATTTAAAAATAACACTTGTAAAGAGTGCCAAAACTCATCATACGCAACCTGCGGATTTTTTTCGATCTGAAAAAGTTTATCAACACTGATGGTGAAAAGCACTTGATCCACTCGCTCTAATAATTTAGCACGTCGCCAACACAAAATTAATTGTTCTAAATAAGGAATTTGTTTTTTTGATTCGTTAATTAAAAAATATTGGGGTATTTCGATAAAAACGGCTTGGTAAGTTACATAAAAAAGAGGTAAGCTATGAGCTTTCATGGGTTGATAGGTGGAGTTTAAGGGCACATCTACCACCACTTCAGCTTGGCTTGCTTGCATCAATGCGGTCTTTCCTGATTTAGCTGTCCCCACTATTAAACAGACGGGCAACGCATCGGCTTTGCGCCCATTTGGCAATGCAACTTTTTTCAACGCGTCAATACTAAACCATAGCGCATGAAAAAGTGCTTTAGCCAAATGATGGTGCGTGTAGCGTTGACTCAAACGATGAATAAAATTATTTTTTAACCAACTCACCCTTATCACCTAAACGTAGCCGTTTTCGCATGAATAAAAAGACTCTTCCGCAGCTCATCATAATACCAATTCAATTGGTGATACACAGCACTCATCAGTTGATTAATCAATAAATGTCCCGCGTCCATTTGCCGATACTTTCCTTGAAATCCATACACCAAGCTCATATAAGCCAGCTCTAATAAAGGTAAATTCACACTCGGCTCTTTTTGCAAACGTGCTAACAAAGTAAAAAATTTTTCATCTGCGGAAGTCTCTTGAAAAAAATGATATAAAAGTGCATGAGCTTTCCAAAAGCCATGTCCTTTCAGCCATTCAAACTCCAACGACTCATCTACTAATGCACACAAAAAATATTTAGCTATCATAATTTGCTCTGCGCGAATATTTTTTTTCTGCAAAGATTTTTCAAAAACTTGCATTTCTTGAATCAATTTTTTTTGTAATTTGCTGGGATCTAAATCAGGTGTTAAAAAAGGAGCACGGCTTGCCACTAAAATCAATGGCATACTTGCCTCCCAAAAAAGATAACTGAGGTGCTTAGGGGAAAAATTTGCTTCATGGTTGAGGTCGATAACTTGCGAAGGATGACGAGACTCTTCAAACTTGCTATCACGTGAAGATGATGGATTGAGCATAATTTGATGCATTTATATACCTCCTTAAAAAAGCGAGCTCTCTAGAAAAAAAGAAACGGTTTTATATGCAAAATTTGCTTTAATTTAATTGCATAAATGAACGCGATGCCCACTTCGACCAATAAAATTTCAATGGCGCCACCTATGATTCCCCAATATTTACAAAGTGGAATCCCGGCTAAGACAATAAAAAAACTGCAAATCAAAGTCAGCTTCATTAATATTTTATCGTCCAGCGTATATTCTAACAGTGGTGTACTCATCCCGATAGCAAGCCCCAAAAGACTCCCTCCACACAAAATGAGTAAAGTCGAATAACCTTGCACATAATCAGCACCAAACCAAGATAAGAATACTTTCCCAAAACTAAGCAATAGAATGAAAATAATGGCTCCAACCCCTAACATAGTAGCATTACCCATATTGTTTAAGATTTGTAAGCGAGCCGTATCCTTAGCGACCATAATGGGTTCAATCAAAGGATTAAACACGGCAGCGCATGCGCTATAAGTTAACCACATTGCAGAAAAGAAAACCATACAAACCGAAAAAATACCGACCTCTGCTGAAGAATGGCCGGTGAGTTTTAAAGTAATATTTACAATCGAACTTTCTCCGTCGTAAATGAGCATCCCTAAAATTAATTGAACACCCACTAAAAACCAAGTTTTATTAAAAAATTGTGGGGAAATTTTAAATACCTCCCAAGGAATGACACGATAGAGGCTCATTAATTGCACAAAAATCACCAACAAAAGATTTGCGATCAAAAAAATCCACATCATCTCATTTAAGGTAATGGATTGATGGTGAATATAATGAACCATCTCAATGGCGCCGATTAAAAAAACAGGGGGTAAAACATGAAGCGTTAGTAAAGAATAGAAGCCTTGATTTCGGCTACGCAATAACATTCCTAATAAGTTAACTAACGCACTAAAAGGAATCATCCATAAGTATTGCCAGATAAGATGTGCCCCTGAGTGATACCTCCTTACCCACACGGCTATAGCAACTCCTAAAATACATACACAGACCATCATCCACCACCACCAACGCGCATAATAAATAAAAATCCCATGCAAAAGCTCTGATTTTTTTTGTGTAAAATAATCAGGAATAAATTTAATGCTGGCTTGATCGTTCCCTAGTAAAAAAATGATCCCTACAAAAAAAATAGTATTGGTAATGAGATTATAATCGCCATAATCCGACGTCGTTAAATTATGCGTGAACACCATGTTCATTATAAATTGCAAAAAATAGCCGATGACCAACAAACCTAAGCCGAGAAAAATAGCTTTGATCAAATGCAGCATTTTTGGATATTGTTCTAATTCAACAATAATTTTAAGACGGCGGAAATGCATAGGGGTCCTTATTAAATTTTATAAGGGATATGAACAAAATCATATTGACGAGGAGAGAAATCTTTAGTATTTCTAGTAACTAAAATTAATCCATGGTTGATTGCCAAAGCTGCTTGCATGGCATCGGGTAGTTTCCACCGATGTTCACGCCGAAGAGCCGAAGATAGATCAGCATCCTTAGGGGTGAAAACTAAATTAACAAATCCATTCAGCAGTAGTTTAACGGTTTTCTCTGTTTTTGAGGTAGCTCCAACAAGAACTTCTGCACGCGTAATTGGTGATAAACAACTCGCTGAATAAAACTTGCTAATCCATTTGGTTGCTGCTGAAATATGGTTTAGATGATCAATCAAAATGACAGAATCAAGTAAAAACTTCATTGATCCCATTCCGCGCGTAGTTTTTTTTGATATACCAGAGCATCTCCATGCTTCCAAATACCCGCGGTATTTTGAAGTAATTGCAGCATATTGGGCTGCGCGCGCTCTTCCACAATTTTTCGATAATAATGGACTGCCTCTCTTACAATTTCTGTCATGGGTACACAAGCACTCTTTGCTTGATTATCAAGCCAAGCTTTATCGGCTGGCTCAAAACTCACCACGGTTCTTAGCATAGTCACCTCGATATCATTTTTATTAGTAATGATATCATGTGAAAACGATAGTTTCAAATCCAATATTCTCTGAGGCATCCCTAAAATTATAATACCTTATGATGTCAGCAAAGGCTGCTTAGTA
>CAYYFQ010000040.1:0-8773 GCA_964471475.1 uncultured Gammaproteobacteria bacterium
GTGGGTCACGCCCATGCGAAAGTAGGTCATTGCCAGGCATCTTTATCTCTAAAAACCCCCCAACTTATCCTTGGGGGTTTTTTTTTGCCTCCGTATTTCTAATGTTAAGCTTTTCTTCATAAATCTTTTGTTATTATGAAACTGTTGTTGAGTAATGCATGAATAACAATTTTTCAAGGAGGATTTTATGTTGCGTCATAAAGCAGCTACTATAGCTACCAATCCAGCAGTAAGGGAAGGAGTAAAAGAAGTTTTATCTGACGTAGGCCCACGTGTAATGCGAGCTTTCTCAACAGACACTTCTACAAATCAATCTTCTTCTGCAGGCAGTTCTTCTAATAATTCTCCCAATCATCCAACTACACCTACTCATACACATACCGATGTAGGGGTCCATTCAGCTTCTGGGTCGAATCAAGGAAGTGCGACCGTACTCACCGCTACTTCTCATGCTTCTTTAGGAAGTTCGTCAGCCGCACCGCCTGTTTCAGACACAATTAAAGCGGCTCATATTGGCGCAAATGCGACAATAAAAGCTGCTGAAGTGCAAGCAAATGCTGCAAGAGAGTCTGCACAAACTCAAGCGGCAGCTACACAAGAAGGTTCGGAACGGACTGCAAATGCTACGTGGGGTGCGCCTCTCTTAGCTGCAGCAGCCGGAAGCATAGGTACTCTTTTATTTAAAAGTGTCGCAGATAGTGATAATAAGAAAGAAATGGAACAACAAGAAAAACGTCATACCGAAGAAAGAGAGCGAGAAGAAAAACGCCATCAAACAGCCATGGAACAACAAGAAAAACGTCATGAGCAAGAAAGAGAGCGAGAAGAAAAACGTCATCAAGCAGCTATGGAACAACAAGAAAAACATTATGCGCAAGAAAGGGAGCGAGAAGAAGAACGTCATCAAAGAGAGCTTGAGCGTCAAGAAAACCAACAAGGTTGTTCACTGATGTAATATGCCAGTAAAAGGAAGGTTATGATATAAGAAACTCAATAATTGCAAAAAGGGGGGCGCGCTCTGGGGTCCAAATGCTACTTGGGCCACGGGGTGGCGGAAAGCTGGATTCCCCTAGCTGTTAAGAATGGTAGCGATTCGCTCTTTTAAGCACGTAGCTAAGTTAAGAAAAATACGGTGATAAAAATTTTTCAATACACTGTGCTTCTGACACACTACATGGATATATTCCAGTGCTCGCAACATATCTTTCAAATAGGCAGTGGAGTTATCACGTAAATATTTTCGTGCAAAAATAAAAATTACTTTTAAATGGCGTTGCATTCCTTGCACATCGAACCAATATTCAAATTGATCGCGAGAGCACACATTTTTTTCTACTAGGCGATTGTAATAATCATACACACATCGATACACTAATTCTTGAGGCCACTTGACATAGTAGTCACGCAGCAAAGAACCAAGATCATAAGTAAGTGGTCCAATAACGGCGTCTTGAAAATCAATTATACCAATGCTTTTATCAGGTAAAACCATTAAATTGCGCGAATGAAAATCGCGGTGTACTCCTACTTGCGGTTGCTCTGCACTCACATCTTTTAATAAAGCGAAAGTATTTTGCAATAGCTGGTTTTCGTACGTGGTTAACTGAATTTCCGCAAATTTTTCTATGCCCCACTCCACAAAATTATTCAATTCCGTTTGTAATAAACTTTCTACAAACACAGGTAAGTTCCAATGAGGGATTTGTTGACAAGCTTGAATAGCTGGTAAAATATTATAACAATGCTGGTAGTATTCAAACGCATTCTGTTCACTTAAAACATCGTTTAATACTACATGACCAAAATCCTCTAATAATAAAAAGCCATCGGTTAAATTTTCAGCAAAAATTTGGGGAGTTTGAATTCCTGCAGTGCGATAAGCTTTATCAATGGCTACAAAACTTTGTGAATCTTCCAAAGCAGGTGGAGCGTCCATCAATAAATAACTTCTTTCTGGCGTAAGGATCCTAAAATAGCAACGAAAACTGGCGTCACCTGGGAAAGGTGAAATATTATTCACATTGGATAACTGCTTGTGCAGCCACTCAGTGCGTTTCTGATCGCGTGTGTTCATATGGGAATCTTCAAATAATGGTCGGTGAGTAAAACAACAAATAAAATCATCAAATACCAAATGGAATAATGGAAAGTTTTAATACCATTAGCTGGGTGATTTCCCCAAGCAAGACGTACAGCCCAATAGGTAAAGCCAATATCCAAAATTAAAGTAGCTATTAAATAAATCACGCCACACATACCAAATATGAAAGGCAATAAACTTACGGGAGTTAACAAAATAGTATAGAGTAAAACAGATAATTTGGTGAATTCAATGCCGTGAGTAACGGGCAACATGGGAATTTCAACTTTTTCATATTCCTTATATCGATGAATAGCGAGTGCCCAAAAATGTGGAGGAGTCCACACAAAGATAATCAGCACCAACAATAGCGCATGAGGATCAATCGAGCCGGTAATTGCCACCCAGCCTAATAAGGGAGGCATCGCTCCTGCCAGGCCACCAATCACAATATTTTGCGGAGTAGCATGTTTTAAATAGACTGTGTAAATTAACGCATAACCGATTAAGCTGAAAAAAGTTAATATCGCAGTAAGTAAATTTACAAAAGCCACTAAGATACCAAGCCCTATCACGCTTAAGCTGAGAGCAAAAATTGCGGCGTGTATCGGCTTTATTTTTCCAGTGGGAATTGGCCTTTTGGCTGTTCGCTGCATGATGGCATCAAAGCGCTCATCCACTAAATGATTAATTACAGCAGCACCTCCCGCCGCTAACGCGATCCCGATTAAACCAAAGATGACTAATGATAAAGGAGGAAGGGCCGCTGTAGCTAAAAACATTCCAACCAATGCGGTTAAGAGCATCAATAAAACCACACGAGGTTTAGTTAGCTCATAATAAGCTAAAAAAGGTTTAGAAGCGGTCATGATTTTTTAGGGTACAAAGCGTAATTTAAAGTAACGATGCTAATTAATAAGATAGCGGCGCCAGCATTATGGCTGACTGCCACATGTAAGGGAAGCAAGAGCAAAATATTCATGATCCCTAAAGCCACCTGAATGCATAATATGGTTAAAATCAGTAATGCGAGCGTCAATAAATTTTTGGATTGGGCTTTGGCAAAAATAACAATGCATAAAGTGATCCAATAAAAAAATACGATTACTCCACCTAAACGGTGAGTGAAATGAATGGTGATTTTAGTCGCTTGATCAAGCAAACCCCCTTGATAATTTGGACCAATTTTATCTATCAAACTAAATGCATGCGAATAATCTAAAGATGGAATAAATGTATATCCCGAACAACCCGGAAAGCTTGTGCATGCAAGGGAAGCATAATTCGCGCTAGTCCACCCGCCTAAAAATATTTGTCCAATAATCAAAATTAATCCAAAGAGTGCCCATCCAAAAAATTTTTTACGGTCATTTGAGTTAACTTCTCGAAAAGCATGGTTGAGCCGTAACGATAGTAAAGCTAACAAAGCCACTAATGTCATGCCGCCTAATAGATGAAACATGACGACGGGGGGGAGTAATTTAAGAGTAACTGTCCAGCGTCCCAGAGAGGCTTGCAGCAAAACCAAAAGGGTTAAAAAAATGGGTAGGCCTAAAGGGGAATGGTAAGTCTTACGTGTCCAAATAACGCGAGCGGTGATAAAAAATATGAGTAGCCCTAAAGTGCCTGCAATATAACGATGCGTCATTTCTGCCCATGCTTTGGTGGGTTCTACAGGTTGATTCCCAAAAGAAGCGCTCGCCATTTTTGCCACATCTCCTTTCGGTACAGTCACATGTCCATAACAACCGGGCCAATCGGGGCAACCGAGCCCAGCATCTTTTAAGCGCGTGTAAGCACCCAGTAATACTACGCAAAATGCTAATAAAGTAGCGAAATATGCAATGCGAATGAGAAGAGAGTCTTTTTTCATAGTTGAGATTTGGCAGTGACAAAAGGATTGATAAGTTGTAAAGCGCAATGATGAAAATCACTTATATTTCGGGTGGCAAGCGTAGCATGTGATGTTAGAGAGATGGCGGCAATTTGGCCGTCTAGTATACTCATGGTATGCCCTTTGGACTTAGAGTCGCTCATCAGCTTTCCATAAATATAAGAAGCATTAGTATCAAATGGAAGGATGCGATGAGCAAACGCTGTTTTGATTGCCGTATGAAAGGCGAGTTCTAAATTAGTTCTTTTTTTTCCGTTAGAAAGCGCATAAATTCCGTAAAAAATTTCCGCGATACTAATCGCAGTTATATAGAGTGTTGAGGATTCTTGCTGGTCTATCCAAGTGAGAACAGTTGGCGAGGGCGCAGGTTTCATTAATTCTGATAAAATATTAGTATCTAATATTATCATTAGATAAGATCCATAGGTGGGTGAGGCTTACGTGAATTTAACAGCTTAAGATTTACACCATTTTTTTTGCCGAAATAAGACTTAAAAACTTTAGTAATGCTTTCAGAAGGAGTAGTGGCATGCATAAGGATTTGCCTTACTTCTTCTTCCATAGAAACTCCATGCGCTTGTGCTTTTAAACGCAGTTGCTCGTAAGTGTGGTTGTTTAAGTTTCTAACGCTTAAGTTTGCCATGAGATTTTTTCAATAATAAATAATATAACAAATGCTAGCATATGCTAGCATTTTAAGTCAAATCTCCTATGGTGCGTTAACTGATCACTGATCACGCTTTTGCTTTTACTGTTGATCCTCTTTACAATACCTTATTTTTATTGAAAAGAGAGCGTTATGGCTTGTCGTTGCGGGATAGTAGGTTTACCAAACGTGGGAAAATCCACCACATTTAATGCATTAACTAAAGCTGGAATTGAAGCAGCGAATTATCCTTTTTGCACCATTGAACCAAATACAGGTATTGTTACTGTCCCGGATCCACGTATTGAAGCTTTAGCAAATATTGTGAAACCTGAACGTGTGGTCCCTGCGGTGATGGAGTTTGTTGACATTGCTGGTTTGGTGGCGGGTGCCTCTAAAGGCGAAGGCTTGGGGAATAAATTTCTTGCCAATATTCGTGAAACGGAAGCTATCGCGCATGTGGTGCGTTGTTTTGATAACAATGATATCGTCCATGTGGCAGGAAAAATTCATCCTTTGAACGATATCGCCGTTATCAATACAGAGCTTGCATTAGCCGATATGGAAACGCTAGAAAAAGCTTTACTGCGAGTTAGTAAAAGCACCAAATCAGGGAATGCGGAAGCACTTTTTCAAAAAGCGGTGTTGGAAAAAGCCCTTACTCAATTGAACGAAGGTTTATTAGTTCGTGCTTTAACATTAACGGATGAAGAAAAAGCCGTACTTAAACCTTATCAACTCTTAACCGCGAAACCTACTTTATATGTAGCTAATGTCAATGAGAAAGGTTTTACTAACAATCCTTATTTAGACCAGGTTATTGAATATGCGAAGCAAGAAAACGCTAAAGTGGTAGCGATCAGTGCTGCTTTAGAATCGGAAATTGCCGAATTAGATGATAGCGATAAAATGGAGTTTTTAACAGAAATGGGTTTAAAGGAACCAGGGTTAAATCGTGTGATTCGAGCAGCTTATGAACTCCTCGGCTTGCAAACTTATTTTACGGCTGGTGTAAAAGAAGTGCGTGCTTGGACAATTCCTATTGGTGCTACGGCGCCTCAAGCTGCTGGCGTCATTCACACCGATTTTGAAAAGGGCTTTATTCGTGCGGAAGTTGTTTCTTATGACGATTTTATTCGCTATCAGGGTGAAAGCGGCGCTAAGGAAGCTGGTAAATGGCGCCTAGAAGGTAAAACTTACATCGTTCAAGACGGTGATGTGATGCACTTTTTATTTAATGTATGAAAAAAAATTCGACCAGTGCTTCACAACCTATTGGTATCTTTGATAGTGGTATCGGTGGGCTAACCGTTGCCAATGCTATCGCTAAACGCTTGCCCAACGAAGATTTTATTTATTTTGGAGATACAGCGCATTTGCCTTACGGAGATAAGTCGGCGTCCACCATTCAAAAATACTGCGAAAAGATTGTCGACTTTTTATTGTTAAAACAATGCAAAGTGATTGTGATTGCTTGTAACTCAGCATCAGCTGCCGCTTTTGACCATCTGCAGCACTATTTATGCGATCGCGCGTTACTGCTTTCCGTAATTGATCCCGTGGTAGATTATATCCGTACACATATCCACGATAGCACTATTGGCTTGATTGGCACGCGCCAAACGGTGAACTCTCAAGTATTCGCTAAAAAAATAGCGCAACTGCCTAATCGTTTACAATTTAAGGCGGTTGCTGCACCTTTATTGGTATCATTAATTGAAGAATCTTTTCATGAAGATAGTATTGTCATCACTCAAGTGCTCAAGCGTTATTTAAACGACCCTAGGTTAAGCCATATTGACTATTTAATTTTAGGATGCACGCATTATCCTGTGATCAAAAAACATATCGCGCATTTTTTTGAGAACGAAACAAAATTGTTGGATGAAAGTGAGATTACTGCGGAAGTTTTAGCAAAATTATTAGGTGAAAAAAAATTATTAAACTCACAAGCTCCTCAAGGGAAACAAGCATTTTACGTATCTGATTTAACGCCCGCTTTTGCACAAATGGCGAAATTATTTTTTGGAAATGACATACAATTGCATTTTACTCCTTTAAAATTTAGAGAGGAGGTTCTAGCCATGCTTTAATTTGTGTTTCAGCTTCTTTAACGCCTATTTTATGGGTGCTTGAAAATAGTTGAACAGTAGCAGCAGGATAAATAGATTGAAGTGCAGTTTTAGTTTGCTGCAAACATTTGATAGCTTCTGTTTTAGAAAGTTTATCGGATTTAGTCAATAAAATATGTACTGGTAAGTTTCTTGCCGCTCCCCACATTAAAAAATTTACATCTAAATCTTTTAAAGGATGTCTTGCATCCATTAATAAAATTAAACCATGTAGTGAGTGACGCGTTTCCAAATATTGTGCCAAAGTGGCTTGCCAACGTTCTTTGATTGCTTTTGGTACTGCGGCATATCCATAACCTGGTAAATCCACCAAGCGTTTTTTATCATCAACTTTAAATACATTAATTAACTGAGTACGCCCTGGAGTATTGCTCACTTTAGCTAATTTTTTTATTCCGGTAATGGTATTTAATGCGCTGGATTTTCCCGCATTTGAGCGCCCTACAAACGCGACTTCGCTGCCATTATCAGCAGGAAGCTGTGATAAACTGGCGGCACTGAGTAAAAAATGTATTGAGTTTTGAAAGGAGTTCATGATGTGTATTGTACGACAAATTCTATTGTTTATGATAGGAATTTCTGTCAGCACTGGTTTATGGGCCCAGTTGGTTAATCTCGAGGCCGGAAAAAGCTTATACGATCGCCATTGTAACGCTTGTCATCAAATTCAAACGCGTCCCCTTGGCAGCATCCCACTACTTAATTCCCAATTATCGCCGTATTTATTGAAAGAATTATTGGATTATCAAAGTGGCAAGCGTCAAAACCCGATTATGACTCCTTTATTACAGGGGTTATCGATGGCTGACTTGAATGACATCATCGCTTACACTGAAACAGGACCTAAGTTGGGATCGGTTCCTATGGATCCGAATTTGTATGTGCAGGGTGCCATGCTTTATCGAGCAGGTAATAGAGAAGAGGGTATTCCCGCTTGCGCCGCCTGCCATTCTCCAGATGGGTCAGGTAATTCGCAAGCCAAGTTTCCTCGGTTAGCAGGTCAAAATCCGGCTTATATAGAAGCGCAACTCAAGGCATTTAAAACAAAAACTCGGGTGAATGATCCTCATCAAATGATGCAGGATATTGCAGCAAAGCTTTCTGATCAACAGATACAGGAAGTGGCAAGTTATGTGGGGGCACAAGATTTATAATTTATAGAGGTGCCCTAGAGCTCCTCTTAAGGCATCATCGCTCCACTATTTTTCGAATTAGTCGCCATTTATTTTCGGCTTTCAGTCATTACGTATCACTTCTGTTTTATTGAAATAGATCAGCGTATAATGATGGTCATATTGACTCCCCGCTGTTTTATTAAAAAAGGCCTAGTTATGAAATCCAAAGATAGTTTAAAAACCCGTAGTGTTCTTAGCATTGATGGAAAAAATTATACTTATTACAGCCTTCCTTTAGCTGAGAAAAATGGGTTGCCGAATATTAAGCATCTGCCGTTTTCTTTAAAAATTGTATTAGAAAATTTATTACGATGTGAAGATGACCTTACGGTAAAATTGAAAGATATGCATGCGGTGGCAGATTGGTTAAAAGATAAAACTTCGCACAATGAAATTGCTTTTCGTCCAGCTCGTGTGTTAATGCAAGATTTTACAGGAGTTCCTGCCGTTGTGGATTTAGCGGCGATGCGTGATGCGGTAGCAATGTTAAAAAATAATCCTGAAAAAATTAATCC
The DNA here is from genome assembly GCA_964471475.1 of uncultured Gammaproteobacteria bacterium. Lineage (GTDB taxonomy): Bacteria > Pseudomonadota > Gammaproteobacteria > CAISUE01 > CAISUE01 > JAJNBD01. The sequence continues at coordinate 8,443 of CAYYFQ010000040.1, forward strand.
AGAGATTTCCGTCGATTTAGTCATTGATCACTCCATTCAAGTGGATGTGTTTGCTAAGAAACAAGCCTTAGAAGAAAATACAGACATTGAAATGGAACGTAACGCCGAACGTTATGAGTTTTTAGCGTGGGGTCAAAAAGCTTTTCAAAATTTCCGAGTGGTACCGCCCGGGACGGGGATTTGTCATCAAGTGAATTTGGAATATTTAGGTAAAATAGTATGGAATCAAACGGTAGATGGTGAACTGCTTGCTTACCCTGATACTTTAGTTGGGACAGACAGCCATACCACGATGATCAATGGCCTCGGTGTGCTTGGCTGGGGCGTTGGC
>CAYYFQ010000041.1:0-8481 GCA_964471475.1 uncultured Gammaproteobacteria bacterium
CATTACCTAAAAACATGCTTAACTGGATGCCTGCCAGCGAAGGCTGGCACGCAGCAGGCATGACAAACTTAAAAAAACTTAGGGATACATCAGCGGATCTCAGGTTGTGTAGGTCTCAGATTGTCAGAGCTGTCCAAATTGAGGTATAGCGCCCATCACTCCGTATAAAGCTAAGTGGGTAGTACTATACCCATTCTGGCGCTGGAGCCTGAAAAGGCGCAGCACTTAGAGCGCCCATCACAGTTTTGGTGACAACTTGAGGAGCCGGCGCCACTATCGCAAATAGACTACCGGGTCCCAAGATTGCTGAAACGTCAATTGCGTCAGAAAATAAAGGCTTGTCTGGTTCATAACCTATCGCTTGCTCATTAACTTCTTCCTCTCTCAATACCTGCACAACCGCTGATGAGTTAGCCGCACTCGCCAAAGAACTTGGAAGCACAATACTACGCCCTACCACACCGATCCCGGCTTGATTAAAAGAACAGATAGGTACATTATTCAAAAGCAATTGCTGAGTATGCAATAACTGAGTGTAGAGAGGCTGATATTGCTGAGCAACTGATGGATTTGCTTGAATCAATTTTATTAACTTATCTAGTAAACCCACCTGCAAAAGCAATTTAGGTGTCATGACCTCAAACAATGTTGTTAAAAATTTGCCGAGATTAAAATCAGACGCACAGATAAATCGCTGCAAATGACTCACGAGATAATATCCTATGGCCTCTTTTAGCGTGACATAATTTTCACAATGCGTTAACTCCTCAAGCACAGTAATAATATGTGAGGGAGTTTCCATCGTTATATAATCTAACCATTCTACCAACCCCTTTCGACAACTGGCATAACCATTTAACACCGATCTGAGCGTTACATGAGAATGCTCACCTAACAAAGCTTCTTTTAACTTAATTCCATTACGTTGGCAGTATGTCAATAGACGATATCCCATACGCATCATTTGAGACGGGCTATCCGCCACCAATTGCAACAAATTTAAAGCATCTTGGGGAGTACGTAAAATTTTTGGGAGCCTCTTGAAAAGAAGCCAGCGGCGACCCAATACATAATCTACCAACTTATTTTGTAACAATTGCTTGGGAACCGCATGTTGAAATTTGCTCAATACCTCAAGAAAAGCCGCAGTTCCCGCTGCTTTATTTTTATTTGAAGAATCTATAGGTTGTAAATTTGGTTTTCGTAATTTTTTTTCTGACTCTTCTTTTGAATTCAAAGAATTACTCGCTTTTCCAACGGAAATGGCCGCAAGAAAAGCCTTCGTCTTTCTATTAAAAAAACTTTCAGGGTGTTCGCTGATAAATCTTGCTAACGACATTTCCACTTGCTCACGCGCTGTAGAAGGCGCCAAGAATTTACTATTTAATAAATTAAAAAGACATTTCACGTTATCAAGTTTTTTTTGTGTCACATAAGAAATTTTTTGACTTAAATAAATATTCACTCCTTCTATCACTGTGTTTTTGTCATTCACATCAGTAAATAAATTCACAAGTGCTACAATATCTTTCTGCCAATCTTTAATATATTTTTTGATATGAGTCTTTACAAAATTAGCAAAAAAGTGTGTGGTTTCATCGGAATAAGGAATTTCACTCACCACTTCCGCCTCTAATGGAACGTCGACAGCTGGCAGTGAAGGCACTAAGTGTAGTCTTGGCGCTAAAGCACATGAGTGTTGACTTTCTTCATCATTCACGCCAATACTTCCAGCATCTGAAAAGCCTTGCAGGAGATGGCAAAGAAGAGTGTGTGTTGTGGCAATATCGAATTTTGTATATTTTTCTGGATACTTTTTTACATCTTCTATACAGGCAGTTCTCATCTGAAGCTTTTTCTCTGCACTAATCCCGCTAAGTGCGACTATCACCACCCCTATATTGCTGACAGACTGCTTCAAGTAACTGCCTTTTTTTCTAAAAAACTCATCGAGCAATGCCTGGTGTAGCCTTACTAGTGATGTAGGAGGAGGAGGGTTGAAATTCCAGCTAGGCAATCCTAGAAATAATTGCTGTAATCGCTCGAAATGTTCATTAACAAACACACGACAATTTTTTTCAAGATATCCCATTAAAATGCTTTGCAAGCGCTCGCTGTCAGGCACATATCTGTTAATTAATTCCAACAAGGCTTCGAAACGAACTAAATCATATTGGACTAATTTTTTTATATTTGCGTCATTGTTATAGAAATATAGGAGTAAGTGAGCCTGAAGTGAGGGTAAAAAAGCAGTCACTATCCGTCCGTAATTAGGTGGGGATTCTTCATGGCGTGTTTGAAGATATAACCTCAAAAGCAAAGGTAACATTTTATCAAAAAATGCAGTCGCGACATTTTGTTGTATTAATCGCGACTCTATTTGGGCTATCTCCGCGCTAATCTGTTGGATAATAGCATTGTTTTTTTGGAAATCGCCCAATGTTAAACTATTAATTCGGCGCAAAAGCGCGCGACATACGTCCGGTTGCCTCATTTTGATACCCTCCTTGGTACTACTGCACTACTTACTTCATCCATGATTTAAAAAAACAGCAACTTATAGCGCTACCCACTTAGCTTTATACTGCGTTGCAAGCTTGCTCGTCTTCAGTCATGTACGTCTATGTACACTCCTTCGACTCACTCACTTGCGCCTTGCCTAAAACCTAAAACTAAGTGACTAGCGCTATACCTATTTGAACTTACAAAAAACAAAAACGAAAGACTTGAAGTGAATTTTTTGTTGGAGATAATTATTATTGACGTATGGTTAAAAAGATAGCACAAAAAAATAGCAGATGGCAAGCCTTTTAATCATTTTATCAATTAGTTGATTGGGGACTTAGGGCGAATGAGGCTCACAATGTGCTCGCGTTTACCTATTTTAGCCATAGCAGGTTGTGCCACAGCCTCTTGTTGCTGCTTATATCCGCAGCGATTACATTCACAAAACTCTATATTTTCAACGCGATAAATAAATATTTTATCAATGAGTTGGCATTGAGGGCAAGTGGCGCCTGCGATAAAACGTTTACTCATCCTACGGCAACGATCCTCGCATGAGCACCTTCTACCACATAAACAGATTCCCCTACATGATACTGCGTAGCACCAGGGCCTTGAACTACGGTAATCAAATCTCCGTTATTTTTTTTAATAATATATTGCAAGCCTTGTTGAGAGGATAGTTTATCTTGAGCATAATCCCCAGCAGCACCTCCTAAGAGAGCGCCTCCAATAGCACCAATGATGGGAACACGATCGCCTCCACCAATCGCAGAGCCTGCCACACCACCAATACCTGCTCCTGCTAAGGTACCTACCATATTGTCATTAGCTTTTACCTGAATAGGTTTGATTGAAATGATGGTTCCTCGTGTTGTTTGTGTAATAGTATTGGCATTGTTCGCTTGAACGACATCAGGAGAAATATTAGGGGCACAAGCTGTTAAAGCCACTAGCATAGGCAGTGAGATTATCAATTTATTGAGTATATGCATTGCGTCCTCTTAAATTAATTCATTAATAACTTTAGCCAATCCTGCTTCATTCATTTGGCCTGGTAAAAAATCTGTCTTTGTAATACCCGAAGGTAATTTTTTAATAACCACAAAAGCGGGCGTTCCCATGATGCCAATTTGTTCAGCTAGTTTTTGGTTATCTGCCAACTCTTTAGTATACGTTGGATTATTCATATCTTTTTGCAATTGAGCCACATTCAAACCGACTTGAGCGGCTAATTTTAATACATCATCATTCGTTAATTGCGACATGGATTTTAATAAAGCATCATTTAGCGCTATGAATTTTCCTTGCTTTTGGGCCGCTAAAGCAGCTCTTGCCGCAAATTCTGATTCTGCTCCAAAAATTGGTAGCTGCTTGTAGACCAACCGAACATTCCTATCGTGTGCTAATAAAGCACTAAGCTCAGGTTGCATCGCTTTACAATGAGGACAACGATAATCGAAAAATTCAATCACGTTGACTGTGCCCTTAGGGTTGCCTGCAACCGGACTCACTGGGTCATTTAATAAAGTAGGCATCAGCGGAGCAATCGCTTGCTTAGCTCTTTGTTTCATTTCTAATTGCTGTTTAATTTGTAAAGTTTGTACCGCTTCCACAATGACTTCCGGATGTGTCAGCAAATAAGCATGCACTATATTTTCAATTTGAGATTTTTGAGTAGTAGAAAAAACATTAGTGGGGACCGTAGAAAGATTGGGGGGGGATATTGTCGTAGCCGCAAATCCGCTGTTAACAATTATCATCGTGATAATTGCTATAAATATTTTCCGAAATAATTTCATAATCCACCTTGAAAAAAGTTAAATTTTAGCCAGCAAATCTAAAATATGCTGTGTTTTTACCGCTTGTTCATCAAAATAAAATCGACATTCTGGTGTTTTACGTAAGTTTAATTGTTGTGCTAAATAACGACGAAAATTTGCTGCTATATTTTTTAAATGTTGAGCAACCACTTGAGAATCAAGTGCAAGATCAATAGACCTCTCTCGAGACTCTACTCCTTTTCTCACAGGAGCGAGTTCCGAAAGAGGTCTAATAATTAAATAAAAGAGTTTAGCAGAAGATAAATCTTTACTCACTTCTGCTCTCGTGACTTGCACTGATTTAATGATAACATCGTCTACTTCATATAACACGTACAAAGCAAACTGCTGAGCAATTTCCGCATTAATACGAGTCAGACGAGCACTACCTTTGCTTGCTACCATAAATTTTTAGTATATTGTTAACAAATTTGATCGTCATCACGAATGCGAATAGCCAACACATCGCAACTGGCATTATGTAAGACTGAAGAAGCAGTGGATCCAAGCAATAAACTCAAACCATGGCGACCATGGCTTCCTACGATAACTAAATCCGCATTTCGCTCTTTCACCACGTCAAACAAAACCATTTTTGGAGAACCTAACGCGACTACTTGATTGGCAGGTAATATATTTAATTGTTCACCAACTTTGGCTAATTCTTCGGTAGCCGCTTTCACCAATTCACCTTCGATATCCAAGATACCTGGATAAGCTTGACCAATCCCATAGCTGTTTACGTGCTCAACCCCATGAACCATAATAAATTCTTCAGCACCTAATACTTTTGCTAACGCCTGAGCTTTTTTTGCCACAGTAATATCACAATCGGGGTGTAAATCAATTCCGAAAACCACGCGACGATAGGAACTCATGATGTTTCTCCTTAGAAAATAATTAAAAAATGACTCTACTGCCACGCCCGCATAAAATCAACTACAGATAATGCTTCTAAATCTGTTTGATTTTTGCATAGACTGATAATGACATCACTTTGCTTACGAGTATAACGTGTTAATAAGTTATGCTCAAATTTTTTCAACAAAACAGGCAACCCTTCTTCTCTGCGTCTACGATGCCCAATAGGGTATTCGACTGTTATTTTATCCGTATAGGTGCCATCTTTAAAGAAAATTTGCATGCTATTAGCGATGGAACGTTTAGCAGGATCATGATAGTCCGCACTAAATTGTTTATTTTCACTAACGGTCATTTTTTCACGTAATTGATCTACTAAAGGATGCTTTGCCACACTGTCTTCATAATCTTCAGCCGTCAAATTCCCTGTCATTAAAGGAATAGCTACCATGTATTGCAAACAATGATCTCGATCCGCTGGATTATGGAGAGGGCCGGTTTTACTGATGATGCGAATAGCCGACTCATGCGTGGTTAATTCAATTCGCTCTACTTGATCTAAACGATCTTTTACTAAAGGATGAAGGTGAACAGCGCATTCCACCGCAGTTTGCGCATGAAATTCTGCAGGATAAGAAAGTTTAAATAAAACATTTTCCATTACATAAGAGCCATAAGCCCTTTGAAATTTAAAGGGAAACCCTTTAAAACTCACATCATAAAAACCCCACGTCTTCGCACTCAACGCGCTAGGGTAACCCATTTCACCTTTCATTGCCATTAAAGCCAGACGGACTGCACGACTAGTGGCATCTCCAGCTGCCCAAGATTTTCTTGAGCCTGTATTAGGTGCATGACGATAAGTACGCAAGCTTTGACCGTCCACGATTGCTAAAGAAAGTGCGCGTTGAATGGCGTCTAAATCGCCGCCTAAAAGCTTTGTGACCACAGCCGTTGAAGCAAGTTTAACTAAAATAACATGATCCAACCCCACGCGATTAAAGCTATTTTCTAAAGCCAGCACCCCTTGGATTTCATGGGCTTTAATCATTGCCGTTAATACATCTCGCATCGTCAATGAAGGTTGTCCATTTGCTAAACGGTGACGGCTGACATAATCTGCGACGGCTAAAATTGCCCCTAAATTATCGGAAGGGTGTCCCCATTCTGCCGCAAGCCATGTGTCATTAAAATCAAGCCAGCGAATCATTGTTCCAATATTAAAGGCTGCTTGTACAGGATCTAACACATAAGCTAATCCCGGAATTGGCACCCCATGTGGCACCACCGTACCAGGCACAATAGGTCCAAGCAATTTAGTACATTCCGGATAACGCAAAGCTAGTATTCCACATCCCAACGTATCCATTAAACAATAACGAGCGGTTTGATAAGCTTCATCGCTTTCAATATCCATTTGTAACACATAATTAGCAATATCAGTAATCACTTGATCATAAGAAGGCCGCACATTGCTATCAGCAAAATTATTTGACATCACAATCTCTCCAAACACCCGTTAGAAATAATAACCAATTTGAGCAGTAACCGTATTAGCAAAATGGCCCGAATGTATTACACTCACACCCTGCCCACCTGCTGCCACAGCGTTTGGATAGTTAATTTCACGCTTGAATTCTAAGCTTTCAATAGTATCTTTATAAAATGAAGTGGTGACCGTTGTAATATAACGCGCTTGAGGAAGCATCAAAGATAGCGCTTGCCAGCTATGGTCATAACCAATAGCCCAGCTGGTAGGACGGTTTGCTACATTAAAAGCATACACTAATTCACTATGAACCGCAGCAGGTTTAGCACCATGCGCGTTAAAATTCATATCTTGTGCAGAAAATCGCGATGTTGCCGTATTGCCTTCGGCAATTAAAGTCCACTTATTCCAACTAAAGTTTGTATGTAAGTTAATACCGGGGACTTTTCGGACCATATTTTCAGCAGGTTGCCCATTAGGTCCAAAACCAAAACCACGGAACTGTGTAGGGTCTGTAATACCGTTATTTTGCATTCCCAAAGAGTCAGCAACGTTTAAAATACCACTAATTCCTACATCACCCGACACTTTACGATTATCAAATAAAATACCTACATCAGAACCAAAATTGTTGATATTGTTTTGACCCCCACCCGATTTGGTATCCCCTTTAAATACAAAGGCATTCGCATAAGGTCCCACGTTATTGAGCGGACTGTATCCCACTAAAATTGCGCGATCGCGTGTTTTAAAAATTTGTTGAGGATAGGTATTACTGATCATATACGATACATAATGACCATAAGGCACCGAGCGCTGACCAATAGTCAAATAATAAGGCGAGCGGCTCAAACGACCAATGGTAATAAAAGCATGATCTACATATACTCGAGAGTTAGTGACCAATTGCGCATTCGTGCTGCCATTCGCATTAGGGGGAGAGTTATCGTATACCATCGCCACAATACCATTCACCCAATCATTCACGTGCGTTACAAAGTCCACTTCTGCACCCGAAAGATCAATCATACTTTGTGAGCGACCAGTCATTGGTTTGGCTGCCCACGCTTGCGCCTCTACCTTACCACTTAATTCCAAAATAGGATTGGTCGCGTGTCCATAGCCATAACTTCTTAAACCATGATCAATTTGATGCTTTCTTTGCATTAAAATCACGTCTTCATCATAGGTCGGCTGGTTAACAACAAGATCCATCGCGTCCCACCGTGAAGGAAGACCTAAATAAGGTGAAGTTACTACCGGCATAGCTCCTACATCTAATAAATGCCCATCTTTATGTTTTTTCGTGACAGTCTCACTCGATGTTGCCTCAGATGAAGCATCAGTTGAACTATTCTGTGTGGCAACCGCATGCTTAATTTCGACCGCTTGTTTTTGTTGCGTATTACGCAAAACGCTAATTTCATTCTTAAGTTCTTGAATGGTTTTTTCTTCAGCACCAATTTGCGCATCCATTTTTTGCACTAAAGTTTTTTGAGTATCGACGGTTTGCTGATTTGCTTGAGCATGAGCTACCCCATGAAAAACAAATGCGCCAAACCCCAATAGAGAGAGCAGCAGTTTTTTAGAAAAAGTTTGTGTCATTGGTGAAGGCCTTCAGGATGATCAATGTTAGAAATAAAGAATTTTATATTATTTTATGAAAGATGCCAAGCCATTTTCGTGCTGATGTATCCCTAAATTTTTTTCAAGCTTGTCATGCCAGCGCAGGCTGGCATCCAGGCAAATAAGCATCCTGGGAAGTAAAAGTGAAGCGTACCTATATTTGATAAGCTAAGATTT
>CAYYFQ010000042.1:0-5961 GCA_964471475.1 uncultured Gammaproteobacteria bacterium
ACGCAGCAGTCTTCGCTAATATCACAATCGTTAGAAATTTTAGGGATACATCAGGAGAGTGGCATATTCCCTTTCCAAACTTTTCACTGTATAATATCGCGTTTCGCTAAATATTGTAATTTTTTAAGGTGTATACATGTTGACAATTCGTATGGCTCGTGGCGGCGCAAATAAGCGTCCTTTTTATCATATTGTCGTAACTGACAGCCGTAACCCACGTGATGGTAAGTATATCGAGCGTTTGGGCTTTTTTAATCCTATTGCGACCGGGCAAGAAAAGCGATTAGTATTAGATGTTGAACGGCTAAAGCATTGGGTAAAATTAGGTGCGCAGCCTTCTGAGCGTGTAGCAGAATTAGTGCGAGTTGCTGAAAAAACAGCTGCTTAATTAGGTACAAATGGACCCTCTCGACAAGGTTATTCCAAAAGAAATACTGATAGGTAAAATTGGTGCACCTCATGGAGTCAAAGGGCAAGTAAGAGTGTTTTCTTATACAGACCCTATAGAGAATATTGTGGATTATCAGCCTTGGCGATTTAAACGTCAGGGCCAAGAAATAGCGTTACAAGTAGTAAAAAAAACGGTAGTGGATAAAATGTTATTAGTGCAGTTTGCAGACATCGTGGATCGCGATCAAGCTTCTCAATTAACTCACACCGAAATTTATGTCGATCGTGCCAAATTGCCTGTATTAAATGAGGGCGAATATTATTGGTCAGATCTTCAAGGATTAACTGTAATCAATTTGGATGGTTTTAAGTTTGGTCGGGTGACGCATTTACTGTCAACCGGTGCTAATGATGTGATGTTTGTGGAAGGAGAAAAATCTTACTGTCTCCCTTATTTACCTGATTCCGTCATTAAAAAAATAGATTTGGCTAAACAAGAAATAATTGTTGATTGGCCGGCAGAGATTTAATGAGAATTGCTTTCATTAGTATTTTTCCTGAAATGTTGCAGGTTTTGCAATTCGGAATGCCTGCTCAAGCGCAGAAAAAAGAATTGCTTGCATTACGTGCCTTTAATCCGCGCGATTATGCCAAAGGGCTGCATCGTGCTGTAGATGATCGCCCCTATGGGGGCGGCCCAGGCATGGTAATGATGGCGGAGCCGTTAGCGGCTGCGATCCACCAAGCTAAGTTATGGTTAGGTAAAAAGGCACCAGTGATTTATTTAACGCCTCAAGGTCGCCAATTCACGCAGGCAAATGCGCGGCAATTGGTGGAGCAAGAGAGTGATTTGATTTTGCTTTGTGGTCGTTACGAAGGCATTGATGAACGCATCATACATCAATTAATTGATCAAGAATGGTCTATTGGTGATTATATTTTGAGTGGTGGAGAGTTGGCGGCATTGATATTAATTGATGTGCTGACTCGGTTGATTCCCGGGGTATTAGGCCACCCGGATTCTAATCAACAAGATTCGTTTAGTGAAGATTTATTAGACTATCCTCACTACACGCGGCCAGAAATTTTTAATGGAGAGAGAGTGCCAGAAGTGTTATTAAATGGTAATCATGCTCACATTGAAAAATGGCGCAAAGAACAAAGTCTAACACGCACGAAATTGCGACGCCCTGATTTATATCAGAGGCATTTAAAAATAAAGTAAGTAAGCTCAACGGGCCCTAGTACAACGATTCACACATTTTGTCCCTCTCCCAGCGTGACTGGGAGGGTGGCGCGAAGCGCCGGGTGAGGGGAGCTCTAAAAGAGTCCCTGATCTCGGCAGACAAAATAAATGACGTGATGCACTAGAAGCTATTTTAACGAGGAAATAAATATGCAAAAAATTATTGCAGAACTTGAAGCTGCTCAATTACGTAAAGATATTCCTACTTTTTCAAGCGGTGATACGGTGGTCGTAAAGGTGAAAGTTAAAGAAGGTAATCGTGAACGTATCCAGGCTTTTGAAGGCATTGTGATTGCTAAACGTAACCGAGGCTTACATTCAAACTTCACTGTTCGTAAAATCTCGCACGGGGTGGGAGTAGAACGTGTGTTTCAAACACATAGCCCTATTATTGCAAGTGTGGCCGTTAAACGTCGTGGCGATGTACGTAAAGCTAAACTCTATCATTTACGTGATCTTCAAGGTCGTGCGGCTCGTATCCGTGAGCGTTTAGTACTGCGTAAAGATGAAAATACTGAAGCTACCGCCCAATAAACACCATACATACTTGGCAATCGTACGGATATGACTATTACCATTCACTCTTTAGGAGCGCGCGAAATCTTAGATTCACGTGGCAATCCTACTGTTGAGGTTCAACTTTTTTTAAGTAACGGTTTGAGCGTCTCAGCTTCCGTGCCTTCTGGCGCTTCCACCGGTAAACATGAGGCTGTAGAGCTACGTGATGGCGATATGGCCCGCTATGCTGGTAAGGGTGTGCAAAAAGCGGTGCAAAATGTCTTGACATCAATAGCCCCTCATTTAATTGGTCAAGATCCCACCTCTCAAGCTAAGATAGATCAAATGCTGATTGATTTAGATGGTACCCCTAACAAATCTCGTTTAGGTGCCAACGCGATGCTTGCTATTTCACTGGCGGTTGCCAAAGCAGGAGCGTTAAGCCAACAAAAATCTTTACATAATTATTTCGCGCAAGGGGAAAAGCAAACTATGCCGGTTCCATTAATGAATATCATTAATGGAGGCGCGCATGCGAATAATGGTTTAAACATTCAAGAGTTTCTTATTGTACCGCTGGGATTTGAACGTTTTGCGGATGCTTTGCGTTGTGGGGCTGAAATTTTTCAAGTATTAAAACGCATTTTAGATACACGCAACATGAGTACTAGCGTGGGGGATGAGGGAGGTTTTGCACCGGACATCCATTCTCACGAGGGCGCATTAGATTTAATTTTATCTGCGATTGAAGAGGCCGGGTACCATCCAGGGGATCAAGTATTTTTAGCACTTGATGTGGCGAGCTCTGAATTTTTTCATGAAGGCAAATATACATTAAGCAAAGAAAATCTTGATTTGGATGCAAAAGCCATGGCGGATTATTTAACGGCGTTAGTAGATAAATATCCTATTATTAGCATCGAAGATGGTATGGCAGAAGAGGATTGGAGTGGCTGGCAATTACTTACCAAAAAATTGGGTGATCGTGTTCAGCTGATTGGTGACGATGTTTTTGTTACTAACACTAAAATTTTACAAAAAGGAATCCAAGAAGAAGTTGGTAACGCAATTTTAATCAAACCTAATCAAATTGGTACGTTAACAGAAACTTTTGCAGCCGTGCGAATGGCGCAAGAAGCTAAGTACGGCACGGTTATCTCTCATCGTTCGGGAGAGACAGAAGAAACAATCATTGCGGATATTGCAGTAGGGTTAAATGCACAACAAATTAAAACTGGTTCTTTATCGCGCACGGATCGTGTGGCAAAATATAATCAGTTACTTCGCATTGAATTAGCTAATCCAGTAAGCATCCCTTATGCCGGTTTAGTGCTCAGGGAGCGATTTAAAAGGTAATGCAATGAAATGGTTAATCATAGGGTTAGTGATTTTATTTGCACTCTTGCAATATAAATTATGGATGGCTGATGATGGCATCCGAGAGGTGCGAGCATTTCATCAGCAAGTAGCTGAGCAACGACAAAAAAACATTCAACTTAGCAAAGAAAACGATCAATTACGCGCAGAAGTAAAAGACCTCAAGCAAGGTATGGATGCGCCTGAAGAGCGTGCTCGAATGGAGCTTGGAATGGTCAAACCTAATGAACAATATTATCAAATTGTACAAGAGCGTAAAAAAGCGTAGTAATAGTCTATGAATTTATTTAAAATAATTTTACTCGTTGCTTCTTTGTTCCTCGTAGGGTGTGGTCAAAGTGGGGCGCTTTATTTACCCAAAAACTATGATCACTCAGCGGCAACGCAGACATCTTCTCCTAGTGACTCAAACGATCACACCAACTAATGACTTCTGAAATTCCTTACGCGGGGCTCGATCCTAATACGATTCTTGGGGCCATCGAGAGCGTAGGGCTTTTTTGTGACGGTCGTTTGCAGGCTATGAACAGCTACGAAAACCGGGTATACCAAGTAGGCATAGTGAATCAAGCGCCGCTTATCGCAAAATTTTATCGCCCGCATCGCTGGAGTGATGAGACTATTTTGGAAGAACATCAATTTGCGGTAGAGCTCATGGAGCATGAGCTGCCGGTAGTTGCGCCTTGGATATCTGCCGATCAAAAAACATTACATTATTTTAAAGATTTTCGTTTCGCTCTTTTTCCATGTTGGGGAGGGCGCGCGCTTGAGCTTGATCAACTTGATCGGCTTGAATGGATGGGACGCTTCATTGGTAGACTTCATGCGGTAGGAGCATGCCATCCTTTTCATCATCGCCCGCATTTAATGGCGCCCTCTAAAGAAAATAATCCTTATGAATATTTATTTGAGCATCAATTTATTCCACATTTCTTGCAAGATAGTTATCGCCTAGTCATTGAAAATGCACTCCAAAAAATCAAACAACGTTTTGATGTTTTAACGAAGAAACAATTCATTCGGATTCATGGAGACTTGCATGCGGGGAATATTTTATGGAATGCTGAAAAACCGCATATTATTGATTTAGATGATTGTTTGATGGGGCCTGCCATTCAAGATATTTGGATGCTCCTTTTTGGTGACAATATGCAAAGGTGTTTGCAGCTCGAATACATTCTGCGAGGCTATCGTGCTTTTCATGATTTCAACGAACAGGAACTTTCTTTAATTGAAGCTTTACGTATGTTGCGTCAACTCGAGTACTGTTCTTGGCTTGCTAAACGTTGGCATGATCCTGCATTTCAACTGAACTTCCCTTGGTTTAACACTTCTGAATATTGGCAACAACAACTGCGTGATTGGCAAGAGCTTGTGGATTTGCTGTAGAATTGTCAACATGCCCTACTACAACGATTCACACATTTTGTCCCTCTCCCAGCGTGACTGGGAGGGGTAGCGCGAAGCGCCGGGTGAGGGGGCTCTAAAAGAGTCCTTGATCTCGGCAGACAAAATAAATGACGTGATGTACTACTCGTTATGCTAAGCTTTATTTCGCATCTTAAAGTACGAAGGGTATAGAAAACACAGTAGATCCTACCACCATTTTTCAGGGGTTATTTTATGAATAGAAAATCTTGGTTTTATTCCTTTCTTTTTAGCATGTCTCTCATTTTTTTATCAACTACCGCTTCTGCTCAAATGATGCCTTATGTAGGATTTGATGCGGGTTTAATTACTTTATCGTCTGGCGCGCAATACATGTTTAACCCATTAGTTAATCTAGATGGATGGAACGGCCGTCTATTTGCAGGAAGTTTGTGGGGGCCGCTTCAAGGTTTTCAATATGGCGTTGAATTTGATGGCATGTCTTTTTCGCATGCCACTTTTAGCATGTTTGGATTTACTACCGCTTATCGAGGTTATTCACTTAGCGTCTTAGGCATTGGCAAATATGTTTTTGGTTCAGGATTTTTCTTATTAGGTAAAGGTGGTGTCGCTTACTTATATGAAAAAAATAACAATACATTTACATGGGGTAGTGTAACCTATCCGATCAGTAACGCGGATGGAAGTCGCACAGCGCCTGAAGTGGCCATTGGTACAGGTTATCAATTCACCAAAAATTTTGAAGTGGATTTAACTGCCGATTCAATTTTCGCTGGACGTCCTTACGCGAATAGTACAAACCCTGTGGCGCAGACAAATACAGCCAATATTGGGTTTAGCTATCACTTTGGTTAAAGGTAAAATCGCCATGGCTTGTTTGTGTCCATGACGCCAGACAAAGTCTCGCGGGACGCCACAAGTACGTCCCTGTAGGCTTTACTTCAGCATCCATGCTTCAAAAACCCGCTCGTCTTTACCTGGCATCATAAGCTTCCATGTGGCCTTATTTTACTTCACACTAATGCCCACATAAGGTCTGCCAAAGCTCCCGAGTGGTTTCT
>CAYYFQ010000043.1:0-5598 GCA_964471475.1 uncultured Gammaproteobacteria bacterium
TGTCGAGTGCGTATCGGCAGCTTATTCTGGAGGCAGGTGATGATCCTGATCGCGAGGGTTTAAAAGATACTCCGGAAAGAGCAGCTAAAGCGCTGATGACTTTGACGGAAGGGTACCGGCAGAATTTAACTGATATTATCAATGATGCGTTGTTTCATTCGGATGTCAGGAGCATGGTATCGCTCACCAATATTGAGCTATATTCTTTATGTGAACATCATTTACTGCCCTTTATTGGTCGCTGTCATATTGGCTATTTGCCGCAAGGTAAGGTGCTTGGTTTATCGAAGCTTGCTCGTTTAGTAGACTTTTATGCGAAGCGTTTTCAAGTTCAAGAAAATTTAACTAGCCAAATTGCGCAAGCGGTAATGGAAATTACCGGGGCTTTGGGTGTGGGTGTAATTATTGAAGCAAAACATCTTTGTATGAGAATGCGAGGGGTACAAAAGCAAAATTCTGTGATGGTGACTTCAACGATGCTAGGATTATTTTTAACTTGTATGAATACACGTAGAGAATTTTTAGATTTGATCAAAATGGAAAAATAAAAAACTTTTTAGCGATGATAAGGCAAGTTTTTATGAATCGTCATGGTTCGATAAATTTGCTCAGCCAAAATAATACGTACCAAGCCATGAGGAAAAGTCAAATCTGATAGGCTCCAGCGTAGTGATACTTTTGCCAGTAATTCATCGCTTAAACCTTCAGGCCCTCCAATTAAAAAAGCAATATTTTGATGCGCTTGATAAAATTCTTGCAGAAGTTTTGAAAAACTTTCAGTAGAAACTTTTTTGCCACGAGGATCTAAAGCGATTGGTAAACTATGGGGTGGAATTTTCTCAAATAATTTTTGGCTTTCTTCTTGTTTGATTTTAGCTAAGTTAGCGTTTTCAGTGCGTTTTAGTGCAGCAATTTCAATGAGTGTTATCTCATAATCTCGCGGCATGCGTTTTTGATATTCTGCAAAACCTGCTGCAATCCAAGCTGGTTGGCCGCGACCAATGGTGAGCAGCCAAATTTTCATTTTAACCCCATAGTTTTTCGAGTTGATAAAAATCGCGCGTTTCTTGTTGCATAACGTGGATAATCACTTCGCCAAGGTCGACCACTATCCACTCAGCGCTTTGTTCACCTTCGACACTGAGAGGAGGGTGAGCTTTTTTCTTGGCGTGTTCGGTTACTTTATCTGCAATCGCTTTCACATGGCGATTAGATGTGCCTGTACAAATTATCATGTAGTCGGTGATGGTAGTTTTATTGTGCACTGGAAGAGTGATAAGGTCGCGTGCTTTGGCATCAGTAAGTTCACCTTCAATCCAGGTGATTAAAGAATTTTTTTTAGTCATGAGGAAATATGATATGCTAGTCGTTTAAAAGTTTACATTATACACGATCATGGCTTCTTTCAATGGATTAATTTTAATCGATGGCTCCTCTTATCTTTACCGTGCTTATCATGCTCTCCCTCCTTTAACAAATTCGCGAGGGGAACCTACGGGGGCAATTTTAGGTGTAGTGACTATGTTAAATCGCTTGCGAACACAGTATCAGCCGCAATTGTGCGCAGTTGTTTTTGATGCCAAAGGGAAAACTTTTCGTGATGATTTATACGAAGCTTACAAAGCCCACCGACCCGCGATGCCGGAAGATTTACAAAAGCAAATTGCTCCCTTGCATGAGATCATCAAAGCCTTAGGTTTTCCTTTGTTAATGGAAGAAGGTGTTGAGGCGGATGATGTGATTGGAACTTTAGCGGTGCAGGCCATCAAACAAAAACTTCCCGTATTAATTTCTACCAGCGATAAAGATTTAGCGCAACTGGTGAATACGCATGTGACATTAACGAACACCATGACGAACACCGATATGGATGAAGTAGGCGTAGCAGCTAAATTCGGAGTAAAACCTTCTCAAATAGTTGATTATCTGACGTTGATCGGAGATACCAGCGATAATATTCCAGGAGTATCAGGGGTTGGCCCAAAAACGGCAGCTAAATGGTTGGCGCACTACCATTCGCTTGATAATTTGATTCAGCATGCAGGTGAACTTACGGGAAAAGTTGGTGAGAATTTTCGAGACTTCCTTCCTCAACTTCCATTAACTAAACAGTTAGTAACTATTCATACCGATGTTCCTCTACACTGTCAACCAGAAGAGTTGCACTTACAACCCGCAAATAGTGAGCAATTGGTGGAGCTTTATAAAAAGCTAGAGTTTAAAAATTTGTTAGTGCATTTACAAAAACAAAATGGGGATCTGTTTGCTCAAGAAGACACCTCCTTGCAAGAAGAAAGCAAACAAACTTCTTCTGCTGATCATTTTAAAAAATTTGACAGTAAAGTCATTTTAACAGGGGAAGCATTTGAGGACTTTTTAAAACAACTACAAAAAACCAAAATAGTGGCTTGCGATACTGAGACAACTTCTCTGGATATTACCGAGGCACAACTGGTAGGAATGTCTTTTGCTTTAGATGAATTGACAGGATATTACTTGCCTTTTTCTCATCGTTATCTAGATGCACCGTCGCAGCTTGATAGAACAGCATGCTTGCAAAAGCTGAGGCCAATTTTGAGAGATCCACACATCACTAAGATTTTTCAAAATGCAAAATTTGATATCAATGTGCTGGCGCGTTACGAGGTGGAAATTAATAATATTTTTGATACGCAACTTGCTGCCTATGTGTTGCACAGTAGTGAGCGTAATGATTTAGATACTTTGGCAGCTAAATATCTTCATCATAAAAATATTAAATTTGAGGAGGTGGCAGGTAAAGGTGCAAAACAAATTACATTTGATCAAATCGACCTTGAAGTGGCAACGCCTTATGCTGCCGAAGACGCTGTGATGACTTTTCGATTACATCAAATTTTTTCAGCACAGTTAGAAAAACTTCCTAAAATAAAAACAGTGTTTGAAAAAATTGAGTTGCCATTAGTGCCTGTTCTGGCAGAGATGGAGCGAAGAGGGGTGTTGGTAGATGCGGAGTTATTGCGACATCAAAGTGCCACTTTGGAAAAACGGCTCCTCAAATTACAAGAAGAGGCTTTTAAGCTGGCGGGTCAAGCGTTTAATTTAGGTTCCCCTAAGCAATTACAAGAAATACTATTTAGTAAGTTGCAATTGCCCATATTGCAAAAAACCCCTACAGGTCAGCCGTCGACCAATGAAGATGTACTACAAGATTTAGCATACGAATATGAATTACCTCGAGTAATTTTAGAATATCGCAGTTTAAGTAAATTAAAATCTACCTATACGGATAAACTGCCGGAGCAAATAGCTGGGCGTACAGGAAGAATCCATACCTCTTATCATCAAGCGGTGGTGCCTACCGGGCGTTTATCTTCTTCTGATCCAAATTTGCAAAATATTCCGGTTCGAAGAGCCGAGGGACAAGCGATTCGCAAAGCTTTTATTGCACCTGCCGGTTACAAAATTCTTTCTGCAGATTATTCGCAAGTAGAGCTTCGAATCATGGCACATTTATCCCAAGATCCAGGGTTGCTTAAAGCTTTCCATGAAGATAAAGATATTCACCGCGCAACAGCAAGCGAAGTTTTTCATGTGCCCTTAGAAAAAGTCACGGATGAAGAGCGTCGTAATGCCAAAGCGATCAATTTTGGTTTGATGTATGGTATGTCTGCATTTGGTTTAGCGAAGCAGTTAGGGATTCCGCGAGAAGCAGCGCAAAAATATATTGATGAATATTTTAATCGTTATCCTGGCGTAAAAAATCATATGGAACGAACCCGCTCAATGGCGCATGAACAAGGCTATGTAGAAACTTTTGCGGGTCGGAGATTATATTTGCCGGATATTAATGCGAGGGCGATGATGCGTGTGAAAGCTTCTGAACGGGCAGCAATTAATGGGCCTCTGCAAGGGACCGCTGCGGATATTATTAAATGCGCCATGTTAGCTGTTCAAACTTGGATCAAAAAAGAAATGCCATCCGTGCATCTTATTATGCAAGTGCATGATGAATTAATATTTGAAGTGCCAGCGGAAGTCGTGAGTGAGGCTTCCTCAAAAATTGCTCAATTGATGATGGAAGCCTCTCCTTTGTCAGTCCCTTTACTCGTAGATGTGGGAGTGGGTGATAATTGGGCCGATGCGCATTAGGGTGCGCATATTGTAGGGCGTCTTCATCTCGTTATTGATAGCGGGGGGCCGTTGTGGTTTCTTGTGCGCAAGTCATGGGTAATCGTTGGGAAGGGGGAGTATAAGCCTGATGATAATCCTGTACAGTAGCAAATAAAGCGGAGCCTTCCGCCGAAGTGGTTTTATCTTTCGCAGCACGTTCCAGCTTAAGAAATATACCATCAGGCTTTCCTTCATTCAGCAATTCCTGGTTTTTAGCGAATAATTTTTCTGAGTCTTCCTGCTTTAATAGTACGTCAGCCTGTCGTGCCAATTCAGTAATGGGCCTCAACACATATTCTATGCCATCAAGTAGATAGTGACTCCTGAGGGGGTCGTTCGGATCAACAGGAGTGATATGGACCAGAGACCTTCCTATTTTTATTCTTACAACGATTTGTAATAATAAAGCAAGTAACACATAATCTTTATCTTGGAGTAACTTCATGCTTAAAGTAACGGAGCTCTCAACAACACGTAGCCAATTTAATGTGGGTGCTGTATCTGTGGCATAATGTATTGTTAAAAAATGAAGTAAAAATTTGAAAAAATTTATGGTTTCTCGAGGAGTGGTGGTGGAGTAAAACATTGAATCGGGGCAAGAACCAGTCGATAATTTTTCTAAAAAGTCAGAGATAAAATTCGTATTATGAAGAAGAAGAAAGTGTCTTACACTGGGCATCATGGTTGTTGGATTTCCCCAATATAAAAAATCGTCTTGGCTTTTATAGATGGGTTGATTAGAAGCTCGAGCCTCATGAATTTCTTGATAGCGTTGATAATGAAGCGGTACTAGTTTAAGAGGTGGGAGGTGATTGTGAGCGTAAGCCATAATAAGAAAGCATTGCTCTATCTCTAGATTTTCCCATAGATTGTGTTCAACTAAGTATTCGAGATATTGCTCTACATGAGGTTGATGGTTCATTACTAAGCTAGTTAATATTAACAGACCCGAGTTCTCTTTTAATATATCAGGGAATTGGTGATACGTGAGGCGTTGATAAGAGTCTACGAAGGATAATTTTTTGTTTTGTTCTTCAAGATAGTGAATAATAAAGTAGCCTAAAAATAAAGAATACGCAGAAGGAGGCGGCATTAATTCTAATTGATTAGTAATTTCTCCATTTGCATTCAACCAGGTGGCCACAGTTGGGTTTAAATGAAAAGTTTGCAGTGCTTCAAAATCAGCATGGGCTTTTCCTTCTTTAATTTGGTCTAAAATTTCTGCAAAGTGAGCATTGAGTTCTTGTAAAGAAGTCGAATCAAGGAATTCTGGTACAGTAATTGATGCTATGGAGATAGGGTTAGCCATGAGAAACCTCCTTTTTCTATAGGAATTATGGGGAATAGGAATTCCTTCCATTGTAAGATATGTTTTTTATCTTGGCAAATTTAAGTCTCTTCCAATACAAGATGAGTCTGAAGGGTATAGCGTGTTTCTAATACAAG